>CAYQPJ010000022.1:0-30349 GCA_964419515.1 uncultured Eubacteriales bacterium
GTTCTTGTAATACGCGGCGGTGCGCACGGCGCGCAAATGCAAAACAGTGCGCGCATAGCGCGCAAATGCAAAATGCAGAATCTCGGAAATCGCCGAGGGCGATTTGATTTTGTTCGCGCATACGCGCGAGAATGCCTACGGCGGTCGGGTAATGCATTGTAAAATAAACCCACCACGCGTGCACACATTGCATATCAACGTAGGGCGTTTTTTAAACGCCCGCGTTCGCGCCCCGCGCGAACAAACCCGCCACCACGCGTGCATATATTGCATACGCAACGTAGGGGCGTTTTTTAAACGCCCGCGTTCACTGCAATGCGCGACATTTGTCGCGCAAATGCAAAATGCAGAATGCAAAATGCAAAATCTCGGAAATCGCGAAGCGATTTCCGATTTTTCTATTAATGAAAAAAGCTCTTCCTCCGAAAGCTTTCTTTTGTTATAAAAAACGTTGTAAAGTTTGCCTCTGTTAATGCCCGAAATACGTGTGATTTTTGCAATAGGTATGTCTCTTTTGTCAATGCATTCGTTTAAATACTCGCCAAATGTCATATTCCTTTTTTCGCCTTTAGAATTATAATCGCACCAAAAATGGCATAGTGGTTTGACTATTATATCTTAAAATAGCCGCGTTGTCTACTGCTACAAAAAATTAAATCGATAAAAATTTTTTGTAGCACCTCCCGGAAAAATCACACCTAAAATTAAAAAGCGTAGCCGAAGCTACGCCAAAAAACACATAACTCCGTTTGCTGCGACACAACATCTGCTATACACTCCGGGTAAGCCGATAAGAGCATGCATTTTTTACATAAAAACGCAAACCCGGTATAACCTATGTATAAAGTTGTGTCGCAAGGCTTAGTATACTCGTTTATCCGGTAAAAGTCAAGCGCGAGAAAAAAACGAAGGGGAACAAGCTGTTCTTTTTTACAATATAATGATTAAAATACATATAATGACAATATTACAGAAAACATTTCCTCAATTTCGTCATATTGCATATTGTAATTCATGCTGTTTTGTGATAGAATTGCAAGTGAGAATGCCGTAGTGGGGGATGGCTGCGTAAAAGTGGCGAAAAACGGCGTTTTTTTACGGTTAAACAACTCTTTTTGAGAGTGTAACAGCTGACGTAAATTTCTTTTACAGCATTTTAAAAACGGGTATATTTTTTCAGAAAGTGTGATAATTTTGTCTTTTATAGTCGGTCTTGCCACATTTGCAAAAAAGCACAGTAAGGCAGTTCTCGTAATATCCGATGCACTTGTAATGCTTTTGGCGGGTGCGTTGTCACTTATTTTAAAGTTTGACGGCTCTTCGCCTACGCCTGAATGGTGTAAAAAGTGGGTTCTTGTTGTTTTGGCAATAGATTTTGTCTTAATGGCGCTTATCTTTCTTTTTTCAAAAAGCTACCGCTCAATGTGGCAATATTTCAGTATGCACGATTACGTCGTGCTCGGTGTTGCGTTTTTGATATCAAAGGCGGTTACCTTCGGTGTGTGCGCGTTTATTTGGCTTTCAAATGCCAGAACGTTTATAACGTGGTTCGCGCTTTATTCGGCAATAGAGTTTTTGGCTGTACTCGTAATACGCTCGTGTGTGCTTCTTTTTTACAGGGCGTGGCGTAAGGGTGTTGTTGAAAAAAAGCGTGCATCGTTCGGCGGCAAAAAGAGCAAGGTTATGATTGTAGGCGCGGGCAATGCCGCGGATGCGTTAATCAAAGAATTCCGCACCTCGGTGCAGTATTATTCAAGGTACGACGTTGTAGCTCTTATTGATGATAATATTCGCAAAAAGGGAGAGTACTTAAACGGCGTTAAGGTTTACGGCGGCAGAGATGTGATAATAGATACCGTAAACCGCCTCGGAATTGATGAGATTTATCTTGCAATACCCTCCGCCTCGGAGAGCCGCAAAAAAGAAATTCTCGAAATTTGCAAAAATACGGACTGCAAGCTTAAAACACTTCCGGCAGATGCAAAATACGTAAATAACGGAAAAATCGGCGCGAAGCTTCGCAAGGTTGAGTATACGGACCTTTTGGGCAGACCGCAAATTAAACCCGATCTTTCCGGTGCATTCGCTCTTCTTAAGGGCAAAACGGTTCTTGTTACGGGCGGCGGCGGCTCAATAGGCGGCGAGCTTGTTCGCCAAATAGCAAAAAGCGGCGCGCCCAAAACGGTTATAATCTTCGATATTGCCGAAAACGGCGCATATGAAATTCAGCAGGAGGTTAAAAGGGAATATAAAGATGTTGACCTTAAGGTGCTTATAGGCTCCGTAAGAGACGAAAAGCGTCTTTGTGAGGTTTTTGAAGAGTATCACCCCAATATTATTTACCACGCGGCGGCGCATAAGCACGTTCCGCTTATGGAGGACAGTCCCAAGGAGGCTGTTAAGAACAATATTTTCGGTACATATAATTTGGCGCGTACGGCAGACCGCTACGGAGTTGAACGGTTTGTTATGATTTCCACCGATAAGGCGGTTAATCCCACAAATGTTATGGGTGCAACAAAAAGAACGTGCGAGATGATTGTTCAATCGTTTAACAAAAAGTCAAAAACGGAGTTTGTAGCCGTTCGCTTCGGTAATGTTTTGGGTTCAAACGGCAGTGTAATACCGCTGTTTAAGGAGCAAATTGAGGCAGGCGGTCCCGTAACGGTTACTCACCCCGATATTATACGCTACTTTATGCTCATTCCCGAGGCTGTTTCGCTTGTTCTTCAGGCGGGCGCGGTTGCAAAGGGCGGCGAAATATTTATTCTCGATATGGGCACGCCCGTAAAAATCAGAGAGCTTGCCGAAAACCTCATTCGCCTTTCGGGCTACAGAGTCGGCGAGGATATTGAAATTAAATATACGGGCCTCAGAGAGGGCGAAAAGCTTTACGAGGAGCTTTTAATTGCCGAGGAGGGCATTCAAAAAACGGAGAACGACCTTATTTATATCGCAAAGCCGATTGAAATTGATTCGGACAAGCTCTTTTCACAGCTTGAAGAGCTTAAAGGGCATATAGAAGCTTGCTCCCGCACCGACATAATCCGCGAATTAAGCGAAATAGTTCCCACATATACCCCGAAAAATTCCGAGTACGAGGCAATAGCTGCGGTGAAATAAATAACCGGAGAAAGCCTTATGGAAGTTGAACCTTTTAAAAATAAAGCTTGGCTTGCAACACCCACGATGCACTTAAGTATATGGTCGAGTAACGGTATGTCAAAGGCTTCTTTAATATTGATTTTGAAAGGTGTAATATCAAATGAACCGAAATTTGTTGATAGTCGGAGCAAGTACATACGGTGTTGTTGCTTTTGAAATAGCAGCAGATATGGGGTGTTTTGAAAAAATCAGCTTTGTTGACGATGTGAGAACGACAGCTTCAAACGGAGTTGAAGTTATCGGAGTTGTAAAAGATATCGGCGAATTGTCTAACCGATACAGTGATATTATCGTTGCAATCGGTAATCCGAAAATCAGACTTTCATTGCTTGATAAAATACAAAAAGAAACACAGTATCGCATTGCTTCTCTTATTTCTCCCAAATCGTATATATCCCCCTCGGCGCAAATTATGAGCGGTTGCATTATTGAGCCCATGGCGGTTGTTCAAGCGGGTTCTGTTATATGCTCCGGTTGCATTATTTCCGCCGGTGCTGTTGTAAACCATGAAACGACGTGCTGTGACGGTGTTCATATTGATTGCAATGCCACGGTTGAGGGGTATTGTGTTGTGCCTGCAGGTACAAAAATTTGCAGCGGAGAGGTATATAAGCACAAAGCTGCTATAAAAAATTGAGATTTATTTTCCATTCGGAAAAAGTGCGGAGTATTCGATTGGTATATTTAAAGAAATCAACGGATTTAATATATGTTTGAAAATGAAGGTAATTTAAAAAGGAGTTACTGGCAAGATGTATAAGCATATTGTAAAGAGATTTATTGATATTGTTCTGTCGGGTATTGCTATTGTTGTTTTGGCAATTCCGATGTTGATTATTGCCGCTGCGATTAAAATTGATGACCCCGGTCCTGTTTTGTTTAAACAAAAACGAGTTGGTAAAAAGAAAAACGGTGAGATTACATATTTTATGATTTGGAAATTTCGCAGCATGAAGATGTCTACACCGCATGATATTCCCACACATCTTCTTGAAAACCCCGATCAATATATTACCGGTGTGGGGCGTTTTATACGCAAGACCAGTCTTGATGAGCTTCCGCAGATTTATCAGGTGTTTACGTCGAAATTATCTGTAATCGGGCCCAGACCCGCTTTGTGGTCGCAAGAGGATTTAATAGCCGAGCGTGAAAAATACGGAGCAAATGATATTAAACCCGGCATTACCGGCTGGGCGCAGATAAACGGTCGAGATGAGCTTGAAATTGATGTTAAAGCAAGGTTTGACGGTGAATACGCCACAGCTTTAAATGCAGGCAAATTTAAAGGTTTTGCGATGGATATGAAGTGCTTCTTCGGTACGATTGTAAGCGTGTTGAAGCACGAGGGCGTTGTTGAAGGCGGTACGGGTGAGATGAAAAAGGCCGAGAGCAAGGCAGAACAAGAGAAAGAGATTATTAAAAAATGAAGAAGATTTTGATTGCGGGCGCGAACAGCTACATCGGTATGTCGTTTGAAAAATACATTAAAGAAACTTATTCAACCGATTATGCTGTGGATACCGTTGATATGATCGACGGTTCTTGGCGAAATAAGAGCTTTTCCGGATATGATGCGGTTTTTCATGTAGCCGGTATTGCACATTCGGATAACGGTAAAATCAGCGCCGAGAAGGAAAAGCTGTATTATTCCGTAAATACCGATTTGACAGTGGAAACCGCCAAGAAAGCCAAGGCTGACGGGGCAAAGCAGTTCATCTTTATGAGTAGTGCGATTGTTTACGGTGATAGTGCAGCTATTGGAAAGACTAAGCTTATTACCGAAGATACGCCTGTTTCACCCGCCAATTGCTATGGTGACAGTAAGGTGCAGGCGGAGAACGGAATCAGACCTCTGAATGATGATAATTTTAAAGTTGTCATTCTGCGTCCGCCTATGATTTGCGGGAAAGGCAGTAAGGGGAATTACCCGTTATTGGCTAAGATAGCTATGAAAACGCCGGTTTTTCCATATGTCAAAAATGAGCGCTCTATGCTTTATATTGAAAATTTGTGCGAGTTTGTCAGGCTTATGGTTGAAAATTGCGAGAGCGGAACATTCTTTCCGCAAAATCGCGAGTACAGCAATACCGGTGAATTGGTGAGGATGATTGCGAAAGCTCATGGTAAAAAGGTGCGGCTGATTAAGGGACTCGGATGGGTGTTGAAAATTATGAGCCACTTGACGGGACTCGTGAATAAGGCGTTTGGTAGCTTGAGCTATGATATGAGCTTGAGTGAGTATAAGGTTGAATACAGGGTGGCTGATTTGGAAAATAGCATACAAAGGACTGAAAAAGAAGCATGAAAATCTTGGTTGTCACACAATATTTTTATCCGGAAATATTCCGTGTAAACACACTTGTTACAGAACTTGTAAATCGCGGTCATGATGTGACGGTATTAACGGGATATCCTCAGTATCCGCAAGGGAAGATATATGATGGGTACGGTTTCAATAAGCCCTATGACAAGGAATGGAACGGCGCGAGAATTGAAAGAATCAAGATGCGTCCGAGAGGAAAAACGCCGCTTGGCTTATTACTTAACTGTTATACATTTGTCAGCGAAGGAAAAAAGTGGGTTAAAAGGTGCAACGAAAGGTTTGATGCGGTTTATGTATTTGAGGTGTCTCCCGTTACGGTAGGCCTTCCTGCTGTTGAATACAAAAAGAAGTTCGGAACACCCATATTTTTTAATGTACAGGATCTTTGGCCGGAAAATGTTGAGATTGTACTTGGGATACACAATAAGATAGTTATTGGCGCTATTAACAAAATCGTCAATAAGATTTATTCTGCGAGCGATAAGATATTATGCTCGTCAAATTCGTTTGTAGAGAATATTGCCGATAGAGGCGTACCAAAGGATAAGCTGGTGTTTTGGCCGCAATTTTGTGCGAAGCCGGATTTTTCCGAAATTACCAAGCCAAAATGCTATTCCGATGACTGTTTCAATATTGTATTTACGGGTAATGTCGGAGAAGCACAAGGCTTGGATTTGCTTGTTGATGCAGCCGAAAAATTAAAAGATACTAAAGTCAGATGGTTTATTGTCGGTGATGGCAGAGCAAGAGAAAAATTGCAAAAGCGGGTAACGGAAAAGAATCTTTCAAGTGTTGTTACATTCATTGGCAAGGTTTCGGAGGCAGAAGCCAACAGATATATACATTTTGCCGATTGTGCGTATTTATCATTTAAGAAAAATCAATTATTCGATATGACATTGCCCGCAAAGCTTCAGTCTTATATGGCTTGCGGAACGCCGATTCTTGCAGCCGCCGGCGGAGAAAGCGCTCATATTGTAAACGAAGCGCAATGTGGATTTATTTGTGAACAAGATGCAGATAAATTGGCAAACACGGTCAGAAACGATGTAATGCAGTCTATTGAATTGGATAGTATGAGGGATAAAGCAAAACAGTATTTTAACGACCATTTTGCAATGGATTTGGTAGTGGACCAATTGGAAAAGCTTATGAAATAAATTTACATATATTTTAAAGAGGAACAAATGAAAGAAAAAATCTGTCTTGTTTCACCGTTTCCGCCACCGTACGGCGGTATAGCCAATTGGTCGAATATGATTAAGGGCTTTTACGGCGAAAGCGAAAAATACGAGCTTGAAATTGTAAATACGGCGCCTAAAGCGCGAAGCACCGAGGGCAGAGGGCTTTTCAGCAGGGTTTTTGTAAGCGGCTTTGATATGTTCAAAAAGAACAAGGAGCTTAAGGCTGCTTTGAAAAAAGCTTCCGTTAAGTGTATTCATATGACAACAAGCGGTCAGCTGGCGGTAATAAGGGACCTGCTTTTAATGCGTACCGCAAAAAAATACGACGTTCCCGTTGTTTACCATCTTCATTTTGGCAGAGTGCCGCAAATTTCCGCGGCAAATACAAGGGAATGGCAGCTTTTAAAAAAAGCAATGCTTAAAGCTAAAACGGTTATTGCAATTGACAATACCTCGCTTGAAGCTTTAAAAAAGCATTGTCCCGAAGCTAAAAGCGAATTTGTTCCGAACCCCATTGACACAAAGGTGCTTCCCGAGCCTGTAAAAACGGAAAATGCCGTTGCTTACCTTGGGTGGGTAATTCCCACAAAGGGAACAAAGGAGCTTGTTTCTTCTTGGAATGTCGTTGGTAAGGCTCACCCCGATTGGGCTCTTTGGGTAATAGGACCCGCAAAGGAAGAGTATTTAAACGAGCTTAAGGCATTAAGTAATACGGAAAATGTAAGTTTTTTGGGTGAAAAGCCACACGACGAGGCAATGGAGCTTATAAACAGAGCGGAAATTTTTGTGCTTCCGAGCTATACGGAGGGCTTTCCGTATGTAATAATGGAGGCAATGGCGCTTAAAAAGGCTATTGCCGCAACGAATGTCGGCGCAATTCCCGAAATGCTTTCGGAAAACAGCGGAATTGTTTTTGAGCCGAGAAATGAAGAGGCGCTTTCTGCGACGCTTGCGGAGCTTATTGAAAATCCTCAAAAGCGTGCGGAGCTTTCACAAAATGCACAAAGCAGATTAAACGAAAATTACACTATAGAAAAGGTTACCGCAATGCTTGAAAAAATCTGGGAGGATTAACGGTAAAAATGAAAAACATAGGACTTTTTATAAGCGAAATGAACAGCGGCGGCGCAGAGCGCGTTGTTTCAAGGCTTTCTAAAATTCTTGAAAATGACTATAATGTATACGTTATTCTTTTTGAAGACACATTTATGGAGTATGAATGCGGCGGCACGCTTGTAAATTTAAATACTCCTGCCAAAAGCGGACTTTTAAATAAGCTTCTTCTTTTGCCCCAAAGAGTAAGGGCGTTAAAAAAAGCGAAAAAGGAGTATAAGCTTGATTGTGTTATAAGCTTTCTTGACAGCCCCAATATTGTAAATATTCTTTCGGGCGGCGCTTGCAAAAATGTCGTATCCGTAAGAAATTATTCAAAATCCGAAAACAGTGCGAGCCTTCTCGGCAGACTTACAAACCTTCTTATAAAAAAGCTTTATAAAAAAGCGGATTTAATTGTGCCGGTTTCAAGGGTTATTGCAAACAGCTATATAGAAGATTACGGCATTACGGATGAGAAAATCAAGGTTATTTATAATCCGTATGATGCCGACGAAATACATAATTCAATGAAAGAAGCCGTAGATGAAAGGGTTAAGGCTTTTACGGAGAATAAAACCGTTTTTATAAGTGTTGGCAGAATAATGCATCAAAAAGGCTTTTGGCATTTAATAAAGGCTTTTTCGGAGGTTAAAAAACTCAAGGAGGATGTCAAGCTTATAATAGTCGGTGAGGATAAATCCTCCGGAAATACATCGGAGCTTATTTCCCGGCTCGGCTTGGAAAACGATGTTCTTTTAACCGGCAGAGTTGAAAATCCGTTTAAATACCATAAGCAGTCGGATGTATATGTTCTTTCCTCTCTTTTTGAGGGCTTTCCGAACGGTATGACGGAGGCAATGGTTTGCGGACTTCCCGTAATAGCTGCGGATTGTAAATCCGGTCCGCGAGAAATTTTAAATAAAATTCCGGATTTTAAAACGGAATGTACTTCACCAACCGAGTGCGACTACGGCATACTTGTTCCGGCGCTTGAGGATGAGGAAAATTGGGAAGCGACTACCTTGACAGACGGCGAAAAAGTACTTGCAAGGGCTATGTCGGAGCTTGCTTTAGATAGCGGAAAAAGAGCAGAGCTTGCGAAAAAAGCGTTAAAGCGAGGAGCGGAGTTCAGTTATGAAGCTTGCCGCGAGGCGTATATGTCGATAATAGAAGATAACTGATTGAGGAGAGAAATATGGAACAAATTCTTGCTAATAGAAAGCGCGGAAACGTATCGTTGGCATCTGTATGCTTAACTATATCGGTGCTGTTGTTTTTTTTAAGCGTTGTAACAATTAATGTTTTCGGCGAACATGAATCTCTTTATATAATTCCGCGATATATGATATTTGTGTTTATGGCAATGTCTGCTTTATCGCTTATTACCGGCGCGAAAATACGGTTTTCAACACCCGTAGTGCTTATGATACTGAATGTGTATTGGTTTATTTTCGCTACGCTTTGGGCACCGTCTCAAGCTGTTGCGGCAGGGCATCTTATTACACTTATTCAAACTCTTATAATGGCATTTTTTGTTTATGAAATAGCTTTTAATACAGACTCATACGAGCTTTATTTTAAAGCGTTGTTTTATTCGGGTCTTGCGCTTCTTGCATATTCGCTTGCGGTGTACGGTTTTTCCGGACTTATTGAGCAAATGCAGGAGGGCACGAGAGTCGGCGGCGAAATAGGAAATGAAAACACCTTCGGTCTTGTTTTTTCTTATGCGTGTATTTGCGGATTTTATTTTGCCTTTTTTAAAAAAAAGTGGCTTTATCTTGTGGGAAGTGCCTGTTTTGTGTTTTTTGCTCTTTCGAGCGGCTCCAAAAAAGCAATTTTTGCAATTGCAATAGGAGTGTTTTTCATTCTTGTATTTAAATATGGCTTAAGGCGTATTTATAAGGTTGTAATTATCTGTGCAATTTGCGGTGTCGCATTGACGTATCTTTTGAGCTTGCCGATATTCGGAACAATCTCCACAAGATTAAACGAGTTTTTTTCCGGCTCGAGTTATTCGGATGACATAAGAGCATCAATGAGAAAAGACGCAATAGAGCTTTTTCTTCAAAGGCCGTTTTTCGGAAACGGAGCAGAAGCATTCAGAACGCTTAGCGGCTACAACACCTATTCTCATAACAATTTTTTAGAGCTTCTTGCAAATTACGGTCTTGTGGGATTTGTTCTTTATTATTTATTGTACGGTTATGTGGCTTTGGGCTGTGTTAGGGGAATGAAAAGAAAAAATCAGACGTGCATAATGATGTTTATTTTTTTGCTTGTAAGGCTTATTATGGATTACGGTATGGTAAGCTACTCGGGAAAAGGTGTGTGGCTTCTTTTGGGAGTTGGCTTTGCCATGGGTGTTAAAGAAAAGGAAATTATGAAAAGAGGTCTTTTAAGATGATAGATAAGCTTATCAAGGCAGTTAAGAATCCGCGAACCGCGCTTTTGGTGCTTTGGGGAAAAACAAATACCGATAAGCTTTCGGATGAAAAATTTTTAAAAACAAAATTTCATCTCGCAATGGGTAAAAAGCTTGATCTTGAAAACCCTCAAACCTTCAATGAAAAGCTTCAATGGATTAAGCTTTACGACAGAAATCCTTTATATACCAAGCTTGTTGACAAGTATCTTGTAAGAGATTACATTAAAGAGGTTTTGGGCGAGGAATATTTAATTCCGCTTATAGGTGCTTGGGACAGCCCCGATGAAATAGACTTTGATGCACTTCCCGATAAGTTTGTTTTAAAGTGCAACCACAATTCCGGACTCGGAATGTGTATTTGCAAGGATAAATCAAAGCTCGATATCGAAAAGGTCAAAGAGGAGCTTAGAAAAGGCATGGCGCAGGATTACTATTTAACTCAGCGTGAATGGCCTTATAAGGATGTTCCCAGAAAAATCATCGCGGAGGAGTTTATGATTGACAATTCCGGCGTCGGTCTTAGGGATTACAAGTTTTTCTGCTTTAACGGCGAGCCTAAATTTCTTTACCTTTCGGAAGGACTCGATAATCACGATACCGCAGCAATAAGCTTTTTGACACTCGATTGGAAGCAGGCTTCGTATGAGCGTTGCGATTATAAGCCGTTTAAGGTTCTTCCCGAAAAGCCCTCACAGTTTGACAAAATGGTTGAGATTGCGAAAAAGCTTTCCTCGGGGTTTGATTTTTTGCGTGTTGATCTTTATGAAATTAACGGCAGAGTTTATTTTTCCGAGCTTACATTGTTTACGGGCGCCGGCTTTACGCCGTTTAAGGACGAAGCAAGTGATTACGAAATAGGAAG
Source organism: uncultured Eubacteriales bacterium (assembly GCA_964419515.1). GTDB lineage: Bacteria > Bacillota > Clostridia > Oscillospirales > Acutalibacteraceae > DTU089. The sequence goes on from CAYQPJ010000022.1 coordinate 11,055, forward strand.
TATGTTAAAGCTTTCCGGTTTGGAAAACGGTAATAAGTAATAAAATCCGGTGGATTTTGTTTGAAAGGATTAGATTTATTTGGCAAGTAAAAGTACCTCCGGTAAAAAGGTTGTTATAAATTCCGTAATATATTCCGTAAGCGGTCTGCTTTTAAAATGCTTTTCGTTTTTTCTTTTGCCGCTTTATACGGCTTACCTTACAACAGATGATTACGGTATAACAAGTATTGCAACAAGCTTTATTTCAACAATGTGCTTTGTTGTTTCGTTTTCGCTTTTTGCCGCAGTAAGGCGTTTTTATGTTGATTATAAAGAGGAACCCGAAAAGCTTAAACGCTTTTACGGCACCGTTGTAAGCTTTGTTTTTCTTTCGGGCGTTGGATTTTTTGCGCTGTTTACGGTTTTTAAGGGTGCTCTTTCAAAATATGTTTTTCAGGGCGTTGATTTTTACCCCGTAATTGTAATTACTCTTATTTCTCTTGTATTCTTTTGTGAGCAAACCGTTTATGAGTATGTTTTAAGAAGTCAACAAAAAGCTGCCAAAAGCTCTGTTTTGAGCATTGTTTATTTCTTTGTAACGTTGGCATTGAACATATTGTTTGTTGTTGTTTTGAAAAAAGGTGCCGTTGGCTCTCTTCTCGCAACAATGATAAGCTATATTGTTTACACTGTATATTTTCTTATTGATATGATAAGTCATAAGGAGATACGTTTTTGTATTGATATTAAGCTTTTGAAAAGCGCGCTTAAATATTCCGTGCCGATTATGCCGCACAACCTTTCAACGCAAATAGCCACGCTTGTTTCAAAGATATTTATAGGCGATGCAGCATCGCTTGCCGGTGTGGGTATTTATTCAATAGCTTCGCAGTTCGGAAATATTGCGGATACCATTCAGGTTTATGTTGACCAGGCGTACGGACCGTGGCTTTACGAAAAGCTCAAATCCAAGGAAGAGGGCTACAAAGCATTTATACGAAGCATTTCGAAAATGATGATAGCCGTTATAGGCTTGTTCTTTATAGGCATATCGCTTTTTGCGCAGGACTATATAGTTTTGTTTCTTGAAAAAAGCTATGCCGAGGCGTGGAAGTTTGTTCCGCTTATTGTACTTACGTTTGCAATAAAAACAATGTATTACTTTTATGTTGAAGTGCTTTTTTATTACAAAAAAGCTTCAAAATTTCTTTTCACAGCCACGCTTTCAAGCAGCATAATTAACCTTGTTCTTTCGTATTTCTTTATTTCCGCTTACGGAATTTACGGTTCTATTATTGCCGATGCGATTTCCATGGTAGTAAGAGTGGCGATTGTTGTAATTATAAGCAAGCGCTTTGACGACATAGGCTTAAGGCTTTTCGATTTTATAAAAAATACCGCGGTCGTTACCGTGTTTATTTTCGGCGGACTTGTTTTTTCGTATACAAAATATCAATACACCTTCAGTATTGTCAATTTTGCATATAAAATTTTAGTTGTACTTTTATATATCGCCCTTGTTCTTTTTATGAACAGAAAAACAATTAAACCCTTTATGGGGCTTGTAAAGGCAAAGCTCGGCAAAAAGAAATGAGTGTAACACATTAACGGAGGCTTAAAATGACAAGAGACGAATTTAAAACAGAGGTTTTAAACAGTAATATCTGTCCCGAAAATTTCGAGGAAATTTATGAGGGCTTTATGGCATATCAGCAAAAGGCGCTTGACACACTTTCGGAGTTTCACCGCGTTTGCGAAAAATGCGGTATTCGCTACCAACTTGCTTACGGCTCGCTTTTGGGTGCTGTACGTGATAACGGTCAAATTCCGTGGGATTATGATATTGATGTTTTTGTTCCGTTTAAGGAGCGAGAGGCTCTTGTTGAAGCCTTGAAAAAGGAGCTTGACGAGAAATATTATTTTTACTGCCCCGAGGTTAATTCGAAGTGCAGACACTATATTATGAGATTGGCGCCAAAGGGCTACCGCACGGAGGTTTTGCACGTTGATGTATTTTATCTTATAGGTGCACCCGAGGATGAAAACGAGAGAAAGCAATTTGCCGAGAGAGTTAAGTTTACGTTTAATACAAGATACGCAAAGCTTATAAAGGCTTTTGAAAACAGCAACGGAAGAGTAAAGACCTTAGGCGGCATTCTTTATAGAAAGCTAAAGTGCTTAAAGTACAGCTTAAAGGATATAGACCGCGAGTATTATGAGCTTTGTACAAAATACGATTATGATACCGAGCCCATAAGCGTCAGCGCCGAGTACGGCTCTGTGAACAGATATTACGAGTCCGACAAGATGCGCGAAACAATGCTTTATAAAACAGAAAACGGGGAGTTTAGAATTCCCGTTAATTACGAGTATGTTTTAAGTAAAATGTACAGTGATTATAAAAAGATTTATCCGCTTGAAAGTCGACTTAATGAAATGCTGAATCATTATAATTGGCTTAAAAGCTTTGAAGGTAAATAAATATATCGGAGAGTGTATAATGGAGCTTAACAGGTATCAGTTTGAAATTTTAAGTCTTGTTGAGGAGTACGGCAAAAAGGAATATCCGTGGCGCGAAATTATGGATACTTTAAAAATATCCGGCAGCGCCGTTATGAAGGAAAGAAGCTTTCTTTCTTCAAACGGATATATAACAAAAAACGGTGAGGAGCTTGAAATTACCGAAAAGGGACTTGAAGCTCTTGAGCCTTACCGCGTAAAAAGGGCGGTAATATTTGCCGCCGGCTTCGGTTCAAGAATGATTCCCGTAACGCTTGACATTCCCAAGCCCCTGGTAGAAGTAAACGGAATAAGAATTATAGACAGGCTTATAGATGCACTTGTGGCAAAGGATATTACCGACATTACCGTTGTGAGGGGCTATTTAAAGGAGAAGTTTGATGCGCTTCTTACAAAATATCCCTTTTTGAATCTTGTTGATAACGACAGCTACGAAACGGAAAATAATATTTCATCGGCACTTCTTGCCGGTGAAAAGGTTGATAATTGCTATATTTGCGCCGGAGACCTTCTTGTTTCAAATCCGGCTGTTATAAAAAAATATCATTACAGAAGCAATTACCTCGCCTCGTTTGCGCTTGAAACGGATGATTGGTGCTTTGATTTTAATAAGGGCTTTGCCGAAAATTATCGCAAGGGCGGTACATATTGCTTTAATCAGTACGAAATTGCCTATTGGAATGAAGAGGATTCGAAAAAGCTTCGCGAGGATTGGGCTGCCGAGTATAAAAAAGAGGGCGGTAAGGATTTATTTTGGGAATTTATACCGCTTGTGCAGTGTAAGGAGCATTATAAGGTTGAAATTCGTGAATGCAGTAAAACGGATATAATGGAAATAGATAATTTTTACGAGCTTTGCGAAATTGATCCGATTTATAAAAACTATCACAGTAAAAACGAGTAATTTTCCAAGGCTGCACAAAAAAATAAAACAGTGAAGGGATGTGTTGTTATGAGAAATATTAAAGATTTCATAAAGAAAATCCTGCAATTTAACCGCATACGATAATTGAAATCGTACGGGAAAAATGTTTTTATCGGAAAAGGCAGTAAAATAATAGGAAATGTTGAAGTCGGTTCGAATGTAAACATCGGCAGTGGGGTAAACCTCGTTTCTACCATGGCTACAATAAAAATACATGATTATGTTGTTTTCGGACCCAATGTTACGGTTTATACCGGTGATCACGCTACCGATATTGTAGGAAAGCACATAATCGAAATTACCGATAAAGACAAAAAGGCAACCGGAAAAATATATGATCGCGATGTCGTTATAGAAGCCGGCTGTTGGGTTGGTACGGGAGCTATTATTTTAAAGGGAGTTACCGTAGGAAGAGGCAGTGTGATAGGTGCGGGAGCGGTCGTAACAAAGGATGTTCCGCCGTATTCGGTTTATGTCGGTGTTCCGCAAAGAAAAGTATTCGAGCGGTTTACGCCGGAGGAAATTACCCGGCACGAGAAAATGCTTGAAGAGCGCGGAATTACAATAAAATGATATAATATTTGCCATTTTTTTGAAAGGAAGATAAAAATGTCCTTATTTAAAGATAAAACCCTTATGATTACGGGCGGTACGGGCTCGTTCGGAAATGCTGTTTTAAACAGATTCTTGAAAACCGATATAGGTGAAATTCGAGTTTTTTCGCGTGATGAGAAAAAACAGGACGATATGCGTCATGAGTTTCAGGCAAAAATGCCCGAGGTTGCCGAAAAAATCAGATTTTTTATAGGCGATGTAAGGGATATTACATCTGTAAAAAATGCGATTCACGGTGTTGATTATATATTCCATGCTGCAGCCTTGAAGCAGGTACCTTCTTGCGAGTTTTTCCCAATGGAGGCTGTCAGAACAAATGTTATAGGTACGGATAATGTTTTAACCGCCGCTATTGAAGAAGGGGTTAAGTCTGTTATCTGTCTTTCAACAGATAAGGCAGCGTATCCCGTAAATGCAATGGGTATTACCAAGGCTCTCGAGGAGCGTGTGGCTGTTGCCAAAAGCAGAACCTCCGGTAACACAAAAATTTGTTGTACTCGTTACGGTAACGTTATGTGCTCGCGCGGTTCTGTTATTCCGCTTTGGATAGACCAAATAAGAGCAGGTCAGCCGATTACCATTACGGAGCCTTCCATGACCCGCTTTATAATGTCGCTTGATGAGGCTGTTGACCTTGTTCTTTTTGCGTTTGAGCATGGCGAAAACGGAGATATTCTTGTTCAAAAGGCGCCGGCGTGTACAATCAAAACTCAAGCTGAGGCTGTTTGCGAGCTTTTCGGCGGCAAAAAGGATGAAATTAAAATTATCGGAATTCGTCACGGTGAAAAAATGTACGAAACTCTCCTTACGAACGAGGAGTGCGCACATGCGGTGGATATGGGTAATTTTTACAGAGTTCCCAGCGACAAGCGCGGACTTAATTACGATAAATTCTTTTCAAACGGCGAGGCTGACCGTAATCTTTTGAGTGAGTTTAATTCAAACAATACAGAGCTTCTTTCCGTTGAGCAGACAAAAGAAAAAATAGCTGCTCTTCAATATATTAAGGATGAGCTTAAAAAGCAGGGGTAAGGTTTTATGAATATTCTTGTAACGGGTTCTGCCGGCTTTGTGGGAAAAAACCTTGTTGAAGCGCTTAAAAATATTCGCGACGGCAAGGACAGAACACATCCGGATATTGTAATTGACGAGATTTTTCAATACGATATTGATACTCAAGAAAAGCTTCTTGATTTATATTGTGAGAAAGCCGATTTTGTGTTTAACCTTGCCGGAGTAAACAGACCCCAAAATACAGATGAATTTATGCAAGGTAATTTCGGCTTTGCCGAAAAGCTTTTTGATTTACTCAAAAAGCATAACAATATTTGCCCGGTTATGATTTCTTCATCGCTTCAAGCAACCTGCATCGGGCGCTACGACAGTCCTTACGGCAGAAGCAAAAAGGCGGGCGAGGAGCTTGCTTTTTCGTATGCAGCAGAAACGGGTGCAAAGGTTCTTGTTTACCGGTTTCCGAATTTATTCGGAAAGTGGTGCAAGCCGAATTACAACAGTGCTGTTGCTACATTTTGCCATAATACCGCAAACGGCTTGCCCATAACCGTAAATGACCGTACCACCCTTTTGGAGCTTCTTTATATAGATGACCTTGTTTTTGAAATGCTTTCGGCACTTACGGGAAATGAGCACCATTGTGAATTTGACGGGATTGACACTGTTTTGTGCGATGAGGGAAGCTTTTGCGCCGTCCCCAAAACGCATAAGGTTACTCTCGGCGAAATTGCCGATTTGCTTGAGTGCTTCAAAAATCAGCCGCAAACGCTCGTGTTACCCGAAATTCCCGAGGATTCTTTTGAAAAAAAGCTTTACAGTACTTATCTTTCTTATCTTCCCAAGGAAAAAGTTTCATTTCCTCTTAAAATGAACGTTGATCAAAGGGGTAGCTTTACGGAGCTTTTGAAGACGGAAAAATGCGGTCAATTTTCAGTAAATATTTCAATGCCGGGTATTACAAAGGGTCAGCATTGGCACAATACAAAATGGGAATTTTTCATCGTTGTAAGCGGTAAGGGGCTTATAAGACAAAGAAAAATCGGCACGGATGAGATTCTCGAATTTGAGGTGAGCGGCGAAAAGCCCGAGGCCGTTCATATGCTACCCGGGTATACGCACAATATTATAAATTTATCCGATACGGAAAAGCTTGTTACCGTAATGTGGGCAAATGAGCTTTTTGATCCCGCGCATCCGGATACATATTTTGAACCCGTGGAGGAAGTATAAATGGATATTAAGCTTGATTATTCCGATATTAGCTTTAAAAACAACGGCAAATTAAAGCTTCTTATAATTGTGGGTACAAGACCCGAAATAATAAGACTTGCCGCGGTTATTGATAAATGCAGAAAATACTTTGATTGTTTGCTTGCCCATACGGGACAAAATTACGATTATAACCTTAACGGCATTTTCTTCAGAGATTTAAAGCTTGATGAGCCGGAGGTTTATATGAATGCCGTTGGTGATGATCTCGGCGCTACGGTCGGCAATATTATAAATTGCTCATATAAGCTTATGGCTTCCGTAAAGCCCGATGCGCTTCTTATTTTAGGTGATACCAATTCTTGTCTTTCGGCTATTTCGGCAAAAAGGCTTCACATTCCGATATTCCATATGGAGGCAGGCAACCGTTGTAAGGATGAGTGCCTTCCCGAGGAAACAAACAGGCGTATTGTAGATATTATTTCGGATGTAAATATGGCGTACAGTGAGCATGCGCGTCGCTATCTTGCCGAATGCGGACTTCCCAAGGAGCGTACATATGTTACAGGCTCACCTATGGCAGAGGTTCTTCATAAAAATCTTTCCGATATTGAAAAATCGGATATACTTTCACGCTTGGGTCTTGAAAAGAAAAAATATATTCTTCTTTCCGCTCACCGTGAAGAAAATATAGATACCGAAAAGAATTTTATTTCGCTTTTTACCGCGATCAACAAAATAGCAGAGCGCTATAATATGCCTATTCTTTATTCGTGCCATCCGCGTTCAAAGAAGAGGCTTTCGGAGAGTGGCTTTGTTCTTGACAGCCGCGTTATAAAACACGAACCCCTGGGCTTTCATGATTACAACTGTCTTCAAAAAAATGCTTTTGCCGTTATTTCCGATAGCGGTACACTCCCCGAAGAAAGCTCGTTTTTTACGAGTGTGGGCAGCCCTTTCCCGGCTGTGTGCATAAGAACCTCGACCGAGCGTCCCGAAGCACTTGATAAGGCTTGCTTTGTTCTTGCGGGAATTGATGAAAATTCACTTTTACAGGCCGTTGAGACAGCTGTTTCAATGAATGAAGACGGCGTTTTCGGTACACCTGTCCCGGATTATGTCGAAGAAAACGTTTCCACAAAGGTTGTTAAGATTATTCAGTCATACACGGGCGTTGTAAATAAAATGGTTTGGAGAAAGTTTTAATAAAAAAGGGAGGGCACCTAATGGACGGCGATATGATTAAACTCTTTTTTGCGCTTATTAGGTCGGGGGTTTGCGGAGAGGCCCTTTCCGAGGATGAGCGAGCACTTTACAGTGAGGAGTGTCTTTCGTCTCTTCTTTCCATGGGCAAAAGTCACGACGTTGACCATTTAATTGCCTTGGGGCTTAAAAACAGCGGCCTTCTTTCGGGCGAGGCGGCGCGTCTTGAAAATCTCATTTTAAAGACGGCGTTTCGTTTTGAAAGGCTTGATTTTGAGTATAAAAAGCTTTGCGAGACGCTTGAAAAGGCAAAAATTCCGTTTCTTCCGTTGAAGGGGTCTGTTTTGCGTGGCTTTTACCCCGAGCCGTGGATGAGAACGAGCTGTGATATTGATGTGCTGGTTCACACCGAAGACACAGACCGTGCCGTTGAAATTTTAAAGGAAAACCTCGGTTACAGATATGAGGGCACCGGCTCTCACGATATTTCTCTTTTCACTCCCGGCGGACTTAATGTGGAGCTTCATTATGAGCTTGTAGAGGATAGTATTTCGGAAGGCTCCGCCGCCGTACTGAAAAATGCTTGGGAGCTTTCACACAAAAAAGACGGCTTTCTGTATCATTTTGAAATGCCCGATGAGCTTTTTTACTTTTATCACCTTGCCCATATGGCAAAGCATTTTGCAAACGGCGGCTGCGGTATTCGTCCGTTTATTGATATTTGGATATTAAATCACCGTGTTGATTTTGACGAAGCTGCAAGAGCGGCGCTTCTTACAAAGGGTGGGCTTTCCGATTTTTCAAAGCAAGCTTCGCTTCTTTCGGAGGTTTGGCTCGGCAATGCGGATTATACCCCCACCGCCAAAAGCGTTGAAAATTATATTTTACGCGGCGGCGTTTACGGCTCTGCCGAAAACAGAATTACCGTACAACAGCAAAAAAAGGGCGGCAAGCTTAAATTCGCTCTCTCGCGTATTTTTATACCGTATGAAACCATTAAATTTTATTATCCCGTTTTGCAAAAGCACCGTGCTTTAACGCCTGTTTTTGAGGTAGTTCGCTGGTTTAAGCTTTTGTTTTGCGGTGGCGCAAGGCGCTCGGTGAACGAGTTGAAGTTTAATTCCTCCCTCTCCGAAGAGCAGGCCGAGGATGCACGTGGGTTGCTTAATGAGCTTGGACTGTAGCAGGCTTGCGTTCTGCGATGTTGTGACGTTATATTTCAGGACAAAACGAGTAAATGTCATTTTATACATTGACATTTGCTCGTTATTATGTTACAATCCCTTCGTTGTGCCGTCTTAAGAACGGTCAAAATTTTGTTTGGAAGTGCATTATGGAATACATAGATGTTAAAATTGCGGCGGCACTTTGGGATGTTCCGGAGCGGCGCGTTACTGCACTTTGCCGTGACGGCAGAATTCCCGGTGCGAAAAAATCCGGCAAGCTTTGGCTTTTGCCGAGTGACACCGAAAAGCCGCTTGATGCTCGCACGCGCGAATTTTCCGAAAGGTCCGTTGAAGAGGCGCGCGTAGCCGAGACCACCGCAAAATATACGGTTTCGGGCGCGGCTGTAAAAGTAGCCTCGGAATTTGAAAAAACCTATAAAAAATCTCCGCCTTACACGGCATTTACACCGTACAGGATTTGTCCCTTGGGCGCCCACAGTGACCATCAGCTCGGTAAAATTACGGGCTTTGCCATAGATAAGGGAATTTACATCGCCTACGGACCTAAGCAAAACGGCGTTGTTGAAATTGCCTCACTTCAATTTCCCAAGCGTGCGCAATGGTTTGTTTCGGGTACTCCCAAGGAGCGTCAGAACGATTGGGCAGATCATCTCAGAGGTGCCACTATCGCCTTAAACGAGCGTTATCCATTGAGAATAGGGCTTTGCGCCGTAATTGACGGTGAGCTTCCCATAGGCGGGCTTTCTTCCTCGGCGGCTGTTATTATAACCTTCCTTTCAGCGCTTTGCCGTCTTAACGGAATTACCCTTACACCTCCCGAGCTTATAGAAATTTCCAAGGAGGCGGAAAACAATTATGTCGGTGTTTCGTGCGGCAAGCTCGATCAATCCTGTGAGGTTTATTGCCGCAAGGAAAAGCTTCTTTATATGGATTTAAAGGACGATTCTTACGAGCTTATTCCCGAAAGCGGCAATATGAAGCCGTATGAGATTGTAATTTTCTTTTCCGGTGTTGAGCGCTCGCTTGCCGGCTCAAAATTCAATATGCGCGTTGACGAGTGCCGCTCTGCCGCCTATGCTCTAAAGGCGCTTGCCGGAATGGAATACGGCAAATTTGAAGAAACAAACCTTCGCGATGTTCCGTATGAGGTTTATTTGAAATACAAGGACAGACTCCCCGAGAATTGGGCAAAGCGCGCCGAGCATTGGTATTCCGAATTTTTCCGTGTTGAAAAGGGTGCTCTTGCGTGGAAAAACGGTGATATTGAAGAGTTCGGCAGGCTCTCGTTTGAAAGCGGCAGATCTTCAATTGAAAATTGGGAAACAGGCTCGCCGGAGCTTATCAAGCTTTACGAAATTATGACAAATACAAGAGGGATTTACGGCGGCAGATTTTCCGGTGCCGGCTTTAAGGGCTGCTGTATGGCGCTTATTGACCCGGCTTTTGAAGCGGAAATTTTGGAAAAAGTGGAAAAAGAATACCTCGAGGCTTTCCCGAAGCTTCGCGGTAAATACAGCGCTCACATTTGCCACACGGCAGATGGCGTAAGCTTAATATAAAGGATGTTGTTACCGAATGAAATGTGTTGTTCTTGCAGCGGGTTATGCCACGCGCCTTTACCCGCTTACGGAAAATTTTCCCAAGCCGCTTTTAAAGGTCGGCGAAAAAACCATTCTCGATTGGCTTCTTGATGATATTGCTTCCTCCGGAGAAATCGAAGAATATGTGGTAATTTCAAACCATAAATATGCCGGTTGCTTTGTCGATTGGGCTAAAACAAAGGATTATAAAATTACCGTTGTAGATGACGGCACCGAGACAAACGAAACTCGTCTCGGCGCGGTTAAGGATATTGATTTTGCCATAAAAAAGCTTTCGCTTGAGGGTGATATGCTCGTAATAGCAGGTGACAATGTTCTCGATTTCAGCCTTACAAGGTTTATTTCTTATTGCAAGCAAAAGAAGACCTCATGCGTAATGCGCTATTTTGAGCCGGAAAAAAAGCGGCTTTTAAAAAGCGGCGTTTTGACTGTGGGAGAGAACGACCTCGTTGAAAATATGACGGAAAAATCGCCCGAGCCTGCAACAAATTGGTGCTGTCCGCCGTTTTATTATTATACGGCACAGGCGGCGGCAAGCATTTCGGAGGCTATAGCCGACGGCTGCGGAACCGATGCTCCCGGAAGCTTTATTGCGTGGCTTTGTAAGAAAATGCCCGTGCACGCTCTTGAAATGCCCGGAAAACGCTATGATGTGGGCAATATTGAGAATTACACGGAAATTTGCAATAATTATAAGGGGATAACCGTATGCTGATGAAAAATGTAAGCCTTAAAAACAAAACAATTCTTGTAACGGGAGCCGCCGGCTTTATAGGCTCAAATCTTGTTAAAGAGCTTTTGAAAACGCAAAGCGGTGTTAAAATCATCGGTGTTGACAGCCTAAACGATTATTACGACGTTTCAATTAAGGAGTACCGTCTTAACGGGCTTGAGGAGCTTGTTAAGTCAATTCCCGAAAGCAGCTTTGAATTTATTAAGGGCAATATTGCCGACAAAGCACTTATAGACGGCATTTTTGAAGAGCAACGCCCTGCTGTTGTTGTTAATCTTGCCGCGCAGGCGGGTGTTCGTTATTCAATAACAAACCCCGGCGCATATATTGAAGCAAATGTTGTGGGCTTTTATAATATTTTGGAGGCGTGTCGCAATTACCCTGTGGAGCACCTTGTTTATGCCTCAAGCTCGTCTGTTTACGGCTCGAACAAAAAAGTGCCGTATTCTACGGATGATAAGGTAGATAACCCCGTAAGTCTTTACGCCGCAACCAAAAAAAGCAATGAGCTTTTTGCTCACGCTTACTCAAAGCTTTATAATATTCCTTCAACGGGTCTTAGATTTTTCACTGTTTACGGCCCTGCCGGAAGACCCGATATGGCATATTTCGGATTTACAAATAAGCTTATCAAGGGCGAAAAAATACAGATTTTCAATTACGGCAATTGCAAGCGCGACTTTACTTATGTTGACGATATTGTTGAGGGCGTAAAGCGCGTTATGCAGTGCGCTCCCGAGAAAAAAACGGGCGAGGACGGACTCCCCGTGCCGCCGTACAGAGTTTATAATATAGGAAACTCAAAGCCCGAAAATCTGCTTGATTTTGTAAATATACTTTCGGAGGAGCTTGTAAAAGCGGGCGTTCTTCCGGAGGATTACGACTTCGATTCGCATAAGGAGCTTGTTGCAATGCAGCCGGGCGACGTTCCCGTAACCTTTGCCGACACCACCGCTCTCGAAAACGATATGGGCTTTAAGCCGAATACCCCCTTAAGAGAGGGACTTCGCCGCTTCGCCGTGTGGTATAAGGAATTTTATAACCGATAATAAATAAAAGGAAAAATGCGCCGTTTATTGACGTTGAAAGAAAAGACGTGATGATAAACGAAGAAACATACGGTTTTGCTCGGGTGTAAATTTTTATTTTAAAATATTCGCTTGCATTTTTTCCCGAAATAGTGTAGAATATGTGTAGAAAGCTTTAGATTAGGCGTATATCGGCATTTGGCGGCAAAATGCTTTATATTTTTGCCTTGTTGTGTTTTTTGAATTTTTTGTTAATTTTTCTACTCTCGAAAGGAAGGATTATTTTGTCAGCGGATTTGCACTGCCACACTCGATTGTCCAACGGTTCTTTAGGCATAGAGGACCTTATTTTGCTCGCTAAAAAGCGCGGCGTACAGACTATTGCCATTACAGACCACGACTGCCTTGCCGGCACTGTCAGGGGAAAGGTAATCGGCGAAAGACTCGGTATTACGGTAATACCGGGCGTTGAGCTTTCCGGCACGGACAGTACGAACGGCCAGGAAATTCACTTGCTTTGTTATAAGCCCGACTTTCCGGACAGGCTTGAAGGCCTTTGCAGAAGAAGCTCTCTTGCTCGAAAAAAAGCTTCGCATATTATGATGCTCAAGGTTTCCCAAAAATATCCTCTTACGCCCGAATTTATTGCAAAGTGTGCCTCCGGCTCTACAAATGTTTTTAAGTCGCATATTATGCAGGCGCTTGTTGAAACGGGCTTTACCGACAAGATTTACGGTGAGCTTTACGACGAGCTTTTTTCAAAAACAGCCGAAAACTCGCTTAATGTTGTTCCTCAATATGAAGATATTTTCGACGTTTTGCAGGCTATTCACGATGCCGGTGGCATTGCCGTGCTTTCTCATCCGCTTCGTTGCAAAAACCCGGACCTTTTGCCGGCACTTGTTGATGCGGGTCTTGACGGCATCGAGGTTTACATTTCCGGCGTAAGTGATGAGCAAAAAAGCGAGCTTATTTCATATGCCAAGAAGCACAAGCTTCTTATGACAGGCGGCACCAACTTTAAGGGTCTTTATAATAAAGAGGTTATAACCGTAGGCGAGTGCGACCTTCCCGATGAGTGTGTTCAGGAGCTTATTTCCTTCAAGTCGAAAAAGCGTAAGGCAGCTAAGAAAAAGGAAGCTGCCGCCGCGCAGGAAAAGTTAAAAACTTCGCTTAAATAATTAATCCGAGAAAGAGAAAAAAAGCAATATTTACGTACTTTAAAGATTTACGGACTGTAAAAAACCTGTGTTTTTTACAGTCCGTTTTCAGTAGGCCGGCTCAACCGGTTATTAATCACTTCTTATTGCGCCGCATAGCGTGTTAACGTCTCGCGCGAAAGCGCGAATACAATTAAATCCTTCGGTGATTTCCGAAAATTTTGCTTGACATTTCAGTTTTTGTGCGGTACTATAGTATTAACCATAAGGTTGGGGTAGTGGGGCAAGTGCACCCGTTTGCAAAAGCGAGGGCTTGTGCCGCGCCCGAGGCAGAGGCGGAGCAGCAGTTGCGTTATGTAACGGCGAGCATAGTTAAAGCCGAAAACAATTAAAAATAAAAAGCGAGAAGGCTCGCGTGTGTAGGCGGAGCTTGCAGCGGCGTTGTGCGGCGTTAAGGCGTTGTGCGGCGTGGCGGTTGCGGTGCCGGTTAACACATAACAGTGAATAATGTAGATTAATAAATGCAAAATGCAAAAAGCAAAATGCAAAATTTCGGAAATCGCTTTGCGGTTTGATGTTGTTCGCGCTTTGCGCGAGAGCTTATTTGCGCCGCAGGCGTTATAAATGCCGCGTGCAGCGCCCGAAATTGCTGATTGCCGATTTCTGATTATTCATTAAAAACACGCAGTGTTTTTCTCAAAAGGGGGAAGTCCGCGACATATTTACACAAACCGCAGCAACGCCTGTGCGTGCACGCCCGCACTGCTGCAAAAGGCGCGCAGTCCTGATTTTTTGTATTGGCGTATAAAAAATATGGAGGTTTAATTGTTTATGAAACAATCCAAAAAATTACTCAGCTTGGTTCTTGCAATCATAATGATGTTCGGTACTGTTTCTGTTGTTGCTAACGCAGGGCTCGTTAAGAACGAAATCGCCTATGACGCTATTGACGGTGCAGCACTTACACCCGAGCAGGTTGCAGACCTTGCACTTGACTTGGTTGATGGTATGCTTGAAGGCGAAAAGCCTATAGACCTTTCCATTCTCGGTGAGGTTCGTATGGATTCTATTGACCATTTGCTCGCAGACGTTTATGATCTTTATACTGGCTTTTGGTGGGCAATCGGTAAGGGTCTTATAGGCGACGCCGGTGACCTTAACCTTGACATGCTCAAAAACGTTCAGAGAAGCGGCGGCGACCTTAAAGTTGTTTACGCTCTTCTTCAGCTTCTTGGTCATAATAAAAACTCCGATATTCTTTCAAAGGTTGCTTACGGTATCGGAACCAACAGCGGTCTTGACTTAGGACTTATCGAGAGCTTTTTAGATCTCGGTGAAACCGGAGATATACTTAACGACCTTCCCGGTTATATTTCAAAGATGGTATTTGATGAGCTTGTTTACGGCTCTTACGGCTTCCCGGATAAAACAAAAAATATTACGGGCACTCTTCCCGAAGAGGCAAAAAATATTGACACTGCTCTTAATACCGTTGTTAACAATCTTCTTTCAAAGCCGCAGGATTATACCTGGGTTGAGAACGCAGACGAGACCAAAACAAAGCTTTGGAATGAGAACTCTGTAATTTCCAGAAATTATACCGTAGGAACGGTTAATCTTAACTCTCAGAGCTTCCTTGGTGTTATAGATGCTATTTTTGATACGGCCATTGCCGAGTTTGGTCCCACATACCTTAACAACGACGTTAAAAAGCTTCTTATGGAGGCTGTTGGCGTTGACTTTATCAGACTTGATAATGTTAAGGATGCAAAGCTTATTTCAAAAATTAAGTCTGACGCTGCTTATGTAGACGTTGCAGGCTCCGGTGTTCGTGAGGATGCAAAGGTTGAGGTTTCCGCAGAGCTTAAAACAGTTCAAAACTACCTTTGCGACGCTCAGCTTTGGAAGGTAGACGGCGTTTGGTACTTCCGCGATTACCAAAAGGTAACCCAGAAGGATGCAGACGGTAACCCCATTCTCGATGATAATGGCAACGAGGTTAGAGTTAAAGAGGATCGCTTCTTTAAGGCTAACGTTTCCGGTGCAAATGAGTTCTACGATGTTATCAATTGGGATTATGAGGTAGACGCATCCTTTATTACAAAGGCTACCACAATTGATACTTACGGCTCACTTTTCGGCTCTCTTAACCACATTCTTTTTGCTGTTCTTGATACGGCTATTAATAAGGATGTTATTTCCGAGGCAGAGCTTAAAGCACTTTGGGTAGACGGCGAAAACTCAGAGCTTAATGGAAACATTGAGCGTGTTGCAAAGTACATTCTTACAAACTACACTCGCCGTGTATTCGGCAAGTCAAGCGAATTTGTAGGCGATGACGGTAAGGCTACTCCCGAGTTTGCTGCTAAGGTTGCAAATTCAAGCCTTATAGGCCTTGTAGAGTACATCGGCCTTCCCATGTTCGGCGATGCTATGCCTCAGCTTATTCTCCCCGAGGACGGACTCGCATCTCTTCCGGATAACCAAAAGCTTTATGCTTTCGGCGCTGCAATTCTTCGCGAGTTTATGACTCAAATTGCCGCAGATAGAAATTACGATAAGTTTATCTTTACAGATCTTACCTCTGCAACAGGCAGAAAGTTTGTTTCTCATACCAATAAAGAGTGGCTTGATCTTATCCTTAATATGGGTATGGATATTGCCTTTGAGTACACAAATATGGGTCTTGTAAACTTTGTAGCTTCAGAGTGGCCCGACGAAGGCATTACAGAAGATCGTTGGCAGGGCATGCTTAACGACATTCTCAATTGGGCTGTAGATTACATCGGCGGCGCAGGTGGCGACACAAGCGTACTTTCGGGCTTTGAGCCTTCTAAGTTCAGTGCTTATTCAAATCCGCTCGATAAGCTTTCTTATGCTCTTAATACGCTTCTTCCGCTCGGCTTTATTTCCGGCTGCTCAAGCGACAGCTTTGCTGTAGACTTTAACGTTATTCTTAATAATGTTCTTGTTCCCCTTGTTGAGAGCCTTGACCTTGAGGGCGTTGTAGCACTCTTCGGCAGAAGCAACTCTCAAGCCACAACAGGCTATTACAACCTTCTTACAGATACAAATGTTGTTTCAATGATTCTTGACCTTGCTAACCGCATTCTCAAGCTTGTGTTTGGTGTTGATCTTCTTAACACAACAAACTGCAACACTGCTGTTTCTCAGGCAAATCTTAAGGTTCTTGTTAAAAATCTTCTTGTAGCACTTTACAACAGAAGAGTTGCTATTCTTGAAAACGCTCTTCCCATAGTAGCTCAGTTCTATCACGACTGGGGCGGCGAGCAGGAGATTGACTCTCCCGAGATTTCTCTTAATGAGGTTGTTGAGCTTACAAACGGTGCTATTACAGGCTCCACTTTTACCTTCTCAAACGGTTCTACCGGTGTTTGGAGACATTATAAGGATGCCGCAGGTAATGAGTATCAGGATAACCAGTATGCATATCAGTGCACCGGCATTGATGTTAAGGATATTAACGACAACACCGTAAGCGAGGTTACCGTTACCGCATACCCCACAGGTAAGCTTGACTATGGTCAGTCCGGTAACGTTACATTTAACGTAAGCGGAATTCCCGCAGAGGGCAAGGTAGTTCGCTTTGATGTTAAATACGTTGTTTACGATGAGGATGGCTCTGCTCTTGCAGACGGTGCGGAATTTAAGGTTTCTAAGTATGTTTACCTTAACTATGCCCCCACAACAACCGGTAAGAATTATGATACCGGTAAAGAAGGCGTAGCTGATTGTCGCGCAAGAGTTTATTATGACTTCTTTGTAGGCTACGATCCCACTGCGAACTTTGAAAAACAGATTGGCAATATTGCGGCAGGTTATGTTTCAAAGGATAAGTCTTCGATATCTTATACCACCAAATTCCAGCCTCACGACAGCTCTAAGGCAACACAGAATGGCATTACTTATCCTTCTACCGGCGTTTCAACAAAGAGTGCTGTTTCCGAAACAGGTAAGTTCAGTGTTAAGGATGTTGCTGCAGCTAAAGCATTTGCAAGTGTTGAGAGCAACTCCATAACATGGAATGTTGACGGTTATGCAAACTCCGCTTCCAAAGTTCACAAGAAAATCAGTAACGTTCCCGTTAAGATGACATTCTACGATGCAGTAGGTTATGAGAACGTAAGAGACCTTGTTTCCTCCGAGGTTAAGAGAATGAGAAAAGCCACGGATTATGAAACCGGCGATGTTCTTGCATCTAAGCTTCTCACTTATGAAGATTCAGTAGACGCTAACGGTAAAAAGGTTCTTAAAGAGACCAACTTTACAGCTATCGGCGTAAATGAAGACGGCGAGAACGTAACAAAGCTTAACGGTACAGAGGCTTGGAATAATTACGTTGCAGCCTTTAATGCAGCTATTCGTGCTGCTTACCAGGTTTGGAACAACAGCTCCGTATATGAGCATCAGAAAAAGTACGAGGCTCTTAAGGTTGCCGCAGCTGACCTTGATCTTTGCAAGATTGACGAAACAAAGGTTACGGCTTCTGCAGGTGCAGAGAAGGACAATTATGCTATAGCTCTTAAGAACGCTATGGTAGCTGCCGAAGATAAGCTCGGTGGTAAGGGCTTCTATGATTACAAGATGTATCGTTGGAGCCGTTATGAGGATGCATACAAGGATGCAAGAAACCTTGTTGCAGCTTATACAAACCAGAACTACACAACAGCAGAAACAAAGTACTTTACTTACAGATCCGATTATAAGGTAACAGACCTTAATAAGATGATCTCCGGTAACGCTTACGAGAAGTACATTAAGGCTCTTTATGAGGATTACACCGAGGAAGAGATTGAGGCTAACAAGGCTTCTCTTGCAAAGGGTAAGAACAATTACGCTAACATCTCTGTTCTTGATTATGCTAACGCAGCTAACCTTGTAAATCGTACCTCCGACAGACTTCTCGAAAGAAAAGCTTACGATAAGGACCAGCACCTTGTAAACGAGATTAGCTCTGCTCTTGCTCAAATCGGTACAACCAATACAAAGGGCTACACCGCTAAGAGCTGGGCACGTTATGCTAACGCACTCGCTTCGGCACAGGCACTTGTAGGCAGCGAGATTTGCAACGATATTTTCGATGCTAAGTATGAGCTTCAGGTAGCTCGTAACGAGCTCAGAACAGAAGAAGCCGACGACACAGAGCTTAGAACTCTTATCGCTCAGGCACAGGCTGTTCTTGCAAACGCTTCCTCTTATGCTAATACCGATAAGGAAATCGGTCAGGTTCTTGCCGCTCTCGGTATGGGTGACGTTCGTGACATTAACGGTAACATGGTAGACCTCTTCCCGAATGCAGCTCTTAACGTAATTGATAAGTCCTATGCTGTTGACGAGACCAAGAAATATGACCGCGCAGCTAACGCTCTTCGTGAGGCTCTTTCTAAGGTTAAGTTTAATGGCGTAACAGTTGCCAATGCTGTTGATACTAAGGTTGGCGAGGAAGAAGACGGTACCGCTATTACGGTTAAGACTCTTTCTATTGCACAAAGACTTACAGCCGCACAGGCTGCCGCTCAGGTTGTTGTTCCGAATGCAACAAGTGTTGTTTCTCTTAACGGCACATACGCACTCGATATGGACGACAAGGCTTACTTCACCGGCACAGGCTCAACTCTTACAGTTGTTACTGCTAACGGCACAGCTACTCCTCTTTACACCGTAAACCTTATTGTTAAGGGCGACGTAAACGGCGACGGTGTTGTTGACGTACTTGATGCTTCATTGGTTGAGCTTGCAGCTTCCGATAATAAGGAGCTTACGGGCGTTTACTTCGCAGCAGGTAACTTGAATAACAGCGAGGCTATTGATGATACCGACTTCCAGACGGTTGTAAACCTTGCTTGCGCAAACTAATTTAAGTTAAGCAATTTTAATAAAAATCCACTTTGATTTTTCTCCTTCCCGCCTTCGGAAAGGGCGGGGAGGGGGAGGCGCGGAACGCAACTCGCTCTGCGCCTCCCCGCCGAGAATGTAAAATTTCGATGAAAAACGCAAGCGTTTTCGATTTAAATTAATACAAATCAAATTGCGAAGCAATTTCCGCAATTTTGCATTTTGCATTTGCGCCGCAAGGCGCACTGCTGTAGGTGTTCTCGCG
>CAYQPJ010000023.1:0-28407 GCA_964419515.1 uncultured Eubacteriales bacterium
TCGGAAATCGCCGAGGGCGATTTGATTTGTAAAGCCTACGGCGTATGGGAATGTATGAGCCGTAAGGAAAATAGGAGGATTTATATGTTGACATTAAAACGAGCCGAGGAGCTTTTATCTCAAACCACAACCGAGGAGCATTTGTTTCTTCACGCAAAAAACGTAATGGCTGCTATGGGTGGACTTGCCGAGCACTTCGGCGAGGACAAAGAGCATTGGATGGCTATCGGATATTTGCATGATTACGACTATGAGCAGCACCCCGAGGAGCATTTGCAATTCACCGAGGAGCCGCTCAAAAAAGCGGGACTTACCGATGATGAGGTTCGCGCGATTTTGGCGCATGGCTACGGTATTTGTTCTGATGTTGAGCCCGTTTCCCTTCTTGAAAAATCCTTGTTTACGGTAGATGAGCTTACGGGTATTATTCAAGCTGCCGCGAGAATGCGACCTGCCGGTATTACCGATATGGAAATACAAAGCTTTATGAAAAAGTTTAAGGATAAAAAGTTCGCGGCAAAGTGTGACCGTGAGTTGATTAAAAAAGGCTGTGAAATGCTCGGTATGGAAGTAAGAGATGTTGCGGAAATTTGCATTAACGCAATGAAAAATTACGCCGACGAGCTTCACCTCGGCGCAAAAGCGTAACAGTGCGCGCACGGCGCGCATTGCGGCGAACGCGGGCGATTAAAAATCGCCCCTACACCTCACCATAGCTTCAATTGTTACAGTGTCGAAAAGATTAGGGAAACAAATGATGTGAGAACAAAAAACGGAATCATAGACAAAAACGAAATGATATAATTTTTTGCGAATTCGTTTTGACGTTTTCCGGATATAAGTACTGTAAAGAATTTTACGGACTCGTAGAAAACGAAGCTGAGAACGATTCCGACAAAAGCTATTTTGAAAAAAAGTGTGATGATATACATTCCCGTCATAACGATAATTTCAAGAAATAGCGGGAAAATATGTATATGCGCACCGCAGTATTTACATTTTCCTTTACATAGGATGAATGAAATAACAGGTAATTGCAATAGCACGGGAATTGGATGTCCGCAAGCATCGCAGGTGCATTTGGGATTCAGAACGGAAAGTGTATTACCGCTTGTAAGGCGTAATATATTTGTGGTTGCCAAACCGCCGATGTGATAGTATATCAAAAACAGCGAAATATATATAAGTTTCTTTTCTATCATAATACCGGAGCTGTATTAATTGTCTTAAAAAGCTTCTACTGCTGCTTTTTCTATCTTGAGTCCGGCGGTGTAGGAGGTCATAAAAGCGTTGAACATAGCGGTTTCCTTTTCGTCGGGGGAAAGAGTTGTTATGTTCATTGAGTCGAACACCTCGGAGTCGAGGTAATCGGGGAGAGATTTGCCGTTTTTGTTAATCATATATGAGGCAAGCACGGCAACGCCCCATGCGCCGCCCTCTCCGGCGGTTTCCATTACGGAAACGGGTGCTTCCATAACCGAAGCGAGGACACTTTGACCTACCTCGGGAGTTTTGAAAAAGCCGCCGTGTCCGAGAATTTTATCCACACCGACATTTTCATTGTTTTTCAAAATATCAAAGCCAGTTCTTATAGCGCCGAAGGCTGTATAAAGCTGAACCTTCATAAGATTTGCGAGTGTAAAATGTGCATCGGGCTTTCTTACGAGAAGCGGTCTGCCCTCGGAAAAGCCTGTAATATGCTCTCCGGAAAAATAGTTATAAGAAAGAAGTCCGCCCAAATCCTCTTGAGCCTCGGTGCTTTTGTTGAAAAGCGCGGTAAATACATCGCCCATATCAAGCTCCGTGCCCATCATTTTCGAAAACTCCGCAAAAAGGGCTGCCCATGCGTTAATATCGGAGGTGCAGTTGTTGCAGTGAACCATTGCCACGGGGTCGCCTGCGGGAGTTGTAACCATATCTATTTCGCGGTACATCTTGGAAAGAGCTTTTTCAAGAACAATCATAAGAAAAACGGAGGTGCCTGCCGAAACATTACCCGTGCGAACTCTTACGCTGTTTGTCGCAACCATGCCCGTGCCCGCATCGCCTTCCGGCGGGCAAAGCGGTATGCCGGCTTCAAGGTCGCCCTCTTCGTCAAGAAGAAGCGCACCCTCGGTTGTTAAGAAGCCCGCATTTTCACCGGCAACGAGAACCTCCGGTAAAATATCCTCAAGCTTTTTATTGAAGCCGTGCTTTTTTGCCATTGAATTGAAAACGGCTATTTTATTAACGTCGAATTTATGCGTAGTCTCGTCAATCGGGAACATACCGGAGGCTTCGCCCACGCCGAGAAGCCTTTTACCCGTTAAAAGTCTGTGAATATACCCCGCGAGCGTTGTAAAAAAGTCAATTTCATTTACGTGAGCCTCGCCGTTTAAAACGGCGTTGTAAAGATGAGCTACGCTCCAACGCTGAGGAATATTAAAATCGAATGCCTCGGAAAGCTCATCTGCCGCTTTTTCGGTTATTGTATTTCTCCAGGTTCTGAACGGCACAAGAAGCTCGCCGGCCTTATTAAACGGCATATAGCCGTGCATCATACCGCTTATGCCTATTGCCGCAAAGCCCCTTAAGGTAACGCCGAATTCAGCTTTAACCTTCTTTTTCAAATCGGCGTAGCAGCCCTTTAGTCCCGCGTGAATTTCATTTAAGGAATAAGTCCAAATTCCGTCGATAAACGAATTTTCCCAATCGTAATTTCCGGAGGCTATAGGTAGGTTGTTTTCGTCTATAACCACAGCCTTGATTCTTGTTGAGCCGAACTCAATTCCGAGTACGGCTTTTTTGTTTTCAATAAGTTCTTTTACAGTCATAATTAAATCTCCCGTTATTCAAGCTTAAGGGTGGCAGAGTAGTCCGAAATTCCGTAATTTCCAATGGTATTTTTCAATATATCGAACATATCAAGCTCTTCGCCCTGTGAGCCGTGAAGCTTTTTGTTAAGTATTTTAAAAACAGGCTTAAGCCTTGAAAAAACTTTTAAAACGGTTTTGCCCTCGGGGGTGTTTTCGGTATACGGCTGATCGCCCCAAAAAATGTTACGTGCAATTTCGAGAGAAAGCGCTTTAAGCGGCATGTCCTTAACCTCTTTTTCCGCTTTTACAAGAAAAAGTCGAGCTGTTTTGCCTACGGTGAAGGTATCCATAATTTTACCGAAGAGTCTTACGGGTGCGTAAAGAGCTTTTTTATCGCCTGCACCGAACTTTGAAAGAAGCTTTTGAGGATTGTCTCTCATGCCGTTTAAAATAGAAAGAATCATACGGTCAAATTGGTCCTTTAAATATTGCTCGCATGTTTTTCCGCCTGTATCCCAGGAAAAATCGGGAGTCGGAATGCTTTCTACCTCGGCAACGGTAAAATTCTCCTTCAGCGTTACGCGCCTGAAAAATGCGGGACAGCCTATTACGGTTCCGGTGCAAACGTCAAAAAGCGTATTGCCTTTTTCGGTTGTAACGGAATTTATGCTTTGGTTGTGCATATGTCCCGTGAATATTAAATGAACGCCGTTATCCGCAAGAAGTGTATAAAGTCTTTTTGCCTCCTTTTGGCGTGCATCGGGTACAACGGCTAAAATCGGCTGACCGGGAAGCACGGGATAGTGCTCCATGGCAATTACTTTTTCGCCGTCTCTTTTTGCAGCCTCAAGCTGCTCCTTAACCCACTCCAAAAGGTCATCGGAATACGGCAAATTGCTGCACTCCGGAGAGTCGTTGCAAAGAACAAGCAGCCTCAAGCCCTCCGAAAGCCTTGTTATGTATGAAAGATGCTCCTTGTTAAACGAAATGGCGCCGTCATAGCCGAAATCGCGATAAAGCTCATATTGGTCTTCAAAACGAATTCCCTCTACGCGCTCGCGCTCACCGCCGTTATAGCAAAACGGGGTTTTATCAATATCGTGACCGGCTGTTACCACAAAAACATTTTTTCCGCAAGCCTTAAGCTCTTTAAGCTTTTTTGAAAATGCCTCGTGGCTCGCTTTTTCGCCGTTAAACGAAAGGTCTCCGGCAAAAAGCACCGTGTCGGAATCGTCGGCTTTTTTCAAATATTCAAAAACAGCGTTGTTAATTGACTCTGTTTCCGCAAAGCACTTTTGCTCAAAATCCATAAATTCCTCATACGCCTTGCCGTATGCGCCTAAGGAATTTTTGAAAAAGTGCGGGTCGGCAACAACATAAAACGTGAATTCACCCACGTTAAAGCCTCCTTTAAAAGCATCGGCGCCGCAACCGTTTTTATTCAATTAATTTTATCATTATTATATGTAATTGTCAATCAATTCGTCCAAACAAAGCGTAAATGTAAAGTATATTTTCTTGTATTTTTCACGTTTTGTCTTTTCCGCAAAATCGACAACTTGTTCTTCATTATTGAATTTGTTTTTATTGAATTTCATTTTGCTTAAATGCGATTGACTTAATAATAAAAGAGTGCTATAATGTAAATAATTATGAGCGCTGTGCTCAAAGTTTTGTAAAGGAAGTGCTTTTTATGTTTCTCGGAAAAGATATTTTAACTGTTATAAAAGGCGTTGTTTCGATTATTACAACCATAATGCTTGTTATAGTCGGAAACAGCGAAAGCAACCTCCCTTCACCTACGGGTGCGGAGATTGTCAGCAAGCAGACCTACGTTCTCCTTGACGAGGATGTTTCGTCTCAGGGCGTAACAAATGACGGTGAGTATTTTTATCTCAGCAGTAAAAAACATCTCGGTAAGGCAGATATGGAAACCGGTGAAATGGTTACCATGAACCTTTATGCCATTCCGAAGATTCTCCAAGATAAGGGCTGCAACCACATCGGCGGTTTAAGCTATTACAACGGCATTGTTTATGCCGCTATTGAAGACGGTCCCGATTACAACAACTCGTTTATAGCTCTTTATGATGCCGAAACGCTTTGCTATACGGGCGAATATTACGAGGTTCCTCACGAGCTTCACCTTGACGGTGTGCCGTGGTGCGCTGTTGATGCCGGCAGAAACTGTATTTATACGGCAGAATGGGAAAACACAACAAGAATTAACGTTTTCAATCTTGAAACGTTTGAGTTTGAGCGCTTTATCGAGCTTGAAAACCCCGAAGAGGTTATTCGCATTCAGGGTGCGGAATATTGCGAAACAGACGACAAGCTTTATCTTTCAAGCGACGTTGAAACGGATGAAAAGCCCATACTCGCGGTTGACCTTGAAACAGGCGAGGTTACAAAGGTATTTTCAAGAAATATAGGCGTCGGCTTCGAGGCTGAGGATATTACCGTTGCTTATACCGATGACGGTCCCGTTTTCTATGTTCTCGACAGAGGTGTCAACAGAGACAGCTCAAACCTTACGGGCTATAAAATGAAATAAATCAATATGATTGAGTACGGGCTGTAAAAAAACTTGAGTTTTTTACAGCCCGTTATTTTTCTGCCGAAGACTTTATTCCGTCAATTATACTCCTTGCGGTATTTGCTGTCGCTTCGACTGTAAGCCCTGCTTCTCTCATATTTTCAAGGTAATGTGCATCGGAGCTTGAAAACAGGGGGATTTTATTTAAAAACGGAAATTGCTCTTTAAGCGCCGCCGTTTTTGCGGTGTCAAAAATTTCGGCATATGAAAAGCCGAGGTCTTCATCAATTGTGCCGAGGTTTGAAATAATGCTGTAGGAGCTTCTGTCTATATGCGCGGGAAAGCACACGCCGCCGTATCCGTTAACAAGCGAGGGGACTTTATTGATTCCGATTGCGCTTGCCGTAACGAGAAGAAGCTCTTCCGTGCCCGTAGGCTCGTCGTTTTCGTCAAGAACAAGCTGTTCGCCGAAAACGCCGGGCTTGTTTTTTATGGGCGGCAGGCTTGAGTGCACATAATCCGAAAATTCCTCTGCCGCGCAAATATCGGGAAAAAGGCACACAACGTGAACCTCCTCGGCGGTGCAAAGTTCCATTCCGGGTATTACCGTAATTCCCGTATTTTCGCCGACATTTATTGCGGCTCGGCAATTTTTACAGGAATTGTGGTCGGTTAAGGCTATTGCATTAAGCCCGAGAAGCCTTGCCATATTGACTATATTGTTAGGAGTCATATCGTTGTCACCGCACGGGCTTAAGGCGGAGTGGAGGTGAAAATCGTAAAAGAGCTTCATATCAGCTTACCGATTTCAACCGCCGCCTCGTAGCTTGTTTTTTCGGTGGTTAAAATTATTACATCGTTTTGCTTCGCGCGTAAAAGCGCATCCGAGTCAAGCGCGGCATTTTCCGTGAGAATTATACACGAAAGCTCTGCAAGAACCGCAACGCCGACGGAATTTACGTTACCCATAACGGTAAGCCAGGCGTTGCCCTCCCTTGCTCTTGACATTACCCAGCTTAAAAGGTCTCCCGAGTAGCAGCCGCAAACCTCGCGCCGAGCGCTTAGCTCCTCCCCGCAAATGAATTCAAGTGAAAGTGCTTCCTTAAGCTCCTTTACCGTCATTTTTATCCTCCTTTTTCAGCCTGAAGGGTGCGGGTATGAGCGTGTCAAGATCCACACCGTTATCGAGGCGTTCAATATCCTTTCTCATTCCGAAAACGCAGTCGTGCTCAGAGGCAAAGCCTCTTACAACATCCTCTGCAAGCGATCTGCACGAGGGCGCGCCGCAAATTCCGCAATCAAGCCCCGGAAAGGTTTTTAAAAGCTCCTTCATGCGCGCCATTCTCGCAAGTGCCTCGCTTACGTTGTCGGCAAGCTTCATTACATCGTCATTCGGCTCTATTTTTTCGGAATTGAAGATTTGTGCCGGAAGAGCGCTTCCGTGGATGTGGTTGCACGAAACGGGACTGTATTTTCGAAGCTTTATAAGTCGGGACTTTGCAATATAGGGGTTTTCCGCCGTGAGGCTTCCGCCTACACAGCCGCCCTGGCAAGCGTTAAGCTCGATAAAGTCAACTGAATCAAGCGTGCCGTTTTCAATTTCCTCAAGAATTTTCATACAGTTTTCAATGCCGTCTGCGGAAAGTGCGTTGTCATTAAGCGTGCCCGAGGCTTCGCCGCCGCTTGTAGCCCAGCTTATTCCTATAACGCCGGATTCGTGAAGCGCCTTAAGGTCATCTGTTTCGGTTTTTTCCATTTGCTTTAGTAAAACGGGGTAAATGTCGTTTATTGCAACGGCGCCGTCTATATATGATTTTTCAAGGCCGAGCGGCTGCTTTACCGCCGTGATTTTTGCGGGGCAGGGCGAGATGAAAAATGCGCCTATATCCGAAAGCGGAAGTCCTGTTTTTTCCGCGGCTTTAAGCTTCGCCAAGCGAGCAGCCTCTTCAACGGGTGGGTTAAGCGGCAAAATGTTTCCGAGAAGATTCGGAAAGCGCACGCGAATAAGCCTTACAACGGCGGGGCACGCCGAGCTTATAACAGGCTTTTTGAGCTTTTCCTCTGACATGAGTCGGCGCGTTGCATCGGAAATAAGCTCTGCCGCCTTTGAAACCTCGTAAACGGAGTCAAAGCCTATGTACGGCAAGGCGTTTAAAACTATGTTTACATCATCAAGATTGTTAAACTGCCCGTAAAGAGCGGGTGCGGGCAGGGCTATTCTGTATTTGAAGTCCACGATTTGCGTTAAGCTGTCACGCGCGGCGTATTTTGCGTGGTGAGGGCAAACTCTTATGCATTCGCCGCAATCAATACAGCGCTCCTTTATAATGTGCGCCTTTCCCTCGCGTACGCGAATAGCCTGTGTGGGACATCGCTTTATGCAGTTGGTACAGCCCTTGCATTTCTCCTTGTCAAGGCGCACCGAATGAAAATAAGTATCCATATAATAATGCTCCTTATTTTACATAAACCTTAAGCTTTATGGTTGTTCCGACACCTACGGCGGTGTCTATTGTCATTTCGTCTGTATATTTTTTGATATTGGGAAGCCCCATTCCCGCGCCGAAGCCGAGCTGTCGCACGTTTTCGGGAGCAGTGGACCAGCCCTCCTTCATGGCAAGCTCTACGTTCGGTATTCCGGGACCGTGGTCCTCGAGGGTAAGAGATATACATTCCGGGGCAATTTCGGCATCTATAGTACCGCCGCCCGCGTGAATTACCATATTTATTTCACCTTCATAAACGGCAATTGCGACGTTTCGCACAAGGCTGCTCGGAAAGCCAAGCTCCTTTAAGGCTCGTTTGATTTTTCCCGAAGCCTCTCCCGCGCAGGTGAAATCCGTTCCGCTGACATCATAGTGAAGTGTTAAACGCTCCATTAAATGCCGCTGCCTCCCTTTAAGCCGTTCTTGTAAAGAAGACCGCACGCGGTGAACATTTCAAGCTTTGTGCACATAAGAACAATGTCGCGCTCCTCGGCAAGCTCTATCATATCCTCGTCCGGACGCTTTCCGCGAACAAAGACAATACAGCTCATATCCATCATTTCGGCTGTTCTTACAACCTGTGGATTTACAAGCCCCGAAAGAAGCACTGCCTGCTCCTTGACATAAGCGAGAACGTCACTCATCATATCGCTTCCGCAGGCGGTAAAAACTTCGTTTT
This sequence comes from uncultured Eubacteriales bacterium, assembly GCA_964419515.1. Lineage (GTDB taxonomy): Bacteria > Bacillota > Clostridia > Oscillospirales > Acutalibacteraceae > DTU089. Next base: position 8,497 of record CAYQPJ010000023.1, read on the forward strand.
CAAGATTTTTTTCGCCGCAGATAAGCTCTGCATTTAATATTTTTTTGATTTCACTGATTTTCATAACGGCACCTCCGAATCATATATACCCATTTTAACATATTTTCTTTTTAAATTCTATACCGATTTTGAGTTAAATGTGCACAAAATGAGTCAAAACACCTGAAAATGTGTAAAAATTTCAGGTCTGTTTTTATGCAATTTATAAAAATGTTAAAAACCTGACAATATCATTAAAAAAAGTCGAAAATTACTATAGACTTTTAAAATGCAATTTGGTATAATTAAATACGTGTGTACGGGTGAAGGGAGGTTCCCTTCATTCGCGTAAAATCGCCGATTTAACGGGGTACACCCCTATTTTGATTGGAGGAAATCTGAATGGTAAAAAAAATAAGCAGCATACCCTTCAAGGGAACTCCCGAGCAGAAGGCAAAGCTTGACGCCGTTATTGCAGAGTGCAACGGTGACAAGAGCCGTCTTATGCATGTAATGCAGGAGGCTCAGGGGATTTACGGGTATCTGCCGCGCGAGGTTCAAATAATGATTGCCGAAGGTATGGACGTTCCGCTTGAAAAGGTTTACGGCGTTGCAACCTTCTACGCTCAGTTTGCGCTTTCGCCCAAAGGTGAATACGATATTTCCGTGTGCCTCGGAACGGCTTGCTATGTTAAGGGTTCTCAGCAGGTGCTTGACAAAATTTGCGAGGTTCTCGGTGTTGAGCCGGGTGAGTGCTCGGCAGACGGAAGATTCTCGGTTGAGGAGTGCCGTTGCATAGGTGCTTGCGGACTTGCTCCCGTTTTCACCGTAAACGGTGAGGTTTACGGTAAGGTTACAGCAGATGACGTACCCGGAATTCTCGCAAAATATATGAACTGAAAAAATGCGTGAATTATCGCTTAATATTCTTGATATAGCCCAAAATTCCGTTGCGGCGGGCTCGCCCGTTACTACGATTACCGTTGAAGAGAGCACTGTCGAAAAAACGCTTGTTATTACAATAAGCGACACCGGAAAGGGTATGACCGAGGAGCAGCTTAAAAATGTTACGGACCCGTTTTTTACAACGCGCACCACAAGAAGGGTCGGTATGGGCATACCGCTTTTTAAAATGGCGGCAGAGCAAACGGGCGGTTCGTTTGAAATTACCTCAACACTCGGCAGGGGAACAAAAACCACGGCTGTTTTTAAAACCGACAGTGTGGATTTTACACCCTTGGGAGATGTTGCGGGAACGGCTGCAACGCTTGTTTCGATGAACGAGTCGCTTGACTTTGTTTTTAAGTTCGTAAAGGATAAAAATGAGTTTGTTTTTTCCTCTGCGGAGGTAAAAAAGCTTTTAGACGGCGTTCCGCTTTCAACGCCCTCGGTTGTTAATTGGATTACGGAATATATCAAAGAAAATACGGAAGCTTTAAATATCGCTTAATTACGGTGAAAGGAAGATTTTTTCAATGAAATCACTTGAAGAGTTACTTGCAATAAAAGAAAAAGCTCAGGCTCAAATGTCCGCAAGAGATGCAGACGGCAAGGACGGCGTAAGAGTTGTTGTGGGTATGGCCACCTGCGGAATCGCCGCCGGCGCAAGACCCGTTCTCTCGGCGCTTCTTTCCGAGCTTGAAAAAAGAAACGTAAAGCATGTTACCGTTACGCAAACAGGCTGTATAGGTATGTGTCAATATGAGCCTATTGTTGAGGTTTTTGAGCCCGGCAAGGAAAAGGTAACATATGTTCTTATGACACCCGAAAAGGCAGTTAAGGTTGTTAACGAGCATCTTGTAAACGGCAAGCCCGTAACGGAATATACCGTGGGCGCCGTAACCGAATAAGGAGGAAGTTTTAAATGTATCGTGCTCATGTACTTGTCTGCGGCGGTACCGGATGTACCTCCAACCACAGCGCAGAGCTTATTGAAGCTCTTAATGAAAACATAAAGCTTAAAGGCCTTGAGGATGAGGTTCAGGTTGTAAGAACCGGCTGCTTCGGTCTTTGTGCTTTAGGTCCGATTATGATTGTTTATCCCGAGGGCTGCTTCTACAGCGAGGTTAAGCCCGAGGATATTCCCGAAATTGTTGAGGAGCACCTTCTTAAGGGTCGTATTGTAAAAAGACTTCTTTACAAGGAGACCGTAACAGAGAACGAGGTTAAGCCCTTAAACGAAACAAACTTTTACAAAAAGCAGCACCGTGTGGCTCTTCGCAACTGCGGTGTTATAAATCCCGAGAGCATCGACGAATATATAGCCGTTGACGGTTATCAGGCGCTCGCAAAGGCTCTTACCGAAATGACTCCCGATGAAGTTATTAAAACCGTTATTGATTCGGGTCTTCGCGGCAGAGGCGGCGGCGGCTTCCCCACAGGTAAAAAGTGGAGCTTTACAGCCGCAAACAAGGCTGACCAAAAGTACGTTGTTTGTAACGCCGACGAGGGCGACCCCGGTGCATTTATGGACCGTTCCGTGCTTGAGGGCGACCCGCATTGCATAGTTGAGGCTATGACAATTTGCGGCTATGCCACAGGCGCCACAGAGGGCTACGTTTACGTTCGTGCGGAGTATCCCATAGCGGTTACAAGACTTCAAAAGGCTATTGACGATGCGCGTGCATACGGCCTTCTCGGTAAAAATATATTCAACTCCGGCTTCGATTTTGACCTCTTTATACGCCTCGGCGCAGGTGCGTTTGTTTGCGGTGAGGAAACAGCTCTTATGACTTCAATCGAGGGCAACCGCGGTGAGCCGCGTCCGCGTCCTCCGTATCCGGCTGTTAAGGGTCTTTTCGCAAAGCCCACCACCGAAAACAACGTTGAAACCTTTGCGAATATCCCCCAGATTATTCTTCACGGCGCAGAGTTCTTTAACTCAATGGGCACCGAAACAAGCAAGGGTACAAAGGTATTTGCCTTGGGCGGTAAAATCAATAACACCGGTCTTGTAGAGGTTCCCATGGGAACAACTCTTCGCGAGGTTATTTTCGATATAGGCGGCGGTATTCCCGGCGGAAAGCAGTTTAAGGCTGCTCAGGCGGGCGGACCCTCCGGCGGCTGCCTTCCCGCTTCGCTTCTTGATGAAAAGATAGATTACGACAACCTTACCTCCAAGGGCGCAATGATGGGCTCCGGCGGACTTATTGTTATGGACGAGGACGACTGCATGGTTGATATTGCAAAGTTCTTCCTTAAGTTTACGGTTGATGAGTCCTGCGGTAAGTGCACACCCTGCCGCGTAGGTACAAGAAGACTTCTTGAGATTCTTGAAAAAATCACAAGCGGTAAGGGTACTATGGAGGACCTTGACAGAATGGAGAGCCTCTGCAACTATATTAAGGACAACTCTCTTTGCGGTCTCGGTCAAACAGCTCCCAACCCCGTGCTTTCAACATATATGCGCTTTAAGGATGAGTATATAGCTCACGTTGTAGACAAAAAGTGCCCTGCAGGCGTATGTAAGGACCTTCTTACGTTTACAATTGACCAAGATAAGTGCATAGGCTGCGGTATGTGCGCAAGAAACTGCCCGGCAGACGCTATTAAGAAAACAGATTATATAGCACCCGGTCACAAGCTTCCCTCGTTCGCAATCGACCCCGAGAAGTGCATAAAGTGCGGTGCTTGTATGGCAAACTGCAAGTTCAAAGCAATTTCCAAGAAATAAGGAGGAGCTAATGATGGAAAATACAGTTAATGTAAAAATCAACGGTCTTGATTATCAGGTTCCTGCCGGAAGCACAATTCTTGAGGCCGCCCACAGCGTGGGAATAGAAATACCTACCCTTTGCTACCTTAAGGATATTAACGCAATAGGCGCTTGCCGTATTTGCGTTGTAGAGGTTAAGGGCGCAAGAAGCCTTGTTGCTTCGTGCGTGTTCCCCGTAAACGAGGGTATGGAAATCCGTACAAATTCACCTAAGGTTATAGAGGCAAGAAAAACAACTCTCGAGCTTATTCTTTCAACTCACAAAAAAGAGTGCCTTTCTTGCGTAAGAAGCCAAAATTGCGAGCTTCAAAAGCTTTGCAAGGATTACGGCATTGAGGATGCGGATGCATTTAAGGGCGCAACCGTAAGCTATGATATTGACAGAACCGCAACTCATATGTACCGCGACAATGAAAAGTGCATTCTTTGCCGCCGTTGCGTTGCCGCCTGCGAAAAGCTTCAGGGCATCTCCGTAATAGGTGCAAATGCCCGTGGCTTTGATACACATATAGGCTCCGCCTTTGAATACGGCCTCGGCGATGTTGCCTGCGTTTCCTGCGGTCAGTGTATTAATATGTGCCCCACAGGTGCTCTCTCGGAAAGAGACGACACCGAAAAGGTATTCGATGCCATAAATGACCCCTCAAAGCACGTTATCGTTCAAACCGCTCCCGCCGTAAGAGTTGCTCTCGGTGAAGAGTTCGGTTACGAGATGGGCACAATTGTTACCGGCAAAATGGTTGCCGCACTTAAAATGCTCGGCTTTGATAAGGTATTTGATACAAACTTCTCCGCCGACCTTACAATTATGGAGGAGGCAACCGAGTTCCTTGACAGATTTAATAAGAAGGAAAATCTTCCGCTTATTACTTCTTGCTCACCCGGTTGGATTAAGTTCTGCGAGCATTATTATCCCGAGTTTATTCCGAACCTTTCTTCGTGCAAATCGCCCCAGGGTATGTTCGGCTCGGTGGCAAAAACTTATTATGCCGAAAAAGCGGGCATTAACCCCGAGGACATTTTCGTTGTTTCCGTAATGCCCTGCACGGCTAAAAAGTTTGAAGCCGAAAGAGTAGACCACACGGCTGTTAAGGGTCTTCCGGATATTGATGCTTCAATTACAGTAAGAGAGCTTGCGAGAATGATTAAAAAGGCGGGTATTAACTTTAAGGCTATTCCCGATGCCGAGTTTGATTCTCCCTTCGGTCTTGCTTCAGGCGCAGGTACAATCTTCGGCGCAACAGGCGGCGTTATGGAGGCTGCTCTTCGTACGGCTTATGAGGTTGTAACCGGTAACGAGCTTCCGAGTTACGATACATTTAAAGCGGTTCGCGGCGTAGAGGGCGTTAAAGAGGCTGAGTATGACCTTAAAGGCGCTCATGTAAGTGTTGCCGTTGCCTCAGGCCTTGCAAATGCCAAAAAGGTTCTCGATATGGTTAAATCAGGTGAGAAAAAGTACGACTTCATTGAGATTATGGCATGCCCCGGCGGCTGTGTAAACGGCGGCGGTCAGCCTATAGTTCCTGCAGAGGTTCGCAACTTTACTGATGTAAGAGCGGTAAGAGGCGCGGCCCTTTATAAGGACGACGAAAACCTTCCCGTAAGAAAATCTCATAAGAACCCCGACGTTAAAGCCGTTTACGACGAGTATTTTGAAAAGCCCGGCAGCCATAAGGCTCACGAAATTCTCCACACCGGCTATACAAAGAGGGAAAAATATTAATTTACCGTTTGAAATTACGCAAGAATAAAAGGCGTAAGAAAGAATTAACGGCGAGGAGCAAAAGCGCTTCGTGCAGTGAATGATGAATAATTTCGAAATCGCTTTGCGATTTGATTTGTAATTGTTCGTAATAAAAAATAATCTGTTCTTACCGAGTGTAAAAATCACATTCGGGAAGGACAGATTTTTATTTTAAATTTTTTGAATAATAAATTGAATAGCTATTCGTATAAAAAACAGCAATGCAAAACTGATAAATTTTCCGTAAATGCATTGGTATATTTTTTATTGTAAATGCGCCCGATATCGCACCTTGCGGTGCGGGAAAGGCGCGCACACATTGTCGTAAACATCTCTTTATGCAGAATATTTCATTGCCATATCGGTTAGGTTGTGGTAAAATAGTAATATCATAAAAAAGAGGGTGCTAAAATGATTAAAGCAGCAGTGTTTGACCTTGATCACACGCTTTTTGACAGGTACAAAACGCTTGAGAAGGTTGTTCCCATGCTTCGGGAGCAGTTTGAAATATCCGAGGGGATTACGGATGAATATTTTACAAGGGAGCTTATTTGGGCAGATAAAAATTTTGTTCACCGCGGCTGGGAGAAGATTTTCGCTCATCTTTGCGAATGCGGAATTTTCAAAGCCGCACCGAGCTTCGATGAATACACCGAGGCGCTTCTTTCCTGCTTTAAAAGGGTTGCCGTTCCGTTTGATTTTGCCGTGGGGATGCTTGACACATTAAGAAAAAGCGGCATAAAAACAGGGCTTATTACAAACGGCAGGCACGAGGTTCAAATTGAAAAGCTTAAGCTGCTCGGTCTTGAAAACAGCTTTGATGCCGTTATAATAAGCGGTGATTACGATTTTAAAAAGCCGGACAGGCGAATTTTCGAAAAAGCCGCCGAGTTTCTTTCGCTTGAGCCCGAAAACATGCTTTACATAGGCGATCATCCGCTGTTTGATGTTGACGGCTCAAGAAGAGCGGGCTTCACGCCTGTTTGGGTAAAAACCACGGGCACTTGGATTTATCCGGAAATTAAAAAGCCGGAATTAAGCGTTGAAACAACGGAAGAAATTCCGGCGCTTATTGAAAAGCTTAATAAAATTGAAAAGAATTAAAGGTGATAAAAAATGTTTTTAGACGAGCTTGTTGAATTTTCAAACTATTACGGTCAAAACGAGGAATTTGTTCTTGCGGGCGGTGGCAACACCTCCGAAAAGGACGGCGATTTTATGTACATTAAAGGCTCCGGCACTGCTCTTGCGACGATTACCGCCGACGGCTTTGTTAAAATGGACAGAAAAAAGCTTGCAGAGGTGTTTTTAAAGGAATACCCCGAGGACGACAAGGAGCGCGAGGCGCAATCACTTGCGGCTCTTTTTGAGGCGCGCGCCGAGGGCGAGCAAAAGCGTCCGAGTGTTGAAACGCTTTTACACAGCCTTTTTGAATTCAAATATGTTTTGCATCTTCATCCGGCACTTGTAAACGGTCTTACCTGTTCCGTGAACGGTCAAAGCATTGCAAAAAAGCTTTTCGGTGACGAGGTTTTATGGATTGAGCCGTGCAAGCCCGGCTATATTCTCGCAAAAATTTGCCGCGATGCGCTTGAAGTCTACAAGAAAAAGCTCGGCAAGCCGTGCGATATGATGCTTCTTGCGAATCACGGAGTTTTTGTTGCCGCCGATACGGTAGACGGTCTGGGAAAAAGGCTTTCATATATACTTGCCGAAATTGCAAAGAAAAATATATTTATGCCCGGCCTTGAAACAGGCGAGTTTTTACTTGACGAAACGAGGGAGGCTTTTGACACAATCCGTGACGTGTTCAAAAAACACGGTGAATTTATTATTGTTTCGGAGCCTAACGCCGAAAGTCTTGCACTTTCAAGCTCTCACGAGGCGGCAGATGCCGTAATAAAGCCGTTTACACCCGACCATATTGTTTATTGCAGGCCGTATGTGCTTTATTGTGAAAGCGCGAGCGAAATTGAAAGCGGCGTAGAAAAATATCTTAACGAAAACGGCTTTTTACCGAAAATTCTTTTAATAAAGGATTGCGGATATTTTGCCGTGGACAGCTCCGCGAAGGGCGCCGGAACAGCCTCTATGCTGTTTTGCGATGCGCTTAAAATTCAAGCCTATTCAAAAAGCTTCGGCGGACCGCGCCATATGAGCGACGAGCTTACCGATTTTATTGTAAATTGGGAGGCAGAAAGCTACAGAAGCAGCAAAAACTGACAATTTTTATAAGTAATTTGTACAAATTAAAAGCTGCCGCTTTGTGTAACCTTACAAAAATACAAAGCGGCGGCTTGTTTTTCTTTGTTTGATTTACTTTTACGAAAAAATGTGTTAAAATGTATACGGAAATGCGTTTGGACTTTATCGAATGCATTGCCTATTTTCTACTCAATCGGAGGAGATTTATTTTGGGTAAAAAAACAGAAACGGGAGGACCGAAGCTTAATTATAAAAAGACCGTGCTCACGGGCTTCGGATTTCTCGCTACATCAATAGCTTGGGCGATTTACGACCCATACATAACAAAAATTCTCAACCACCTTCTTTCAAACAGTGCCACAATAAGCGCATGGAGTAACGCTCTTGTTGAAAAGCTCCCGATTCTCGCAAAATTTGCCGAGGCTCAGGGTGAGGAGGTAGCTCTTGTAGGTGGCGGCTTTACGCTTGTACCGCTGTTTATAGGTATTATAATGACCTTTGATAACATCTTCGGTGTTATCTTCCAGCCTACCTTCGGTAAGCTTTCCGATAATTGCCACTCAAAGCTCGGCAAGCGCCGCCCGTTTATAGTTGTAGGCGCGCCCATTTCGGCAGTTCTCTTCTTCTTAATACCCGTGTCCTTTTTATCAACCCACAGCCTTCCGCTTACAATGCTGTTCATTATTTTGTTCGTATTCGTAATGTCGCTGTGGCGTGCACCCGTTGTTGCGCTTATGCCGGACTTAACGCCTCCGTCGCTTCGCTCCGAGGGTAATGCGGTTATTAACCTTATGGGCGGTCTCGGCAGTGCCGTGGGAATGGTAGCCGGTACGCTCGGTATTGCTCTTTGCACAATATTCTCGGGCGTTACAAAGGCTCAAATCACAGCCGACGAAACTCTTTCCTTCCCTTATGTTTTCGGAATCGGCTCGGTAATTATGATTATCGGTATGCTTGTTCTTCTTTTCTTTGTTAAAGAGGAGGACACAAGCATTAAGCTCAAGGGCGAGGCTAATATGTACGCCGACGCCAAAGCAAAAAAGGCCGCCGAAAAAGAAGAAAAGAAGCGTGAAAAAGAAGCAAGAAAAGCCGTTAAGCTCTCAAAGGGCGAAAGAAAGAGCCTTATATTTATGCTCGGTTGCCTCTTCTTCCTTTTCTGCGGAACTAACGCAATTACAACATTCTTCTCGCTTTTCGCTCAGGAAATTCTTCATATGATAACCTCCGAGGCAACGATTATTATGCTTATTTTTGCCGTTGTAGCCGGTATTTCGGCACTTCCCGCAGGTAAAATGGGCAAAAAATTCGGCAGAAAGAAAACAATAATCGCCGGTCTTGCGATTTTTCTTTCCGCTTTTGTGATTTTCTTTGCTATTTTCGTAGGCATGCTCGGTGCCAAGGATATGTCCATAAGCAATTATGTTACCGTTAATAACGCGTATATCGCAGTTAATGACGAAATCAACAATTATAACTCCGCGCTCTCGGCAGAGGCCAAGGATGCCGACCGCGAGCTTCTTGAAAGCGAAGTTCTTTCAATTGATGAGTACATAAGCTACAGAATAGATGCCGATAAGGGCACTGCCTCGGCAGAGCTTTCCGCAAAATATGCCGACTTTGAAGCACAGCTTTTAAATACACATCAGGGCATTGAAGAAAGCGTTGTTAAAATTTCAAACGAAACGCTCGGTCTTACGGAAATCAGCACCTTCGGTGATGCGCTTAAGTCGCTTTCCGATTCCGTTGCCGATATTACAAAGATTTTAAGTATTCTTATTTACCCCGTTCTTATTCTCGGCGGCGCGGCTAATATGTTTATTACAGTAAACACCCTTCCGCTTGTGCTTGAAATAGGCGGTGTTGATAAGGTGGGTACCTTCACGGGCTACTACTACACCGCAACCTTCTCCGCACAAATCGCTTCGCCCATACTTTACGGCGCAATAAGAATGGTAAGCGGTACGTATATGTCGCTGTTCTACTATTCACCGATAATGTTCGTAATATCCGTTCTTTGCCTTCTCGTTGTTAAGCACGGCGAGGCTGTTCCGGACGAAATAATCGAACAGGTCAAGCTCGAAAACGAGGATTGATTAAAATAACATAATAAAATGACAGAGGCTGTAAAAAACGCGAGTTTTTTACAGCCTTTGTTTGATAGCAGTCGATTCATTTATCCAAAACAAATCGGGTTCGAATTCTTAGAGTCGAACTGCATATGGTTTTGAACGGACAAACCGCTTGGATTATATATATTTTTTATACGCCGTTCGGTAAAGATTGGTCTTGAAGGAATTGAATTCGTCCGGTGTTAGGGGTTTTGGGTGGCTGAGGACTAAAAGCGGAACGGGCTGCTCCTTATGGAAGGAGGGCTGCTCATACGGGTAAGGGTTTGTGACAAAGCCGTTTCGTTCGTAAAAGGCTATTCTTCGTGCCGCAAAATCGCTGTTCGGCTCTTCTGCCTCAAGGATTATTTTTCTTGCTCCGGCGAGCTTTTTAAGCTCCGAAAGAGCCTTTGAGCCGTAGCCGCCGCAGCGCTTTTTGGGGTCAACCGCAAAATGCTCCAGAAAGATAAAGTCCGAAAAGCTCCACAAATCAATAAAGCCCACGGTCTCGCCGTTTTCTTCAAGCATATATGCTTCAAACTCTTTTTCGTCAAAGCACTCAATATGCTCATTTTTGTCGCGGCGTTCTTCATACGGGAAGGCAAGCTCCATTTTTTCGTAAATGCTTTCGGCAGTGTCAATGCCAACTCTTTTTAAAATCATTTTTTACTCCCTTGGTTGAAAATCTGTTTATAATATGGTAGTATACTATATTATGAAGTACAATGCAATCAATTAAGGGAGGCAATTTTTTGAAGGTTTTTCTTTGTATTGACGATAACGGCGGAATGCTTTTTAACAACAGAAGGCAAAGCCGCGATAAATACGTAATTGACGACGTTTTAAGCTGTGCAGGTGCACCGCTTTACATAAGCGATTTTTCAAAGGCTCTTTTTGATGGGTGCGAAAATACAGTTACCGTAAGCGAGGCTCTTTTAAGCTGCCCCGAAAACGGCAGCTGCTTTATTGAAAATGAGGATATTGCGCCGTTTCTCGGAAAAATTTCGGAGCTTGTTATTTACCGCTGGAACAGAAGCTATCCTTATGACATTTTGTTTTCCGTAAGCCCCGAGAATGAGGGCTTTTCTCTTAAGGAGTCGCGTGATTTTGCGGGTTTTTCGCATAAAAAAATCACGAGGGAGGCTTGGGTAAAATGAAGAAAAAGCGCGCAATTTCCTTAGCCGCTTTGATTACGGCAGCGGTGCTGTCGATTTTTATATTTTTCTTTGATACGCCCGTGACCTTGCCTGACGACTACCCCGTCGGCACCGAAAACGGCACCTCGAGTACCTTTGAGAGTGAAGCTTCAAAGCAAAGCTTCGAAGGCTTCGGGCTTTCTCTTGTTCCGGAATATTCCGGCAAGCCGTATGCCGTTATAAACAATAACCGACCGTTTTTTAAAAGCGATGAGCTTAGCGGCGTTTCGTATGAATATTATTCTCCGCTTGATTCTCTCGGGAGGTGTGGCACGGCTGTTGCAAGTGTCGGAACGGACATTATGCCGAAGGAGGATCGCGAAAGCATAGGTCAAATTAAGCCTACGGGCTGGCACACCGTGAAATACGATATTGTAGAAGGGAAATATCTTTATAACCGCTGTCACCTGATAGGCTTTCAGCTTACGGGCGAAAATGCCAATGAGAAAAACCTTATTACGGGAACAAGATATTTAAACATAGAGGGAATGCTTCCGTTTGAAAATATGGTAGCCGACTATGTAAAAGAAACGGGCAATCACGTGATGTATCGCGTGACACCCGTTTTTGACGGCTACTCGCTTGTTGCGAGCGGCGTATTGATGGAGGGCTTTTCCGTTGAGGATAACGGAGAGTCTGTTTGCTTTAATGCTTTTTGCTATAACGTTCAGCCGGGGATAAAAATCAATTACAAAACAGGCGAAAGCGAACAGGCTTGAAGGATTTATAAAGTATGATATACGGAAAATAGGAGGCGATGTCTTGCGAAGGAAAGGATTTACACTGTAGATGAAATCGGAAATATTGCAGCACCGATTGCAAAGCGACACAGTGTGAGTAAAATGTATCTGTTCGGCTATGCTTTATAGTACATATCACTTTCCGTTAAAGGTGCAAGAACCTTTGCCTGAGAAAGAGCCTCTTCCTTGGCTTTTTTGAGGTCGTGGTCGCGATAGTTGCCGCATTCCACGGGCGATACTCCCGGGATTTCGCCCTCGTAGCCGCTTATAAAGTCAAAGGCTCTTTTTGCAAGCTCCAAGGCGGTTGCGTGAGAAATGCCGGTTGTTAAAAAGTAAAAGCCGGTACGGCAGCCCATCGGGCCGAAATATATAATATTGTTTTTATATTCGGAATTTCTTACAAAGGTTGCAAAAAGATGCTCAATTGTATGCATAGCGCCGTTTTCCATAACGGGCTCAAGGTTCGGGCGGCGCATTCTTATGTCGTACGTAACAACATCGCCGTCTGTTCTTGAAATATACATACCTTTTAAGAGCTTTGTATGGTCTATTTTAAAGCTTTCGATTTTTTCCATTCGGGAATAACTCCTTTCGCCTTTTCGGCGGCTTTTTTTATTCTAAGCTCCTCAAAAAACGAGGAGAGAAGGCTTGCCGATTCTTTTTCCATAAAACCGCCTTCAAGCTCGGGCTTGTGGTTAAAGCTCATTTCAAAAAGATTCGTAACCGAGCCGCATGCGCCGTTTTTCAGGTCGTATGCGCCGAAGGTTACTTTTTTTATGCGTGAATTGATGATAGCTCCCGCGCACATTGGGCAGGGCTCAAGCGTTACAAGCATTTCGCACTCGAAAAGCCGCCAGCCGGAAAGTTTTTTACAGGCGGCGTTTATCGCTTCTATTTCCGCATGGCACAGTGCGTTTTTTTCGGTTTCGCGGCGATTTCTTCCTGTGCCCACAATTTCGCCGTTAAGCGACACAACGGCGCCTATGGGCACCTCGCCCTCTTTATATGAAAGCTTTGCGAGGCGAAGAGCCTCACACATGAGTTCTTCTCTATTCATATTACGGAGCTATTTCGATTTGCAAAAGAGCTTCGATAATAAAAATCACCGTTGCCGCTATTATAAGCGGGTTTGACAAAAAGCTTTTTAGCTTTTCCCAAACGGAAAGCTCACTGCACAAAGTGTTTTTAAGGGTGGTATTGTTCTTTTTGTAAAGTACAAGGTAAATTACCGCGCAAATAATTCCGACGAGAATAATTACCGCCATGGCAAGTCCCGTAATGCTTTCTGCAGCCTCGGTGCCGAAGAACATTTCCGTTGCCGTATACGCACACGAAAAGCCGTTAACAAGCGCGTGGATAATAATGCTTGTCCACAAAGAGCCTGTAGCGCATGCGGCATAGCCCAAAAACAAGCCGCAAATAAACGCAAACGGTATTTGCTGAGGGGTGCCGTGGAATATTGCGAAAATATAGGCCGAGGCGAGAATTGCAAAGGCGTTACCGTATTTTTTAAATCGTCCCAAGGTAAATCCGCGCATAATAAGCTCTTCTGCAAGAGGCGGTACAATTGCCGTTGCAATAAACGACAAAATAAGCTCGCGGATATTTGTTGGGTCGGGACCCGTTGCGGTTGAAATGTTAAAGCCGAACGCCTCAAATAAAACTGTAAAAATATTTACGATGTAGTTTGCTATAAGACAGCCGCCGAAGCAGGCGAAAATTATCAGTGCCGTTTTTCCCGCACCGAGACGCGAACGCCCCAGGGGAATGTCGGAAAATGTTTTTTTATCGCGGAAAATAAGCCACCCCAAGAAAAACGGCAATGCAACGGCAAAAACGGAGTAAAAAATGCTTACACAGGAAAATACCGCAGAGTTTGAAAAATATTGGTTATAAATCGGCGACAGCGCAAGCACTGCGCTGAAAACGACGCCGGCTGCAAGGAAAAACATAAGGCTTACCGCAGGGTACATTGCCGCGCGGCGAATTTGTTTTTTCAAATCGCGCCGTCTTGACATACGCTGCTGCTGCTCGTAAAAATAGCGGTTGTCCATCATGGGAATGGGTCTTCCGTAATGGTATTGCGGCTGAGAATTGCCTGCGCTTGTGTTGTTGTAAATTTGTGAGGGACTTGTGCCGGCGTTGTTGCCGGAAAAGCGCTCATCTCTACCGGAGCCGTTGGGCGCGGTGTATGCGTTTGTGTCGGGATTATTTACATTATAATTTTCGTTATTGCTTTCGGAAAAAGCCACAATAGCACCTTCTCTCAAATTATAATTAAATTATATCATGCTTAAAGCAAATATCAACTGCTAAATTGTGTACATTCAATGAATTTTTACAATATATAGTAGTTGCGAAAATTAAAAAAACAATGTATAATTTACAGTAGAATATTTTGTGAATAAAAGGGTGAGATATATGGAAAAGCGTACACTTAGGCTTAAAATAGCCGGCGAGGACTATCCGATAATAACGGAGGAGGACCCTAAGTACATGGAGGGCCTTGCACATGATATTGATTTGAAAATGTCGGCAATTCTCAAAAACGGCAGACTTTCCACAACTCAGGCGGCTGTTCTTGTGGCACTTGAGTATGCCGACCTTGCCGGTAAAAACGGCTCTTCGTCGGACAATCTTCGCGCACAGCTTAAGGAGTATCTTGAGGATGCCGCAAAGGCAAAAAGCGAGCGCGATTTTTATAAACGCGAGCTTGATAAGGCGAATGCCGCAAAAAAAGCGGAAAACGGCGACTCGGGAACGGGTATGCTTTGGAGCTGATATATATGGAAAGGCTTTATGTTAAAAGGGTTCGCGAAAATGCCGTTGTGCCTACGCGCGCAACAACGGGCAGCGCCGGAATGGACCTTTACGCCGCTATAAGCGAGCCTGTTACGGTGGAACCGCATAAGTGTGTGCAAATTCCGTCGGGAATAGCAATTGAGCTTCCCGGAGAGAATTACGGTGCGTTTGTTTTTGCAAGAAGCGGCCTTGCCCGTAAGCACGGAATAGCGCCCGTAAATGCAGTGGGCGTTATAGACAGCGACTACCGCGGAGAAATTATAATCGGGCTTGTTAATCATTTTGAAGAAAGCTATACAATAGAGCCGGGCGACAGAGTTGCACAGCTTGTAATTTTACCCGTAAGCACAATGCCTGTTTTTGAGGCTTTGGAGCTTAGTGAAACAGAGCGTGGTGAGGGCGGTTTCGGTTCTACGGGCAGAAAGTAAATTTAAGGCGGTGTTTTTATGTCAACTGTTGCAGCTGTTGCAACCTCCTCTTCGGCGCCGTCGGGAATCGGTGTTATAAGAATTTCCGGTGAGAATGCCATAGCTGTTGCCGACAGCGTTTTTAAAAGCGTATCCGGTAAAAAAATATGTGAAAAAAGCGGCTATACCGCGCTTTTCGGTCATATTGTAGACGGTGAAGTTGTTATAGACGAGGCTGTTGCGCTTTTGTTCAGAGCACCGAAAAGCTATACGGGCGAGGATGTTGTGGAGCTTAGCTGTCACGGCGGACTTTTTGTGCTTCAAAGAGTGTTGAGAGCAGTGCTTTCTCATGGGGCACTCCCGGCAGAGGCGGGCGAATTTACAAAAAGAGCGTTTTTAAACGGAAAGCTTGACCTTGCCGGCGCAGAGGCTGTTATGTCGCTTATAGGCTCGCAGGGCGAGGATGCGCGAGCTGCCTCACTTAACGCGCTTGAAGGCTCATTGAGCAGAGAAATAACCGAGTGTCGTGATACTCTTGCAAGAACAGCCGCGTTTTTTGCGGCGTGGGTAGATTACCCCGATGAGGAAATTCCGGAGCTTGAAGAAGATGAACTTAAAAAAATACTTACAGATACAAAAAACAGGCTTTCTCGGCTTTTAGCGC
This sequence comes from uncultured Eubacteriales bacterium, assembly GCA_964419515.1. Classification (GTDB taxonomy): domain Bacteria; phylum Bacillota; class Clostridia; order Oscillospirales; family Acutalibacteraceae; genus DTU089. The sequence goes on from CAYQPJ010000023.1 coordinate 24,054, forward strand.
GCTTTGACTCGGGAAGAGCCGTTATCGAGGGCGTGGATACCGTAATTGCAGGTCGCCCAAATGCCGGAAAATCGACACTTTTGAATGCGCTCTCGGGAAGGCAAAGGGCAATTGTAACCTCGGTAGCCGGAACAACGCGAGATGTTTTGGAGGAAACCGTGCGTGTGGGCAATGTTACGCTTCGCCTTGCGGATACGGCGGGAATAAGAAGTGACACCGAAGACGAAATAGAAAAAATAGGCGTTGAGCTTGCACGTGAAAGAGTAAACAGAGCAGGGCTTGTGCTTTGTGTTTTAGATGCGGGAAGGGAGCTGAACCTTGACGAAAAGGAGCTTCTTTCGGGTGCGAAAAAGAACAGACTTATTGCCGTAATTAACAAATGCGACGAAAAACGTGTGCTTAATACCGACGATGTGAAAAAATACGCCGATACGGTTGTGGAAATTTCCGCAAAAACGGGAGAGGGACTCGATTTACTTAAATGCGCCGTTGAAAAAGTAATGGGCACCGAGGGCTTTGATCCTACCGCGCCTATGATTACAACGGAGCGCCAGCGAATTTGTACAAAAAACGCCATAGACTCTTTAAGTGATGCGCTTGAAGCGTTGAGCCTCGGCGTAACGCAGGATGCGGTAAATGTGTGTGTTGACAATGCTATAGACTGCCTTAACAGCCTAACCGGAGAAAAGGCTTCCGACACGGTTGTAAACGAGGTTTTTAAAAGCTTTTGTGTAGGCAAATAAAAATATTTCCGAAAAATCAGGAGAAGAATATTTATGGAAAGACTTATGACCCGTTGGGGAAAAGAGCTTAACAAAAACGCGCCCCTTAACGATTACCCGAGACCGCAGCTTAGGCGTGACAGCTTTATAAATTTAAACGGTACTTGGGAATACGCAATTTACGATGAAAACAAAAAATTCAGCGGCTATCAGGGCGAAATTACAGTGCCCTTCAGCCCCGAAACGATTTTAAGCGGCGTAGAAAAGACGGTTTTGCCTACGGATATTCTTTATTACCGCAGGACGTTTGATTTTAAAAAGACAAACAGGCGCGTGCTTCTTCATTTCGGCGCGGTTGATTATGAGTGTACAGTGACCCTAAACGGCAGAGAAATAGGCTCTCATCGGGGCGGCTATCTTCCGTTTTCGTTTGATGTTACCGCAACGGTGCTCGACGGAATAAATGACCTCAGAGTTTCGTGCAAGGACCCTTCAAATACGGGTGTGGGTGCGCGCGGCAAGCAGACCTTTAAAAGGGGTCAAATTTGGTATACGCCGCAGTCGGGTATTTGGCAAACGGTGTGGCTTGAAGAGGTTCCGGAGGATTACGTAAAGTCAATAAGGCTTACGCCCGATATTGACAGCGGCACGCTTACCGTATCTCTTAATTTCAGCGACAAGGAAATTCACGAATGCGCCGCAATTGCACTTGACGGTGAAAAAATCATAGCCGCCGCAAAAATAATCGACGGGACGGGCGTTTTACAGCTTTCCGATTATACGCCCTGGTCTCCCGAGGAGCCTAAGCTTTATGACCTTAAAATCGCCGCCGGCGATGACATAATAGAAAGCTATTTCGGTATGAGAAAGTTCAGCCGAGGTCTTGATGAAAACGGAGTACCGCGCTTTATGCTCAATAATAAGCCGTACTTTTTCAACGGTCTTTTGGATCAGGGCTATTGGAGCGACGGAATGTATACCGCACCCTCGGATGAAGCGCTTATTTACGATATAAAAACAATGAAGGAGCTGGGCTTCAATACGCTCAGAAAGCACATTAAAACAGAGCCGCTTCGCTGGTATTACCACTGTGACAGACTCGGTATGATTGTTTGGCAGGATATGATTAACGGCGGTAATGAATACAATATGCTCGCCATAGGTGTTGCGCCGTTTTTCGGGCTTCTTACGGCTAACAAAAAAATCGGTCATATAAGCGACGGTAAGGCGCATTACGGCTTTTATTCGCGCCGCAACGAGGACGGCAGAAAGGAATATTACAAGGATGCCGAGGAGCTTATAGAACACCTTTACAACGTTACCTCGCTTGCCATGTGGGTTCCATTTAACGAGGGCTGGGGTCAGTTTGACAGCGTTAAGGCTTGTGAGTTCTTTAAAGAAAAGGACTCCACAAGGCTTGTTGACCATGCAAGCGGCTGGGTAGACCACGGTGCAGGCGATGTGAACAGCTTTCATATTTACTTTACGCCGTTTTGGTTCCCGAAATACAGTAAAAACGACGACCGTCCCATAGGCCTTACGGAGTTCGGCGGTTATTCAATGCGCCCCGAGGGACATGCTTTTAACCTTGACAAGCTTTTCGGTTACAGAATTTACAAGACCCGTGAGTCCTTTGACAACGCCATTAAAAAGCTTTATGAAAAGCGTCTTGCACCGGCTGTTGCACGCGGACTTTCCGCGGCGATTTATACAGAGGTAAGCGACGTTGAGGATGAGGTAAACGGGCTTCTTTCGTATGACCGCGAGGTTTTAAAGGTAACTCCCGAGGTTATGAAAAGCGCAAACGAAAAAATCAAACTTTAATTTTTAAAAAGAAAGCGGCTGTTGCGGGTTCGTAACAGCCGAAATTAAATTTATGAACAAGTATGAGTTGAATATTACGCCTATAGCTTACATTTACAATGATTTTACCGACAGCTTCGGAATTCCGCGCCAGGGAGGTCTTGCAAAAAGCATTCGTTCCGAGCTTGTTTTTACACCGCGTTTTCGCGATAAAAACGCGCTTAGGGGAATAGAGCAATATTCCCATTTGTGGCTCATTTGGGGCTTTTCCGACAATTTCGGAAAGGAGCCTTCGCCGACGGTTCGTCCGCCAAAGCTCGGCGGCAACAAGCGTGTCGGCGTATTTGCCACGCGCTCGCCGTTCAGACCCAATTTTTTGGGGCTTACGTGCGTTGAGCTTGCGGCTGTTAAGGAAAATGAGGAAAACGGGCTTTATTTGGAGGTTCTCGGGGCGGATATTAAAAGCGGCACACCTATTTATGACATTAAGCCCTATTTGCCGTATGCCGACATAAAGGAAGATGCAAGGGGCGGCTTTGCCGAGGAGCATAAAAACGACCGCAGAGAGGTTTTGTTTTCAAATGAGGTGAGTGCCGTGCTTTCAAGTGATAAGCTTTTTGAGCTTGAAGAGCTTTTAAGCCTTGACCCGACACCGCAATATAAGGGCGACGGCGGCAGAGAATACGGAATTACGTTTTGCGGATATGATGTTAAATTTTCGCTTGACGACGGAAAAATATTTGTTAAAAGCGCCGCGCCGATACGGGGGAGTGAGAAAAATGATAATAACGCCGAAGGCATATAAAGACTTTAAATGTACCGCACGGAGGTGTACGGACAACTGCTGTATAGGCTGGGAGGTGGATATTGACCCGGCTACATTGAAAAAATATAAGCAGGTTGAGGGCGAGCTCGGAAAACTGCTTTTTGAGAATATAACCGTTTCGGAGGATGGCTCCTATTGCTTTAAAATGACCGAGGGTGAGCGTTGCGCCTTTTTGGATGAAAACAACCTTTGCGTAATTCAGAAAAAAGCGGGCGAGCCTATGCTTTGCGATATTTGCCGTGAGCACCCGAGGTTTTATAACGAGCTTGGTGATATTTGCGAGTGCGGCTTTGGTCTTTGCTGTGAAGAGGCGGTGAGGCTTCTTTTTAAAAGTGAGGGGATTTTGCCTTATGAAATTTCAAAGCCGCTTACGGATGAGAGCGAGTGGTACGACTCGTTTGAGGATGAACGCGCATTTTGTGCGCTTAATATGCGCGCAAGGCTTTTTGATGAGCTTTATAATGAGAAAAACGATATTTTCGAGGTCTTTTATAAATGCCTTGAAATATCGCAAAAGGCGGAAAAGGAGCTGTTTTTAAGAGAGCCGTATTTTGACGGCGGGCTTTGTGAGGAGGATATTCTTTTGAGTATGGCAGAGGACACGGAGCCGATTGATGAAAATTGGCTGCCGCTTATTGCCGAAATGCGAAAAAAAGAGCCGGAGCTTATGCCGGCTGTAAAAAAGCTTATCGAGCTTTATCCCGAAAGAGCGGTACAATATAAAAGAATTTTTTCATATCTTCTTTATCGCCACATTTTCCCTGCCGTTTATGACGGCGAATTTACGGCAAGAACGGTTTTTTGCATTGACTATTTGCGCCTTCAAATGATGCTTGACGGCTTCACCTTTTTGAAAACCGAGGGCTTTACGGAGCGCGATGCGATTAATAATACAAAATACCTTTCGAAGCAGATTGAATACAGCAGCGAAAATACGGAAATGATGATGTTCTTGTAATACGCGGCGGTGCGCACGGCGCGCAAATGCAAAACAGTGCGCGCA
>CAYQPJ010000024.1:0-28387 GCA_964419515.1 uncultured Eubacteriales bacterium
AAATATGAAAATAATCGTTTTTTACTTGACAAAAAATATATGACGGATTAAAATTTATTATATTTTATAATATGCCGCATCAAAAAAAGTGTTAATGCTTTTGCGGTTTGGAGGAATGACGATGTATTCTTACAAGGATGTTCTGAGCTTTGTTGAGGAAGAGGATGTAAAATTTATAAGGCTTGCATTTTGCGATGTTTCGGGAAGACAAAAAAATATTTCCATAATGCCGTCGGAGCTTGAACGCGCCTTTTCTGCAGGGATTTCGTTTAATGCCTCCGCAATAAAGGGCTTTGATTCGGAGTGTAAGGAGGATTTGTTTTTGCACCCGGACCCGTCCACACTTTCTATTTTGCCGTGGCGTCCGCAGCACGGAAGAGTTGCGCGAATGTTTTGTGACATTACGTATTATGATAAAACGCCCTTTGAGCGTGACGGCAGATACATTTTGAAAAATGCCATAAAGGCCGCCGCAAAGCGCGGACTCAAATTTTATTTCGGTGCGGAATTTGAATTTTATCTTTTTAAAACAGATGAAATGGGCGAGCCGACAAAAATTCCGTTTGACAACGCCGGTTATATGGACATAGCCCCCTATGACAGAGGCGAAACGGTAAGGCGTGAAATTTGCCTTACGCTTCTTGATATGGGTATAACTCCGGAAAGCTCTCATCACGAAAAGGGACCGAGTCAACACGAGATAGACTTTAAATACAGCGAGGCGTTGCGTGCCGCCGAGGATGCCGTAACCTTTAAAAGTGTTGTTAAAACAATTGCCATGAGAAACGGACTTTATGCCTCGTTTTCTCCAAAGCCGCTTCCAAATGAAAGCGGAAGCGGTCTTCACATAAATATTTCCGCCTCCTCCGAGGATGAAAAGGATTATTGTGAAAACATTGTGGCGGGAATTATGAACCGTATAAGAGAAATAACGGCTTTTTTAAATCCAAGTGTTGATTCGTATTCAAGACTCGGTGAAATGACCGCTCCGCGGTATATTACATGGTCTAATGAAAATAAGTCGCAGTTAATCAGAATACCCGTTCAAAACGGTAACAAGCGAATGGAAATACGCTCTTCCGACCCTACCGCAAATCCGTATATTGCTTACGCACTTTTGATTTATGCGGCACTTGAGGGTATAGAAAAAAATATGCCACTTCCGGAGGAGGTAAGCTTTAATCTTTATAATGCCGACAAAGAGGAGCTGAAACAGCTTGAACGGCTTCCGGATACATTTGAGGAAGCGCTCGAGGAGGCTCGTAAAAGCGAATTCGTAAAATCGGTTTTACCGGAGAGCTATATTATTTGATTGTATCGTCTATTGATTTATAAAAAGTGAAGGGAGATGTTAATATGCTTGACGACAAAAGAACGCAAAGCGTGCTTATAGTGTCCTCGGGACAAAAAGCCGTTGATTATTTTAACAGTATTCTCCCGGAAAGAATGTATTCTCCGGTCAATGTCGCGCAGTCCGCAAGTGATGCCAAAAGAAGGCTTATTGAAGAGAGGTTCGATATTGTTATTATAAATACACCGCTTTGCGACGAGTTCGGAATTCAGTTTGCGCTTGATGCCGCTACCGCATATGACAGTGGAATTATGATTTTTGTAAAATCCGAGCTGTACGAGCAGGTGTCTTATAAAACGGAGGAGTACGGCATTTTTACACTGTCGCGTCCGACAACAAAGCAAACGGTGTTTGAAGCCTTGCGTATGCTTGCGGCTTCACGCTCGCGATATATAGCATTGCGAGAAAAGAGCGAGAGCCTTGAAAAGAAAATGGCCGATATTCGCCTTATAAATAAAGCAAAGGCGCTTCTTTTTGAAAACGAGGGGATGACCGAGGCGCAGGCGCACCGTTACATAGAAAAGGCTTCAATGGATTTCGGGATGAAAAAATCCGAGGTTGCAAACAATATTATTGCAAAATATTCCGACGGCGGTTTTTAATTAGAAGTATTCCGAGTGTAAATACCAAAACGGCGACTGCAGCACCTGTTGCGCCGTTGAAAATCAGTATGTCGGAGTCGCTCATACCTTTATACGTCACAAGCATTGAGCGTTGGAGTGAATATATTGAGGCTGCGGCATCCGCAAAGGAAATGTACCTTATAACGGTTAAAGCGGCTGATTTTTCTTTTCCGATTTTGCAAAGGTTTACAATTGCCAAGGTTATTTTTGTAAACGAATATGTTGCAACGGCAAGCATTGCAATTTCGTGGTAAAGCTTCCCGGTGCTCTCGTGAACCGAAAGGATCGTTGTGCCTGCCAAAACAACAGAAAGTACTAAAAGCGTAATGCCGATTGCATTTTTTAAAGAGGCTTCGCTTTTAGGGCTTTTTTTGTTTCGTATTTCATAAATCACTGCCGAAAAGCGCATAAATGTAAGAATTGTATAATATGCCGCAAGCGTGATAAGCCACCACGAGCCTTTAAGTCCCAGTAAAAGGTTTGCAAGGGCGTAAATAAGGTTTAGCGTAAGGCTTCCCGTTGTTATTGAAAATGTGCGTTTGGTTTTGTCTTTTGTTATTTTCTTTAAGCTTTTCATATAAATCTCATTGTAATATTTTTTTAAATATATTATAATAAATTACATAAGCAATTTCAATTTAAAAAATGTTAAAATCCTTACGGGGGTGTAAAAATGAATTTTGAACAGGCAGAAAAAAGAGCTCGTGAGCTTACGGCTGTTTTAAATGAATGCATTGAAAAATATTATGTCGGAAACGAAAGTGATGTTTCCGATTATGATTACGATATGATGATGCGAGAGCTTTCTTCAATTGAAGAGGAGTTTCCCGCGCTTTTGGTTGCCGATTCGCCTACGCACAGAGTAGGCGGCAGAAGTGAAAATACTTTTGAAAAGGTAACGCACACGGTGCCTATGGAAAGCCTTCAGGATGCCTTCGGCTTTGATGAGCTTTACGATTTCGAAAGGCGCGTTAAATCGGTTTTTCCCGAGGCTCGGTTTACGGTAGAGCCTAAAATAGACGGACTTTCTTGCTCGCTTGAGTACCGCGACGGTGTTCTTGTGAGAGCCTCTACACGCGGTGACGGTAACGTCGGTGAGGATGTAACGGCTAATGTTAAAACCATAAAAAGTGTGCCCTTAAAGCTTAAAGAGGCTGTTCCGTTTTTGGAGGTGCGCGGCGAGGTTTATATGAGCCATGCATCGTTTGAAGAACTGAGACGCACACAGGAGTTGAACGACGAAAAGCCGTTTAAAAATCCGCGTAACGCCGCCTCCGGCTCGTTAAGACAAAAGGACCCAAAGGTTACCGCAACAAGAGCGCTTGATATTTTTATTTTTAATATTCAGCAAAAAGAGGGTGGAAAGGAGCTTTTTTCTCATAAGCAGTCGCTTGATTATCTTAAAGAGCTTGGGTTTACGGTGATTCCCGAATACACCGTTTGTGAAAGTATAACCGAGGCTGTTAAGGTAATTGAGAGTATTGGAGAAAGGCGCGGAAGCCTTCCGTTTGATATTGACGGTGCCGTTATTAAAACGGACAGCTTTTCAATGCGCCGTGCTTTGGGCAGTACGGCGAAATTCCCCAAATGGGCTGTCGCGTTTAAATATCCGCCGGAGGAAAAGGAGACAGAGCTTCTTGATATAGAAATAGGCGTGGGAAGAACGGGCGTTTTAACGGCAACTGCCGTTTTTGAGCCTATTACGCTTGCGGGCACAACGGTTTCAAGAGCAACGCTTCATAATGAGGATTTTATTAAGGAAAAGCACATTGCAATAGGTGATACAATAGTTGTAAGAAAAGCGGGCGACATTATACCGGAGGTTTTAACCGTTTCAAAAAGTAACGGCAAAAATCCGGAATACACCTATCCGCGTGTGTGCCCGGCTTGCGGAAGTGTTGCCGTGCGCGAGGAGGATGAGGCAGCAATACGCTGTGTTAATCCGGATTGTCCGGCACAGCTTTTGAGAAGGCTTATTCATTTTTGCTCGCGTGATGCCATGGATATTGAGGGCTTGGGTGAGGCTGTTTTAACGCAGCTTTCGGAAGGCGGATTTGTGAAAAAAGCCTCGGATATATACAGGCTTAATGCTGTAGACCTCGCCTCGCTTGAAAGGCTCGGCGAAAAAAGTGCCTTGAATATTATAAATGCCATTGAAAATTCAAAAAGCAACGATTTTTACAAGGTTATTTACGCACTCGGAATTCGTCACATAGGCTTAAAGGCGGCAAAGCTTCTTTCAAGACATTTCGGTTCTATGGAAGCCCTTTTAAATGCCGCGCCGGAGGAAATCGGTGCTGTTGACGGCTTTGGTGAAATAATGACAAGCTCGCTTACGGAGGCGCTTTCTCTTCCGGAAATGCGCGAGCTTATAGATGAGCTTGCTGTCAGCGGTGTGAATATGTCAAGCCTTGAGGAAAGTATAGATACACGTTTTAGCGGTATGACCTTTGTTCTTACAGGTACACTTTCCCGTTATACAAGGGAAGAGGCGAGTAATTTAATTGAAAAGCTCGGCGGCAAAACATCTTCATCGGTTTCCAAAAAAACAAGCATTGTGCTTGCGGGTGAGGCGGCAGGCAGTAAGCTGAAAAAGGCAAACGACCTTGGAATTAAGGTTATTTCCGAGGAGGAATTTGCGGAGATGATAATATAATATAAATAAGCGCACCCTCCGATTTTGATTTACAAAATGGAGGGTGCATTTTATGTGTATTGTTCGAGCTTATTCGTTTGTGCTTTCAGGCTGTTGCGAATAGTTGTCTGTATTAACAGAGCCGTCTGTTGTTGCATCAAATATTTCTTTTTCATTTTCCGCTTCAATAATTTCGGCTTCAGCAGTGGGAATATCGCTTGAAGGTTGAGTCGTTTCTTCGCTGCTTTCGTAAAAAGCGGTTGGGTTTTGTGCGGTGCTGTTATTTTCAAAGGAGTTATCACGGGTGCCCTCGGAAGCGTTAAAACCGCTGCTTTGGTTGGGGTAAAAGCCGGAGTTTTCCGATTGATTAAAGCCACCCTGAGGTGCGCCGAAGCCGTCGAAGCCGCCGAAGCCACTGAAGGGGTCATCTGTAAAATCGGGAGAGTTGCCACCGTATATGGGAAGCTCCTCCGGGCTAATTGCGCCGCGCTTTATTGCATCCTCACGAAGATATGCAAAGGCTTCGGAATTTGTAGCGAATATATAAGGATTTACATATACAATGGCAAGTATTCCGCAGGTGAATACAGATAAAAACTCCCAGCCGATAAATGAAAGGTCAAGTAAAAAAAGATCAAGCTTATGACCGTGTGTAAGCGCCCTTGAAAGTCTGAACGCCTCTTTGCGGTCAATATCGGGGCGTACCGAAAGAATAAAGGGGATCATAGAGTATTCAAGCTTTTTAATTATTCCGGGAATTACGCAAAGCAATGACCAAAGCGCGGTATAGAGATTTTGCAAAAACATAATAAGGACTATGTTAAGATAGTTGCCATCTTTAAAATTGCCTATAACCTCGCCTATGCCGGTATTTTCATCCTTGCGAAGCTTGAGAAGGTAGCGGAAGCCGCCTACCGTAAGAGGCGAGAGAAATACGGTTTTTGCAAGTGCGATTATTGCCGCCACGGCAAAGCCTAACAGGAGGAAGCTCTGAAAAAGTGAATCAAGGCCTGAAAAAATTGTGTCAAAGTCTGACGGATTCGGAATGCTCGGTTCGCCGTTTATATTGTAATTAAACGAAAAGTTTGATGACCCGGTCGGTAGGGAGAGAGTGCCCGTTACAAACGCTATTATAAGCGCCACCACGATTGTTTCACCGCGCTTTTTGCCGATGTTATTTTTTGCACGTTCTTTTAAAATGGAAGTATCCATTGTTTTGCCTCCTTGAATTGTGTTTGTAAATTATTTTGCTTTAACTCGGTAAACTCTTACGCCATGCGGCGGAACAATTCCCGAAACGCTGTTTTTAAGGGTAAGAAGAACATTGTCCCAAACCTCGCAAACCTCGTAATAATCTGTAATCGGCAGCGAAATATATGGGTCGTTATGAAGCTCCTTTAGATTTACGCTCATCTGCTTTTGGGTGCTCGTTTTATTTAAAAAGCAAATTGCAAGCTCGTTGTTTTTTAAGGGCTTTGCCAAAATATCCGTAAAGCCGTCTGTTTTAATGCGCTTTGCCTGCTTGCCCAATTCGTCTTGGTCAATGTCTATAAGAGCCTTGTTTTTTAGGATTTTAAGAACCTTATTATCAAAATCAACGGTTCCGTCGGGGTTTACGAATTTTCTCACATCATTACCGAGAATAAGAGGAGCCGCCATCATACACCACAAGGAAAAGTGAGTTTTGTTTTCTTCAAGCGTAAGCTCGCCTACACCAACTTCAAGCATATCCGGGTCGTTCCAACCGCCGGGAGAAGCGTATTTGTAAAGGCGAACATTGAATTCGTAAATACCGAGCACGGAAAGCCAATAGGGCTTAATATCAAGTGTTGTGCGCCAAAGGTTGCCTGCGCCCTTGCCCCACTTCCACGGGCGGTTAAGACCCCACTCACAAATTGAATAGCAAATAGGCTTTTCGGGAACGCCGTTTTTCTCGGCGAATTCCTTCGTTGCGCGCTTAAGCTCCTTACCCATATTTTTATATTGTCTTGCGGCGGAGTCAAAGCGCGAGGCGACGGGATTGTAAAAGGTGAGGGTGTTATTGCCCTTTTTCAAGTGAATTTTAACCTGTAATCTACCGTCGGGCGTAAAGCCCTTTGATGAGGGGAAAAGGCAGTCGTATTCCTTTTCGCCGTTTACGTTGACAACAAGGAATTTTTTCTGCAAACCGCCTTTTTTAAAGACTATTGTAAGGCTGTATTCGCCGCTTTCGGGAATGCTTATTTCGGAGAAGGCTGCTTCGCCGTTATTTGCGCAAAGTGCGCCTACATAACAGCCGCTTTCGTATCTGTCGTCATTTAACAGCTTTGCGCCGCGGGAAAGGTGAGCTTCCTTTGCTCCGATTTCGAGAAAATCATTTTCACCGGGAATGCCGAGCGAGATTTTGTAAATACCAGGTGCTACAGATGGAATTGCTTCGTTGTGGCAAAAATCGTATTTAAAATATTCAACGCCCCACTCGGCTAAGGTGTCGGCATCGAGGGCTTCTTTATAAAGGCTTGCGGGCAAATCCTCGCAGGTGAGGGTGCCGTTTGAGGTGTAAAGACCAACCTTAAAGCCCTCGGCATTTAAATCCTCAATAAGCGGCTTAATTCCGCGGGGAAAGCGAGTTAAATCGCCTTGAAGCTTGCCGGTTTCTGTTCTTAACGAGCTTTGCCAGCAATCGTCGAGGTTTACGTATTTGTAGCCGGCATCAAGAAGGCCTGTCTTTTTTAAGGCATCGGCGGTTTCTTTAATAAGGCTTTCGTCTATTGTATTTCTGAAGGTGTTCCAGCTGCTCCAGCCCATAGGCGGCGTTTTTGCTGTTGCGTTTTCATATGCTTCGCCCTCGGGGGCGTGTAAAAACAGCGATGAGCTTAGCTTTTTTATTGCACAGCGTGGGCAGAATTTTTTGTCTGCGACGGATTTCCCCATTAAAGCACCGGCTGTAGCCCCGAGTGCAAGTGCGGCGGTTTTCTTTATATTCATTGGTAATTCTCCTTATTTAATAATCTTTTTAAAAAGCTTTACGGCAGAGATGATGCCTGCCGTCACGCCTAAAGCCTTTGCCGTATTATGCATATTTATACTTTGACGGTCGGTTATGCGCTTTTCTATAGGACCGAGGCAATGACACTCAAGTCCGAGTTCTTTAAAATGATACACCCTTGTGTTAATTATTTCGGGTTCGTTTTCGTTTACCGTTATCATCCTTATTGCAGAACGGCAACCGTCTGTATAGGCTGAGAATCCGCTTGTTTTGTTTTGACCGAGCGTAACGCCGTCAACAACGCCCGTAAAGTCGTTGAGATGGTCATGGCCGAAAAACGCTGCCTTAACATCGCCGACTTTTTTCCAGCTTTCAAACTGACCGTGGTTGTAATCCGGTGTGCACGGACCTTCGCCGAGATAGCCTTTTACGCCGTCTTTTAATACATAATATTTAGAGCTTCGTGTGTTATAACCCTTAACGGCAACGGGTATTTCATGGGGCTTAGCCTCTCTTAAAAGCTCATATTCTTCAACCACGGGTATGTGCTGAAAGAGTATTGCGGGAAGCGTTTTGCCGTCGTGTGCCGTCTTAATATCTTCTGCTTTTTTCTCATACCATTCGATTTGCTCCTCGTGAACCCAGTCATAGTCTCCGTCGCGCAGATTATTTGAATCTATAAACCAGAGGTTTAAAATATCGCTTTCTCCGTCTGAGGATTTTACAAGAAGATTATAGCTTAAAAAATCTTTTGAATTTTCGTCGTTATATGCAAGGCAGGTTTCTATTTCACTGTAGGCCTTAATGATTTTCTCTTCCTGTTTTTTATCGTGCTCGTGGTTGCCGAGAACATACGCAAACGGGATTTTACTGCTAAGAATCGGTTTTAAAATCACTTTCAGAGCATTTTTGTAATTGCCGAAATCTTCGCTGTTATCTTCTTTTGAACAGGTATCACCGAGAAGCACTATAAGATCGGGCGAAAAGGCTTTAATGCCCATTTCGATGAGGTTGTGCATATCTTCAAGGCGTTTTCTGTCATTTTTGGTGTCCCACGAGATTTTCTCGTGAAGGTCACCGAGAGCCATGATTTTAAATTTGCCATCTTTAAATTTCAATGAATTCATAACAGTTCCTTTGTTAAAAGTTCTAAATTTAAAAAAAGCCGCCCCTTTGGAGGACGGCTCTTATTTTTAAAAATTATTCGGCAGCTACGGGAGCGGGAGCTTCTGCTTTTTCAGCAAGCTCTGCATTATAGCAAGCGGAAAGAATATTGAGATATTTGATTTTGTAGTAGCTGCTTACAAGCGGGAAGAAGAATCTCCAAATAAGCACAAACAAGCCGCCGTGCTTAAGCTTTTTGCCGTATTTGGGAGCCGCTTGATAAAGTCTTTCTGCCATTTGGTAGTTCCATACCCACATATAGATAGAAAAACTGAAAATGTTAAGTAAAAGAACAAGAAGGTAGTTGGCACTGTCCTTATCGTCACCGTCACAAACTCTGTTGAGGTCTTCTGTCCACTTATACCAGAAGAAAAGACCGTAAATGCCAAAAGTGATGATGTTTAAAAGGATGTACTTAATAAAGCTTCTTTTTTTAACCATTGTAAACTGCCTCCAAAATAAGAGTGATTATTTTATGTAAAACAGAACTATTAAAGTCTATTTTGACAACTTGACTGTCGCCGAAAAGGCGAATTAAATAAACAAAGCCGAACAAAACGGCGAATATGCACAAAAAAACCGTTTCGGTACGCTTTTTGAATGAGAATAAGCCGAGCTCTCTTAACAAAATGTAAACGCCGACGGGTATCATAAGAAAAACAAGAGGGTGGTAAGCGAAAGCCGTAGAAAAGTCAAGCCTTAAAAGCGACAGGCACGCCCGAAGCATTCCGCAGCCGGGGCAGGGAATACCGAAAAACCACTTAAAGGGGCAGTGGCAGATAAGATAAAACACAGCAATTAAAGTGAAAACAAGTGCCGTAGGCAATGCTTTTTTTAAAGTGTTTTTTTTCATAACGCGCCCTCTCATTTGCAATAAAAATAATACTATAATTGAAATAAAAAGTCAATAGTATTTGTGCAATTTGGGTGGAATTTGATTGAAATAAACATAATCTCAACAAATACAAAAAACACGGGGTCTTAAAGACCCCGTGAAGCGCATTAGTTGTTGAAAAGCGAAAGCTCCGACTGAGCCTGGTCCTCTTTGTATTTTTTGAGTCTTGCCTTGATTTTGTCTGCGGGATTAAGAAGGGAGCTTATAGAGCAGTCGTGGTTTAACGTGTCTATAATAAGTGAGCAATACTTACTCATATCAACCTCAAAATACCAAGGTCTCTCGAGAAGCTCCGGGGTTCTGTAAACAAGGTTTGTTGTAAAAACTCCGTTAATTACGCCGTTTTCATATGCCTTGTCGAATGACTCAAGACCGTTGCAGAAAAGACCGAAGCAGGTGCAAACGAAAATTCTGTTTGCCTTAAGCTCCTTGAGCTTTGAAGCAACCTCAATCATGGATTCGCCCGATGAAATCATATCGTCGATAATAAGACAATCCTTACCTTCAACGTTGTCGCCTAAAAACTCGTGAGCGAGAATGGGGTTTCTGCCGTCAACAATTCGCGAATAGTCACGGCGCTTGTAAAACATACCGAGGTCTATTCCGAGAACAGAGGAGTAGTAAATGCATCTGCCCATACCACCTTCATCCGGGGAGATAACCATAAGGTGGTCATTATCTATCTTAAGGTCGCCAAAGTTTTTTGTAAGAGCCTTAATCATTTGGTAAGTGGGTGCTACATTTTCAAAGCCCTTAAGCGGAATTGCGTTTTGAACTCTGGGGTCGTGTGCATCAAATGTGATAATATTTTCAACGCCCATATTAAGGCAAAGCTCCTGAAGTGCAAGTGCACAGTCAAGTGATTCGCGGCTTGAACGCTTGTGCTGACGGCCCTCGTAAAGCATAGGCATAATAACGTTTATGCGATGTGCTTTACCTTCAACAGCCGAAATGGCTCTTTTGAGGTTGGCAAAGTGCTCGTCCGGTGAGTAAGGGTACTCTTTGCCGTACATTTTATAGGTTACGCCGTGATTAAAGCAGTCACAGATAATGTAAATATCGTAGCCTCTGACGGTTTCATGAATTACACATTTTCCCTCGCCGGAGCCGAAACGGTTAAAGTCGGCATCGACAATATATGTGTTGCGCTGGTAGCCGTAAAACGCAATAGTCGTTTTGTGCTCACTCTCGCGCTCTTCTCTCCAGGATGTAAGATAATTGTTGATTTTGTTTGCAAGCTCCTCACACCCGGGAAGTGCGATTATCCCCAAAGGTCCTACCGGAATTGTGTTAGGTACACCGAAAGCATCTGCCACGATATAAAACCCCCATATATTATTTTTATACTTCTATAATACTATATTTTAAAAGCTTTTCAAGTGAAATTGACAAAATTCGCGTTAAAATTTAATACACATTCCGAACTGAAATTTGTGACTTCTCACAAAAGCGTTTTGCTAAATCGAAAAATCCTCTTTTGAAAAATCGGTTGAAAGACTTTTTACCCGCGGTTCCCTTTTGAGTGGATCATATTTGAATTTACGGCATTTTGAATATGGCTGCATTATCCCTCCGACCTTTTTGCAAAGGACAGACTCTGTGCCCGTGATTGTACCGAATTCACAATATTTACACTGCGGTTCAATATCCTTTTTTAAAAAATTATGTGCCATAAATATCACCCGAGTACATTTTATCATACTTTTTTTCTGTTATCAACCTGAAAAACAAAAAGAGCGCACATAATTATCAAAACAGCAAATACGGGGGTTGTGTATGAAAGTGAAATGCTCGCAAGGCGAGTTTCGTAAGTTACGGAGGTGTTAAGCGTGCTCGGAAAAAGCTTAATAAGCCCGGAGCAGTAAAAGGCGCAAAGCGCGGCATTTAAAACACGCGCTGCGGCGAAGCGTCTTAAAAGCACGCCGCATTCCTTTAAATAAGGGAGAATTTGACACATTACGGCAATTCCGCCGAAGCCCACCGCTGCGGCTGTTACCGGAAGAGGAAGAGAGCCTGCGTAGGTTGTGCAGCCGGTTGTTACCTCAAGTGTTATTTTTAAAAAGGTTTTCACACCGTCATCGAAGGAAAATGCGTTAATAATTCCCGAGATGCAGGAAAAAGTGAGTACCCAGGCGGAAATGCCGAGAACAGAGCTTAATGCCGAGCTTACAGCCGAGGAAAGGGAAGCGTGCGCTCTCTCAAGGGGCATTTGTCGCGGCTTTTCCGGTGATGATAAAAATCTGCAAAAAAAGCCGATAGTGATTGCCGAGAGAAGCGCCGAGGAATAAATGATAATTCCCGATTTTGTGCTTTTTAAAACAACCGCGCCCAAAGCCGTAACGGTAAAGGCAGGTCCCGGGCATGTGCACCACAAAAGAAGACGCTCTGCCTCGTTTGAGGTTATCTGACCGTGTGAAAAAAGCGATGCGGTTGTTTTTGCTCCCAAAGGATAACCGCCTACAGCGCCCATTAAAAGAGAAATGCTTGAAATGCCGCTTGTTTTAAAAATAACCTCGGTGGGTTTTTTTAATATTTTGCCAAACACGACTGCGGCGGAGCTTTCGGTTAAATAAGCCGACAAAACAAGAAAGGGAAAAAGAGACGGAATAACCGTCGAACCTAAAAGTGTAAGTCCCTCTCGTATGCCGTTTGAGGCTTCGCCGGAATATGTAATAAGTCCTATCCCTGCGATAATTATGATGGTAAGCTCCGGTAAATACTTTAAGTAATATCGGCTTTTCTTCATATGTATCACCCCACAAATATATTTTATGTGTGCGGCGCATAAGATTATAACAAAAAATAATACGGAGGCACTATGGATATTAAAAGCATAAAAGATATTAAGCTTAAAACGTATTCGTCAAGCTTTATTGAGCTTTACGGAAACAGCGAGGCGGTTATAGACGGATGTAAAGGTGTGAGCGATTACAGTGAAAGCTTTATAAAGCTCGACCTTGGGCAAAAAAAGGTTAAAATAAGCGGTGTTGCGCTTACGGTAAGCTCATACATATATGAGTCTGCATATATTAAGGGCAATATTGTTTCTGTAGAATTTACAGATGATTAGCATTTTCGGAGGCGTTTTAGTTGTTGGTTAAGCTTTTAAGAAGGCTTTTGGGGTATGTTGAGTTTTATGCCGAGGGCGGCTTCGCGGAAAGGTTTGTTAATTTGTGTACGTTTGAGGGAATCAATCTTACAGATGTCAAAAATGATGGTGTAAAGGTATATGCCTGTACAGATTTTAGTGGTTACAAACGAATAAAAAAGTGTGCGCGAGGATCGGGAATGCACGTGAAAATCATAAAAAAACACGGTATCTATATTTTTTTAAGAAGCCAAAAAGCGCGTATCGGTGCAGTTTTCGGCGCTTTTGCGGCAGTTATGCTCATTCTCTTTTTCTCTGGCGGTGTTTGGAGTGTGAATATTGAGGGTGCAAGTGATGTAAAGCTGCAAAGCTTGACAAAATCTCTTGATGATTTAGGAGTATTTGTCGGTGCGCGAAAACGGAAAATCGACACCGAGGAGGTTGCAAAGTCGCTTTTAAATAATAATCCGGAGCTCTCATGGGCAAGCCTTAATATGTACGGTACACGTGTTGTGTTGGAGGTGCGTGAGGTTACCGCATCACCGGAAACAAAAGATCTTAATGTACCGGTTAATATTGTTGCATCAAAGAGAGGACGTGTTGTTTTAATAAACGGTCATCGCGGAACAAATCGCGTTAAGGAGGGTGATTATGTTGAAAAAGGAGATATTTTAATTTCAGGTATTACCGTAAACAGGGATTTGAGCGAAAATATTGTAAGAGCCTCCGGCAGTGTTGTTTGCGAAACAGAAAACAAAAAAGAGGTGCTTTGTCCGTATAAAAGTGAGGCTTTACTTTGCAAGAAAGAAAAAACAGCATATAAGCTCGGCTTTTTCGGAGTTGAAATTCCGCTCTTTTTTAAAATCCCCGGTGAGTGCGGAATCGGCATCGGCAAAGCCTCTCTAAGGGGTGGAGGCGAAGCGTTGCCGATATATATATTGTGGGAGTCGCGCGCGGATTTTTCCGAGACTTCAATTGAGCTTACAAAGGAGGAGGCGTTTTTGGCAGCGCTTGCCGAATGTGTTGAAGCGAAAAGAGAGCTTCTTGAGGGCTGTGAGGTGAAGTCGCTTGAAATGACAAAAAATATAAATTCCTCGGGTGTTGCGGTTTCTTTTGAGGCGGATTGCGTGGAGGATATTGCCGAAGAACAGGTCTTTTACCGTGACTCCGAACTAAAAGAGTGACATTTTCACAAAAAAAATTGTAAAAATTAGTAGACATTTACAAAAATTGTGATATACTGTAAATGAGAGAATATAGATGCGTAAAGAGATGAAATAATAACGGTATATGTTTGAGCAAATAATAAACGTAGACAGAATGGAGCAGGCAGTAAGTCTTTTCGGAAGCTTTGACGAAAATATTAAGCTGATTGAAAAGGCGTATAAGGTTGACGTTATAAGCAGAGGCTCCGATATTAAAATTACGGGTGAACCCGAAAATGTTTCAAATGCCATAAAAGCGGTAAACGGGCTTCTTATGCTTCTTAATAGAGGCGAAGTGCTCAACGAGCAAAATGTACGGTACGTTATTTCGCTCGTTAATGACGGCAACGAGGACAAGCTTTCCGCAATGTCCGGTGACTGTGTGTGCATTACAAGCAAGGGCAAGCCGATTAAGCCGAAAACACTCGGTCAAAAAAAGTATATAGAGGCTATTAAAAATAACACAATTGTGCTCGGTGTGGGTCCTGCGGGTACGGGTAAAACATATCTTGCCGTCGCCATGGCGGTTAATGCCTTTAGGGCAAAAGAGGTAAATCGCATTATTTTAACGAGACCTGCTGTTGAGGCAGGCGAAAAGCTCGGCTTTTTACCCGGCGACCTTCAAAGTAAGGTTGACCCGTATCTCAGACCGCTTTATGACGCGCTTTTCGATATGCTCGGTGCCGAGAATTTTCAAAAGTATCAGGAAAGAGGTAATATAGAGGTTGCGCCGCTTGCGTATATGCGCGGCAGGACACTTGATGACAGCTTTATTATTCTTGATGAGGCGCAAAACACAACGCCCGAGCAAATGAAAATGTTTTTAACGCGTATGGGCTTTAATTCAAAGGTCGTTGTAACGGGTGACGTTACTCAAATTGACCTTCCCGACGGTAAAAAATCAGGGCTTGTGGAGGTAACGAGGATTTTGAAAAACATTGAACAGATTGAGCTTGTACGCTTCAGCGAAAAGGATGTTGTACGGCATAAGCTTGTTCAGGATATTATCAAGGCGTATGAAAAATACGAGGAGGCAAAGAGAAAAAATGAAAGAAAAAATTAAAGTAATCATCTCCAACAATCAAAAAACAGTTAAAATCCCCACGGGCGTAAGACTTCTTGTAAGGCGCTGCTGTAATGCGGTGCTTACCTTCGAGGAGTTTTCCGAGCCGGCGGAAATAAGCGTTACCTTTGTTAATGACGAACAAATCCATGAGCTTAACAAGCAATACAGAAATGTTGACAGGAGCACAGATGTTCTTTCGTTCCCGTTGGGCGAAGACGGAGAGTATGACAGGAATCCCGAAAACGGTGCTTGCCTTTTGGGAGATATTATAATTTCCGTTGAAACAGCCGTAAGGCAGGCGGCGATGTACGGTCATTCGCTTCAGCGTGAAATAGGCTTTTTGACGGTTCATTCAATGCTTCATCTTTTGGGCTACGACCACGTGAATGGCGGAATTGAAGAGGTTCGTATGCGCGAAAAGGAGGAGCACGTTTTAACCGAAATAGGTCTTAAGCGTAATGACTCTTATTATATGGACGAGGAATAATATGAAAAACGATTACATAAGCCTTTTTAAAAGCTTTGTATATGCTTTTCGCGGCGTTTTTTGGATGATTTCACATGAACGCAATTTCAGAATACACCTTTCGTGTATGGCTTATATGCTTTATTATCTTTTGCGTTACGATTTTTTTATTGTTTCAAAAACGGAGTTTGCCGTGCTGCTTCTTGCGTGCGCGCTTGTTCTCGGCGGCGAGCTTATTAATACCGGAATAGAAAAAAGCGATGACAGCATTACCGAAGAAACGCGCCGTACAATTAAAATTTCAAAGGATACAGCTGCCGGCGCAGTGCTTGTTTTCGCAATTTTTGCCGTTGCGGTGGGTATTGTTATTTTGTGGCAGCCGGAGGCTTTTTCGCTATTGTTTTTGCATTATGCGGAAAATCCCGTTTGCCTTTTGCTGTTTTTAATAAGCGTGGTGCTTTGCACGCTGTTTATATTTAAATTTGATTCCGCTAAAATGAGAAAAAAGGATAATAAAAAGTAATGAGTAACACTAAAACGGCGTTTATTGCAATCGTCGGCAAGCCCAATGTTGGCAAATCTTCAATTTTAAATAGGCTTTTAGGTCAAAAAATAGCGATTGTTTCATCAAAGCCGCAAACAACTCGAACAAAAATAATGGGCGTTTTAACAGAAAATGACGTTCAGCTTGTGTTTACGGATACGCCCGGCTTTCACAAGCCGCGCACAAAGCTCGGCGAAAAAATGGTCAAAGCGGTGGATGACAGCATTTCAGGCGTTGACAGCTGTCTTTTGGTTGTTGAGCCTACGGGAAAAATCGGTGAAAACGAGCTTGAGCTTTTAAAAAAGCTTAAATCCGAAAAAATTCCCGTTGTTCTTGCCATAAATAAAATTGATACCGTTCAGAAAAAAGAAGAGCTTATGTCGCGCATTCTTGAATTTTCAAAGCTTTTTGATTTTACGGCGGTTGTGCCGGTAAGTGCAATTACCGGTGACGGTATGAACGAGCTTAAAGGTGAATTGAATGCGCTTTCCGAGGAGTCGGAGTTTTTCTTCCCGGAGGATACTCTTACCGACCAGCCGGAAAGAGTTTTAGCCGCCGAGATGATTCGTGAAAAGCTTCTTTATAAGCTCAGTGACGAAATTCCGCACGGAACGGCTGTTGCCATTGAAAAAATGAGTGAGCGCGAAAAAGACGGTGAAACAATTCTTGATATAGAAGCCACAATTTATTGCGAGCGTGAAAGCCACAAGGGTATTATTATCGGCAAGCGCGGCGCAATGCTTAAGGCTGTTTCAACAGATGCGCGCTACGAGCTTGAACACTTTTTTATGTGCAAGGTTAATCTTCGCTGTTGGGTAAAGGTTAAAGAAGGTTGGCGTAACAGAGAGGGTCTTATTCATAACTTCGGGCTTGATTAACGTGCCTTTTTTTAACAAACATAAAACATACACTTCGGAATAAGATATTAAAAACAACTTATTATCGGAGAGATTTTTATGGGAGAAAATGAGCTGTGGGATAAGTTTACGGCAAACGGCAGGGTAGATGACTACCTGAAATATCGCGAATACGTTGAAATGAACGCGAGAACGGAGTTGAAACCGATTGACGAAAATAAGCACTGCGGGCTTAGTGATAAAAGAACAGACTGTTGGCGAGTTTGACAGGCTTATTACCGTTCTTACGGCAGAGCACGGTCTTATTCGTGCTTTTTCAAGGGGCGCAAAAAAGGCAAAAAGCAAAAAGCTTTCGGCGACGGCGCTTCTTACATATTCCGACTTTACCTTTACAAAATCCAAGGATACATATGCTGTTGAGGATGCCGTTGCAAAAGAGGTTTTTTTCGAGCTTAGAAGCGATGTTGTAAAAATTACGCTTGCGCAGTATATTTGCGAGCTTGCGTATGAATTTTGCGAGCAGGATTATGAGTCGGGGGAGATTCTCCGACTTTTTTTAAATTCGCTTTATTTTTTAAAAACAGGCAAAAAAAGCCCGCTTTTTGTTAAGGCTGTGACAGAGCTTCGATTAATGACGCTCTCGGGATATATGCCCGATCTTGTTGCTTGTGAGGAATGCGGCGAATATGAAACGGAAAAAATGCTTTTTTGCCCCAAAAGCGGTAAGCTTTATTGCAATAAGTGCGTGCCGCCCGAGAAGAGCGTGAGTGTGCCCCTTCCCGTTGTAAGGGCAATGCGACATATAGTTTTTTCCGATTTTGAAAAGGTGTTTTCGTTTTCGCTTTCGCCCGAAAGCGAGGAGCTTTTGTCAAGGCTTTGCGAAAATTACCTTCTTTCGCAGACGATGCGAAAATTTAAAACTCTTGATTTTTTTCACCTTCTTTTAACTTAACGGATTTTGCTTTAAGAGGGTCTTGTGAGGTATAAAAATGAACAGACATTTAAAGGCCTTGGAGCTTGATAAAATTCTTCAAATGCTCAGCGTAAGAGCCTGTAACGACGATGCGCGCGACAAAATGCTGTCGCTTCTTCCCGAAACGAGCTTATCGCTTGCCTTGGCGGAAATTAAAAAGACCGAAGAGGCGTATATTCTTTTGGCGCGTTTTGGCGGTCCCTCCTTCGGCGGACTTATAAACATAAATAATTCACTTGCAAGAGCCGCATCCGGCGGCGTGCTTTCAATGAAGGAGCTGCTTGATATAGGCAGTACCGCGAGAAGTGTAAGAGCTCTTTACGAATGGCGTAAAAACAGCGGTCATAATGAGCTTTCCATAGATATGTATTTCGGCGCACTTATGCCGAATAAGCTTTTGGAGGAACGTATTTTTTCGGCAATACTTTCGGAGGAGGAGATGAGCGACAATGCCTCACCGGAGCTTTCATCAATACGTCGCAAAATAAAAAATTGCGAAAACAGTATAAGAGATAAGCTCGAAAAGGTTGTTCGCTCCGCAAATTACAAAACGTATTTACAGGATGCCATAATTACTCAAAGAAACGGCAGATATGTGGTTCCCGTTAAAAGCGAATTCAGAACAAGCGTTCCCGGAATGGTTCACGATACTTCCTCAACAGGCTCAACCGTTTTTGTTGAGCCGGCGGCTGTTGTTGAAGCGAATAACGAAATTCGCGTTTTAAAGGGTAAGGAGCAGCAGGAGATAGAGCGAATTCTTTATGAGCTTTCCGGAATTGCCGGGAGCTTTAAGGATGAGCTTAAGGCTTCATATGAATGTGCAATAGAAATTAATGTTATTTTTTGCAAGGCGCAGCTTGCTTACCAAATGAAGGCAAGTGTTCCGCTTATTAACAACGAGGGCAAGATTGACCTGAAGAAGGCACGCCATCCGCTGATTGATGATAAAGAGGTTGTTCCGACGGATATTTCTCTCGGAATAGATTTTGACACGCTTGTTATAACGGGACCGAATACCGGCGGTAAAACCGTTGCGATTAAAACCGTGGGACTTCTTTCCGCAATGGCGGCGTGCGGTCTTATGATTCCCGCTTCGGACGGTAGCAGGGTTTCCGTATTTGAAAACATTCTTGCCGATATAGGCGATGAGCAAAGCATTGAGCAGTCGCTTTCGACATTTTCGTCGCATATGGTAAACATTGTAAATGTTTTAAAGGTTGCAAATGAAAGGTCGCTTGTATTAATAGATGAGCTTGGCGCGGGCACAGACCCCGTTGAGGGCGCGGCGCTTGCAACGGCTATTCTCGAACAGCTTTTTTCTCAAGGTGCAAAAACAGCCGCCACAACGCACTATGCGGAACTTAAGGAATACGCCTTAAGCTCATACCGCGTTGAAAACGGCTCGTGTGAATTTGATGTTAATACCTTAAGACCTACTTACAGGCTTTTAATAGGTGTTCCCGGGCGTTCAAATGCATTTGCGATTTCTCAAAGGCTCGGAATTAATGACGGCGTTATTGAACGCGCAAGGGAGCTTGTTTCCACTGAAAACACGCGCTTTGAGGATGTTGTGGATATGCTCACAAAAAGCCGCCTGGAGCTTGAAGAGGAAAAAAGTCGCGCAAAGGAGCTTTCCGAAAAAGCGGAAAAAATTCGCCGCGATGCGGAAAGTGCTTTAAAGGATGCCGAAAAAAGGCGAGACCGTGAGCTTGAAAATGCAAAGGGTGAGGCACTTAGAATTGTTGAGCAGGCAAAAAGAGAAGCGAATGCTCTTTTATTTGAGGTTGAAAAGCTAAAAAAGGAAGCGAAGGCAACTAAGGATATTGCGGAGCTTGCATCACGTGCAAAAAGAACGGTTAATGCGCACCTCAACGCCATTGACGATGCAATAGACCCCGTTACCGCGACAATTGACGATGAAAATTACGTTTTGCCGCGAGAACTCGAGGTGGGAGATACCGTATTTTGTAAAACTATAGGCAAAAATGCCACGGTAAGCGGCGCAAAGGATAAAAAGAATAATGTTGAAATTACCGCCGGTATGCTGAAAATGAAGGTTTCGGTTGATACGCTTCGCCTTATTGAAAAGCCGAAAGCCGAAAAGAAGAGCACTCAGGTAAAAACAAAGGGCGTTGAAAGCCGAGCTATAATGCAGGTTTCAAGCCGTTGCGATTTAAGAGGTCTTATGTGTGATGAGGCGATTCTTGTTTTAGACAGGTTTATAGACGATATTCTTCTTTCCGGGCTTAAGGAATTTACCGTAATTCACGGCAAGGGAACGGGTGCGTTGAGAGCAGCCGTTAAGCAGTTTTTGAAAAACGACCCGCGAATAAAGTCTCAAAGACTCGGAACCTTCGGGGAGGGCGAAAACGGCGTTACAATTGCGGAGGTTAAATGAAAATGCTGTTAAAATCCACAAAGTGAACCGTAACAGCATTAACTTTAATATTTTGTCAATATGAAGGTTATAAGCTTTTCCTTATGACACTCATTCTTTCAAGAGCTTTTTCAGCCTGTTGGGAAATACCAACAGGCTGAAAAATTAGGTTTTTATTTAAAAGTCAACAGCTGTGTCGTAATAGCAGCACTTAAGAAGCTTTTCCATTTCTTCAACGGAAATCTGTCTCGGGTTAGAGGCTGTGCAGGCATCCGCTACGGCATTCTTTGCAATTTCGGGAAGTCTTTCAAGGAAAATCTCCTCGGGAACAAAGCCGTTTTCACAGGGGAGGCTGTCTGCGCCGTAGTGCTTAATGCATTGCGGGATTGAAAGAGCATCGTTCATTGAACGGATGTAAGCAATAAGAGCCTCGACCTTTTCGTCAGCGGTAGCACCCTCAAGACCCATATAGTCGGCGATGTCGCAATAACGCTTTTTGGCAGTTTCGTTTTTTGCGTTGAAGGCTATAACCTTCGGGAGGTACATGGCGTTAGCCGCACCGTGGATTATGTGAGCACCGAGATCCTCGAAAACAGCCCCTGTTTTGTGAGCCATTGAGTGAACAATACCGAGAAGTGCGTTTGAGAAAGCCATACCGGCAAGGCATTGAGCGTTGTGCATTGAAGCGCGCTTAGCGTTGTCGCCGTTGTAGGAATCAATAAGGTCATCCTTAATCATCTTAATAGCGAATATTGCAAGCGGGTCTGTAAATGCACAATTAGCTGTTGAAACATATGCTTCAATAGCATGTGTTAAAGCATCCATACCGGTGTGTGCCGTAAGCTTTTTGGGCATGGTCTCGGCAAGTGCCGGGTCAACAATAGCAACATCGGGAGTGATTTCAAAATCGGCAAGCGGATATTTAATGCCTTTTTCGTAATCCGTAATAACTGAAAATGCCGTAACCTCCGTAGCAGTGCCCGAGGTAGAGGGGATAGCGCAGAAGTGCGCTTTTTTTCTAAGCTCCGGAATGCCGAATACAACGCACATTTCTTCAAATGTAATTTCGGGATATTCGTACTTAATCCACATAGCCTTAGCCGCGTCAATGGGGGAGCCTCCGCCTATAGCTACAATCCAGTCCGGCTCGAATTCCGCCATTGCCTGTGCGCCCTTCATAACGGTATCTACCGAGGGGTCAGGCTCAATGCCTTCAAAAAGCTTAACGGTCATGCCTGCCTCTTCAAGGTAAGCAACAACCTTATCGAGAAAGCCGAAGCGCTTCATAGAGCCACCGCCAACACAAACCATTGCACGGTTACCCTTTAAGGTTTTAAGAGCCTCAAGAGCGCCCTCGCCGTGGTAAATATCTCGCGGTAAAGTAAATCTTGCCATAAAAAAATTCCTCCGTAATTTAAACTTTGATAAAAATATAACACACTTTTCTCGTTAAGTCAAGCAGTATATAACTATTGGTTGAATTTGTCACTTTGCGCCGAAAGATTAAATTTTGGCGTGTGCAGTTCGACTCTCGCCACCCTATAACCGCAGCCGACGAATTCGAACTCGCCTTAAACAAGCGTATTTTCGGCATTTTGCGGCTTGAATCCGCTCGCAAGGCGACAGTCTTGCTTCCCGTCTTCGCGCCGCAACCTGCACAAAAAACCACTCGTTTAGGTGAGCTTTGGGGAATTGTATCAATGTATATATCTTTTTCGAGTGAACCGCTTTTCATGACTTCGTAAATCAGGCTTTTGCCGTCATATGAAACAGTGAGCGCGCCTCCGTCACCTTCCGTTATGCTGTACGGTAATGAACCTTCATTTAAAAGAGTGAGCTCTGTGTTGTATATTTTATAGCTAAACTCAAAAGTATCTATTACAGCAAATCCGTTGTCGATTTTTTTTATATCAGATCCACCGTATATATATTTTTCACTTAAGGTTCCTTTTGAGGGATCAAAAATATGAATTGTCCAATCGCGAGTTTGTATAAGAACAGTGCCGTTTTCAAATACCCATACATTACGCGCGTTTTTTATTGAATAATTTGAAGTGGAGTTTTGCGCAGGTGAGTGGCTGCTTTTGGTTTCGGGTTTGTTGTTTTCACTATTCGTATTTGATTTTGTTGGTGTTGCTTGTGTTTCAAATACTTTTGTTAGTTCCGAAAAAGCTTCGGTTGGTTCGGGTGCAGAATATTTTTCGTTAAGCTTGTTGACTTTTTCAGCGTTTTCGGAAATATAAAGAAGCTTTGAGGTTGCCTTTAAAGGTCTTACATAATCATTTTCATTTAATGAAGGCTTTAGCGGAACAGCTATTAAATAAATGCTGTTGAATTCACCGCAGTCTTTTAAACAATCGGATGGAATTGTTGCCTCAATTACTTTAAGCTTATCTCTTTCTGTTGTAATATCACAATAAAGGCAACCGTCAAATGCGGGAATAAGCTCATTGTTTACATAAAGCGACAGCCTAAAGGAATCGCTTTTTCCCAAACAGCCGATTTTTAAGGTGAAATCTATGCCTTTTTGGCATGCAAAGCACGAGTTGAACACCTCAAAGTTGTTATTGGAGCTGAGAAGAAATTCTGTTGTTTTGTCAAGCGAATTTGTTTTTTTGGCAAGCGGACTCGTTCCGTATGGATCATCTGCCGTGCCTTTGGTTTGGTTGTACATAGCTTCAATTGTTACCGGAAGTGAATATGCCGTGTGATTTCTTGAAACGGAAAAAAACGGCGAATCACCTGCACTTTTCCTTACAATATAAAAATTATAGGCGGTAAGTGCATGGTGCGGCAAAAAGTTTATGTAGTCAGTTGATTTGATTATATAATTCGGATTTAAAACCGTGGCGATACTTACGTAACAATCCTTGTCTACTGCAAAATATTCATCGGAAAAGATTATTGTTATTTCACGGTTTTTTTCATTTTGGCTCATGTTTATAATGTGCATTTGTTTTTCTTCGGTGCTTTCATTTGTGGAAAACGGTGCTCTTACGCCGTCAATGAAAAGTATAAACCCATATTGCGCGGCAGTGTAAACATTAGTTATTCCAACGGTTATTTTTATTTTACCGTTTTCGGAATGAATGGTTTTTTTGTTATCGGTTAAACTATTGTTTAAAGATGTGCCGTATAATGCGGTGGAATTATCGCTTTCGGTAACACCTGATTTTGATAAATCAAAATCAGTGCTTTCTTCATTTGACACTACTTTTTTGCCGCACGAGCAAAAAAGCGAAAAAATCAGAATCAGTGCGGCAAGCCTGTGAATTTTATTCATAAAAACCTCCGAAAAGGCAGGGGAGGACAGAGTCCTCCGCCCGCAGGATGAGAATTAGTATCCGACAACAACAGGATACATATAGAAATCATTTGATGATGAATAACAATTGTGCAATGTTGAAAAGATGGAAAGTTTATACGAGCCGGTGTGATACCAATTCGGGTTGTTGAACAAAACCCAGGTATTTGTGTCGGAATCGGTGTAGGTTGAAGAGAGGGTTGCACCATCTGTATATCTCAGTGCTTGCACAGCTGAACTCATGCTTGCGCAGTTTTTGCTTTTTGATTCACTCGGCATATTTTCTTCCATCTTCCAAAAATCTGAAAGTGATTTAAAAAGAGAATACTCTCTATTGCCTACAAGTGAGAATGTGTGTGCGCCCATGTTTCTTGTATTACCATTTTTGTTGCAATATACATAACCGTCTAAAGTTGCATAGGAATTTGTCATATAACAAGCTCTTATAGCTACAGTACCTGAATCCACATAAGTTGTTCCGGTGTCGTATTGTTCATAAATGTTGCTACCCGCAGTGGCGGGTATAATAAATACTGTTAACAACATTGTTAACACGAGTATTGAAATGGATTTTTTCATTTTTTAATCATCCTTTTCTTTTTTTCGCGTTTTTTAGTTTCCCCAAAACAAGTGAGGTGGCGGAAAATGTCACGCCCGTTGAAAGAGCGATCGTAATTCCGGGAAATTTGATGAACAGAAATAATACTGACAAAAAGCAATACAAAACGGTAAGTGCTGTCGACTTTTTGTGTGATTGTGATTTTTCCGATTGAGACAGCGCCTTTTGCGGTGTGTCTACAGGCTTTATTACAATTAACAAGAGCGAGGATATTATAAGTATGACAATAGATATATTCACAAAGCAATGTATAATGAAAAATTTGATTGTTATTTCGCATATAAGAATTGATGCTGTTGTGAGAATATCACATGTTAATTCGGTATTTGCGTGAATACCTCCGGCGAAGCCGCGCACCGTGCAAAAAGAAATGTAAAAAGTTATGGCATAATACGGGATTTTTAAAATAAAGCCGATAAGCAGTGCAATGAGGAAAAACACCGCATATGCATTTATTATAAAGAAGCCGTAATTATACAATTCCTTTTCACTTGCTTCTATTATATTTTTTTCGATAAGAAATTAACCGTTGTGTTTGAAAGCTTTGTAATCATTTTTTCTGTTCATCTTTAGGTTATTCAACTCTTTCGGGATAGCCGGTTGGTAAATAAAAGTGCATGAGGCTTTTTGGGAATCCGAGGAAAGTGTTTTCCAAACCGTTTTTTTAATAGCGCCTTTTAAAATGCTTTTGTAGTTGATAATTACACCTCCTTTTACGCCGATAATAGCAAACTGCCCTCGATTTTTCAATACACTTTGTCGAAACGAAAGAAATTCAGGTCGAAATGAAAGATTTTGCTCTTTAACGGGTTGAAAATGATGGTTTATTGTGCTATTATTTATTTGGAGGGATGTAAATGAAAATGCTGATATGTGATGATGAACAGCTTTTTGTTGACGAATTGAAAACGAAAATTGAACAATTTACAAAGCAAAAACATATTGATTGTGAAATTTATACATCTAATGACCCTACTGTGGTTGAAAATGACGGTAATGTATATCAAATTGCTTTTCTTGATATTAAAATGAAGCCGATTGACGGACTCGCGCTTGCAAAAATCTTGAAAAAAACGGAACAAGAAGGTAGTCTTGTTTTTTACAACGTCGTATAATATGTATCAGGATGATGTTATGGATATAAGCGCATTCAGGTTTTTTGAAAAGCCGATTGACGAACAACGGCTTTACAACGGGCTCGAAAAGGCGATGGAATATATTGATGAAAACTGTAAGAGCATTTGGTTTGTTGCGGAAAATGTTCAGAGCACGGTGCTTTCAAGTGATATTGTTTATGTTGAGCGGAAAAACAGGCAGGTAATACTTGTAACGAAAAACCGCGAATATATTACTCGCGAGAGCTTTGAATATTGGAGCACCTCGCTTCAAAGCTCATTTTTTTGTAAGGTACATAATTCTATTATAGTTAATTTGAATTATGTTACCTCGTATGAAAACGAACAAATAATTTTATGTAATAATATTAAAATACCGATTTCGCTGCGACGACGCTCGGATTTTAGAAGGATTTGGCTTGATTTTTTGCGGGAGTGTTGAAAATGGCGTTAAATATTGCTTTTGTTTGTGTGTATTTATTTGAAATGCTCGTTTCCGCAATTTTTTTTGATAATGTTTCTACGCGAAGGTTTTCATTATTGAAAACTTTTTTAATGGGAACGGCGCTATTTGAAATAGGGGCTTTTGTAAGTATATTTTTTGTTAATAATCTTGTTTTGAATACGCTGCTTACATTTATTGTGAATATCATTTTTGCACTGTTTTGCTTTAATATTGGTAAGAGAACGGCTCTGTTTTATTCGATTGTATTGGTGGCAAGCTCTTTTTTACTTGAAATGATATCCGTTTTTGTTGTCTCTTCCGTGCAAAGGCTTTATATTTTTGAATATGAATCGGAAATATTGCAATTGATATTCGAAGTTGTCTTGAGCAAGCTGATTTATTTTATGGCTGTGCTTGTTATTTTAAGATTTGTTAAGGGTAATGGTAAAGTTAAAATTCCGCTTGGCTTTTTTGTATATCCTCTCATTTCATTTGTAGTCGTCGGGTCTTTTTTTTATATTTGTATCAACGAGGTTGTAGAACAGTCTCATCAGATTGTTTTAGCTGCTGTGAGCGTTCTTTTACTTTTTGCGGTGTTTTCTTCATTTTTAACATTTCAGCTTTATATGCAAAAAGTAAGCGAAAATTTACAATTACATCAAGAGCGGCAGAAAATTAAAAGCGATATTGAATATTACAATATTTTAAAAAGACAGCTTGGTTTTTTCAGGGAGTTTGCGCACGATATAAAAAATCATCTTGCGGTTATGAAAAATATTAACACCGACCCACGGCTTGATGATGAGATATCCAAAATGTCCGAAAACTTGACGGTGTATAAAAAAATTTCAAACAGCGGAAATTATATGCTCGACGTTATTATTGATAAATGTGCCGCTGAATGCGAAGCGGATGGTATAGCTTTTGCCTTTGATACAAGTCGTGAAAATCTTTTGAGGCTTGAAGCGTACGATGTTGTAACGGTTTTGGGTAATTTGCTTGACAATGCCGTTGAGGCGGCAAGGGTGTCCGAAAATAAAAAAATCCGCCTTGAGACAAGTTCTCAAAACGGTATAGCAATTATAAAAGTTTCAAATTCGTGCGATGTTCCACCAAGGCTTAACGGCAGAAAACCGCCCGAGACAACCAAAGAGGATAAAAATTTTCACGGAATAGGTCTTAAAGCCGTTATAAGAATAATTGAAAAATACAACGGTGATATAGATTTTTCATACGACAAGGAGAGCAGGCGGTTTGAAGTTTTGGTTGTGCTTGAGGATTTAAAAAGACCTTCCGGCAAAAAAGCTTAGGGTGGCGAGAGTCGAACTGCACACGCTTAAAATTTAATCTCTCGCCACCCTGGGTATAAGGATTATAAAAGAAAACTCCGCGCCCGTGGATGGGTGCGGAAGTTTTTTCTTCAAAGCGGATTTTAAAATCAGTCGGCTTTGTTGAGCTTTGTAACAAGAGCGGACTTTTTGTGGGCGGCGTTGTTCTTATGAAGAAGACCCTTAGCGGCAGCCTGGTCAATCTTCTTAACGGCAACCTTTACAGCCTCTGCCTTGTTAGCATCGCCTGAATCAATAGCGGCATTTGCCTTCTTGATAGCAGTCTTAAGTGCGGAGTTGGCAGCCTTATTGCGAGCAGCCTTTGTTGCGTTTACAACAACTCTCTTCTTAGCGGATTTAATGTTGGGCATATGTGCACCTCCTTCTAATCATCATACAGCTTGTTATATTACCATAAATCAACAAATAATGCAAGCGGTTTTTTGCATTTTGTTAAATTAATTTCAAATATTTTTTAACAGAGCTTATTTTTTTGCCTTCTGTAAACCGTTTTCAAAATGATTTGAATATTCAACTATAGCTTCTTCTATAATGGAAATGGCATCGAGTACGCCGCGAACCTCATCTATAACGGTTTCTTTGTTTTCAAGAGTTTTATATACCGAGAAAAAGTGAACCATCTCATCGAAAATATGCTGCGGAAGCTGTGAAATGTCCTTATAGGTATTATAAGTGGGGTCGTTAAAGGGGATTGATATTATTTTGTCATCTGCGGCACCGTTGTCAAGCATTGAAATTACACCTATGGGGTAGCAGTCCACAAGCGCCATTGGCTCAATCATTTCGGAGCAAAGCACAAGTACGTCAAGCGGGTCGTTATCCTTTGCAAGCGTTCGCGGAATAAAACCGTAATTTGCGGGGTAGTGGGTGGAGGTGTAAAGAACGCGGTCAAGGCGTAAAAGACCTGTTTCCTTGTCAAGTTCGTATTTCATCTTACTGCCCTTGCTTATTTCTATAACCGCCGAGTAAGAGGAACGCGAAACACGTTCGGGGCTGATGTCGTGCCAAATATTCATATTGTAACCTCCGTAATAAATTCTTGAATATCGGAATATAATTAGTATATCACAGGTTTTTTCCTTTTGCAATATGCACCAAAATCGAAAAAATCAAAAAAATCGAAAAAAACCAAAAAAAATTTTAAAAAAAGTGTTGACAAATCGCTCTCAATGGTGTATATTATCAAGCGTCGCAAGTGAGCGGCGTATGGGAGCATAGCTCAGCTGGGAGAGCATCTGCCTTACAAGCAGAGGGTCATAGGTTCGAGCCCTATTGTTCCCACCATTGAGTGGCCCGGTAGTTCAGTTGGTTAGAACGCTAGCCTGTCACGCTAGAGGTCGTCG
>CAYQPJ010000025.1:0-26450 GCA_964419515.1 uncultured Eubacteriales bacterium
TGCATTTTGCATTTGCGCGCTATGCGCGCATTGTTTTGCATTTTGCATTTGCGCTCTTTGCGTATTTCGCTTTGTTTCGCTCGACTCTTCTTTCGATCGCTTCGCGTTTTTTCTTTTCGGCGGCGCGTTTTTTCTTTTCAGCCTCTTTTTGTCTTAAAACAAGATTAATTTTAAAGAGGACTATTGTACCGCCGACAACGCTTACGACCTCGCTTTTTGTAGCCTCCGAGAGGGCTTCGGCAAGCTCCTTAACGGGAGCGGGAGCGGTTTCAAGGTGAACCTTCACCTTGAAAAGCTCACGCGTGTTAAAGGTTTCGTTTGCCTGGGTTATGCATGAGGGGGTTATGCCCTCCTTACCTATAAAAAGAATAGGCTCAAGAGTATTTGCCTGCGCTCTTAATTCCGCGCGCTGTTTACTTGTCATAAATAATTCTCACAATCTGTTAATATGATTTTCACGAGTTTTCAAAGCGACCATTTTGCGCCGTCGGGTGTGTCGAGAATTTTAATGCCCTTAGCGGAAAGCTCATCGCGAATTCTGTCTGCTTCTGCCCAATTTTTAGCCTTTTTTGCCTCTGCTCTTTGGGCGAGAAGTGCCTCAACATATTCCGCAAGCTCCTTATCTGCTCCGGAATTGCTGTTGCTTTCGCTGTTTTCGTTTTGCGCCTTTGCCTTATTTAAAAGGTCAAGGGACAAAACCTTGTCGAACTCGTTAAGAAGGTACGCCTTTGTTTTATCGTTTGTTTTTGCCTTTAATACGTCATAAAGCACCGTTACGGCAAGAGATGTGTTGATATCGTTGTCAAGTGCCGCGGTAAATGCACCTTTAAGCTCGTTAACGGCGTTTTCGTCAAGAGAATCGCCGTCGTCGGGCTTTAAAGCCGCCACTCTTGCAATAAGCTTTTCGTAAGCGGCCGAGGCGTTGTCAAGATTTTCGTAAGAGAAAACGAGCGCCTTTCTGTAGTGCGACTGAAGGCAGAAGAATCTGTAAGCGAGCGGGTCGTAGCCTTTTTCTTCAAGAAGCGAAACGGTTAAAAACTCGCCCTTTGACTTGCTCATTTTTCCGCCGGAGGTATTAAGGTGGAGTACGTGGAACCAATAATTGCACCACTTGTGGCCGATATACGATTCACTTTGTGCGATTTCGTTTGTATGATGCGGAAATGCGTTGTCTATTCCGCCGCAGTGAATATCAAGATATTCGCCGAGGTGCTTTAAGCTTATTGCGGAGCACTCAATGTGCCAGCCGGGGTAGCCAACGCCCCAGGGGGAATCCCACTTTAACGCCTGCTCTTCAAACTTTGACTTCGTAAACCACAAAACGAAGTCGTTTTTATTGCGCTTGTTTGTGTCCTCCTCAACGCCCTCTCTTACGCCTACCATAAGCTCGTCGCTGTCGTGCTTGTTAAAAACGTAATACTCGTTAAGCTTTGAGGTGTCAAAGTAAACATTGCCGCCGGCAATATAAGCGTAGTCCTTTTCAAGGAGCCCTTCAATCATTTTAATAAACTCGGGAATGCACGAGGTTGCAGGCTCTACAACGTCGGGAGTTTTAATGTTGAGCTTTTTGCAGTCGTCGAAAAACGCATCGGTGTAATACTTTGCGATTTCCATAACCGATTTATGCTCGCGCTTTGCGCCCTTAACCATTTTATCCTCGCCCTCGTCGGCATCGGAGGAGAGGTGGCCTACGTCTGTTATGTTCATAACGCGCTTTACGTCGTAGCCTTTAAAGCGCAAATATTTTTCCAAAACATCCTCGCAAATATAGCTTCTTAAGTTGCCTATATGTGCGAAATGGTAAACGGTGGGGCCGCAGGTATACATTTTAACCTTGCCCGGCTCGTTTGTTACAAAATCTTCCTTTGTGTGAGATAAAGAGTTATAAAGCTTCATATTTCCTCCGTGTTATTTTGAAAAATCAATAAGCTTTACGGACTGCTTAACGTAAATTATACCGGAAATTACGCAAAGCACGGCTGTTATCCACAAAAGACCGTTTGCAACGGCGTTAAGCGGAAAGCTCTCCGGCAGGACAGCCGATTTGTAAAGCTGAGCTAAAATCATTATTGCAAGTGAAAATACCATTTGCGACACTGTTTTCAGCTTTCCGTAAATGTTAGCCGGAATTACAACGCCCTGCGCCGTGGCAACAAGCCTGAACGAGGTTATTGTAAATTCTCTTAAAAGGACAATCATTATTATCCATATGCTGCAAAGTCCGTCCTTCATAAACGCAAGAAGCGCCGCGGTTGTAAGGATTTTATCCGCAACGGGGTCTGCGAGCTGACCGAAAACCGTAATAATATGCTTTTTGCGCGCGATTTTTCCGTCAAGAAAATCCGTAAATGAAGCAACAGCGAAAACGGCAAGCCCCAAAAGGTAATTTAAGCTTGAATTGCTTAAAATAAGTGCCAAAAATACAGGCGTTAAAATTATTCTGATAACGGTAAGCTTATTCGGTAAATTCATTTTAAACGGCTTCTCCTATAAGTGAATATTCGTCCTTGTCAAAAATCTCAACGGGCACAATTTCGCCGTCCTCTATTTTGTAGCCGGAGGTGAAAATTATGTTGCCGTCAATATCGGGAGCATCCATATAAGAGCGCCCGTAGTAGCTGTCGGAATACGCGTCGTAGCCCTCAACCAAAACGTCAACTGTTTTGCCGAGCTGCTCCTCTGCCTTTTCCTGAACAATTCTGAACTGTTGGTCCATAAGCGTTTCGGCGCGTTTTTCGGCAACCTCTTTTTCAACCTGATTCGGAAAATCGAATGCCGGAGTACCCTCCTCGCGCGAATACGCAAAGCACCCTACCTTG
Organism: uncultured Eubacteriales bacterium; assembly: GCA_964419515.1. GTDB lineage: Bacteria > Bacillota > Clostridia > Oscillospirales > Acutalibacteraceae > DTU089. Next base: position 2,820 of record CAYQPJ010000025.1, read on the forward strand.
TCAAGCCTTGCCTCGTTTAAAAACTCCGAAAGCTCTGTGAAATCCTCTTCGGTTTCGCCCGGGAAGCCCGTTATAAACGTTGTTCTGATAACAATATCCGGAATAGCTGCTCTTATTTTATTTATAAGCGCAAGAAGGCTTATTTTGTCGCCGGTTCTGTTCATATCGCTTAAAACCTTGCCGCTTGCATGCTGTAAGGGAAGGTCAATATAGTGACAGACCTTTTCATTGGAGGCGATTTCTTCAATAAGCTCATCCGTTATTCTGTCGGGGTAACAGTAAAGAAGGCGAATCCATTTAAGTTTTTCGAGCTTGCCGAGCTCCGAAAGAAGCTCGGGGAGCTTGTATTCACCGTAAAGGTCCTCACCGTAGCGCGTTGTGTCCTGAGCTATTACAACAAGCTCCTTAACGCCCTTTTCGCAAAGCCTTGACGCTTCATCCAAAATATCCTCCATACGCCTGCTTCTGAAGGCACCTCTTATAGACGGAATAGCACAGTAGCTGCAACAGTTTGAACAGCCGTCGGCAATTCGCAAATATGCGGTATATTCGGGAGTCGTGAGAACTCTTCCGCCGTTTAAGGGCATTTGCTCCTTCGGGGGAAAGCTTGTGTGCTTTTCGTCGCTTTCGAAAAGTGCATCGCACGCGGCGGCAATATCTTCATTTGCGCCTATACCTACAACGCCGTCAACCTCCGGAATTTCGGAAAGCAGCTCTTCCTTGTAGCGCTCCGAAAGACAGCCCGTAACAATAATTTTTTTAATAACTCCGTCTGCCTTGTAATCTGCCATTTCAAGAATGCTGTCTATTGACTCTCTTTTGGAGTCCTCGATAAAGGCACAGGTGTTTACAATTACAACATCTGCCTTTTCCGCCTCGGCTACAAGCTCATAGCCTGCATCCGTAAGCTTTTTAAGCATCATTTCGGCATCTACCTGGTTTTTGGGACAGCCGAGACTAATCATTCCGACCTTTTTTGCCATGTCAGTCACCTCTTACTTAATAAAACGGCTTAAAAGTGAAGCTCAAGAGAGCATTCGTAAAGCGCAGCCTTAATATCGCTTAAGGAATAGCCCATTCTCAAAAGCCTGTTTACAAACCTGCGCTCCTCCTTCACGGAGGGGAAGCCGTTTTCGTATTTTGAGCTTAACATTACTATAATACGCTTAACCGGCTCGTTGTCAAGTGTTTTCAGCGTTTTCGACACGATTTCGTCATTAATTCCCTTTAATTTAAGCTCTGTGCGTATTCTTTTTATATCATATTTTTTGTTTTTAAACAAGTGATTTGCAAAATCCCGTGCAAAAGCCTCATCGTCAAGGTAGCCGAAATGGCGCACCTTTTCAATTGCCTTCTCGCACGAGTCCTTCGGAAAGCCTTGCGAAAGCCTTAGAAAAAGCTCCTTTTCGGCGTATTGCCTTACCGAAAGAAGCCTTAACGCCTTTTCGTAGCATGAGCGAAAGCTTGCCTCCTGCGTGAGGGCGGCAAGCTGTTCTTCGGATATTTCCTGACCCTGCGAAAACCCGGCATCGTGCCAAAAATCATCGTAAAGGGTGAGGGTGTAAGCACCGTCTATATAGATGTGCTCCTTATTGCCTTTTCCGGGCTTTGAGGTAATAATCATTCTCAATCGTCGTCTACGGCAATATCAATTGTGGCGCGTGCGGTATCCTTTGTAACGGAGGCTTGAAGCGGAACCTGAACAGGCTCTGCACCCGCCTCGCTCTTTCTCGCGACGGGATTTTTCGCACTCATAAGCTCCTTGAGCTTTTCGCGCGTTTTAGCCTCTATCTCGGCAGAAAGCTCGGGCGAATTCTTGATAAAATCCTTAACATTGTCACGACCCTGACCGAGACGCTGCTCGCCGTAATAGAACCACGCGCCGCTTTTTCTTACAACGTCTGTTTTAACGGCAAGGTCAAGCACCTCGCCGGAGCGCGAAATGCCTTGGCCGTACATAATGTCAAACTCAGCCTCCTTAAACGGGGGCGAAACCTTGTTTTTAACTATTTTAGCCCTTGTTCTTGAGCCTATAAACTCATTGCCGGGGCCTTTGATTTGCTCGATTCTGCGAACGTCTATACGTATTGTGGAGTAAAACTTAAGCGCTCTGCCGCCCGTTGTAACCTCGGGGTTGCCGTACATTACGCCGACCTTTTCTCTTAACTGATTTATAAATATAACAACCGTATTTGATTTTGAAATTGCGCCGGTAAGCTTTCTTAATGCCTGAGACATAAGGCGCGCGTGAAGACCCACGTGAGAGTCGCCCATTTCGCCCTCTATTTCGGCTTTTGGTACGAGCGCGGCAACGGAATCGACAACAATAACGTCAAGAGCGCCGGAGCGCGCAAGATATTCGGTAATTTCAAGAGCCTGCTCACCGTCATCCGGCTGAGAAACAAGAAGAGAGTCAATATCAACGCCGAGAGCTGCGGCATAAACCGGGTCAAGCGCGTGCTCGGCATCTATAAAAGCAGCCTCGCCGCCCATTTTTTGAGCCTCGGCTACAACGTGAAGCGCGAGAGTTGTTTTACCGGAGCTTTCCGGACCGTAAATTTCAACAATTCTGCCTCTGGGAAGGCCGCCTATGCCCGTGGCAATATCAAGCGAAACAGAGCCCGTGGGAATAGCCTCAATATTTAAAGAGGAGTTTTCACCGAGGCGCATTATTGCGCCCTTGCCGAAGCTTTTTTCGATTTGGCTTAACGCCGTTTGTAGAGCTTTTGTTTTTTCTGCAGATTTATCCGCCATGAGGTTTTGCCCCTTTCAAAGTGTACAAATGTTCGTTTACAAGCGCTATTATATAATATGAGAGCCGAAAAATCAAGCAAATTTAAAAAAATATTTTTTTCTTTTCGTAAATTTATGGTGGAAAGTAAATAAAATCGCTAAAAACAGCAAAAAAACACTTGCAATTACGCTCCGATAGTGGTATCATACTTGCGTTAAGTTGCAGGGTAAGGTTTCCTGCCCCGATTTATTATTTTTTATTTATCCGTTAAAGGGAGGTGCAGAAAATGGCAAAATGCGAGTTTTGCGGTAAGGATGTTTCTTTCGGCATCAAGGTTTCTCACTCACACAGACGTTCTAACAGAACCTGGAAGCCCAACGTTAAAAGGGTAAAGGCTGTTGTTAACGGTTCTCCCAAAAGAGTTTATGCATGCACTCGTTGCCTGCGCTCCGGTAAGGTTACCCGCGCTGTCTGAGTACAGGTACAAGCCCAAAGCTAATAGCCGCGGCTTAGTCCGCGGCTTGTTGTGCTTGTAATTTTTCAAAAAATACCGTCGGCAAATGCCGCGGCAAACAAATGACTTTTTTATATTTCAAGTTTTCGGAAAATTCGGTGTATCCTCGGGTATAGAAGAGTCGAACTACATCGGTTAAAAAATATGGGTTTTCGCCGCTGCTGTGTTAAAATGCTTGCTAATCCGAAAGGGTTGGCTTCTTTTTTTGCCTTGCATCGATAAAAATCCGTTTTTTAAACTGCTTGCACACAAAAAGCCTCGGTTTTTGAGCTATCGGGCATTTCTTCGACGAAGCAATACCGTCGTATTACAAAGAGAAAAAAGTTCGAGAGTGCGAAAAAATAAGCTTTTAGAACGGTGCGGTTTGACTTTTCTATGCCTAAGGCCGCGCTTTTTGCGTATGTTCTCTTGACGACAGGAAAAAATATGAAAATCTGCGATTAATTATGGATTTTCATAAAAATGCGGCTTGGAGGTAGATGAGCCGATGCCGATTGATGAGGCTAATTGCTTTATTCCGAGTAATTTGATTTAGTGTTTTGTCAATAATTTATCAATTAACTATTGCAGACGGGTGAAAAGTGTTGTATAATACTATGGTATTGACTGAATTTCGGATGTGATATGCTTTTATGAATTCAAATCCCGTTTTAACCTTGATAATTGCCTTAATAACGGCGCTGTCGTCGGTGCTTTTGCCGACAGCCTCCGCGCCCTCCGACAAGGTTGCTTTTTATGGGGCGGCTTCCGCTACTCAAAGAGCACTTGTTTCGGATTATGCGGCAACGGTTTTTTCGGACGGTACGTGTAAAATAACAAAGTACAAGGGCGCTGGTGAAGAAATTACCGTTCCCTTTTCAATAAACGGCGCAACGGTTACGTCTATAGGCGAGTTTGCGTTTTCTGAGTGTCACTCGTTGAAAAAGGTTACACTGCCCATTACCGTAAAGACGGTTGAGCGCGGTGCTTTTAACCTTTGTGACAGTCTTACCTCCATTGAGGTTTCCGCGGGCAACAAGAGTCTTGCTTCTTTTGACGGCGTTTTGTATTCGAGTGATTTTACACGTCTTGTGGCGTTTCCGGGCGGCAAGGGCGGCAGTTTTGTAATTCCCGAAACGGTTACCGAGGTTTGCGATTACGCCTTTGACCACGCTTACAGGCTCACATCGGTTAATATGTACAACTCCGTAACGAAAATAGGCGCACACGCTTTTTCGTTTTGCTGGAACGTGCGCTCGCTTCGCTTGAGCGACAGGCTTTCCGTGCTCGGCGAAGAGGCATTTTCGTATTGCAACGGTATTACCGAATATCACCTGCCGGCCTCGCTTACCTCTATAGGCGCAGATGCGTTTCTCGGAACGATTTCCTCAAACGGCGACAGACAGTATTATTTTGTAGACGGCATTTATTGCGTTCCGGGTACTTACTCTTATAATTATGTTAAAAATCTCGGCGTTGAGGTTTCAAGTGATGTAAGAAGTATTACCGATATTGATTCCGGACTTGTAATTTACGACATAAGCAATTCTCTTCCGTATAATGCGGATTTGTGCGTTACCGCGCTTGACACAGACGAAAGCACATACGGCTTTAAAAAATACACAACATATTCGCTTTTTGAGGTCTCACTTAAAAACGGCGATAAAAAATACACTCCGAAGAGTGATGTTACTCTTTCCTTTAACCTTGCAAAGCCCGACGCGCCCAACGCCGCGATTAAGCTTTATTCCTGCACGGATGATAATGCACATCTTATCTTCAGACAGCCGCTTGATATGGATGTTTCCGTTTCGTTTTCCGGCAGCGGCAAATATGCGCTGCTTTCCGGCACGGACTTTTCCTTAAAGGGTGACTGTGACGGTGACGGTACGGTTACAACGTACGACGCGCTCACGGCGCTTTACGGGGCAATAGGTGTTGCAAGGCTTACAGACGCTCAAAAAGCAGCGTGTGACATTGACTCAAACGGCGTTATTTCCACCTCGGATGCGATTTCGATTCTTCGCTTTGCCGTGGGTATAGAGGATTTTTAATGGCTTTTGATTATGCAAATAATTGAGATATATTAAGAAAGGTCTGAAAGCATGAAAAAATATGACGTAATTGTTATCGGCGCCGGAAACGGCGGCTTAACAGCCGCTGTGACATGTGCCAAGGCAGGTCTTTCAACGCTTTTGCTTGAAAGACACAACATTCCCGGCGGCTCCGCTTCCTCCTTTGTAAGAGGTCGCTTTGAGTTTGAGCCGTCTCTTCACGAGCTTGCCGGCTGCTCCACGGATGAGGATGCCGGTGCCGCAACAAGGCTTTTCCAAAGACTTAACGCGGATTGCGAGTTTTTGGGTCACGAATCAACCTTCCGTCTTGTTATTCCCGCGAAGGAGGGCGACAAGGATGCGTTCGTTAACGAAAACGGCGTTAAGGTTACACTTGATGCGCGTATGCCCGCAGGCTTTGAAAACTTTGCAAAAACGCTTGACAGTCTTGTTCCCGGCTCTTATGAGAGCTGTATGAAGTGCTTTGAGCTTTCGGCGGCTATGTTTGAGGCTCTTGCCGCGCTTGACAAGCCCTCAAGACTTCCTTCTGTATTAAAGGACTTCCCCGATATACTCCGTATGGGCGGTTACAATATGACCGAGGTTTTAAATATTCTCGGAATGCCCAAAAAGGCACAGGATATTTTCAATACATATTGGTGCTACCTCGGCTCTCCCGCTTCAAAGCTCGACTTCCTTTATTACATGGCAATGGTTCACAGCTATGTTAAAAACGGCACTTATATTCCCAAGCTCAGAAGCCATGAGATGAGCCTTGCGCTTGAAAAATTAATCCGCGACAACGGCGGTGAAATTTGGTACAACTCCGAAGCCACAAGCTTTATTATGAAGGACGGTAAGCCCGCAGGCGTTGTTGTTAACGGCGAAAAAGAGGTTTACGGCAAGCGCTTTATTTGCAATGCCGCGCCCAATACCGTTTGGCAGACAATGCTTGACAGAAAGGACATCCCCGAGAAGCAGCTTAAGATGTCAAATGCAAGAACCGTTGCCGCAACTCTTACAACGGTTTACCTCGGTATGAATGTTACAAAGGAGCAGCTCGGTATTAAGGATTACTCCGTATTTATTGCTCCCACCTCCGATTCCGATGAGCAGTTTAAGCTTGTTGACAATTACTTCAGCGGCTATTGCATTATAAACTGCCTTAACGAGATTATTCCGGATTGCACACCCGAAGGCACCTGCCAGCTCTTCCTTACAACAATGACTATGGGCGATGTTATGAAGGACATTAAGCCGCAGGATTACAAAAAGTTTAAAACAAAGGTTGCAAGGGATATGATTGAAACCTGCGAAAAGGCTCTTAACATTTCCATTACACCTTACATTGAAGAAATAGAAATCGCTCTTCCGCCTACGTTTGCAAGATACCTCAACACCCCCTTGGGCACACCCTACGGCTATCTTCTCGAAAAGTGGGACAGTATGCTTCCGCGTACAATTCAGTTTGCTCAAGACCAGCCGTTTGACAACTTCCTTTTCTGCGGAGCTACACAGGAGCGCGGTGACGGCTACGCCTGCGCTTATTACACAGGCGAAAAAGCCGGTAACCTTACAGTTAAAGCACTCAAAAAGGAGGGTAAATAATTATGGCATATTTAAAGCCTCTTAAATCAACAAAATTCATTTCGGTTTTACCCGAAAGACAAAAAAGATTTAAAAACGCACCTGCCGCAATGCCGCCCGTTGATAACGCAATGGCACTTGCAAAGGCTCTTCACCCGAAGCGCCAATATTTAAAGGTTGCGGATGTAAGGGTTATGTCCGAGGACTGCAAAACCTACACACTTGTTCCCAACCCCGAGAAGGGCACTACCGCTCTTGCATATTTCGGAGCGGGCAAATATCTTACCGTATTTGAAACAATCAACAATATGCCCGTTACTCGTGCATATTCAATCTCATCCTCTCCCAAGGACTCCTTGGAGGGAAAATATACTCTTACAATAAAGCTCGTTGAGGGCGGTCTTGTTTCAAGATATATTTTCGATACCTGGGAGGTCGGTACAGAGGTAGAGGTTTCCGCTCCCTCGGGCAATTTCGAATATCAGCCCATAAGAGATGCCGAAACGGTAATTTGCGTTGCCGGCGGCAGCGGAATCACACCCTTTGTTTCAATGGCAAATGCAATTGCCGACGGCGATGAGGACTTTAACCTTATCCTTCTTTACGGCAGCCGCAATTACGAAAACATTCTTTTCAGAGAAGAGCTTGACGCGCTTGAGAAAAAGTGTGACAAAATTAAGGTTGTTCACGTTTTAAGCGACGACAAAAATGACATAGAGGGCACCGAAAAGGGCTTTATCACGGCAGAGCTTATTAAAAAATACGCTCCCGAAAACGAGCCGTATTCTGTATTCCTTTGCGGACCGGTTCAAATGTACAACTTTGTTGACAAGGAGCTTGAAAAGCTCAACCTTCCCAAAAAATATGTTCGTCACGAGATGTTCGGCGAGTTCCACAATCCCTCAACTCAAGAGGATTACCCGGCAGGTGTTCCCGAGAAGGTTAAAATTACCGTTACAATTCAAAGCGAAACAAAGACCGTTGAGGGTCTTTCAAACGACTCCGTTATGCAGACGCTTGAAAAGAACGGCATTTCCGTTCCCGCGCGTTGCCGCAGCGGCGAGTGCGGCTTCTGCCACTCTCATCTTCTTTCGGGCGAGGTTTATGTTCCCAAGCATCTTGAGTACCGCAGACTTGCGGACTACAAGTTCGGCTGCATTCACCCCTGCTGCTCGTTCCCGTTGACGGACCTTGTTATTGAGGTTCCCGCGGCAAAATAAGCTTAATATACGCCATTATAAAACAGTGCCCCATGTGCGAAATTTCGCAGCATAGGGCACTTGTTTTTTTTATTGTTATTAAAAGCTACAGCCTTCCGCCTTGCTCTTTCCTAAAATATAAAGAAAAGCGATGCGGGAATTCTCATTATAGGTGTGGCGGTTTCGTGCTTCACAAAGTCATAATTGACCGTACATCTCCGTAACAGTGCTTTTCGGGAGCTTTACGAGTATATTATAACAACAGTCTCAAAAAAATCGCAGCTTTTTTAAAGCGGTGTTTTCAAGAAAATTTTACAGGTGCTTTGTTGTAAATTTCTCTTGTAAATATTTACGGAAGCACGTGACCTGCGCTGCAAAAGATTTCGTACCACTCCTGCTTTGTTAATGTAATATCGCATGCGGCGGCACATTCCTTAAGCCTTTCGGGATTCATGGTACCCGTAAGCGGCTGCATTTTTGCCGGGTGACGCAAAAGCCAGGCAATAACTATTGTTGACTTTGTAACGGAATACTTTTGTGCGAGTCTTTCGAGTACCGCGTTAATCTCCGGAAAGTCGGGGTTGTCAACGTAAACACCCTCAAAAAAGCCGTACTGAAACGGTGACCAGGCTTGAATTGTAATATCCTCATAGCGGCAATATTCAAGAACACCGCCGTCACGGTCAACAGCCTCCGGCTCATCCATATTAACATATAAGCCCTGCTTGAAAATACCGCTGTTTGTAACGCTCACCTGAAGCTGATTTGCGCAGATTTTTTCACTGCCCATATATTTTCCCAAGAGGCGCATTTGTGCGGGGTTTTGATTTGAAACGCCGAAGGCGCGCACCTTGCCGCTTTCCTTAAGCTCAAAAAACGTCTCCGCAACCTCCTCCGGCTCGTAAAGCGTGTCGGGTCGGTGAAGAAGAAGCACGTCAAGGTAGTCTGTTTTGAGTCGCTTAAGACTGCCCTCTACCGATTCCTTAATGTGCTCCTTTGAAAAGTCAAACATTGTTTTTCCGGGGCAAATTCCGCATTTTGACTGAATAATGATTTTTTCGCGTATGTCGGAATTCATACCTATAGCCTCGGCAAAGGCCTCCTCACATCTGCCGCCGCCGTAGAGGTCGGCGTGGTCAAAAAAGTTCAGGCCCTCAAGAAGCGCCGTTTTAATAAGGGCCTCTGCCTCGGACCTTGTTTTGTCCGCAATTCTCATACAGCCGACGGCAATTCTCGGCACGATTATTCCGCTTTTTCCAAGCTCCATTGTTTTCATATATAAATCCTTCCTTCAACCGGTGTTTTACCGTATTATTTATAAATCATAACAGTGCATTTTGCCCTGTCCTTTTTTGTTTTGCCGAAAACGCCCTGCCACTTGAATTTTCCGTAGCCTCTCACGGAAATGGTGTCGTTTTCTTTTAAATTATATGAGGTGTTTTCCGTAAGCCTGCCGTTTACAAAAACCTTTTTAGATGAAACAAGCGATGCCGAAGCACTTCGCGAAAGCTTAAAAACTCCGCCTATAACGGCATCAAGCCGCGCCGAGGCAATAATTACACAAAGCTCCTCAAGCGTTCCGCCTATGTTTTCCGGCAGAGAGTCGGCAATTTCGCATTTTACACTTGTGTGCTTGATTTTTATAAGATTTTCCTTTATAAAATCCGCCATATGCTCAAGGCAAAAAATATATGCGCCGCTGTCGTTTATAAAAATATCACCCAAAACCTCACGCTTTATTCCGAGGTTCATTAAAGCGCCCAAAGCATCTCTGTGCGTAAGCTCCTCGGAAAAGCGTCTGTTAAGAGGCTCGGCTTTAATGCACGTAACGGGCGGCGCGGGCGCATAGCCGAACTCCTCTTCATTTCCGAACACGGCTATTTGCCGCTCTGCCTCGGGGTAGCCGCCGAAAAACGAGTAGCCGTTTTTTTCCGTGCTCATTAAAAGGCTTTGCTCCGCCGCACTTAAAAAATCCGTATACATATAAATATTTTGAGAAAATGCCCGTGAAGACAGCTCGGAAAACCGTTTTTTTAAAATTTCATCGCTTGTATCCATTTTCATCACCCGAAATTTATGCCTTTGGAATATATTTTTTCAAAGCACCCCTGCCTGCAATTTCAATAAGACCTTGTGTGCATTATAACCCTTTTTTCACTTTTTTCAATAGCTTAAAGTGAAAATTCACTCTCAAAAGTGAAAAACACCGATAAAAAGCGAAAATTCCGAGAATGCAAAAAAATGCGTGAAAAAAGCGAGCCTTAGACGTATAATAAGTGAAAGCCCAAGGACTTTTGAAGGGAGAGGCTTTACTTATAAAAACAGCTGAAGAGATGGCAAAAAGCGTTCTTTTAAAACGTGACAAATACATTTTACAAAAGAAAAGAAAGAAAAAGCTTGCGTATAGAGCAATTGCCGTAATTGTATGCATTTCACCTTGCTTCGGCACGGCGGCTGTTATAAAAAAAGGAACGCCTCTTTCGGCTCTTTATAAAACCGAAAGCACTTTAAACGAGGCTCTTTACGGCGGTACGAAAAATACATAAATGTTAATTGGCGGATCCCGAGATTTTCGTTTTCCTGCTCCTACACGCCGCTTAATTCCGAGCTTAAAACTCTCGGAATTACAAATGCCTTCGATAACAGAGCATTTTTTAACGGACTGTAAAAAGCACAATTTTTTTACAGCCCGTTTGTATTTTTCCGTTTTATGTGTTTTTATTTTAAAATAAGAAGCGTTACTGCCGAAATTACAGCCTGAAGCATATTGAGTCTGTAAATTGTTTGGGTGTTTGACCAATTTTTGTTTTTTCTTAAATGGTCGTGAATGGGTGTTCTTGTGTTTTTTAGAATGCTTATTTTAAGAAAGCGCTTTAACGAAACCTTTGCAATACCCAAAAGCCCGTCTGTAAGGAACACAAGGCAAAGCGGAACGGCAAGAAGAATATTACCCGTTTTCATAAGCATTATTCCGAGGAATATGCCGAGTGCTCTGCTTCCGGCATCTCCCATCATCATACTGCTCGGCTCCGCGTTGAACCACAAATACGGCAAAAGCGCAAATATCATTACAACGGCAAGCGAACGCATATCGGAGTAATTTGTAAGCGCCGCGCCCACAAGCGAAATAAATATCATTGAATTAATTGTAAGCGAGCCGCTGTAGCCGTCTATTCCGTCGGAGCAGTTTACGGCATTTATCATAAGCCATAAAAATACCGTGCCGACGGCAATATATAAAACAAGCGGAAGCTTAAATGAAAAGCCGAACAGCGAAAGCGACAAAAGCTCGGGATTGCTTGTTGCGAAGAGCGTTGCGGTAAGTGCGCAAATAACAAGATCCAAAATGCCCTTTTTATATTCGTTCCAAGGCGTTTCGGCTCTGTCGTCAAAATAGCCGGAAAGCATGCTTATAAAAACGCACGCAAGGTATAAAAGATTTTCACCCGTAAGAGTCACAAAAAGCGGCGAGCAAACGGTAAAGGCGATTATAAAAAGTATTCCGGCGCCGCGAATTTTTCCCGCGGAAAGGCTGCCGTTAAAGGCAAATTCCCTTCCTTGGTCCTTGGGAAGCCTGTTTTTTAAGAGAATAATAAGCAAGAGGCTTACCGCAAGCGGCAAAAGAATATTTAAAATCAAAAAAAGCTTTTCGGGTACTAAATTTAACAGCATTGCTTCACATCCAATAATTTGATATTTACAGTATATCACATTTAAAAAATTTTTCAATAAATAATACTCAAAGCCTTGAAATATTTGTTAAAATACCTTATCATTTTATTAAATTACATTATTCGCTTTCTTTTGGAGTTGATTTTATGGAGAGATTTGCAAGATTTAACTATCAGCCGTGCCTTCCGCTCGGAAAAAACGGTACAAGAATAACGGGAAGCGCACTTCACGCACGGCTTTCGCGAAAAGCCTCCTCGGAGGGCGTTGTCCTTTTGAAAAACGAAAATAATACATTACCGCTTAAAAGGGGCGAAAGAGTTGCGCTTTTCGGCAAGGCGACTATTGAATATATTAAGGGCGGCGGCGGAAGCGGCGACGTTAACTGCGAATACGTTCGCAATATTTACGACGGCTTTTGCGAAAAGGAACGTGAGGGCAAGGTTGAGCTTTATATGCCCACCGTTAAGTTTTACGAGGCTTACGTAAAAGAGGAAAGCAAAAAAATCCCTACCCGTGCCGAGGTTGAAAAAATCTGGGACAGGGTAAACGCCATGGATTTTTGCAAGGAAAAGGACGACATTATTTACGACACCTTCGCGAGAATGCACGTCTCGGAGGCAAATGTTCCCGAGGAGCTTATAGAAGCTGCCGCAAAAAATGCCGACACCGCAATTATTACTCTGAGCCGCTTTTCCGCGGAGGGCGTTGACCGCAAGCCCATTGCAGGAGATTATTATTTGAGTGACGTTGAAAAAAGCCTTGTTACGAGAGTTTCCGAGAGCTTTAAAAGGACTGTTGTTATAATAAATTCCGGCGGCGTTGTGGATTGTGAGCATTTTGCCGAAAACGAGCGCGTTGGCGGCATAATTTACGCGTGGCAAGGCGGTATGGAAGGCGGCGCGGCGCTTGCCGATATTATTTGCGGTGATGAGTGCCCCTCCGGAAAGCTTTGCGACACCATTCCGAAATCGTATTTTGATTACCAAAATGCCGAGGAATTTTTAACCGGCTTTGAGCATCTTGACTATTTTGACGATATTTACGTGGGCTACCGCTATTTTGAAACAATTCCCGGTGCATTTGAAAAGGTTCGATATCCTTTCGGCTTTGGACTTTCTTATACAAGCTTTTCAATAAGCGGTGCTCTTGCGGGTGAAAGCGACGGTAAAATAAATGCTCTTGTAACGGTAAAAAACACGGGCACCGTCTCGGGCAAGGAGGTAGTTCAGCTTTACTTCGGCGCACCGCAGGGGCTTCTCAAAAAGCCCGCGCTTGAGCTTGCGGCATTTAAAAAGACAAAGCTTTTGGCTCCCGGTGAAAGTGAAACGCTTGCGCTTTCATTTGATATTGCGGATATGGCAAGCTTTGATGACCTCGGAAAAATAAAAAAATCCGCCTTCGTTCTCGAAAAAGGCGAATACGGCTTTTTTGTAGGCAATTGCGTAAGAGGCGTTAAGACGCTTGATTATAAATATGTGCTTGAAAATGATACGGTTGTTAAAGAGTGCAAGCAGCTTTTAAGACCGTTTTTCCTTGAAAAAAGGCTTCTTTCGGACGGCTCCTTTGAAGCTCTTCCCATAGGCACACCCGAATATTTCGAGGGTGAATTCTCGGAAAGCACATCAAGGGCACCGGAAAATACGGTGATTCTTTCGGAGGTCGGTGAAAAATGCACGCTTGACGAGTTTGTAAAGCAGCTTACGGATGACGAGCTTTGCGAGCTTTTGGGCGGTAAGCAAAATCAGCCGGGCGTTTGCAATACAGGTGCCTTCGGCGGCCTTAAAAGGCTCGGAATTCCCGCCGCACCCACGGCAGACGGACCTGCGGGGCTTAGACTTAACACCTCAACGGGCGTTTTTACAACGGCGTGGCCCTGCGCCGCACTTCTTGCTTGCACGTTTAATACGGATTTGATTTTTGAAGTGGGAAAAGCCGCCTCCATGGAGCTTAAGGAGTGCAACCTCGGCGTGTGGCTTGCACCTGCCATGAACATTCACCGTAACCCCCTTTGCGGCAGAAACTTTGAATATTTCTCGGAGGACCCGCTTCTTTCGGGAAAATGCTGTGCGGCAGAGGTAAGGGGAATTCAGTCAAACAAAATAGCCGCCTCGGTTAAGCATTTTGCGTGTAACAACCGCGAATCAAACCGCTTTGAGACGGATTCCCGTGTTTCACAAAGAGCCTTAAGAGAAATTTATCTTCGCGGCTTTGAAATTTGCGTTAAAGAGGCAAGCCCGTGGACGGTTATGTCGTCATATAACAAAATCAACGGTATGCACACCTCTCAAAGCTACGAGCTTTTAACGGAGCTTTTGAGAAACGAGTGGGGCTTTGACGGCGTTGTAACAACAGATTGGGGCGCCCACAGCGAGCACTCCGACGATGTTAAGGCAGGCGGCGACATAAAAATGGGCGAGGGCAACCCCAAGGAGCTTAAAGAAGCGCTCCTTTCCGGCAAGCTCTCACGAGCCGCCCTCGAAGCTCCCGCCAAGCGCATTTTAAAATTGATTTTAAGATTTGATTGATTTTTTATCTGACCGGAATAAGTGAAAAGCTTTTTTCGGTCAGTACTTTAATTAAAGTTTTTTCGTCGGTTATTCGTTCGGTTGTTTCTATTCCGCCGAGCGGAATGTGCTCTTGCTTGTGTGCATCGGCGCCGGAGGTTAAAATAAGCTCCGGGTGCTCCTTTGCAAAGGCGGCGGCTTGCTCGTCGTTTTCCGGCTTATTACCGGAATTTTTAACCTCTATACCGTCAATAAGGGAGAGCGGCAAAACCTCGATTCTTGTATTATATGATCTGTTTCTGAAGGGGTGCGCCTGAATAATTATAATTCCGTACTCATCTCTGAGGGCACTCCAGCCCTCGGCGGTGTGACTTCTGAGCTCCGGGTGGCTGTAGAGCATCTCGGGGGTTAAGCCATACGCCAAAATCTCAATGCCGCCGTCTATGTGCTCCTCAACGCCGAAAAGAATATCCAAATTCTTTTTTTCGGCGGCTTTTTTGCATTCAATATAATCCTTTTCATATGCGCGCACAAAATCGCTCCACTCGTAATTGCGGTCAATTCCCGTGTTGCCCCAATAAAAATGATTTGTTAAAACCGCGCCTGCGTAGCGCTCCGTTTTAAGTGCATCGGCAAGCTCCTCGGGAGTCATTTTTCCGCATGCGCTGCAGGGTGAGGTGTGCGTGTGCATTTGATATTTATATGTATTCAAAATAATCACTTCCCGAAAACAGTATACAACTTTAAAAATGCTTTTTCAACAGCAATGTTTTTTGATATCGATAAAAATAAATAAAATCGGCAGAATATAGCCGGGACTGTCGCCGATAATAATGACGTTTCACAAAGAAGGGAGTTTTTTTATGGATAAAACAAAAAACGCATTAAATAAAATAAGCTACGGCTTATTTGTCTTAACCACAGCCGACGGCAACCGCGACGGCGGGTGCATAATAAATACGGCTATTCAAATAACCTCAAAGCCGAACCGTATCGCCGTTTGTGTTAATAAAGAGAATTTTACACACGAGCTTGCATTAAAAAGCGGAAAAATAAATATTTCCGTTATATCGGAGGACGCGGATTTTGCTCTTTTTAAGCATCTTGGATTCAAGTCGGGGCGCGAGACCGACAAGCTTTCGGGCTACGGCGCATGTCGCCGAAGTGAAAACGGCGTTTATTATATCACGGAGGGCACAAACGCTTATATTTCGGCAAGGGTTGAAAGCACCGTCGATGTCGGAACGCACACAATGTTTATATGCGAGGTGACTTCCGGTGAGCCTCTTTCCGATATACCCTCCGCAACTTATGCTTATTACTTTAAAAATATAAAGCCCGCACCGAAAAATGCACCGCAGGAAGCCGAAAAAACGGTGTGGCGCTGTAAAATTTGCGGCTATGAATACGAAGGCGAAGCGCTTCCGGAGGACTTTATTTGTCCGCTTTGCAAGCACCCCGCCTCGGATTTTGAAAAAGTGTGATGCTTTTAAGGGGAAAGATGCAGAACGGATAAACCTTTTTAAAACCGTTTTGAACATTTCATAAAATATTCAGAATTCTTCAATAAATTAAATTTGCTTTTTTTCGTAAAATGTGTTACTATGTTATGTGTATATGCATTCTCGGTGCATATGGCGAAAATAACGGAGGGTATTTTTTATGAAATCGCTCAAAATGCTTTATAAAACGGGTAAGGGTCCGTCAAGCTCACATACGATGGGTCCGCAATATGCGGCGGAATATGTAAATGACACTTTTCCGGAGGCGGATTTTGTAAGGGTTCGGCTTTACGGGTCGCTTGCGCTTACGGGAGAGGGTCACGGTACCCATACTGTTTTAAAGGATACTCTAAAAGCGGAAAACGATATTGTTTTTGACACCGAAAAGCTTGATATTCCGCATCCGAACACGCTTGATTTTGAGGTTTATAAAGGGAAAGAGCTTGTAAAAACCGTGCGTGCCTTAAGTATAGGCGGCGGTGAAATACGAATTGAAGGTGTAGCGGCGGTGGAACCGCCCGAGGTTTATCCGCACAAAAGCTTTGAAGAGATTCGCTCGTATTGCCGCGAAAACGGTTTACATCTTTGCGATTATGTAACGCATTTTGAAGGCGAAGAGATTTTAAGCTATCTTTCGGATATTTGGGAGCGTATGAAGCTCACCGTGAAAGAGGGCTTGAAGGCGGAGGGAATTCTTCCCGGAGGGCTTCAGGTTGAAAGAAAGGCGAAAATGCTCTTTATGCAGCGCCATATAGATGAGTCGCCCGAAACGCGTGAAAACAGGCTTGTTTGTGCTTACGCCTTTGCCGCGTGTGAGCAAAACGCCGGCGGCGGAACAATAGTAACTGCGCCTACCTGCGGAGCCTCAGGGGTGCTTCCGGCGGTGCTTTATTATATGCAGGAGAAAAAGGGCTTTTCCGACGGAGACATTGTAAGAGCCTTGGCGGCAGCGGGGATTATAGGTAATATAGTAAAGCAAAACGCCTCTATAAGCGGCGCGGAATGCGGCTGTCAGGCGGAGGTCGGTACGGCGTGCTCTATGGCGGCGGCAGGTCTTGCGGAGCTTCACTTTATGCGCCTTGAGCAAATAGAATACGCCGCGGAAAATGCCATGGAGCATTACCTCGGACTTACGTGTGACCCCGTGTGCGGTCTTGTTCAAATTCCGTGTATTGAGAGAAATGCCGTTGCGGCGATGCGTGCCATTAACGCGTTATCGCTTGCAAACTTTTTAACAAGCACAAGAAAAATCAGCTTTGACACGGTAGTTGAAACAATGTACGAGACGGGTAAGGATATGGGTAAAAAATATCGCGAAACAAGCGAAGGCGGTCTTGCGGTAAATTATAAATATTATAACGATTAATTCATCCCAACAATTCGCTTGAGCGGATTTTTCGATGTTTAAAATAAATTCGAAACGGAGCAAGTCATGATAAGCAACACATTTTATGACATACGAACGATAACGGATTTTAAAGACCTTTTAACACAGAGCGCCGCGCTTTTTCCGTTAAGACCCGCCTTTAAAATCAAGGACAGCGAGGGTAATATTATTGATATTACCTACAGACGGTTTTTAAATACCGTAAACTACCTCGGTACTGCTCTTTGCTCTCTGGGGCTTAAGGGTGAAAAAATTGCGGTGGTAGGTAAAAACTCACACAAATGGTGTATGGCGTACCTTGCCGTAACGTGCGGCACAGGTGTTATTGTACCGATAGACAAGGAGCTTATGTCGGACGATATTTACAACATAATCGAAACAGCCGACTGTAAGGCGGTTTTTTACGACAAAGCATCCGGCGAAAAGCTTCTTGAAAATAAGGACAGGCTTAAATCCGATTTAATACCCATCGCCTGCTTTGAGGGTGTGGGTCTTGAGGGCGAGTTGTTTTTTGATGACCTTGTTATGAGCGGCAGAACAGAATTTAAGGGCGGTAACACATCATACGCCGAGGCAAAAATCGACCCCGAAGCGCTTGCAAGCCTTCTTTTCACCTCCGGCACAACGGGCAATGCAAAGGGTGTTATGCTTTCACAGCGCAATATTTGCTCGGATATAATGGCCGTTTCGTCTGTTGTTAAGCTTTATCCCGAGGACAGAATTCTTTCCGTTCTTCCTCTTCACCATACCTATGAGTGCTCATTGAGCTTTTTAATGCTTATGTACAGCGGCGGTTGCCTTTGCTTTTGCGAGGGTCTTCGCTACCTACAGAAAAATATGCAGGAGTACGAGCCGACTATTTTTGTAACGGTTCCCTTAATGCTTGAAAAATTTCATGCGCGCATATTGAAAAAGGTCAGCGAGAAAAAAATCGGTAAATTTGCGCTTTCTCTCGGAAAGCTTGCCCAAACAGGCGGCGAAAACTTTGTTTCGGGTCTTACCGAAAAAATATTCGCCGAGGTTAAAAAGCAGTTCGGCGGCAAGCTAAGAGTTGTAATTACGGGTGCGGCGGCACTTAACCCGGAGGTTGCAAAGGATTTTAAAACCTTCGGAATACCCGTTTACATAGGCTACGGTCTTACGGAGTGCTCACCGCTTGTAATAGGCAATAACGACCGTCTTCAGCTTCCCGACTCGGTCGGAGTACCGCTCCCCGGCGTAGAGGCAAAAATCAATGAGCCGGATTCAATGGGCGTCGGCGAAATTTACGTAAAGGGTCCCATGGTTATGATGGGCTATTACAATAACGAAGAGGCAACGCGTGAGGTCTTTACGGAGGACGGCTGGTTTAAAACAGGCGATATGGGCTCGGTTGATGAGGAAAATCGCTTTAAAATCGTGGGAAGATGCAAAAACGTTATAGTAACCAAAAACGGCAAAAACATTTACCCCGAGGAGGTTGAGTATTACCTTAACAAAAACCCCTTTGTATCGGAGAGTCTTGTTTTCGGTGCCGATTGCGATGAGGCAGAGGAGGGTACTCAGGTAGAGGCTAAAATCTTCCCGGATATTGCGGAGATTATGGCAAAGTTTAAAAACCAAACCCCACCCACAAAGGAGCAGGTTTTAAAAACAATAAGCGATGTTGTAAAAGAGGTAAACAAAAAGCTTCCGAAGTATAAGCACATAAAGCGCTTTGACGTTCGCGAAAATGAGTTTATAAAAACAACAACAAATAAAATCAAGCGCTACGCAAATCTTTCGGAAGGGGAGTCAGAGGGCGCTTTGGAGGATTCCGTCGCGGAAAAAAGCGAGATTAAATAATTAAACGGTTGTGACATAAATGCATTTATTGAAAAAGCCGCTTTCCGCTGTTCTTGCGGTTATAATGTGTGCTTTATCGCCGCTTATTTTCGGCGGTTGTGAAAAAAGAGTTGTTTATGCGCTTACTCTTGATAAAACGGGAATATCAAACGACGTATATATGTTTTATGTTGACGAGGCATTTACAGAGCTTGGCGAGGAGGCCTCGCTTGATGCCGTAACGGAATACGCCGTTTCGCGGTGCACAACATATTTTAAGCGAAACACGCTCGCAAAATCCGAGGGCGTGTCGCTTTCTTCGGCAAAAAAGGCGGCTGTTTCGGAGCGCGTTAATGCTTATTGGGGTATTTACGGCGAGTATTTCGGAACGCTCGGAATCACAAAGGAAACGCTTACAAAGGTTTATACCTCCGAGGCCTTCGGAGATGCGCTTCTTGTGCATTATTACGGAGAGGGCGGCGACGATGAAATAAGCGTTGCAAGACTTTTTGCCTCCTTTAGGGCAAATTACGTTGTGTTCAGAGCGATTAACGGTTATTTTACATATGTAGACAGTAACGGCCTTACACAATATTTTGACGAAACTCAAAAGGAAGCGCTTATTTTAAAATTTCAAAATATGGCAATGCTCATAAATGCCGGTGAAAAAACAATGGAGGAGGCAGCGGAGTTTCTTGCGGAAACAGGCTACACCGGTTCTGTTGTTACCTCGGTATTAAAAAAGGGCGAGCCGGGCTATCCGGAGGGCTTTTTTGAAAAGGTTCAGTCGCTTGAAGCGCGAAAAGCCTCGGTAATAGGCACAACGGAGTATATTTTTCTTATATCGCGCGGAGATGCCGGTGTTGATTCCGAATATTATCTTGACAAGCGCGAGGAAATACTTATAGATATTGTCGGTAATGAAATAAACACGCGCATTGAAGGTGCATTTGAGCCGGAGAGCACTGTTCAGACGGGCGAGGCTCAGGCAATATATTTAAGCGTTAAAGCGGCAAGGGCAAATTAAGGTTCGGAATAAGAGTTGGATTTATGGAATTTTTTGTTAAAGAATACGAGGTTGCGGTAATAGGCGCGGGTCACGCAGGAATAGAGGCAGCGCTTGCCTCTGCGAGGCTCGGTGCGAAAACCGTTGTTTTTACGGTGAACCTTGATTGGATAGGAAATATGGCGTGCAACCCGTCTATAGGCGGTACCTCTAAGGGTCACCTCGTAAGAGAAATAGATGCCTTAGGCGGCGAAATGGGCAAGGCTGCAGACAAAACGCTTATTCAAAGTCGAGTTTTAAATCTCGGCAAGGGTCCGGCTGTTCATTCGCTTAGGGCGCAGATTGACAGAAAAGAATATACAAAATATATGAAGCACTGCCTTGAAAGACAAGAGGGTCTTGACTTAAAGCAGGGCGAAATCGTTTCGCTTAAAAAGCGTGACGACGGCTTATGGGAGCTTAAAACAAAGCTTGAAGCCGTTTATACCGCAAAATGCGTTGTTATTGCAACGGGCACATTTTTAAAGGGTAAGGTTTTTGTCGGTGATGTTTCATATGAAAGCGGCCCGGACGGAATGTTTCCTTCAAATGCCCTTTCCGAGAGCCTTTTGGGGCTTGGCGTTTCGCTAAGGAGGTTTAAAACGGGTACGCCTCCGAGAATTAACCGCAGAAGTGTTGATTTTTCCGAGCTTGAGGTTCAAAGCGGCGATGAAAGCATTACTCCGTTTTCGTTTGAAACAAAAGAGGGCAAGCTTAAAAACAAGGCTGTTTGCCATATTACCTACACAAACCCCGAAACAAAAGCGGTAATCCTTTCAAACCTTTCGCGCTCTCCGCTTTATGCCCACAAAATTGAGGGCACGGGTCCGCGCTATTGCCCGAGCATTGAGGATAAAATCGTAAGATTTTCCGATAAGGAGCGCCACCAGGTGTTTATTGAGCCGTGCGGTCTTGAAACGGAGGAGCTTTATTTGCAGGGGCTTTCCTCATCGCTCCCCGAGGACGTTCAAATTAAAATAGTCAACAGCATAAAGGGGCTTGAAAACGCCGAAATGCTGAGAACCGCCTACGCTATCGAGTACGACTGCACCGACCCGCTCACTTTAAAATCCACACTTGAGTTTGCTTCACTTGAAGGACTTTTCGGTGCGGGGCAGTTTAACGGCTCCTCGGGCTACGAGGAGGCGGCTGCGCAGGGACTTATTGCCGGAATAAATGCCGCCTTGCGTGCGCAGGGGAAAGAGAGCTTTACTCTCACGAGAGATACCTCTTACATAGGAACACTTATAGATGACCTTGTAACAAAGGGCTGCTCCGACCCTTACAGAATGATGACCTCGCGTAGTGAGTACAGGCTCATTTTAAGAGAGGACAACGCCGACCTTCGTCTTACAAAATTCGGTTATGAATTGGGTCTTGTAGGTGAAAAGCGTTACAAAAGGCTTTTAAAGAAAATCGAGCTTATAAAAGAAGAAACAAAGCGCCTTGAGAACACGGTTATACCACCTTCACCGGAATTAAACGGTGTTTTGGAGTCTTTGGGCACGGCACCGCTCGTTACGGGCGCTCGTCTTTTCGAGCTTGTTAAAAGACCGCAGCTTTCATACGGTGTGCTTGAGCCGTTTGACAAAAACAGACCGCCGCTTGAAAGAGAGATTTTTGAGCAGGTTGAAATAAATATTAAGTATGACGGCTACATTAAGCGTCAGCTTGCGCAAATAGATGAGCAAAGGCGACTTGAAAAAAAGAAGATTCCCGAGAATGTCGATTACGACAGCGTAACGAATTTGAGGCTTGAGGCTGTTGAAAAGCTCAAGAAGGTTCGCCCGGAAACGCTCGGACAGGCTTCGAGAATAAGCGGAGTTTCACCGGCGGATATTTCCGTTTTGATGATATATTTGAGAAAATCGCAATAGCGAATTTTAGGCGAAAGCCTTTAAGATATAAAAAATAAATCTATGGAGGATTTTTATGATACCGAGAAACGAACATCCGAACCCTTTAATGAAGCGCGAGGCTTATTCAATTCTTAACGGCGAGTGGGATTTTGAATTTGACTTCGGAAAAAGCGGCATTGCAAGAAAAATGTATTCCGAGGATGCTGTTTATTCAAAAAAAATAAACGTGCCCTTCTGCCCCGAAAGCGAGCTTTCAGGAATTTGCTACAAGGATTTTATCTCTGCTGTGTGGTACAGAAGAAAAATCAATATCACAAAGGAGCAGCTTAATAAGCGCGCATTTTTAATTTTCGGTGCGGTGGATTTTCACGCTGTTGTTTTTGTAAACGGCGAGAAGGCGGGCGAGCACTTCGGCGGCTATATATCGTTTGAGGTTGAAGCTACAAAGCTTCTTCACGAGGGTGAAAATACAATTGCCGTTTATGCGGAGGACGATGTAAGAAATCCGCTTCAGGCACGCGGTAAGCAGAGTGAGGAATTTTATTCACATAACTGCGATTACACAAGAACCACCGGTATTTGGCAGACGGTTTATCTTGAATTCCGCGAGGAAAGCTTTATTAAGAGCGTAAGATACTATCCCAATATAAGCGAGGGCACGGTTACTCTTTTTGCAAAGCTTGAGGGTAAGGGCGTATTTTCCGCTAAGGCATTTTGGGACGGCAAGGAGGTCGGCGCTGTTTCCTCCGAGGTTTTCGGAAATACCGTAAGCGTTACCTTAAAGCTCTCCGAAAAGCATCTTTGGGAGGTAGGTAAGGGCGGACTTTATGACCTTGAGCTTACCTTCGGTGGAGACGCCGTTTCAAGCTACTTCGGTCTTCGCGAGGTTTCACTTTCGGACGGCGTTTGCAAAATCAACGGCAAGCCCGTTTTCCAGCGCCTTATTCTTGACCAGGGCTTCTATCCGGACGGAATTTATACCGCACCCACCAAGGAGGCTCTTAAAAACGATATCCTTCTTTCAATGAAGGTCGGCTTTAACGGCGCAAGACTTCACCAAAAGGTGTTTGAGCCGCTCTTCCTTCGCTATTGTGATGAGCTCGGCTACATTGTTTGGGGCGAGCACGGCAATTGGGGTCTTGATTGGTCTAAATTTGAGTCAATTCGCTACTTCCTTACGGAGTTTGAGGAGGAAATAGAGCGTGACTTTAACCACCCCGCACTTATCGGTTGGTGTCCCTATAACGAGACCTGGGATATTGAAGGCAGACAGCAGGATGACGATACTCTCAGAATTGTTTACAGAACAATCAAGGCGCTTGACCCCACAAGACCTTGCATTGACACAAGCGGTAACTTCCACGTTGAAACAGATATTTTCGACGTTCACGATTACGAGCAGGATCCCGTTGTATTCAGAGCGAATTATGAAAAGCTCGTTACCGAAAATACCCTTCACGACCGCCATTCCCACAGACAGGTTTGGAAGGGCGAGCCGGTATTTATAAGTGAATACGGCGGAATCGGCTGGATTGTAAAAAATAAAAATACCGTTGAGGGCTGGGGCTACGGCAACGAACCGAAAACAATTGAGGAATTCTACGAGAGATATAAGGGCCTTACAGAGGCTATCCTCGACAATCCCAAAATGCTCGGCTTCTGCTACACTCAGCTTACGGATATTGAACAGGAGCAAAACGGTATATATAATTACGACCGTACCGAAAAATTCGACAGCGAAATTCTCTACAATATCAACACAAAGGTTGCGGCGATAGAGAAATAATGCGCG
>CAYQPJ010000026.1:0-22479 GCA_964419515.1 uncultured Eubacteriales bacterium
TTTGACCGATATTCTATTTATTTAGTTTATCGGTCTTTTTTTATGCCCAAAAATCGTTGCCTTCACATTTACATAGCCATTACTCAAAAGGTTATGGCACTTCGGTTGTGCTTGTTGTGCTTATCGAAAGATGCAGAATGAAAATAAATTATCTAAAGTGGGCAAATGTTTACACAGCTAATAACGGATATGATGCCGCAAAAAACAAAGTAAGCATTATGAAATCCTTGCCTGTCACACTCAACAGCTCGGTAGGAACTTATACGGTTCCCGTTACAAGTCAGAATAAACTCCGATTTAAGCTTGAAACTTGGCGGGCAAGTGATAAAACTCACACCTTTGAAGAAACTTGGTATGATTTATCCGTTGTAAAATCCGATGTGGCTCTTTCAAAGATAACACTTGTTGATGCGAATACAAAGGCAACCCTTGACCCGAATAAGCTTGAAGCCGGACAGAGTGTTCTTGTAAGGTACACTTACAAAAATAACACAGATGTAAAAGTCTATGTTGAAGGCTTTAAGAATGATAAAACACAGATAACGGTTGACGAAAATGGTGAAAAAGTATATACTTTGATTGAAGCTAAACTTATAATTGGAGGTGTTTTCGATGGATTTATACAGAGGTACATTCAAAAATATTTATTTAGTGGTGCATTATTAGAGTTATATAATTAACACATTTTGAATTGTGTAGCAAACAGGAGGAAAACCGAATGTCAATTACAAAAATCGTCATAACAGGCGGACCGTGTGGTGGTAAGAGCACGGCTATGAGTTGGGTACAAAATGCATTTTCGCAAATGGGTTATACGGTTCTGTTTGTTCCCGAAACGGCTACGGAATTGATAACAGGCGGTGTTGCACCGTGGACTTGCGGAACAAATGCTGATTACCAAAAGTGCCAAATGCATTTGCAGCTTGAGAAAGAAAAAATATTTGAGCAGGCAGCCGCTACAATGAAATGCGATAAAATTTTAATTGTGTGCGACAGAGGCTTGCTTGATAACAAGGCGTATATGAGCGAAGCTGAATTTTCGCAGGTAGTGGAAAGTATCGATTCAAACGAAATTGAACTGAGAGACAATTACGATGCCGTATTTCATCTTGTAACCGCCGCAAAAGGTGCCGAACAGTTTTACACAACCGCAAATAACACAGCGAGAACAGAAACGGTTGAGCAGGCGGCGGCACTTGACGATAAGCTTATTGCTGCATGGACGGGTCATCCTCATTTAAGAGTGATAGATAATTCAACACCTTTTGAAGAAAAAATGAAGAGATTGATTTCCGAAGTTTCTTCATTTTTAGGCGAACCCGAGCCTTTTGAAATCGAACGAAAATTCTTAATTGAATATCCGGATATAAAATGGCTTGAAGAAAACGATAACTGCAGGCGAATAGAAATTATACAGACTTACCTCAAAAGCAATTCCGATGATGAAGTGAGAGTTCGTCAAAGAGGTGCAAACGGACATTACATTTATTTTCGGACGATAAAGAAAAAGGTTTCCGGATTAAAAAGAGTTGAAATCGAAAAACGCCTTTCACAAGAGGAGTATCTTACACTGTTGATGGATGCCGATACAAGCAAAAGACAGATAAGAAAAACAAGATACTGTCTTACATATAACAACCAGTATTTTGAAATTGATGTATATCCGTTTTGGAATGACAAGGCTATTGCCGAGGTTGAGTTGAGTGATGAAAATACCGAAATTGTCTTTCCCGAGCAAATTAAAGTTATTAAGGAGGTAACAGAAGATGAAAACTTTAAAAATGCAAAACTCGCTAAAATCTAAGAATCTATTGGTTATAATTAGTGTGATTGTTGCTTTGATTATTGCCTTGAGTGTTGCTTATGCAATGGATTATTTTGATGTTGTAGATATACCATTTATAAACGAACATAATAGTTATAATACGGTTGAGAATGATGATATTATTAATAAAGACAATACTGACTTAAAGCAAGATATTGTTGATAAGTTGGTTTTAAGTTATGAAACTCATTTCAATGATGAATATCAAGAAAAATACTGCATCGAATATGAATATGACGAGTATGGCCGCTTGAATTATAAAAAATTTGGCGGATATGGATATGATTTGTATACTTATACTGATTTTAAATACGATAAAAACGGTAATGTGATGTTATGCACTCGCAATGAATTGGATAAAGAAACTTTGGAGCGATATAATGGATATTCGCAATATTATAGATATTCATACGATAAAAACGGAAATTGTTTATCGATTGATATAACCGATGAAGACAATTATTATCGCGAAACGGTGAGGTATGAATATAACGAAAACGGCATGGTGATAAGTGAAACGACTAACTGCTATTATGAAAACACTATTAGCGATGGTATTTGCAAAAAATACAGATATGAATACGAGAATGGCGTTTGTACGCAAGCAATAATCAGTGTAGAAGAGTATCAATACGATGAAGATGGAGAATTAAACGATAAAGAAAATTATAGCGAAATTCAAAAATTCTTTTATGATACAGATGGAAATAAAATAAAAGAACAATTGCTCGTTGAAGAAGAAAATGAAAAAAATTTCCCCTCAGCAATAGAAATTGACGGTAACTATTACAGAGTCGCTGAGAATATTGAATTTACCTGGGTTGAATTGGGAAAAACAAAGACAAGGAGCAAAATGGGGTTTAATAATCCCGATGAATTTGGTTGCAAATTAATACAAATTGAATCACTGGAAAAAAATGGTGGTCATATTTTTGAAGATAACCAAGGTAAATATGTCATAACAAATCGTGCACGTATTTTTGAATTTTACGACGATAAAGGACAATTGGCATTCTATTTTATGAAAGATGGCGATATTGAACTCGATGATATAATGACATATAGTGTGTTAGATAATGATTCTATTTCCGTTTTTTCTTTGGACGAAGGAGCGGGAAAACTTAGAATTACCGATAGAACAGTTGAAAATAATATAAGTGTTTTAGGAATTAGTCGCGATGGAGGTTTTGATTCTGATGAAAAATATATTTCTTATAACTTAATTGATGAATCAAGGAAGCCTGAATTTTATGAAGAAGGCGACTTATCCGATTATTATAAGTTGTACTTAAAATAAGACGTGCAGAGAATTATATAAGTGAATTTAAAAATCGAGTAATATGTTTTTATTATTAACAGAGTGTGTGATTTATTAACTGTCACATACTCTGTTTTTCTTTGACAGCGAAAATCACAGGTGTTTCCTCTATAGGGTTTATAATTTAATCATCAAAGAGAAAGCGGTGTGAAAAATGGATATTTATGTTAGTTGTAAAGATTATTTCAAAGACAAAAAAGAAGTGCAAAAGGCACTGGTTAACGGCGCCGAAAGTCTTTACATTCGTATTCAAAATTATGAAAACCAAAACATTGAATTTGATCGGATATTTAATGATGACAAGGTCAAATACGATAAACACGGTAAGTTTTATACTTTCAAATTTCAAAAGTCCAATATGCAGTTAAGAATCTTGTATTCTTATATAATAATCGATTGCACTCCTATTATTGTGATTGCGGATTATTTTGTTAAAAAGAGGACTTCGAAAGATTATATCAATCGGTTTGATGTAATGAACAGTGTTGAGCCGATTGACTTATACAGCAAAGCAAAGTGCGTATATAAATGTTAATTTTTTTTGGAGGTATACCATGAAAAACAGGATAACAATAACAAAGTTCGATGACGAAATAAAGTTTTATCTTAAAAACGATAACGGTGTATTTTGGCTCTTTTCTCAACCGTATTCCAAGGGTGTATATGAGTGGTTTAAGAACGGTCGCTCGGAAAAAGAAATAATTGAGTTCAATAAATGGGAGCAAAACAAAAGACTCAATAACACAATTGCCAGAATACCGAGAGAAGTGAAATATGTTACAAAATATATCATTTACGATGAACCGGAAATGGCGATGTGATAGGAGGATAAAAATGTATTTAGTTCAAGGCAAATATTCGGAAACAATTAAAAAATGTCAAAAGATACTTGACGGCGATTATTTTGAGTTTGAGTTTCTTTATACCGATGAGTCCGAGAGATTTCGTGAAATAGACAGATTTTTGTACGAATCAAGACATACACTCAGATTTGAAAATGAGTATAGAGGTAATGTCGTAATAGATATTTCCGATTGGAACGAAAAAACCAATTTATATTTTGATGCATTTATGTACTTCTTAAAAGATAATGCAGACAAATATTGTTGCGTTCTTATCAGTAACAAAAAGTGTTCGGACAAAACGATTGAAAAACTCAATGATTTGTTCACTATCGAGGAAATGTGCTTATCTCTTCCCGAAGAAAAGAAAACAGTTAAGATAGGCTTTGTTGATAACGAGAGGAGCGACATAAATGTACGAAGCTAAGTATTCGAAATACATAACGCAAAATAAATCGAGGTTTGCAACGATCGAAGAAATAATGGGCGATTGTGTTTCTGTTGCTAGGTACAACAAAAAGAAAGGCTGCGGCGCTCCGCTTTTCTATGACGGCAAAAAACTTTATGTCGACACTTCCGATGCCCACTACTACACCCAAGGTCAAACAGGCTGCAAAAAATCAAGAATCGTAGAAACCAATATTATCAATTCAATAATAGGAACCGGTGAAAATCTTATTGTAAACGATCCTAAAGGTGAGGCATATAGAAGAACTGCCAATCATGCCAAAGCCAAGGGGTACAAGGTGTTGGTTCTTAATTTGAGAGATGTTACAAAATCAAATGGTTGGAACCCTTTAAGTCTTGCTTACAATTTCTTTACAAGCGGAAATATGCCAGAGGCGGAGCAGTCTATAAATGATATTGTTGATTCTATTATGGCTCCTGCAAAGGAAACAACGAATGATATTTTTTGGCCGGACAGCGCCGGGTTGCTGTTAACTTATTGCACCGGTTCTTTGATGGATTCCGTTCCTGCAGAATATTTCAATATGGCAAATGTGATTTCACTTACACATCAATCTAACGGACCTACATTCAGAGAAATAATGAATAAAATGGATCAAAGTACATCGTGTGCTATGGCGATGCACAGTGTGCTCGACATAGAAGCTGAAAAAACATCAAGCTGTATTTATGCGACGTTGAAACAGTCATTAAAACCGTTCACACAGAACAAGTCTTTGCTTAATCTTCTGTGCAAAGATGAAATAAACTACGAGGATTTAACTAAAGAAAGAACAATAATTTACATAATTTATCCCGATGAAAAGAAATCTCTCAGTTTCCTTATAACTCTTTTCTTTACTCAATGCTATCAGTATCTTGTGAATTATTCCTGTCAGTTCAGTGATTCACGACTTCCCATAAGGGTAAATTTCGTATTAGATGAGTTTAGTAATTTACCTGCAATTGATAATTTTGAAAACTGCATTTCGGAAGCCAGAGGACATAACATTCGTTATTTTTTGTTCGGTCAGTCAAAAGGTCAGTTGGAAAATAAATACGATAAAATTGCCGATACCATAATAGCAAACTGCGAATGGATTATATTCCCCTCGAAAGAGTATTCGTTCCTTGACACGGTTTCAAAAATGTGCGGTAAAGAATACGACTATTACGGTACGGAACACGACTTGATAAGCGTTTGCGATATACAGCATTTGAAAAAGTATGATGACGGTGCTGAGGCTTTGATCATCAAAAGCGGACAGTATCCGTTTGTAACGAAACTTCCCGATTATGAATATGTAGATGTTTTTGAACATTATCCGGAGGCTGTTATTGAAAACATATCAAGTAAGGCAACCGCTAAATTTATAACTTTCTACGATTGGGTAAACGGATTTGGTAAAAAGTTTAAACTTCCGTTCCCCGCTTAACCAATATACAAGGAGATGATATTTTGTCTTATCCCAAACTTGCGAACTGGATAAGGTTCAAGAAAATCAGTGATAAAAAATACATAGTGTATGATTTGATGAATAATGAAAATTTCATTCTTGATGCATATCTTGTTTGGTTTGCCGGCAAACTTGACGGTAGTGTCGATCCATACACTATTGACAGCAGATTAACAGAAAATGATGTGAACAACATTTTATCCGAACTTAAAGAGAGAAATGTTATAAGGACAGGTAGACTTCTTAATAAAAGTCTTGTGCAGATTCTTATTACATTATGGCAACCGAAATTTAATGGTACACATCACATTATTGCCTTCCTCTTAAACGGTTTGTTGATGATTTCGATTTTACCGTTATCGGTTTTTTCGGTATACAATTTTGTTGCTAAGTTTAATGACTTTGACGTTGACCACATCTTTTTGGGTATGTTAACTGGCACTGTTGCAGGGCTTGTTTTTCACGAATTCGGGCACATGATTGCTTGCCTGGGTTACGGTGGACGAGTCTTTGAGGTTGGCGTCGGCTTGCAATATTTAATCCCGTGTGCTTATGTTTTGATTAACGAAAAGAATATCAAAAACAGATTAAGGCGAATACAAGTCAATGCTGCCGGTATCGAAATGAATATCATTTTAGCTGATGTATGTATGCTTATTGCTGCTAATATGAAGACCGTAAGCGGCTTTTTGGTAGGAATGATAGTTCAAAACATTTTGCTCGCAATTGTAAATCTTACATTCATCAACGACTTTGACGGAATGACGATAATGAGCGAGCTTTTAGGTGCTGATAATATAGTCGAAAAAGCCGGTAAGGTGCTGAAAAACAAACCTCGAAAGAGAGAACTTTCTAAAAACGAATTCTCGGGCAAGGCTACGGTAGTCGCCTGCTACTTAATTAAAGGCGTTCAAATTGCACTGCCGATGCTCCTTATTGTTGTCCTGTTAGGAGGTATATTATGCTTTCTGTAAATAAAACAAATGCTGTTCAAAGCGTAACCGGAATAGTACCTGTAATTTTATCAATCTCTTTTCTCAAACATAATGCGTGGTGGATTTTAGGGCTTTGCGTTTTATCCTTGTTTGTACTTGTCGCAACTGTTCCGTTATTCAAGAAACGAGAAAGTCTCTATATGTTTTTGCTTGTTGCAGCTGCCGGATTCCCGTTAAATATTAAACTTGCATATTGGCTCATTTCGGAATCTTGGTTGGGGTTTGACTTTGTACTTGGCAACATTTGTTATGGACTGTTAATATGTTGTGTTTTGTTTAGTATTGAAGAAATTGTGTTCGGAGTGATAACGAGATTTATCTGGAGGAGGCAGTATAAAATTAAATTTTGAAATACATCTGTTTTCGTACCGGTATATCCTTTGAAAAACGGTTTCCACAACTGTTGGTTGAGTACGCTGTATAATTAAGTCACAAGGTTGAGATACCTAATAAATCAAAGGAGAAAACAAGTATGGAGATTTTTCAGAAAAACAATTCGGTTACAGGTACGGTGATAGGTGGCAACAATTACGGTTGTTATGTCAGAGATGATGAAAGCGGCAGAGTAGTATTTTATTACGGAAACGGTATGAAAGGCGACAGAGTACAACTTACAATTTACAATGTTGATCTTAAGCGTGAAAGAGTCACCTGCAAATTAGATTCGGTTTTAGAATACGGTGATTTTGTAGCGTAAACTGTTTCCACATACGAAAAGTACAAAAATGATACAATAGCGGCAACAAAGAGAGGAGAATTTTATTATGAGGACAAGAGATCGGCCCGGCAGGGCGTAGAAACAAAAACCACATCGTTTGAATAACAGGTGGTAATATGGATACATGAAGATTTTTTAGGAGTGATAAACATGAGACA
This sequence comes from uncultured Eubacteriales bacterium, assembly GCA_964419515.1. Taxonomy (GTDB): domain Bacteria; phylum Bacillota; class Clostridia; order Oscillospirales; family Acutalibacteraceae; genus DTU089. The sequence continues at coordinate 7,761 of CAYQPJ010000026.1, forward strand.
TTATTCAAGAGATCGGCCTTTAATGGAGTGGTTTATTCCACCGAACATAATGATTTCTCAAAGGCAATCAGATTTTACTTCCAAACCAATATTTTATAATTAAAAGGAGATTTTTTCATTATGAAAAATAGTATCAAAAAAGTTATATCGATTTTAATGGCTATTGTTACAATATTCTCGGTAAGTGCAGTAACTTTGACGGCGTCAGCGGCAAATTACAGTACAAACTATTCGAGTTATGATTCACCCGAAAATTCCGGCGACTATGCATACTGGAATGGCAAAAAAGTCGTAAAGTCAAGCAGTACTACAAAAGATGAAATCAGATGGATGCAGGCAGCATTGAATTACTGCATTAAATACAAAGGTCTTAAAGCATCGTATCTTAATATTGACGGTTCATTTGGACCTGCTTGTAAAACTGCAACACTTGCTTTCCAAAAGAAATACGGCTTATCAGCGGACGGTAGTTTTGGTCCGTCAACTATCAAGAAAATGAAGAGTGTAGTTGCTTCGCCTAACCCAACATCTACAAGTAAGGCAACAACTTCTTCAAAGACACTTTCAATCAATTGGGACTTAATTAAAACTACAGGTAAACAGGGAAAGGGTGAAAAGAACTGCCTCTGTAGAGCTCTTGCTTATAGTAGAGATATTATCGACGGATACGCACATAGTTGGACTGAATATAGCGTAGACAACTCAAAAAAATGGTACGGAAAAGAGTATAGATATAGTTATACTGCTTCTTGTTCTAAAGCAAGTTATACTAAGAAAACAAGTACAAGTCAAGCAACTGTTTATAAAGCGATTTATGATAACATTAACAATGGAAAGCCTGTTGTTATCAATGTCGATGATGGTGCCGGGAAGCGTTCAACAGGATGTCATTATGTAGCAGTTGTAGGTTATAAAAATGTTACAAATACTTCAAATCTTTCAGCTTCCAACTTTTTGATCATCGATTCTGTAGGAAATGGTGGGTATACAACCGAAAACCTCGGTGGATTGGGATATTATTTGCTTAGTAGCAATTCAAGTGGTAAGTATACATACTATATTGACTAACAGTAAATATCGTCGGTTAACACACTTTTAGTGCGAAAAAACATGAGAGTGTCGTTTATAAGTCTACCGTTATGTCGGCTAATTAAATTTCGTGCTACCTGTAAGACTATAACTTAATGGGATGTACATATAACTTCATTTATGAGAAGGTGTTGCTCACCCCCCATGTGTAACACCTTCTCAAACAAATAAAGGGAGTGAGGAGTGAACGCTATGTCTGAATGGACAGCTGAAACAATAAAAGACTTTTTCGATTATCTTAACAAACGCTTTGGCACAACTGTGAATCCCGAAATAACGGTTGAAAAGGAAAACAGATACCCTTTGAGTGTGCGTGACGGTAAGCTGATTTTTATTCCTGAGTTTTTTAACGAAATTGATGATGTTGCAAAGAAAAATGTGGCTGTGTATAATTACTCTTTGCTTTATTATTACGAAAAAACGAAAGACGAGAAAACTTATATTAATATGAATCCGATTTTTATGGCAAAAGGAATCTGCAATGAAATCGGTGTTGAATATCTTGACGAAATCGAAAGAGAAAACAGATTGAGATCGATAAGAAGAAAACTCTTCAAAGATCTCGAATCCGTTTCTGTTTTTAAGATCGGGTATAAAATCAGAGTGCGTAAGTTTGAAAGCTACGAGATAACTCACATTGAAAAGTCGGAAGATGAGGTGCTTGTGACCGCTAAGCCTATTGGCAGTCATCTTGGAGAACCTGATAAAATCTTTTCCGAAGAAGTGCTTTATAATAAACTTTATTTGCATAATACTATTGACGAGAAGCACAGGATTAGCGTACGAAGAAATATTTTCGTTGTTTTTGATGATTGTAAATTGGATAATTTAAAAATTCTCAATGAAATTGCCGAGCAATATCCGCAAATAAATACCCCTGTGATAATAACTACAAATAGTCAGAAGGATAATGAACATTATCACCTTGTTTCTTTGGACGATTTCTACAATCGTGTGCTTGATGATGAGATTCTTATTCACAACATATCGAAAAACGATCATTATGGAATTGCTTTTGCCGAAATAGACAAACTTCCCGAAGACGAACCGATTGTATTTGTTGCCGGTACGGGAAATCGTCAAAATATTTTGAGTCATTATCCGTTTTCAACAACAATACTAATTCAACCAAAAGTTGATACTGAAAAGATAGAATATGCAAAAGATTATGATTATGTTATAATGAATGAAGTACCGGATAAGTATGCAAAGGGTATTATTGAAATTATTAAGAAATGAAAAAGAAAGAAGAGATTTACGGTGATTTATGTATGTTCTGATCTCCACGGCTATTCGCTGGATAAATTCAAAGCATTTCTCAATAAAACAGGATTTTGTAAAGACGATTTTCTCTACATAATCGGCGACGTGATCGACAGAGGTAAAGACGGTATAAAGATAATAAAATGGCTCATGTCAATGCCTAATGCACAACTGATCTTGGGAAATCACGAACAAATGATGCTTGCTTCGTCCTTTGTGTTTGACGAAATAACAGAATACAGCATAGGCAACCTCACAGGTTCTAAGCTCACAGCCTATTCCACTTGGGTTGCAAATTCCGGGCAACCCACAATAGATGCATTGGCGGCAACAAGGCGAAGCGAAATTAAATACATATTAGAGTATTTGGAAGAAGCACCCTTGTACGAAATCATAACGGTTAACGGCAAAGATTTTATTTTAACTCACAGTGGTTTGGGCAATTTTTCTACCGATAAAAAATTGTCGGACTATACAAGCGAGGAATTGCTATGGAACCGACCAAATATTGAACAGAAATATTTTGACGACATTACCGTTGTCTTCGGTCATACTCCGACAGTGTATTACGGAGATGAGCATAAAGGTAAAATACTTTTTACCGATACGTGGATAGATATTGATGTGGGTGCAGGCTTGGGATTGCCTCCTGCTATATTGAGGCTCGATGATATGAAAACATTTTATTGCGAGGAATAATAAATGGGAGTTGCTATATTTAATGATTGGTGATAAAATTAAATTGCTTAGACGAAAAAGAAAACTCACTCAGTCGCAGTTGGCGGATGAATTGAATGTGAGTGCTCAGGCTGTCTCAAAATGGGAAAAAGGCTTATCCTATCCCGATATAGAAACCATAATAAAAATATCCGAACTTTTCGATGTAACAATCGATTATTTGTTGAAAGATTGAGGAAAACGATATGAATAAAAATGAAGAAGAAAAGGTTTATGAGGAACTTAAAGCCAGACTTATAAAATATTTCGATGAGGTTGAGAATGATGAGGAGGTCGATGAAAGTGACAAAACCGAAAACATTATCAGCTTAACCGACGAAGCAGGTGTAGAGACTGATTTTGAGTTTCTCGATTTAATTGAGTATCGTGACGAGGAATATGTTGTGCTCCTTCCTGTGGAAGATTCAGATGAACCCGGTGAAGTAGTGATACTTAAACTCAATAGTTCTAAAGATGATGATGCAGAGGAATATGTCAGTGTTGATGATGACCAAACCCTCGAAGCTGTCTTTGAAATTTTCAAAACAAAATTTGAAGATGAGTTTAATTTTGTAGATTAAAACAGTATATAATTTTAAGCTACCTTCGGGTGGCTTTTATTTTTCACCCCCCCTTTAATTCTTATGAGAATAGATGTAAAATTAATATAATAATCGGGGTTTAATTTGGGTTTCGTATGCTTGTCGGTGGAATGTGCAGACAGCGCTTGCTTATAAAAGCAGCGGAAAAGATTTTGCTTTGGCGGATACGGAAAAAAAGAGGTATTCTATACATAAGCTGATTTTGTGGAGAATTTGTGCTTAAAGGGTATGCTCCTCTTGACATTTTTGTTGAAATAAATTATACTGAATAATATATTTGTTTTGGGGGTGCATAAAGTGGAAAACAAATGTCCGAAATGCGGCAAGTCTCTTCCGGAGGAGGCTTCATTTTGTCTTTACTGCTTTACGGATATTGAAGCTTTTTCAAGCACGACCTTTGAGTCAGGAGGCAAAAATGAGCCTGTAAAAGCGGCTTTTAAAGAGAAAAAGAAGCTGTTCCTCGGAAAAACCAAGCTAAAAAGCAACAAGCGAGCGGCAAAGTATGTATGTGCCGCCGTTTTGTTTTTGATTTTTACGGGTGCTTGCGTTGCGATTACGAGAAATGCAAATTTCGAGGAGCCGAGGCTTTCCGAGGGTGATACGGTTATTGTCAAGGAAACTCAAAATGTTGCGGTTACGATGGATGACGGCGCAGCTGTTACGGATGCCGACGGCGATCAGGTTTTTGAGCTTGTGGAGGTAACTCGGGTTGAGTCTGTTGCGGTAACCGAAAAGCAAAATGTTTTCGACAAAATTTTCAAACCGACTCAAAATAAAAATACAAGCGACAACGGCACCCCGTCAACCGCCGCGACGACACAAGAGCCGGGCTTTTTCCAACAGCTTTTCGGAAAGGATGAGCCCTCCTCAAGCGCGGAAGATACAACGCTTGCCTTTACGGAGACAACACAAAAATCGGAAAGTACAACCGCGCCTAAGCCTTCCGAAAAAAGTGAGGATTCTACCGCATCTAAGCCCTCCGAAACCGCGACGGAGCCATTTGAGAATTACCAAAATGCGGAAACTCCAATTACCGATTTTGAATATAAGCTTTCGGAAAAATATGCCGCAATTACCGGCTACAAGGGCACGGCAAAGCACGTGACGGTGCCTGCCGTTGTAGAAGGAAAATATGTTACAAGCATTAATAAATTCACCTTTTCCGACAATTCCACTGTTGAGACGGTAAGCTTTGCCGATGACGGCAGACGCCCGTATTTGTGGGTTTACGGCTCGGTTTTTAACAATTGCTCAAGCCTTCGCGAGGTTAATTTTCCGGATACGGACCTTGGTATTTACGGCGACTTTGCGGTAAATTGCCCGAGCATTGAGAAGCTTTCTCTTAAAAATATGAGTCAGTTCAGGTATAAGGACGGCGGACTTTATTATACAAACGGCAAAACCTGGCGCCTCAGGTATTACTGCCCTGCGTATCCCTCAAGCGTTTTGACGCTTCCCTCGTGGGCTACGGAGATTGAAAGCAATTGCAATCTTTGTGATGCGGTGGGCCTTAAGGAGATAAATCTTCACGAGGCTGTAGAGTTTTTCAATATTACATATACCATGCCGCCGAATCTTGAAAATATTTTCGTTTCGGACTCTAACCCATACGGCTACGATATAAACGGCATTGCCTTTAATTCCGGCAGCTCCGGTAGGCAGTCGTGTGTTTATCCGCCGAAAAACAAAACTACCGAGCTTACTTTGCCGGAAAACGCCTTTCTTGAGTGCAACAGAATCAAAAATCCGTATTTAAAAACAATTCGCATTCCGAAAAGTGCAAACCTTACTCTTGCGGAGAGTATAAGTGCAAGGGTGACTTTCAGCTCACTTGAGACGGTATATCTTGAAAGCGGAAGTGCAAACGAAAGCACCTTGAGAAAAGGAATGTACGATTTAAAAACATATTAAAAAGCGTGAAGGGTATATTATGTGTGAAAAAACCGAGGATTTATTGTTAATATTAAAAAATGACGGCGTAACGTATGAGGATTACCTCTTCAGCCACGGCGAAAGCTTTATTGATTGTGATATAACCGCATTTTGGGAGCGAATTTTAAGAGAGAGCAAAATGAAAAAGACGGATATTATCAATAAAGCGGATATCGGATATACATATTTTTACGACGTTATAAACGGCAAAAAAACACCGTCAAGAGATTTGGTTATTAAGCTTATTCTCGCTCTTAAGGCAAGCGTTGACGATTGCCAGGAGATTTTGAGAATTTACGAGTGGGCGGCGCTTTACCCGAAAATCAAGCGCGACAGCATTATAATTTTCGCTATTAATCACGGCTACGGCCTCAACCAAGCCGAGGAGCTTTTAAGAGCGAATAACGAAAAATCATTAAAGCGCAAATGAGTTCATACGGAAATTTTATCGACGAAATTTTAAATACCGAATACGTGCCCGAGAAAAGCTACAAGGAAGCTCCGGGCGGCTCAATTGTGCTTTTTTGTCACAAAAGCCTCGGAAAAAGAATTGTAAAAATCACCTCCGAAAACAGAAATGACCACGTTTTCAGAGAGCTTAGGGGCGAAAAGCATGAGAATTTACCGACTGTTTTTGAGGTTTGCTCTTGTGAGGATTATGTTCTTGTGCTGGAGGAGTTTATAGAGGGCGAGCTTTTATCGGAATATGCCGCGAAAAACTCCGTAAACGAAAAACGCGCCGTGGAAATTATCGCCGATATTTGTGATGCGTTGAGCTTTTTGCACTCAAAGGGGATTATTCACCGTGATGTAAAGCCCGACAATATTATTATTGCGCCAAACGGTAAAGCGGTTTTAATTGATTTTTCGGCGGCGAGACTTATGACCGACGGCAAGGAGCACGACACACGCCACCTCGGCACAGTGGGCTATGCCGCGCCCGAGCAGTACGGTGTTTTTCAGTCAATGCCCCAAACGGATATATATGCCCTCGGCGTGCTTCTTAACGAGCTGATTTTGAATACTCATCCTTCAGTAAAAATTCCGGGCGGCAAAATCGGAAAAATCATAAGAAAATGCACAGATACAAATATCTTTAACCGTTACCAATCAACCGAAGCCCTTGCAAAAGAGCTTAAAAAAACGAGACGTTAGATATGGAAATACAAAACAATGCGCGATGTTAGTCGCGCATTGTTTTGTATTATTCATTAGTACGATGATAGTCGCGCAATGACCTCCGTGTCCCATGCGGGAATATAGGGGTGATGGCGAAGATGGATTTTGTAATCGGGGTTAATCTGTTTGATTATAAGCGGCAAGGTAAAAATATCGGTCGGGGTATGGTAGGCGGCAATATTGAGCTTGGGGGCGGCGACTGCCAAAAGCTCCTTTGCGGCGGTCAAAATATTGACCTCCTCGCCCTCGGCATCTATTTTGACATAAGTCGGCACGTTATTTTCGCAAAGAGAGGAAAGCGTTACGGCTTTTTGCGGCGTGCCGCTGCCCACGGCGGACTGTCTGCCGGCACTTTGAGAAAAAAGCACCGTACCGTTTACGTTGGTCACCGCAACGTTTTCGGCAGTAAAATTTTCTAATGAGCCGCAATTTTGCAAAAGCTTGTTATAGCTTTTAACGTCCGGCTCGGCGGCAATAATTCTTTTGTATTTATTGCCCGTATATTTTAAAAATTTTTCAACCGTATCGCCGCGGTATGCGCCTATATCAACATAAACCTCGTTTTCGGTTAAAGAAATACAGCTTGAAAAAAGCTCCTCCTCGGGCGTTTCCACGTTAAAAATATACTCAAGCCGTCCGCTGTATTGAAAATTGATGTAACCGTCAAACACGTTTTTTGAAAAATCGTCGGCAAGGCATTCGCGCGCTTCAATAATGTCCTTTTCAAAGCGAAGCATAAACTCCTCATCAACGGCACCCTCTCCCACAACGGGCACGCACGGTACCAAAACGGTGTGGCGCCGAGAGAGAGCTTTGATGTTTTCCATAACCTCGCTTCGTGAGCTTCCGAAGGCAACCGCAACGGTAAATTCTTTAAGCGTTTTTTCAAAATATGAAATCGGCTCGACCTTAAATCCGTGAAATTCTCTGTTTCTTACAAAGCCGTCGCTTGCGGCAACGCCCGAAACGCTTATTCCCCGTTTTGAAAATTCCTTAAAAACCTTATCGGCACCGTTTCCGGTGCCGAATACTATAATAGGTTCTTTTGTGTTTTTCAGGACAGTCCAAACGGAAGGGTGTTCCGAATTAATTAACATTTTCAATGTCCTTTGCGGGTACGATTTTTTCGCTCGATGCCTTGTACGAAATTTCAACGCTGTCGCCTACGGAAAGAATTACAACGTCGTTGTCGTCAACGGCTGAAATTGTATAGTAAACGGGCTTTGAATCAAGCGCAATATAGTAAACGCTGTTGCCGTTTTCAACTGCCGTGCGAATATCCGAAACAACACCCTTGATTTTAAGAAGCTCAAAGGAGGTGTTGCTGTTACCGGAGCCTTCGGCGGAATGGTCACCGCCTGTTATTGAATCCGGAAGCACAGCGTTATAATCAATTTTAATATTTATGCCGTTTGACTTTATTTTATTTGTATACGCCTTAAGGCATGCCTCAAGATCGGGGTTTGCGTCATCCTCACTTCTTACGGCATCCTGAACGCGCTCAACGCTTACCATGGCGTAGCTTTTAACAACGCTGTTGTCCTTAAGCGCCATAAAGTAGGTTGCCTCGCCGTCAAGGTTTAAAAGAATGGGGAAGGTTGCCTTCCAGCCCTTATCGGAAACAATGCCCTCTGCCGAGGCTTGAGCACCGCTCTCTGTAGTACCGGCGATTTTTTGGAAGAACGCCTGCTTTGTGCGCTGGTTTATAATCGCAAAGCCGACGATTGAGTCGTCGCTCGTAACGGAGGTAACGCCGGTATAAAGCCAAACGTCATCACCGGAGGCGATATATGTGCAGCCTGCCGTTGTGGAGGTAACGCCCGACTGACCGATATAAGCGTTTATAAAGCCCTTGCCGTATTTTCCGTAGTAATTGTACTGCTTAACAAGAAGGTCGGCAGAATAAATTTGGTCAATCCACGCGGTATCGGGGTTTGTGCGAATCTCTTCAATGTCGTAATACTTAACATTTGTTTTGTCGCAGGCATCTACAAGAACAACGCCTATAACATCCTCGCCGCCGATAAGACCTATTGTTTTGTCAATGCGCTCGCAAACCCAATAGGGGTGGCCCGTTTCGTCAATTTCAAGCGAGGGAACGCCGAACATATACGTCGGGAAATTAAAGCGAAGCACACGCGAAAGCTTTTCGTTAAGATATTCGCTTGACGAAACCTGAATATTCGGAAGTCCGAGCTCCGAAAGAACAACAGCCGTAGCCTCTTGAGTATACATATTAACCTTTAAATACGCCGGAATGCCGTCACGGGTATTGTTAAACCACTTGAAAACATCGCCGTATTTAAGCGGGAAAATTCTGTAAGGATTGCCCTCAAAGTTAATTTGAGTTGAATAGGGCTTATCTATAACAAATTGCGAAACCCAATCGGAAAGTTCGCCGAGCTTTTTGTTTGCAAGGTTTTCTGAAACCTCTTCGTCAATCATAGGCACGGAGCTGAACTCCGAAAGTTTTGTTATTGTCGTAATGCTGTCGGTACTTCCGCTTCCGAAGTCCTCAACGTTAACATTAATAATTTCACTGTATGATTTTGCTCTGAAAAACGCACAGCCCGTAAGGTAGCCTATCCCGAGTACAAGCGCGAACAAAAGCACTATTATAACGGGAACGGTTGCGCGCTTTTTAACGTAAGGAATATACTCCGGACGAACAAACGCCTTTGAAGTAATAAATGTCATTGCAACATAAATTGCCGCGATTGCCGCGATAAAGTAGTAAAACTCAAGTGCCTTGAAATTAAGCGGCGGCAAAAGAAAATAGTAAACCACGGCAGAGCCGATGATTGTAACGATTATGTTGAGAATGATCTTCAGTATCTTTTTTTCGGGGGGGATAACAACCTCCTTCGGTTTACCCTTGCCGGAAAAATCCACTTTAATTGGATCCATTTTGTCAACTCCTTGATTGTTCATTATACGGAATTTTTTCCGCTATTGATTATACATTATAGCTACTTTTATTACAAGCGTTTTTTTGTTAATTTTTACGGCTTTTAAATTAATTTTCCGACTTAAACCGCCAATTTGCCGCGCTTTTATATACATTAAAGCTTTCCTCTATTCCGTTAAGCGACGGATTATACGAAAGAACGGCATTTCTGTAAAAAAGCGGTACAAAAGGAACCGAGGTATAAAAGCTCTCTATAAATTGCGGAAGTGTTTTTGAACCCTCTCTGTATGCCGTGTATTCGGGGAAAAACGAGGAATCGATGCCGTATGAAAGAGCGCCGTCTTTTGTGAAAAATTCGGAAAGATCAAAGTCGCAGGTTAAGGAGGTTTCACCTATGTAAATATCAAAATAGCCCTTTTTGAGCGACTCAAGATAGTCTTCCTTTTTTTGGCTGTTGACATTTACGCTGAAGCCCAAGGTTTCAAGTGAGCTTTTAAGTGCGTTTGCGGTTGCCGTCTTATACTCATTTTCGGAGCACACTAAAATTGTAACCGAAAGCGTTGTTACGCCGTTTGTTCGCACGCCGGAGGCGGTTTCGCCGTCAAAGCCGCTTTCCTCAAGAAGGCGCACTGCGCGCTGTGCATTGCCCGAGGCACTTACAAGCTCATCGTTTACATAAATTTCGGACTTAAACGGCGTTACCGTGGCATCGCACTGTCCCAAAAATGACGAGGCGGCTATTTGATCGCGGTTAATGCCGACATTTATTGCGTTGCGAATAAGCGCAACAGACAAAAGCGATGAACTTTTTGTCATATTAACGCCCGCGTAAACAAGCTTGTTTGTCGGAATGCTTACGGTCTTTGGCGAGAGGTTCGAATATTCGCCGTCGCCGAGGTCGTTTTTGTAAACGCTTATATCATTTGCCTTAAACGGATAAACGGCACTTGAGGCACCTGCCATATCATAAAGCGCTATTTGCTTTAATGCTTTTTCGGTGTAGTCTCTGTGAAGTTTATTGCTCTCAAGATAAATTTCGTCGTTAAGATATGCGAATTTAAACGCGCCCGTGCCGATATAGCTGCCGCTTTTACCCGAAACCACCGGAAAGCTTAAGGCATTCAGCGCAAAATCGCTGTGACTTAAAAGCGTAAAGGTCAATGAATAATTATCATCTACTCTCACAGACGAAATGTTTGAAAGCTCTTTCGAATAAAGCGCGCTTTTTTTAGCAAGCTCAAAGGAGTTTTTAACATCGGCAGCCGTAAGGGGAGAGGAATCACTGAAGCTTATATCCTGCCGTAATTTAACGGTAACTGTTTTACCGTCGATTTCTCCGGAGGAAGCAATAACCGGAATTCCCTTACCGTCGGAGGAGGGCTCAAAAAGTCCTTCGAAAACAGCCGTTAAAGCATCTCTGTTTAAGGTGCTTTGAGAGGTGAAGGGATCAAGCGGGTCGGTTGAGATATAGGGTAGAGAAACGTCCGTCCTTAAAACAGGGGTCGGAACGTTGTATTCCTTTGTTGTGTCGTCCTCGGTGTGAGCGCTGTTTTCGCACGAGCACGCAAGAAGTGCACACATTAACGCAAGAGCAAGACAAATTATACGCTTCATCTTATATCCACCCTCTCAATGCTTCGTGCCTTGCCTGTTTTTTCGTCAATATCCAAAAGGCAGGCATTCAACATAAATTCGTGCTCATCGCCGTCCGCTCCGTTTTCAAAGCGCACGGGAAGATTCGTTTTAAGCTTTTTTATAATAATGCTCGGCTTAACGCCCAGCACGGATTGAACCTCTCCCGTCATGCCGACATCCGTTATGTAAGCGGTGCCCTTCGGCAAAAGCTGTTCGTCGGCTGTTTGAACGTGTGTGTGAGTTCCCAAAACAGCCGTAACCTCACCGTCAAGATAAAAGCCCATTGCGCGCTTTTCGGAGGTTGCCTCCGCGTGAAAATCAACAATAACCGTTTTACAGCCGTCCGTTTCGGCAAGAGCCCTTTGAACATCCCAAAACGGGTTTGAAACAGGCTCGGAGTAAACCGTACCCAAAAGATTTATAACCGCAACTCTGAAGCGCCCCTTGTCTATTATGTCAACGCCTCTTCCCGGGGCACCCTTCGGAAAGTTAAACGGTCGAATTACCGGCACGTTCGTTTCAAGATATTCTGAAATTTCGGGACGCTTAAAGGCGTGGTTCCCGAGTGTTAAAAAATCAGCTCCCGCGTTAAAAAGCATTTCGCAGGAGTGCGGCGTTGCGCCGTTGCCCTGTGCGGCATTTTCGCCGTTTACAATGCAAACATCAATTCCCGCAAGCTTTTTGTAAGAGGGAAGTCGTTTTGCAAGAAATTCACAGCCGCTTTGACCTACAACATCACCTATAAAAAGCAATTTCATATTTTTACCGCCTATTTAAAAATGTAAAGGAGCTGCCCCGAAAGACAGCTCCGAAAAATCATATACGTCGCTTTGCGTTATTTTGCAAAATCAACCGCGCGGCTCTCTCTTATGATATTTACCTTTATTTGACCGGGATATTCAAGCTCATTCTCAATCTTTTTAACAATATCATGAGCTATGAGAATCATCTTGTCGTCGGAAATAACCTCGGGCTTAACCATAATTCTGACTTCTCTGCCCGCCTGAATGGCAAAGGATTTTTCAACGCCGTCAAATGAGCTTGCGATTTCTTCAAGCTTTTCAAGACGCTTTATGTACGATTCAACATTTTCACGTCTTGCACCGGGGCGAGCCGCAGAAATTGCGTCAGCCGCCTGAACAAGGCACGCAACAACGGTCTTTGCTTCAACGTCACCGTGGTGTGCCTGAATTGCGTGAATAACCTGCTCGCTTTCCTTGTTCTTTCTTGCCGCCTCAACACCCAGCTCAACGTGGGAGCCTTCGAACTCATGGTCAAGTGCCTTGCCTATATCGTGAAGAAGACCGGCGCGCTTTGCAAGCTTAACATCGGCACCGATTTCGGCTGCCATAAGACCCGCAAGATATGAAACCTCAAGTGAGTGGTTAAGAACGTTTTGACCGTAGCTTGTACGGTATTTAAGTCTGCCCAAAAGCTTGACAAGCTCGCCGTGAATGCCGTTTACACCTGCATCTATAAGTGCGCGCTCACCTGCCTGCTTAATTGCGTGCTCAACCTCACGCTTGGACTTTTCGTACATCTCTTCAACTCTCGCCGGGTGAATTCTGCCGTCTTGAATAAGTCTTTCAAGAGTCTGGCGCGCAATTTCGCGGCGAACCGGCTCAAAGCACGAAACGGTAATTGCCTCGGGCGTGTCATCAATAATAAGGTCAACGCCCGTAATTGTTTCAATGGTTCTTATGTTTCTGCCTTCGCGGCCGATAATTCTGCCCTTCATCTCGTCATTCGGAAGGGGAACAACCGAGATTGTAGCCTCTGCGGCATGGTCGGCGGCACATCTTTGAATAGCACCGGAAATAATCTCCTGCGCCATTTTATCCATTTCATCCTTAGTGGATTGCTCGTACTCGTAAAGCTTAACGGCTTTTTCGTGAGTGAGCGTTTCATCAAGATCCTTAAGAAGAACCACCTTAGCCTCTTCTTTTGAGTAGCCCGAAATTTTTTCGAGCATTTCAAATTGGCTCTTTTTGATTTTTTCTATTTCTTCTTCTTTTTGCTCGGCATCCTTGATTTTTTTTGCGAGAAGCTCCTCTTTTTTCTCTTGAGCCTCAACCTTTTTGTCAAGCGACTCCTCTTTTTGAATAAGTCGTCTTTCTTGGCGCTGAACCTCCGCGCGCCTCTCGCGAAGCTCTTTTTCGGTTTCGGTTCTTTGCTTGTGAATTTCATCCTTTGCTTCAAGGATGGCTTCTTTTTTCTTTTGCTCCGCCTCGGTCATCGCGGCATTGAGTATGCGAGCCGCTTCATCCGATGCTGAGCCTATAGCGGCTTCGGCAACCTTTTTACGGTGAACGCCGCCGAGTATAAAACCTATCGCACCGCCGACAATAACAGCGGCAACAATAAGGCCGATAGCTAAACCAATGTTCATAAGTAAAGCATTTTACCCCTTTCTTTTAAATAATATAAAAAGCCGATAATAATAAAAGTTTTGAGTGCAGAAAAAGCACAGTCGCTAACACCCACGTGGCGTCTTGCATATCCGATTTAATATCTTGTATATTCGGTTTAATATTTTGTATAGTCAATTTTAATATAAATTTAACATACATTAAATAAAACAAACAAAAATACAGCTAAGTATAATAAATGTACATATAGCCGCCAAGCCGCGTCGGCGTAAAAACAATTATCATTTCACAAAGTAACCGCAAGGTACGGCTACTATCCCTTATATTATAAAAGAAAATATCCGTTTAGTCAAGACAAAGAAAAAATTGCTCGTAAATGTATAGTAAAACTTTTCCTTATTTTTTTGTGTATTTTTATCAAAGTTTATGAATTTCGGTATGCAACGCATAAAATCAGCTTTTGCTTTCTAACTAAAGCACTCTGCTTTGGGTGAACTTATTATAGCCAAACAAAAATTTGCTGGCAATAAGAAAAATATGAGGTGGTACAAAATCGTTCCACCTCCGGCGATTTTTATTATATTGCGTTATATGTCGCACCACACCGTAGGGGCGATTTTTAATCGCCCACGTTCGCCGCAATGCGCGACGTTTGTCGCGCAAATGCAAAATGCAAAACAGTGCGCGCACGGCGCGCAAATGCAAAATGCAGAATGCAAAATCTCGGAAATCGCCCTCGACGATTTCCGATTGTGGTATCGACATTTTCTTGAATGGCAATGAAGTTTACGCCAAGTGTTGGATCACGATTTCGGTATAGTGTCCGCACAGTAAATGCTCTCTGTCAAAACGAGATAAATCCTTTACAATAAAGATTAACGATACAGATTAACGAAATCGTTAATTCTAAGGCTGAGGTGCAATTAATTCATCGGAAAACAACCGAAAAGGTGCAAATAATTACAAAATTAACTTGTAAAATGGTGCAAATAATGCTATACTATATTTAACAAATACTCGGAGGT
>CAYQPJ010000027.1:0-20310 GCA_964419515.1 uncultured Eubacteriales bacterium
ACAGCAAGTTTACTAATTAAGTAAACTCACTGTTTGGTCCGAGTGGCGAGACTTGAACTCACGGCCTCTTGACCCCCAGTCAAGCGCGCTACCAACTGCGCCACACCCGGATAGCTACGATATAATAACACATATTCACTTATTTTGCAAGTCTTTTTTTGAATTTTTTTAAAAAATTTCGCTGATTTTTCGTTATTTTTTGCTTTACAACAGCAGGCAGGCGAAAATTCCGGAGCTTGTTAAAAGCGGATGTCAAAAAGCACAAAAGCTCATCCTTCTCGGTGCAAATTTCAGTTGTTTTTCACCTTAATATATGCTACAATATATTTAACAAAGCACCGGCTCAGCTCGGCAAACGGAGGTTGCTCTTATGTTTACAACTCACCCCTCACCCTCAACACTTCAAAAAAAGGAGCTTAAGCGAGCAAAGGAAATTGCAAAATGGGAACGCGAAAAAGCGCGTCCGAAAGGAAATAATTATTTTGCCTACCTTGTTCTCATAATAACGCTTATTTACGCAACGGATGAAATCGCCTCGCAAATAGGCATGCTTATGAAAACGGAAATAGCAAACGACCTGCTTTCGAGCTTCGGTCAAAGCTCTGTTGGCGTGCTTGACATTATATCAATACTTGTAGTTCCCTTTCAAGCAATAGGTCTTTTGTACAGGCCACTTGCCGACCGTTTCGGGCGCAAAGCCTTTTTGATAATCAACACATTCGGCATGAGCCTTGCACTCCTCGTTATTTACCTTTCAAATAACCTTATTCTCTACTTTTTCGGCGCGTGCCTTGTGCAGTTTTTTATACCACATGATATGCACGTTGTGTATATCATGGAATCATCGCCGAAAAAGCAACGCGCGAGAATGTATTCCATAATAAAATTCTTTGCGAATATGGCAGTTCTCATTATACCGATTTTAAGAAGAATGCTTATGGAAAATGCCTCGCAATGGCGTAATGTTTATTTAATCCCGGCAATTGTAGGCATTTGTGCAAGCTTTTGCGCTCTTCTTTCGGCACGAGAGACAGATGCTTTTATTGACTCACGCCTTGCAAGGCTTCGCAAAACCCCCGAGGAGCTAAAGCGCGACAAAGAGCAAAAGAAAGCGGAAAACGCCTCCGGCGGACTTATTCCGGCTTTAAAATTTGCACTTAAGCACAAACAGCTTCGTTGGCTTTACATAACCTCCGCAATGACAAATCTCGGCTTTATAGGCACAATAAACTACCAGGTTATAATGTCCTACGGCTACGCACAAAGCCTTGTAAGAAGCGGCGAATACCCCGAAATTACAGATGCATTAATGAACACCGTAAGTTTAGGACAGGTTACAACAGCGCTTATACTCTTCCCTGTTGGCAGTGCCGTGGCGCAGGTTATAATGGGCTTTATTTCCGACTCTAAAGGCAGAAAAGCCGCCGCGGTTTCTATGGCGGCAATTTGCCTTACGGGCTTTGTTGGATTTTTTGTCGGCTCTAACCTCTCATGGAATCCGTATCTCGTAGGCTCCCTTTGCGGCATATTTATAGGCGGCTTTTACTCTACAAACGATGTTCTTATTATGATGATCGGCGAATCCTCTCCCACAAATCTTCGCTCGTCGTGTATGTCATCACAATATATTGTTACCGCTGTAGGCTTTGTAATATCCTATGCTGTCGGTCTTCCCACAATGACAATATTAGGCAACGCCTACACCGGTATTGTTTCATTTTGCCTTTTGGTGCCCGGCTTTATTGCAGCGCTGTTAACTCTTTTAAAGAAAACGCATGACACAAAGGGAATAGATATGGATACCGTAACAGGCACAGAATGGGATTGATAAGCCTCACCCTGTGTTTAACGGTCATAATAAGGCGTGCTATCAACACCGCTTTTATTCAGCTTTTTTACAAGCTTATCCAATTTCGGCTTGAAAAAGTTCTTGAAAAGTGTTGTATTGCCGAAAAGCTTAACCGCAGTGGGGCTTACCGCGTAATAAGTCTTTACAAACGCTTTACCGAGCAAATTTTTTCTTAATATGTTATCTCTGAAGCGGCGCAAGGTCCAAACCTCAGGGCAGTCATATGAGCCGTAAACGCACGTTGCAACATAGCAGCCTTCACTACTGCTGCTCTTTCCGCTCGTGCCGCTGCTCGTGTGCGTATAGCCTGTCAGAAGGCCGGGATTGCTGTGACCGGTCTTTTTACCGTTTGCATCGTAATGGTTATAGTCACCGAATATTCCCGGGTCACTGTGACCGATTTTTTGACCTTTATTGTCATAATGCTTATAGCCTCCGAAAATGTCGGGATTGCTATGCCCTACCTTGTGACCCTTTGCATCGTAATTAGTGTAGCCGCCGAAAATTCCCGGCTCACTTTTGCCTATTTTTTTGCCGTTTCCGTCGTAATGATAGAGCGTTCCGAATAAGCCTTCCTCTGTTCTTCCTGATTTAGCCATAGTAATTTCCTCCGTCTGAATATTTGTGCGGTTTTTCAACCGCCGATTGTATTATATACTATAGCCTGTACGAAAAGCTGTACTCTTGCTCATATCGCAAATTTTTTCGATGAGCTTATTTTCACCTTATTTCAGACCATTTAAAAACCCGATGTAACGAATCACTCCGTTACATCGGGAAAATTATTATTTAAGCTTTAAGCTCTTAAATTATGCGCGACGTTTTTTTCTGTCGGATGTAATGGCAACACCGAGAACGCCTGTTGAAAGAAGAGCGAGAACAGCAAAAACAGTTACCGAGAATTCGTCACCTGTTGAGGGAACGCTGTCGGGTGAGCCTGCGGCTGTTGTGTCATCCTTCTTTGTATCATCAACCTTCTCTGTGGGAGCAGGAAGCTTCGGAAGAACCGTACCCTCTGCAAGCTTTGCACCGCAATCCTTGCAGTACGTATCGCCTGAGTAGCCTTCTTTTTCTACAGTAGCGGCTACAGCATCCTTAACCTCTGTTTCACCGGAGTGAACGTCGGGGTTAATGGGAGTTACAAGGTCATTAATATCGGCAATTTCTTCTTCGCCTTCTGCGTCTGAGAAGTTCTTATCGCAGTTGTCGCAATGATAATAAGCGCCCATACCTTCCTTATCGCAGGTAGCCTCAACAGCCTCTACAAGAACAGGAGTGTGAGGAAGCTTCGGAAGAACATCGCCCTTTACAAGGAGAGCATCGCAATCCTTGCAATGGAGGTCGCCTGAATAGCCTTCTGCTTCTTCTGTAGCAGCAAGATAGCCCTTAAGAACTGTCTCGCCTGTGTGATTTGAGGAATCAAAATTAAGAACAAGATCAGCATCATTTTCAACTTTGTCTGTGCATTCCTTGTCTAAGAACTTGCCGTCGCAGTTCTTGCAGGTGTAATAAGCCTTCTTACCTTGGGTAACGCAAGTAGACTTTACGCCTTCAACAAGCTTATCGGCCTCGTGGGGAAGCTTATCAAGAGTCCTACCGGCTTCAATAAGCGCATCGCAATCCTTGCAGTGTACATCGCCCGAATAGCCTTCGGTCTCTTCTGTGGGAGCAACATCGCCCTTAAGAACCGTATCACCTGTATGGTTAGCCGAATCGAAACCGGCTACGGTATCCTCAAAGGTCTCTGTGCCGGCAGCACCGCACATTGCACAGCTCTTATAATAAAGCGCGTTGCTTACGCAAGTAGCCTTTTTAACTAAATATTTCTCTCCCGAAACTTTACTACTAAAATCATGATCAAGAAGCTCGCCGTAAGGAGCACCGCAAACAGAGCAAGTAGCTTTAGCGGTGCAGGTTGCTGCTGTTCCTTCTGTGTGCTCAGCAAGGGCACGAAACGGAACACCGCTTAATACCTTACCGTCGCCGTCAAGAACAACATTGCAATCATCGCAGGTGTAGTAAGCATCCCAGCCCTTAGCCTTGCAGGTAGAAGCCTTAGCATCGTGGAATGTCTTCTTGGAGTGGTCGCAGGGTTTAACGCTTGTTGTAACCTTGCAGGTAGCACTCTTGCCTTCGGCAGTAGCTGTAATTGTAACAGTACCCTCTTTAAGAGCTGTAACAACACCATTGTTAACGGTAGCAACCTTCTCATCGCTTGATTTCCAAGAAACAGTGCTGTTTGTGGCATCAGCGGGAGTAACAGTTGCATTGAGTGTGAGTGTGTCGCCTACATACATATCGGCGCTTGTCTTATCAAGAGTAACCTTTGAAACGGCAACATAGGGTCTTGTAACAGTAACGGTTGATTTTTCAACTGTAAAATTAACACTATTCAACTCACCGTCATAAGCTTCTCGAACAACAAGAGTAACATCATAATCACCGGCAGTAGCGGCGCTGTTTACAGTGAATACATACGTGCAAATAACACCATTGTCCTCAACTTCTTCGGAAGCTGAGAAAACTTGGTTAACAGCATTGTCAACATCAAAAAGTGTACCCTTAACAACTTTTTTCAAAGTAAATACACCTTTATCATATACGGGTGTTACAATAATAGCCTGTACACCGGGATTTCCCGAAAGAGTAAGATTGATTTCAACATCATTACCAACTTCTACACTTTTACTGTCAAGTGTCAAAGTTGCACCACTCTCGGCAAATACGGTAGCCGACAATGCTATGGCAGAAGTTGCAACAAGAACAATCGCCATAACAATGCTGAGAAATTTTTTCATTTGTTTTTCCTCCTTTTATCTCGGTCCCAAAACGACCGTAGAGCTGTTTGTTTTATAATCAAAGTTTGCCATATATTGACGAAGCAATACAACATCCTTTAAATTAACAACACCATCACCGTTTGCATCTGCGCCCGCCTGTACGACAACCGAAGATGACTGCGTATCAAAAACATAATTCGCCATATATTGACGGACAAGTACTACGTCCATAAGATTCACTTTACCGTCACCGTTTGCATCACCGTAAAGAAACTCGGGAGGCGGTACAATGCTTTGCTCAAAAACGCAAACTCGGCTGTCTGACTTTGCAACGTCATTTTCTGCGTTGCCGTCATCCGTTCCGAACTCTTCAATATAAACTTTTACCGGAACACCCTCGGACTCTGGGTCCTTAAACTTAAACTCGACTTCAAACATCGCCGTGCTTTTACTCTTGGTGGCACCGGGGTAAGAAATAAACCCTGCGGTAACACCCGAACCGTCCGCCCTTTCGCCAAACGCCCAAATTCCCTGGAAGTTTGTAACCTCGTCACCGTCCATGTCGGTTTTGCACTCGGAGGCTCTTACGAACTCAAGCGCAGAGGTGTCATACTCAACAAGAAATACAGCATTTGTAAGCTTTGTAACGGGGCCGCCGTAAAATGTTAAAACAACATTACCGGAACCCGTTGCGGAAACCTTACAGGTAACCCCGGGTGACTCCGCGGCAAAAGCTAAGGGAACGACAGTTAAAAGCATGACAAGTGCAAGAAGAACACTCAGTGCTTTTTTCAACATAATCACTCCATAAGTCTGTGTGGTGGAAAGCGAGGCGCCTAAAAAAAGCCATAGTACACCCCAAACTACTATACACCATACTGTTGCTTATATATTAAAACAATTTACCGATAAAGTCAATATCCAATTCGTATATTATTTTATAAAATTTTTGGCATTTTTGATGAAACGGACAACTTTACACTGTTTAAAACGGCAAACCCGCACCCTCCCCTCGGGGAAGGTGCAAAGTCATTTGATTTTAAGCAATTTCAGCCGCACTTTTTACGCCCATGGGTCTGCGGCCTTGGGAATGCGAACACCCGTTAAAAGGTATTGCTCCCATAAAAACCACTTGCCGTCACTGCCGCGCATACGAAGCTTTATCGGACGGGGGTCATCCGCACCGCCGCACGGAATAAAGAGCTTCATATACCCTTCCTCCGCCGCGGAAACATGATTACTGTTTATAACAATTGTATACGGCTGTGATGGGGTGTAGTTATTCTCCGGCGTTGAGCCTTTAAAATAAGTAAAAGGCAAATACGTTTTCCCGTCACGGAATCTGTCATTCAAAAACGAAATATCCTGACCGTTTAACGGGCGTGGACCGCGAAGCCAATTTAACATTTCCGTACCGATGTTTTTGTCTGCGGCATATGCGCAAAGCGCAAGAACCGTCAAAGCCGCGGTTTTGTACGGCGTGTCAAGGCTTGCCTCGGGAAGTGCCTGCATTTCGGCAAGGCTCTCGGGAAGCGTATTAAAGGTAAAGCTTTCGCTTTTATTGCCTGTCGGCTGCACCGCACCTACTGTCGGCTGCTGTGCTGTGTTTTTTAACTTGTCAAAAATACTCATAACAATTCCTCCGTTTGCTTTGAACCTCGGGCACGATAGGTCGTTTCAGAGTAAGTGTGAGGCTGTGCGGAGATATCAGCCGATATTTGCACTGCCGAGACCGTAAAGCTTGCCATCGGTAAAGCTGATTAAAACCTTAGCGTTATCGTTACCCTCTGCCTGCCATACGAAGCACTGCTTTGTAACGAGAGCATCCTCGAAATAATAATAAGATGCATCAACGCCAAGCTGTTCTTTAATGTCTGCATAGGTAAGGCTTTCAAACTCCGTACCTTCAAACATCATGGTATCCTTAAAGAAGTCGTGCTTAAGAGCGCTGAGCTGATCCTTTGTTGCGCGCTGTTCGCTCATCTTCTGCTCTTCCGTGGAAGCCAAATCCAGGCTATAGGTCTGTACTACAGCCTCAATGGGGTCAACCTTTGCATCGTTGCCGCCTTTATCGCCGTTTCCGCCGCAAGCCGCAACGGAAATAACCATCAAGAACGCCATAACTATAAGTAATGCTTTTTTCATAGTTGTTTCCTCCCAAAAATAATATAAAAGTTTTTATTTGCTTTTAAAACTTTCCGCCACCGCCGCCGTGAGTAGTGCCCGAAGACGAGGTATGCGTACTGCTTCCCGAAGAGCTTGTTTGCTTCGGTCGCGGAGTTTTTGTTACCGTATTATAAAGGAACAAGTCGCGGTTTTCCGTAATATTCATACTGCCGTTTCTTACGTAGCTGTTAGCCGCCGCTTGAGAGCGAACGGTTTTTAGCTGTCCCTTCATATTACCTACTATAATCTTCGCCAAAACAAAGCCTATTACAACTGAAATCGGAATCCAAACAAGAGAAAGTGCCTTGCGCGGTAAATTACCCCTGTCGTAAGGCTCGCCGCTTTTCGCTTTTGTTACAAATTCATCGCAAAGCTCTGCGTATTTGTTAAAAGCGGAGGCGTAATCGCCCTCTGACATAAACGGCGTGATTTGCTCACCTATGTAAGCAATGCCGGCATCCGTAAAGGCTGTAATGCCGTAACCGCAGGTAGATATATACCAATCGTGAGTTTCGGTGCTTACAAAGAGCAGCACACCGTCCTTTTCACTGCCATAGCCGAATTCGCATTCATCGTACAAATAGTCGGCATATTCTTCAATTGTAAAGCCTTGCAAATCGAGCGTTGTTGCAACAACAACATCAACGCTTTGGCGTACTCTAATTTCATCAAGCTTTTGAATGAGGGACGCTTCATCCTCAGCTGATAATACCTCTGCCATATCGGCTACGCGGTAATACTCCTCCGAAAAGCCCTCGCCCTCTGCCGCCAACACCGGCAAAGCCATGCTGAATACGAGAACAATAACAAACAGAATCAATAATAATTTCTTCTTCATTTTTATTCCCCCTTACAGTATGCCTAAAAGGTGCAACAACCACACAACACCGTACGAGGCAACGCTCAACGCGGCTGTAAGACCAACCGTCCATTTTGTGGCGGCGGACTTATCAAGCGGCAAATCGCCGACAAACTTTCCCGTTTGACCGTTCATGGCGAAAACATACTTATTGTCTTTCCAGGTGGTGGTTAAAAGCCACACGGGGTAAAGAGCATATTTCGCCTTACCTCCGTAAAAGCTTACGCTGCTGTTTTCGGGCGTTGTTGTTGTATAACCCTTAACGGTTGAAGCAAACGCCTGTTCTGTTGAGGTTTTTACACGCTCGTTTGCACGCGCCGTGCTTTGATTTTCATCCACATCGTATTTATCCGCAAGGTAGCCCGCGAGGTAAGCTGTTTGAAAATTAACCGCATCGTTAAGGTCAAACGGCTCTATTGATTCCATTAAATCATCGGGCATTTTCGAAGAACCGTCTACCGGAACTCCGCAAAAGCTTATTGTTCCGCCGCGTTGAACGGAAAAATGCTGTGTTTCGGTGTAATTAAAGTTATTGTCGCTCCAATTACGCACCTTTGTTGCACGATAGCGTACACTTGCACTTACATCCGTATCAAAAAGCCAAAACGGAACGTATACGCCCTTAATTTCATCAATATGGTTTTGATCCTTAAACACCTTCGGAAGAAAACGCTTGCCGGAAAGGTGCTTCATAAGCTTCTCCTTAGCGGCTTTTTTGTCAAGCTTAAACGGAATAACAAGATCGGGTTTTAAATCACCCGTAAACTGACCCATCATTACAACGGGATTTCCGCAAAACGGACACGCGGTTGCCGCGGTATTTTCATCGCCTACAATCTCGCCGCCGCAGGATTTGCAAACATAAGTTCTAAGACCGTCTGCTTCGCCCTCCTGCCACTCCGAGCCGGCAGTGGTTTCCCACACCATATTGTCGGCGGAATCGCTTTGCAGGTCGGCATCGTACCCTGCGAGCGTTTCCATATCGAATTCCGTATCGCAAAACGGACATTTCATTTTTTGAATACCGCTGTCAAATGCTATGGCACCGCCACAGCACGGACATTTGTATTCCTGCAAAATACTCAAAAAGGATATCCTCCCTTCGTTTTTTCGGCTTAAGCCCGCAAACACAAAGTAAATTCACGTTTACGGGCGTTAACATCTTAATGATCGCCGTAACATTCGGCGAGGCTGTAAAAAAGCTTCTCAAGCTCGGGCTGTCTGTCATACGTTACATATTGCGCTTTGTCCGAAAAGCTCAAAACGAAGCCGTATGTATCGCCGTCTTTAACTCCCGAAGGAGCTTTTTTCGGGTTTTTGTAATTCTCGACATACACAATGCTCTCGTTTTTTTCCAAAATTTCAAGCAAGGCGTTCACCTCATCACCCGAAAGAGGTATATTTTCAAGCTTTGTTTCCGTTTCAAAATTATTCGTGAAGCAATCGGCACCGAAAAACCAACCGTCTGCCGACTTATATGCCAAAAACGAATATCCGCAGGTGCGGTCCGCCGAAGAGCACGAAGCCGAAACAGAAGCGACCTCCGAAAGCTCATGCTGTTGAGGCTTTTGGCCTTGACAGCCGCCGAACAGAGTACAAAGTGAAACTGCCGCGGCTGAAAAAAGCACTGTTTTAATTAAGCTCTTTGCCGTCATTAACCTATATTTTTACCGCATTGGGGGCAGAACCTGGGTACAGGCTGACCCGGAGCCGGAGCCCAACCGCAATTGGCGCAACCAACCGCCGAGGCGGGTGCGGGAGCACCGCAGCCTTGACAGAACTTGCTTGTATTTTGCGTTCCGCAGCCGGGGCAAACCCACTGACCGGAGGCTGCCTGAGCGGCACCGTATGCTGCTGCCTGAGGAGCTGCGCCGTAGCCACCCTGGGGAGCGTAACCGCCTTGAGGTGCGCCGTAGCCGCCCTGAGGAGCATAACCGCCTTGAGGTGCGCCGTAGCCGCCTTGAGGTGCGCCGTAGCCGCCCTGAGGTGCGCCGTAGCCGCCCTGAGGAGCAAAGCCACCCTGCGGAGCGCCGTATGCGGGAGCATTTTGCGCGTAGCCCGTGGGATTAACGCCGCGAGCACGGTTAAGCTCATCGCAAATCTGCTGACCCAAGTTTCTGTATTTGCAATACTCGGAGCAATTCTCGGGATTAACGCTGTTATCTGTAATTGTTCTGCCGAAAATGGAAATCTGCGCCATCGGTTCCGGAGCATACTCAACGGAAGAGGAATTAAGCTTTATTTCGATGTCGTCAAAATACGGATTGGCTACATTAATAACAAGCTTAAAGTCGTATGAATACTCATATCTCGGAGGATTGTAGCTTTGTCTTTGACCGTCATTTGTCTGGCGATAAATCTCTGTTTTATCCTCATCAATATCAACACGACAGCCCGTAATCGCGGAATAATCAATAATATCGGGGTTCTCATCAACCTTTACGCTTGATGACCTTGTAACCGCAAACCAACGGTGGTTGTCATCAAAAAAGATATTCCAACTCTCGCCGATTGAACGTGTTGTGCGGAACTCTGCAACTTTTTTCTTGTTTTCCTCACGGTAGTCAAGCTGTGCCTTTATATCGGCTACGGTTGAATGGCGACGCTCGTTAAACCAAGGTGAAAGCTTTTTTGCGCAATCCTTGCAAAGATTTCCGTCTTCAAGCTTTCTGTTACCGAGAAGTCCTATTTTTTCGCCGCAAATATCGCAGTTTTTCTTATCAAATAAGCCCATAGCAATATTCTCCAATCTTTTAAATTATTGTTAATTTTATTCTTAATGCCGATTTACCCAAAGGTAATTTCGACTTTAAAGCTTATATAATGTCGCCGTTATCAAAGGGGTCTCCGCACTCGGGGCAGAATCTCGGCGGATTTGAACCCTTCTCGGGCTCCCAGCCGCACTTGTCGCAACGATATTGCGGAATGCCTGCGGGCTTTTTGGCACCGCAATTTTGGCAGAACTTACCTTTATTTACGGTTCCGCAGGAGCAGGTCCAGCCGTCCGCATCCTGAGGCTTAGGTGAGCCGCACTCGGGGCAGAATTTGCCTGTTGCAGTTGCGCCACAGGAGCATTTCCAACCGTTTGCGGCAACGGGCTCGGGCTTAGGTGAACCGCACTCGGGGCAGAATTTGCCACTTACGGTAGCACCGCAGGAGCATTTCCAGCCTCCCTGTGCCGGTGCCGTTGCGGGTGCCGCCTGCTGTTGTTGCTGCTGACCCATTGCAAATAAGTTTTGGGCGTTCATTCCGCCACCTGCGTTCATAGCCATTCCCATGCCCATAAAGCCTGTCATTGCACCGGCTTCGTTTGATGCCGCCGCCTTCATAGCGTCTGCCTGTGCACCTACGAGAGTTGCCGCCGCCATTGTGGGGTCACGCATAATAGCCGTGCGCTGAGCCTGCTTAATCATCTCTGCATCTTCCTCGGGAAGGGTTACAGAGCCTAAAGCAATGCTTACAATCTTCAAGCCTCTGAGCTCGCCCCACTTTGCCGAAAGAGAAACGTTCATAGCGTCCTCAAGCTCTGTGGTGTGAGTGGGAATTTGGTTCGGGCGCATCTCTAAATCCGAGAGCTTGCCGAACGCCGGCTGTAAAGCGCTTATAAATTCGGTTTTGAGCTGACTGTCAAGCTCGTCACGTGAATATTCCGTGGTTACGTTACCGCAGACATTTGTGTAGAAAAGAAGCGGGTCTGCGATTTTATAAGAATAAACACCGGAGCAACGAACCGAAACATCTAAATCCAAGCCGATTTTAGAGTCAACAACTCTAAAGGGAATGGGGTTGGGTGTTCCGAATTTGTTATCTATTAATTCCTTTGTATTAAAATAGTATACGCGCTGATCCTTAGCGGTATCGCCGCCGAAGGTGAAACGCTTACCTATTGTTTTAAATGTCGCCTTGATTCCTTCGCCGAGACTGCCCGAAAAAATAGACGGCTCCGTTGAAGTATCGTATGTAAATTCACCGGGCTCTGCGCAAACCTCAACAACCTTACCCTGTTCAACGATTATCATACACTGTCCGTCCGCAACGGCAATGCCCGAACCGTTTGAAATAATGTTGTCGCTTGCCTTTGTGTTGGACGAGCGGCCGTTTATGCGTTTTTCGCCCTTGCGCATAAGCACATCCTTGGGCAAAGCTTCGCAATAAAAATATTCTTTCCACTGGTCGGCAAGAGTTCCGCCCAATGCGCCTATACCGGCTTTAATAAGTCCCATAAAAATGACTCCCTTCGCTTAACTATATTAATCGGTATAAAACCGAAAAATTCCAAATCAGTTTTTAACAATAAGTCTGCCCTCAACCTCACGGTAAAGGTGCTGATGATTCATAAGATATTCCTCAACAACATTACGATACGATGTAGCCAAAACACGTACCTTCGCGTTTTTCTCAAGCTCCTCTACCGTAACATTGAGAAACTCGGGAAGATTTTGATAATGATAATTCGGCAACGCCACCCTGTAAAGTCTTTCGCTTGACAGCGGCTTTCCCTCAAAGGTCAGCTTTTCAAAGCGCTGCTCGCTTCTTGACCATACCATGTTAATACCGCGTGAAAATTGATAAAATTCCGTATGATCTCCCAAAAACGCTTCATCTCTCATAACATACGAAAGCATTTTTTCAAGCTGCGCGCCCGTAACCGTGAGCATATATATGGCATCGTCATACGCCAAGCACTCCACAAGGTCCGAGTACCTTACAACCGGACCGAAGCGCTCATTTCTTATGGCGCCGGAGCCCATAAACATAATGTCAACTCCGAAGGACTCCTTTAAAATATCGGCAAAAAGGTTGCCGAGCGCAGTCTCGCGATTGCGCGCCGGGTGAGTAAGCTCGGAAGCAAGACGCGTAACTATTCTCTCGTACTTTTTATCTGTTTTGTTTTTAAAGCCGAGAATGAAATTTTCCATTTCCGTATCACGCACACATGTTTCGTCGTTTATCGGAACGGACTGCCACGTAAAGCTGTCAATTGCGTTTTTATCGGTATCTATAACAATATCGAATCTGCCTATTTGATCCGTACCGGTGCCCGCTTGAACAATATAAATATCGTTTACCTTTGCAGGCTCCGTAATAAAGGTATGAGAGTGACCGCCTATTATTACATCAACGCCCCAGGCAGGGTCAAGCATTGCCGCAAGCTTTTTATCCTCCTCAAAGCCTATATGCGTTAAAAGCACCGTAAAGTCAATATCAACCGCGTTGTAGGCATTGCAAATATTGCCTACCTCCTCTGCCGCCTCGCCTATATCAACAAATGCACCTATTGTATCATCTGCCTTTGTTTGGCTGAGAACGTCATCGGTGATTATGCCTATAAACAAAATCTTCATACCGTCAATATTTGCTATGTAATACGGCTGAAACATTCTTTTTAAATTGTTTTTAATATGAAAATTCGCATTGATTATCGGAAAATTCGCACATTTTTCCAAAAAGAGCAAATGCGCAAGTCCGTAATCAACCTCGTGGTTGCCGATTGTAACAACATCGGGTCCCAAAAGGTTCATAATGCCGATTGTAGACATGCCCTTGAATTCCGAATCTATAACCGAGCCGCGAAACATATCACCGGCTACGGCGTAAATCACGTTTTTTTCTTCACTTCTGACGCGATTTACATAACCGGACAAAAGCGAAACGCCGCCGACAAGTCCTTCGTTTGTTTCCTCGGCTAAAAAATCGCCGTGCATGTCATTTGAATGTAAAAGTGTAAGCTTCTTAAGATTTTTCATTGATATTCTCCAAGGTATTTGTGCGTTTTGAAAAACTTTTTTAACGGTTCATAAATGTGTTTAAGCCGGTGCCCAAAACAGTCCACTCGTGGTCTGCGGGATCCATAGCATATGTTGCATCAAACGAAACGGCATACTGCTTTTCAACGCTGAAGCCGTCATCGGTATATTCGCCAAGCTCAAAGCGAAGCATCATCTGATCGCAAAAATAGAAATCACTTGCAAATACAAGCCCCTTACCGTTGTCAAGAGCAGCATCAATCTCGGCAAAGTTATAAACGAGCAAATTGTAAGCCTCTTCCTTATATTTGCGAATATCATCAAGCGAAAAATCATAAGTGCCGTCTACCGGAGCAACGCTTATACCATCCTCAAGAGAAACAGAGGGTGAAAATTCAAAATTATCGTTGCCATCCGTCACCGTAACAAGCACATTCGGATAGCTTTCGCTTATATTACAGCGAAGAGCCACTGCCTCGCCCGGCTCGCTCTTGCAAATAATTTCATTTTTATTAACCTCAAGCTCGCCTTCGTCGGTTATTACATTCGGATAAACGGTAATTACAGCTGTCTCGCTCGTAGGAACGAGCACAAAAAGCTCCATTCCGTCGTAAGCCGCAACCTTGGACTCCTTAACAAACGGATATTCCTTTGCAAGGTCGCTTTGCTTTAAATAAGTCGCAACATCCTCCTCGCTTAACTCCGAGCCTATATAATCCACAAAGCCTATACCAACATAGGAGCTCTTTTTTTTCATATTGGCGCGAAGCACTGAAAGCTCCGAGATGTCACTCGCAGGCTCATCGGTGGTTTGCTGCGATGAGGTTGTGTCTACTGCCGAAGAGTTATCGGCAGTAGTATCTGTTCCGCTCGGCTTGCCCGTACAGCCCGAAAGCAATACACAGCAAATCAAAAACAATATTAAAGGTATTACCTTTTTACTTAAGCTCATAAATTATCACCTGAATTATTCCTTAGGACCCAACACAACAGTCGATGTGCCCTCGCTGTAGTCATAGTTTGCCATATATTGACGAAGAAGAATAACGTCCTTAAGGTCAATCTTTCCGTCGCCGTTTGCATCTGCCGAGGACTCGACCTCTGTACTTGATGCCTCTACCTCATATGCGTAATTTGCCATATATTGACGAAGAAGAACAACGTCCTTAAGGTCTACCTTGTTGTCACCGTTTCCATCGCCGTAAAGCTTCATTTCAAGGTTCTGCGTTGCCGCCTGAGACCCAACCGTAACAGTGCTGCCGGCATTAATGTGGCCCTTCTTTGAAGCAACAATTGTGTAATTGCCTACCATAACGCCGTCGAAGGAATAGCTTGAGTTATTACCGGTAAGCTTTTTCTCCTGTACCGTTGTGCCGTCCTTAATAAGGCGTAAGGTTATTTCATCCTTACTGTTTCCGAAGCTTTTAACCGTTCCGCCTACGCTTACGCCTCTTGTACCGACCGTAACCGAAATTTCCTCTAATTTTCTCTTTGAGCCGTTTTCCTTTGATACGGCAAAAATAACAACCTTACTCGCGTTTGTGTTTTCGTTGCGAGCATCAATAACAACGCCGCCATCGCCCTCGTCGTAATTGCTTACCGCAACACTGCCGTCATAATTCAAATATTCAAAGCCGGTCATCGTGGGGCGTTCAATGGAAATTGTATAATCGTAGCTGTCGGGATCCCAATAAACATCGAGCTCAGGCGGTGCAAACGGAATTTCACGAAGCGCCTGATAATCCATTTCAAAGCTTTCGCCAACATCCAATTGAAGGCTTCTTCTTATTACATTGGTAGGTACCGTACTTATGTTTTTCGGATCGTAAACAACCACGGTTATGGAACGTCCCGCGGAGCTGTAGTCGCTTCCATATTGCCACGGTGTAACACCGTCCGGCTTATAAGCCGTAACCACAGCCGTGCCGGTAGTGTTGCCCGCCTTAATAGACACAATGCCCTCACCTTCGCCCTGACCGAAGGCTTTACCCATACTAACGGTTACAAGCGGCTTGGGTCCCATTGACACAGCCTTCCAAGTGGGAAGATTGTTTACCGCACCTGCCGGGCTCATCATATACTTAACACTTGCGTCTTCGCCCTTCGCCACATATATAGTCGGAGTAAGTGTGCTGTATTCCGGATAAACAAGCGTGGTTACCGAGGTACCCTGCTTTTTCGCGGGAACAATAACCTTACTTGACCTCATTGTGCTTCCCGCCATCTGCCAATTCGTATCTTTAATTTTTGTTGAAACCTCAACAATTTGGTCGGAGGAGGTGCGCGTTATACTGAAAGGGTTGCTTGTTATTTCAACGGGCGTACTCACAGCGGAATTGCCGGAGTATGAGACAGAGTAGTAATACACCTGCTCCGTGTCGTTAAAGTTTTTAATATTAATTGAATAGGAGTTACCGTGGTCATACGTCTCAAGCTCAGGTGCAACGGGTAAATCGAGCAGCGCCGAATCGCGCTTTGCAACACACTTTGAAGCTCCGTAAATTGCGTCACGGTAGCCGTCTGCCGTGTATTTTATACGAATATCCTTACCTACAAGATTTTTCCTGCCGGCAAGGTTAATTGAATGGTCCGTTGCGCCGGCGATGTTCAACCAACGTCTGCCCTCTTTAACCTGCCACTGAGGTTTAAGCAGATAGTTATGTATATCCGTAACAAGCTCAACGGGTGTGGCTTCCAATCGCTCACCGTACATGGCATCGCCCGTATACGAAACACTTCCGATTAAGGGGTAGTCCTCTGTCATATCGTACTCAAAATAAAACCTAAGAGCGGATTTCATATAATAATCCTTCTCTTCGTATCGGCTGTTGATTTTTTCCTGAGCTCTCACGGTACCCTTGATTTTTTCTCCGTCAAATATTACTTCATCTCCGGATTTAAACCCATATTCAAACGGATATTTCGTTGGCAACCACACCTCAAACGATACGCAGTATCTCTTTCCTTTTTCAAAAATATGATTTTCGTGAACCCAACTTCCTTCATAGTATTTCGAGTCTTCTTCATACATAATACGCCAGCCTGCAAAATTTATATAGCTTTTCTTGATAACATCTGCCGGAGAACCTTCCACGGAAATTGTCGGCGTTATGGCGTGATTTCCGGTTCTTGCTATCTCGGCAAGGTTTGTGGTTATTTTAATATCCGTTACATAATCGGTGGGATAGTGTTCATCAACATACCATACCGCCGCTGCCGACGGCACCGTTCCCAAAAGCAAAACAAGCGCCATAAGCAAACTTAAAAATCTTTTCGTACCCTTTAATCTTAACATAATGTCCTCCTTAACAACTGTAAAGTGTTTCTGCTTTACGCAAACTATCCGTACGGTCTTCGAATAATTCGGCATACATAGCCAAAGTGCTCTTGACTGAACAGTTATTATGCGCTATAATAAATATAAGTATGCGGGGTCGGCTCTGCTCTTCATTACCGTGCAGGCAGAGTCTTTTTGAGTAAGACTTACTCAAAACAGGGTACCCCTCTCGACTGAAAGTAGTTCGACAAAATAAATATACCCCAATTTCTGCATTATTGCAACTATATTATACTTATTTTTTTCGTATTTGTCCCCAACCCAAACCCCAAAAAGGTGGGGAAACAGCGAATAAAAATGCATTTTATGTACAAAAAAGCAGTGGGATACGAT
The DNA here is from genome assembly GCA_964419515.1 of uncultured Eubacteriales bacterium. Classification (GTDB taxonomy): domain Bacteria; phylum Bacillota; class Clostridia; order Oscillospirales; family Acutalibacteraceae; genus DTU089. Next base: position 17,072 of record CAYQPJ010000027.1, read on the forward strand.
GTCGAATCCGTCAAGGAGGAACAAAAAAATGAAAAGAATAATTTCACTGCTGCTTGTAGGCTTGCTTTTGCTTACGGCGCTTACCGGGTGCAACAAAAAAACGCTGCTTGACCCCGAAAAGCCCGTAACACTTACAATGTGGCACGTTTACGGTGAACAAGCCGACTCACCTATGAACAGATTAATTGAGGAGTTCAACAGCACCGTCGGCAAGGAAAAAGGCATTATAATTGATGTTACTTTAATGTCTTCAACGGCACAAATAGGTGAAAAGCTTCTTACGGCACAAGCGAACGGAGCGGGTGCCTTGGAAATGCCCGACCTTTTTTTCTGCCACAACAACAACGCCGAGGAATTGGGCTCTGAAAATCTTTTAAATTGGTACGAGGTATTTTCAAATGACGAGCTTGATTCTTATGTGCCCGCATTTTTAGAGGACGGCGTTGTAAGCGACAGCCTTTCCGTTTTTCCCGTTTCAAAATCAACTCACCTCCTCTTCGTTGCGGGTACTCGGTTTGAACGCTTCGGTGCCGCAACGGGTGTTACTTACGATGACCTTAAAACCTGGAAAGGCTTTTTTGAGGTTGCCGAAAAATATTACGAATATTCAGGCGGCGAACCGTTTTGCGCTATAGATTACCTCATTCGCGCGGTCGAGCTTAACGCCATGGAAAAAGGCGAAAAGGATTTTTACACCGAGGCCGGCTGGTACGACCTTAAAAACGAAGCCTTTAAAAGCTCTTTCCTTGAATTTGCCGAAGCGATTTCAAAAGGTCACATTATAGTTTCCGACCTTTATTCAAACACACAGGTTATGACCGGTGAGGTTGTTGCGGGCTTAGGCTCCTCCGCTTCAATACTTTATTACAATGATACGATAACTTACCCGGACAACACCTCGGAGCCTATGAACCTCCACATTATACCTCCGCCAACAGCAGAAAACACGGACCTTCTTATTACGCAGGCGGGCGTAGGTCTTTGCGCATATAAAACAACAGACCAAAAGGCCGAGGCGGCGGCGGTGTTCGCACGCTGGCTTACGGAAGCAGAGCGCAACCTTGAATTTTGCGTTGAAACGGGCTATATGCCGGTAAATAAAGATTCTTTTGAAAAAATCGGCGATTACACTTACAAAAGCGAGGCATACAAGCGCCTTTACAATGCAATCAATGAGGCTAACAAAACCGCCACGGCAGTTAAAGAGCCTTCTTTCCCGGGCTATTACAACAAAATTTATACACTTTACGACTCAATTCGCGAATTCCAAAAAACCGCGCCCGAGCGCATAAAGAACGGCGAAAGCGTTGAAGCGCTTTCAAATGAGCTTTGGGAAGCTCTCGTTTCCGTTAAATAAGAGGTGACCCAATTGAAGCTACCGCACCGCCACACAAGCAAAAAGCAAACGCTTAAACGAAAGCTGCTTTTATATATGTGCGTGCTTGCAAGTCTTTTGTGCATACTGCTTTTTGCCGGAATGTTCATAATCGGCAATTTTACCGACACAAAAACGCGCGTATATAACACACTTTCGTTTCAAGCGGAGGTTTTCGAACGCCAAATCGACACATATTACGACGGACTTGCCGTAATGAGTGTTCAGCTTTCGAACAATGCAACCGATATTTTAGAGGGCTACCTTTCAAAAAGCGGCATCTCCTTTAAAGATTTAAACGGCTCACAGGAGCATATTGAGAATTTACAAAATGAATTAATAGGCTACCTTAACCGCAAGCTTTGGGAGGCAGACTGCACCGGTGCATTTATTATGCTTGAGGCACAGGTAAACCCTACTCTTGAGGGCGGTGAAAATTCGCGCACGGGTATTTATTTACAGCGTAACAGCTTAGAGGAAACCGACACGCGCGTGCTCCTTTACAGAGGGCTTTCGCAAATAGGCAAAGAAAACGACTGTATGCCTCACCGCAAATGGCGGCTTGAGTTCAGCACAGAGCTTTTTCCGAATTATGAGGAGCTAAAAGCCGAAGCCATCTTTCCCCTTCACAAAAGCTACAGAATTACGGATGTTGTACTTTTACCGGGCACAGACCAGCACGTTATGCTGATGACTGTGCCGCTCCTCTCGGATGACGGCACATTTTACGGTCTTTGCGGCTTTGAAATCAACGAGGGTTATTTTAAAACAGTGTTTGCGCAGCCCTCGGAGCTTGACCATGCCGTTTTTTGCATTTCAAAGCACAGCAACTGTTTTAATTTATCGGAGCAAACCTTAAACGCCGGTATATTAAATAAGTATTATTTGGAGCCGCAGGGAAGCTTTTGTGCAAAAAGCTTCGGAGGCGGTCTAACCGAATACTCCGGCAACAACGGCTCATATATAGGCATTACAAAAGAAATCAGCCTTTGCCCTAGTAGCTGTACCTCTGCATTAAGCGTTCTGATTCCGAAAAACGATTATGACAATATGCTCGCGGCAAACACAGTTCGCATTGTTATGCTTATTGCGGCATTTTCACTCGCCGCGATATTGCTCGCACTGCTTTTTACAAGGCGATATCTTACGCCGTTAAGAAAAAGCCTTGACAATATTCGCAAAAAGGAGTACGAGCAACCGGGCACCTATCCGGCCGAAATAAGCGACCTTTTTGAATTTCTTTCAAATCAGGATCGCCTAAACGAGGAAGCTCTTAATAAAGCGAAAAAGGAAAAAGCCGAGGCTCTTGCCGCAGCAAGCGAAATGCAAACAAGGATTAACGAAGTAGCAAGACAAAACGAACGCCTCGCCTATTCACGCAAGGAAGAAATCGACCCTTACGATTATGAAAACTTCAAAAGCGGCATTAAAACCTTAACCGAAAAGGAACGCGAAATTTTCAATCTTTATCTTTCCGGTAAAACCGCCAAGGAAATTACGGAGATTTTGGATATACGCGAAAGCACGTTGAAATTTCATAATCACAACATCTTGGCAAAGCTCGGCGTTCCCTCAAGAAAGCAAATGCTGCGCTACGCCGCGCTTTTGGAGACAGAAATCGAGTAATGCTCCTTACGAAGCACTGCGTGTCCACAGATGTGGACACGAATGCAAACCGGTGTTTCCACAGATGTGGACACACCGGTTTGCATTTGCACGACGTTTGTCGCGCATCACACCTTGGCTACTTAATAATTCCGCAGAAAACGTTTCATTGAAAAAAGCACTTCCGAAGAAGTGCTTTTCTCCTGGCGGAGAGCAAGGGATTCGAACCCTCGAAACGGTTTTGGCCGTTTACACGATT
>CAYQPJ010000028.1:0-20040 GCA_964419515.1 uncultured Eubacteriales bacterium
ATTGTTGCAATAGACCCCGATACAAAAAGATATTATCCGCTTTCAACCTTTGCTTCAAGCGTAATAGGCTTTACGGGCGATGACGATACGGGAAGAGCGGGAATTGAGCTTCAATATAACGAGAGCCTTACGGGTGTTGCCGGCAGAATTATAAGAGCGCAAACGGCAGATGCAGGTACAATGCAAAGTAATTACGAGACCGTTTATGACTCAAAGCGCGGAGTAAGTCATATTTTGACAATAGACAAAAACATTCAGTATTTTCTTGAAAAGGGCTTGCAGCAAGCGCTTACGGATAACAAGGCGGCTTCTGTTTACGGAATTGTTATGGAGGTTGAAACGGGCGCTATTCTCGCAATGGCAACAATGCCGAGTTATGACCTTAACAGCCCTACTGTTATTACGAATGAAAAAACTCTTAAGGAGCTTGACAAAATCAAGGATGACGACGAGTACGCAAAGGCATATAACAATATTATTTATACAATGTGGCGAAACAGAGCAATAAGCGACACGTATGAGCCCGGCTCTGTATTTAAAATTTTCACCGCGGCGGCGGCTATTGAGGAGAATGTTGTTGACGATAATTTTACTTATTCCTGCACGGGCTCTATAAGAGTTGCCGACAATACCATAGGCTGTCATAACCTTGCCGGTCACGGCACGCAAACAATAACCGACGGTCTTGTAAACTCATGTAACCCATTCTTTATAACCGTCGGTCAAAAGCTCGGCTCGGAGCGCTTCAGTAAATATTTTGAGGCGTTTGGCTTTACGGAAAGAACCGGAATAGACCTTCCGGGCGAAGCTACCTCTGTTGCGAATGTTACATATTATACCGAAGACAATATGGGTATAGCTGAGCTTTCCTCTTGCGCGTTCGGTCAGACCTTCCAGGTCAGCGCGATTCAAATGATAACGGGTGTTTGCTGTGTTGCAAACGGCGGAAAGCTTATGCAGCCTTATCTTTTAAAATCAATGGTTGATGAAAACGGTAACACCGTTTATGAAGCTACGCCCGAGGTGAGAAGACAGGTTGTTTCGGAGGCGACAAGCAAAAAGGTTGTTTCTATGATGGAAAAGGTTGTTGCCGAGGGTACGGGTAAAAACGCTTACGTTCCCGGGTACAGAATAGCCGGTAAAACGGGTACATCCGAAAAAATCGGTGAGAAAAAAGAGGGCGAAAGGCTTGAATATATAGCCTCATTTTGCGGCTGCGCACCGGCAAATGACCCGAAAATCGCGGTTCTTGTCGTTATTGACGAGCCGCAGTCCGAATATCGCGGCGGCGGTACGATTGCCGCACCCGTTGCGGGAAGTATTATTGAGCAGACCTTAAAATATATGAATGTTGAGCCTTCTTATACAGATGAAGAGCTTGCAAAGCTCAATGCCGAAACGCCGGCGGTTACGCAGATGACCGTTTCGGCGGCAACGGCGGCACTTGAAGTAAAGGGATTTACGGCGCGGGTTATAGGTGACGGCACAACGGTTATTTCGCAATATCCCGTGAGCGGTCAAAATATTTCGCACGGCGGCGTTGTTATTCTTTACACCGAGAGTGATGTTTCAAGCGGCGAGGGTACGGTTCCCGACCTTACGGGGCTTACAATAAGTGAATGTAACGACAAAGCGGTAAATGCAGGCTTTAATATTAAAATTTCCGGCGCTTCGTTAGACAGTGAGGTTGAATCCTACAGACAAAGCGTTGAGGCAGGTTCTAAATGCGAGCTGGGAACAACAATTACCGTTTACTTCAAAACGACAACAGGCGTTCAGGATGACTGAACAATGATAAGAATCACATAATTCGGGAGGGCAATATGCGGCTGTCTTACCTTTTGAGCGAAGCGGAAACATTGAGTGATTATTACGACAGAGAAATACTCGACGTTACAAACACAACCGACCGCCTGAAAAAATCGTGTGCGTTTGTGTGTGTGGAGGGTGAAACCGTAGACGGCCACACGCTTTGTAAAATGGCGTGCAAGGGCGGCGCGGCGGCTGTTATAACAGAACGGGATATAGGCTGTCCGTTACAGGTTATAGTGCGCGATACGAAAAAGACGTATGCTCTTATGTGCAAAAGATTTTTCGGTTGTGCATGCGACGAGCTTAATTTAATCGGCATTACGGGAACTAACGGAAAAACAAGCGTTGCGTTCATTATTAAAGATATCTTGGAGAGCCTTGGTGAAGGCTGCGGTGTTATAGGAACGTTAGGCGCGTTTTTCGGTGACGAGGTAATAAAAACCGATTACACAACGCCGTGCCCGTATGAATTGCACGGCATTCTCAAGAAGTTCAAAGAACGTGGTGCACACTTTTGCGCTATAGAGGCATCGTCTCAAGCGCTTTATCAAAGCCGCCTTTACGGCATTGAGTTTTGTGCGGGGATTTTTACAAATCTTACAAGAGACCATCTCGATTATCACAAAAGTCTTGAGAATTATAAAGAAAGCAAGCGGCTTCTTTTTTCTCTTTGTAAAACGTCCGTAATAAACGGTGATGATGAAAACGGTGCTTATATGGCAAACGGTGCCGCGGGAAATATAATTACATACGGAAAAAGCGAAGGGTGCGATGTGAAAGCGGAAAATATTACGCTTTTACAGGAAGGCGTAAGCTTTGAGGTTTTCGGAAGAAAGGCTAAGGTGAGCTTACCCGGTGAGTTTTCGGTTTATAATTCACTTGCGGCGGTAACGGCACTTTCGGCTGTCGGAGTAGATTTTTTTAAAGCACTTTCTGCACTTGCTTCGGTTAATACGGTTAAGGGTCGGATGGAGCTTTTAAATACAAATACCGAATTTAAGGTGTTTATAGATTTTGCCCACACAGAGGACGGAATGAAAAAGGTTCTTGCGGCTACGAGAAAAATTACAAAGGGAAATATAATCACCGTTTTCGGGTGCGGCGGCAACCGTGACAGCGGCAAGCGAAGACTTATGGGAGAGGCAGCGGCAAGACTTTCGCAAATACTTGTTATTACATCCGATAATCCGAGGTGTGAAAAGCCTTATGATATAATTGAGGAGATTTATAGCGGCGCAAAGGGTAATTGTGAAAGAATCGCCCTTTTGGAGGATAGACGCGCGGCTATAGCGCTTGCTCTTCATTGCGCGAAAAAAGGCGATACCGTTATGCTTTTGGGTAAAGGCCATGAGCAGTACCAAATAATCGGAAACAGAAAAATTCGTTTTGACGAACGTGAGATTGTAAAAAGCTTATTGGAAATGGGTGTTTAATTTTGGAAAAGCTTAAAATTACCGAAATAGCCGAATTTTGCAAAGCCGAAGCAAGGCTTGACGGCTTTGTTGATAAAATATCTATAGACAGTCGCGAAATTGACGATGATACGCTTTTTGTTGCAATTAAGGGCGAACGCTTTGATGGCAACGATTTTGTACCGGAGGTTTTAAATAAAGGTGTAAGAGCCGTCGTTTGCTCGCGAACTGACATTGACGATAGGCGAATAATCACCGTAGAGGATACGGGAAAAGCGCTTCTTGATATTGCGGGCGGCTATCGCGATAAATTCAATATACCCGTTGTTGCGCTTACGGGGAGCGTAGGCAAAACAACAACAAAGGGTATGGTTTATTCGGTATTAAGCGAAAAGTTCAATACTCTTAAAACGGCAGGTAACTTAAATAATGAAATCGGTGTTCCGAAAACTCTTTTTTGTTTAAATAATTGCCACGAGGCGGCGGTTATTGAAATGGGAATGAACCATAAGGGCGAAATCTCGCGTATTTCAGCCGCAACAAAGCCCACCGTCGGTGTTATAACAAATGTCGGTACAGCTCATATTGAAAACCTCGGCTCCCGTGATGGTATTTTAAAGGCAAAGTGTGAAATACTCGACGGTATGAAAAAGGGTTCGCCGCTTATAATAAACGGCGACAACGATATGCTCTCGACACTTTCGCTTGACGAATATAAGGTGATGCGTTTTGGAATAGAAGGCGAAAAGCTTTATATGAGGGCAACCGATATTATCTCATCCTCTGAGGGAATGCGCTTTAGAGCTGTTTGTAATGATGAGACCTGCGAGGTTTTCGTGCCTGTCGCAGGTGTTCATAACGTGTATAATGCGCTTTGTGCGCTTTGCGTGGGTAAGGCTTTGGGCTTTAGTTTAAACGATGCCGCCAACGGCATTAAAAGCTTTAAACCCGAGGGGATGCGCCAGAAAATAACGAAGGTTAAGGGCTACACGTTTATTGAGGATTGCTACAACGCAAATCCCGATAGTATGCGCGCCTCACTTAAAACTCTCGGTGAAATTAAAAAAACGCGTGCAATAGCCGTTCTCGGCGATATGCTTGAGCTTGGAGATTATTCAAAGGCCGCACATTTTGAGATCGGGGAATACGCCGCACGGGTAAAAACGGATGCTGTTTTTTGCTTTGGTGATTATTCCCACTATACGGCCGAGGCGGCAAAAAAAGCCGGTGTTTGCGAGGCGTTGTATTTTGATGATAAGTGTAAGCTTACGGAGTATTTGAAAAATTATCTGAGGGAAGGCGACACAGTTCTTTTTAAGGGTAGTCGCGGAGTTAAAACCGAAGAGGTGTTTTGTTCGCTTTACAGGGAGTGGGGCATATGAGTATTTACTCGGCGTGCATAACAGCGGCGCTTATTGCGTTTATTACGGCGTTTTTGTCGGGATATGTAATTATTCCACTACTTAATAAGCTTAAATTCGGGCAAACTATACTTGACATAGGTCCGCGTTGGCACAGAAAAAAGCAGGGTACTCCCACAATGGGCGGGGTAATGTTTATTGCGGCTACGCTTATTTCTTTTGTTATCGTATTTTTTACCGATAAGGCATTGGGCGGAACGCTCGTTTTCGGAAACGGTATTTTGGAGGGGCAAGCAAGGCTTAAGCTTTCAAGCGGCATCGCGGCGGCGCTCGGGTTCGGCTTTATAGGCTTTATAGACGATTACATCAAGGTTTCAAAAAAACAAAACCTCGGTCTTACAATGCTGCAAAAGACGGTCTTGGAGCTTGTAATAAGCCTCGGATATATTTTTACCCTTTATATTAACGACCCTGCAGGGAGTATGTTTGTGCCGTTTTACGGAACGGTTGAAACGGGTGTCGGGTTTTGGGCAATAGGTCTTGTTACGGTTTATTGCACGGTAAATGCCGTAAACTTTACAGACGGCGTAGACGGGCTTTGTTCAAGCGTTACGGCACTTGCCGCGTTAAGCTTTGTTTTTACGGCGGCATTAAGAAATTTTTTCGGAATAAGTGTGCTTGCTGCAGCGCTTTTCGGCGGGCTTTTGGGCTATTTTATTTGGAACCGATTTCCGGCGCGTGTTATGATGGGCGACACCGGTTCAATGTTTCTCGGCGGCATTATTGTTGCGTTTGCTTATTCGATAGACTGTCCGCTTATAATAATTCTTTCGGGAATTGTTTATGTTATGGAATTTTCATCCGATATAATTCAAATACTGTATTTCAAGGTAACCCACGGAAGACGGCTTTTGAAAATGGCGCCGCTTCATCATCATATGGAGCTTTGCGGCTTCAAGGAGCAAAAAATCGTAAGGATTTTTTCGGCTGTAGGCGCGGTGGGCGGTATTCTTGCGGTAGCCTTGGTTTATTTCGGTAATTTAAGATAGCCGCATATGCAGCCGGTTTTAACGGCGGCGTTTTCGGCGGGGATAGGAGAGTAACCGTGAAAAAGAAAAAATTATTCGATGACCTTTTTGTGAAAAACAGTATGGACATTCCGTTTCTTCTTATTCTTTTCGTTGTTTTGGCGGTGGGGCTTGTAATGCTTCTTTCGGCAAGCTATTACACCTCTGCTTACAAAAACGGCGGCGACAGCCTCGCGTATTTTAAAAGTCAGATAGAGGCTATGATAATAGGTATTGTCGCAATGCTTTTCATATCAAAGCTCAATTACAAATATTTCAGGCTTCTCGGCTATTTGGGAATGGCGGTTTCGGTTATTCTTCTTGTGCTTGTTTTGCTTTTGCCCGGAAATGCCGATGATGAAGGAATTAAGCGCTGGATATATATTGGCAATTTTATTCAGTTTCAGCCGTCGGAAATAGCAAAGCTTGTTTTGATAGTCTTTCTTGCAAACAGCCTTGACCTTGACAGTAAAAAGCTTACGAGCTCACAGCTTGCAAATGTGCGCTTTATAAAAAAGCTTTACAGATATTCAAATAAAGCCGTCTTTATTACACAGGGCACCGCAACGCTTTTTAAAAATGCATTTACAGTGCTTTTTATTGCGGCTCTCGTGGCACTTGAAAGCCATCTTTCGGGTACGATACTTATTCTCGGTATCGGTGTTATAATGCTGTGGCTCGGCGAGGGCAGAGCGCGCTGGTTTGCAATAGGTATTATTTGTGTCGGAATAGTCGGCGTTGCCGCGATTTTATACATTAAAGCGAAAAATTACGAGGATATTCCGCTTTTACAAAATTATATGGTTGAAAGAATAAGGCTTTGGCTTGATAAGGATTATTCGCCTACGGATAAGCGTTGGCAGACAAATAATTCTTTAAGAGCTATCGGCTCGGGAGGGCTTCTCGGCGCGGGACTCGGCAATTCAAAGGGTAAATATCTGTATGTTTCGGAGCCGCAAACCGACTTTATTTTCGCGATTATTTGCGAAGAGCTTGGCTTTGTGGGCGCTGTAGGTGTGCTTTTGCTTTATGCGGTTTTAATAATTCGCGGGCTTTATATAGGCATGCGCGCAAAGGATCGCTTCGGAGCACTTCTTTGCTTCGGAATGATTTCCCAGCTTGCACTTCAGGTATTTTTGAATGTGGGCGTTGTAAGCGACCTTTTGCCGAACACGGGCATAGGCTTGCCGTTTTTCAGCTATGGTGGTACATCAATGTGCCTTTGCCTTGCGGAGATGGGCATAATTTTGAGTGTGTCAAGGCAGGCAAATCTTGATAAAGTATATTCATTCGGCAAAAAGCTTAAAAAGGCGAAAGCGTAGGTGTAAATATGAAAGTAATGATAGCGGCAGGCGGTACGGGCGGTCACGTTAACCCCGCACTTGCCGTAGCAGGCGAAATTAAAGAGAGATATCCCGAGGCGGAAATTTGCTTTGTGGGAACTCCGAACAGAATTGAGGCCGATATTGTTCCGAAGGCAGGCTTTCCGCTTAAAACAATTGAGATGAGCGGCTTTAAAAGAAGCTTTTCCGCGGCGGCAATAAAGGCGAACATTAAAACCGTTGAAAGACTTTTGAAATCGTCCGGTGCCGTAAAGAAAATTATCAAGGAATTTAAGCCCGATGTTGTAGTAGGCTTTGGCGGCTATGTCAGCGGGCCTGTTGTGAGAATGGCGGCGAAAATGGGCATTCCCACGGCTATTCATGAGCAAAATGCATATCCGGGTGTTACAAATAAGGCACTTTCGGACAGGGTGGACAGAGTAATGCTTACCGTGCCGGAGGCGGAAAAGCACCTTAAGTGCAAAAATAGGCCGATTATTACGGGCTTGCCGGTGAGAGGCGAGCTTTTGAAGGCGGATAAGGCTGTTTCAAGAGCAGAGCTCGGCTTTGATGAAAAGCCGCTTATTCTTACAATGGGTGGCTCTCTCGGCGCGGATGCCGTAAACAGTGCCGTGGTTGACGTTATTGCGAAAACTCATAAAAGCGGCAAATATAATTTTCTTGTTTCTACGGGGCAATACGGGCTTTGGGTTTTTGACTCTCTTAAGGAAAAGGGCGTTGATTTAACGGATAAGAGAATTTGTGTTCGCGAGTATATTGACGATATGGCGCGTTGCCTTTCCGCGTGTGACCTTGTAATTTGCCGTGCGGGTGCGTCGTCGCTTTCGGAGTTCGAGGCGCTTTCAAAGCCTTCTATTCTCATTCCCTCTCCCAATGTTACGGAAAATCACCAATTCCACAACGCTATGGCGCTTGTGAATAACGGTGCGGCTGAAATAATAGAGGAAAAGGACCTTTCGGGAGATGTGCTTTTACAGAAGATAGATTACCTTTTGAGTGATAAGGCGCGCCTTGAAAAAATAGGCGAAAATGCCGGTAAAATGGCACACCTCAATGCCGCCGGGGAAATAGCGGAAATTATAACGGCTCTTATTAAGTCAAGGTAGAGTTAGCCTGTAACACATATCGTCGAAATTCATAAAATGCCTATATAAAGCTTTAAAAGGAGCGTTTTTATGGGCGCATATGTAATAAACGGCGGTAGACGGCTTTGCGGCAGTATTGAGGCTCAGGGTGCAAAAAACAGCGCATTACCCATACTTGCGGCAACATATCTTGTGGGCGGTGTTTCGGTTATACATAACTGCCCCGAGCTTTCGGATGTTGACTGTGCCATAAGGGTTTTAAGACTTTTGGGGTGTACGGTGAAAAGAGAGGGTAAAACTCTTACCGTGGACAGCTCTCTTGCTTTCGGCACGGAAATTCCCGAAACGCTTATGCGTGAAATGCGTTCGTCGGTAATATTTTTAGGCGCAATTCTCGGTAGAATGAAAAAAGCGGTTATTTCAACACCCGGCGGGTGTGAAATAGGCTTAAGACCCGTTGACCTTCATTTGCACGCGGTTAAAAAGCTCGGAGCAACGGTTGAGGAAGAGTACGGTAAAATAAGCTGTGCCGCAAATAACGGGCTTAAGGGTGCCGAGGTTACGCTTAGTTTTCCGAGTGTAGGCGCAACCGAAAATACTATTCTGGCGGCGGTGACTGCGGAGGGTACAACAACCGTTATGAATGCCGCAAGAGAACCGGAAATCACGGATTTGTGCGATTTTTTAAATTCGTGCGGAGCAAAAATTCACGGTAGTGGTGAAAGCGTTATTGTGATAGAGGGCACAAAAAAGCTGTTTCCGTGCGAGCACACGGTGATTTGCGACAGAATTGCCGCGGCTACATACCTTGTTGCGGGAGCACTTACACACGGCGACATTGTTATTAAAAATACCGTTCCCGCACACCTTTCTGCGGTGCTTCCGGTGCTTAAGGAAGCGGGGTGCGATGTTACGGTGCGTTGTCGCGAAATTCGCTTAAAGGCTCCGGCAAGGCTTTTTAGGATAGATAAAATAATTACTCAGCCCTACCCGGGCTTTCCCACAGATGCGCAAGCGCCTGTGATGACTCTTGCGGCGGTGGCAACGGGCACGAGCGTTATTGTTGAAAATATATTCGAGTGCAGGTTTAAGCATGTTCCCGAGCTCTTGAGGATGGGTGCGAAAATTCGCGCCGAGGGTAGAGTGGCTGTAATAGACGGTGTTGATAGGCTTTACGGTACGGCGGTTGTTTCACCCGATCTTCGCGGGGGAAGCGCGCTTGTTCTTGCGGGGCTATGTGCAGAGGGCGTTACAACCGTAAGTGAAATTAAACACATTAAACGCGGGTATGAGAATTTTGAAAATAATCTGCGGCTTTTAAACGCGGATATCGGAACGGTGAGTGATAATGGAGAAGAAGGGCAAAAACGGTAAAAACGGCGGTAATAAGCCGATACCGCTTTTTAAAAGCACTCCGGAGCGAATACAAAATCTTTCGCAGGATGAGCTAAGGCGAAGAAAAAAGAAAATTTTACAGCGAAAGCGAAAAATAAAAAGACTGTTTATGTCGTTTGTGCTCATAATAATTCTTTGTGCCGTCGGTGCGGCGCTTAGCCTTACGGTATTTTTTAAAATCGAAGCCGTAAGCGTAACGGGTGCTTCGGTTTACAGCGAGCAAAGCGTTGTCGAAGCAAGCGGAATCAATATAGGCGACAATCTTTTAAGAGCAGACAAAAAGAGTATTGAGAAACAGCTTAAAGAGAGCCTTCCGTATATAGGCTCTGCCGAAATTGAAAAAAAGCTGCCGTCAACGGTTGTAATAACCGTTCGTGAAACGCGCGAGGTTGCGGCGGTTTCTTATGAAGGCGGTTATGTGCTTTTGTCGCCGGAGGGCAAGGTTTTGGACAGTAATGCTCCCGTCTTGCGTGAAAATGTTGCGCTCGTTGAGGGCGTAAGCCTTTCGGAGGTTAAAGAGGGTGCGGCGGTTAATTGCACTGTTCCCGAAAAGCTCGGCGCGCTTGAGGCTGTTTTGGAGGGGATTGACGAGAGTGGGATTGAGGGCGTTTCGTCAGTGGATTTGACTGACGTGAACAATATTACACTTAAATATGATTTCAGAATCAAGCTCGTTATAGGAAGTGCCTCAAACGTTACAGAGAAGTTAAAGCGAGCAATCCGTGTTATCGAAAAGGAAAATGCCATTAACAGCACGCAGTACGGAACGCTTGATTTGCGAAGTGAGCCGAATTCATATTTCAGACCCGGCGAGGATGAAGAGCGAACCACTGTGGCGAATACGGAAAATTCGACGGAAGCTGCCTCGGAATCGCCTCCCGAGGGGTGAAATCGGGCAAAATTGAAAATAAAATGAAAATTTAAATATTTTTTTTCAAAAAAAACTTGCTATTAAAAAAAATATATGGTAACATCATAGAGATAAAAAATCGAAATATATAATTATATGTAATACATCATTGGGAGGATGCTTAAAATGGCATTTGAGATTGCAAATGAATTTGAAGACGTTACTCAGATAAAGGTCATAGGTGTCGGCGGTGGCGGCGGCAACGCTATCAACCGTATGGTAAGCTCGGGCGTTCAGGGCGTTGAGTTTATAGCGATTAATACCGACAAGCAGGTACTTATGTTCTCTAAGGCAACCCACAAAATCCAAATCGGCGAAAAGGTTACCGGCGGCAGAGGCGCCGGTGCTCGCCCCGAGATGGGTCTTAAGGCAGCCGAGGAAAGCCGCGATGCTATTATTGATGCTCTTAACGGAGCCAATATGGTATTTGTTACCGCAGGTATGGGCGGCGGAACAGGCACGGGTGCCGCACCCGCTATTGCTCAAATTGCAAAAGAGCGCGGAATTCTTACTGTGGGTATTGTTACAAAGCCCTTCGCCTTTGAGGGTAAAAGAAGAATGCAACAGGCAGAGGCAGGTATTGCAGAGCTTGCACAGCATGTTGACAGCCTTATTGTTATTCCCAACGAGAGATTAAAGCTCGTTTCAGATCAAAAAATAACCTTCTCAAACGCGTTTGACGTTGCAGACGATGTACTTCGTCAGGGTGTTAAGAGTATTTCCGAGCTTATTAAGGTTCCCGGCCTTATTAACCTTGACTTTGCGGATGTTACCGCAATTATGAAGGATGCCGGTCACGCGCATATGGGCGTTGGCAGAGCCTCCGGTAAGGAAAAGGCAGAGGCAGCGGCAAATGCTGCTATTTCAAGTCCGCTTCTTGAAACGACCATTCAAGGTGCAAAGGGTGTTATTATAAGCATCACTTCTTCACCGGATATTACTCTTGACGACGTTGACGTTGCTTCAAGCATTATCTCCGCCGCGGCAGACGCCGATGCAAACATTATTTTCGGTGTTGCCTTTGACGAAAAGCTTGATGATGAAATTGTTGTTACCGTTATTGCCACAGGCTTCGGCACGGATATTAACGGTCTTGCAAACAAGGCGGGTCAAGGCTCCGACTCCATAGGCTCCGGCGCTTCATCAAGTGATGATGACGATATCGTAGATATTCTTGACTTGTTTAAAGGAAGAAAGTAATCAATAAATATTACAAAGCCGACGTTGCGCTTAAAGCGTGACGTCGGCTTTATTTAAATCAGCTCTGTAATGTAAAGCGGCAGGTAAATGATTCTGTCTTTAATTATCTATTGGCACCACAATATCACGAAAAAGCAAGTTGAGAAGGGCGTTTTTTGCACGAAAAAGCAAGCTCGGCTTTTGCTTGCGCATTATTGGAGAAGTTTCGGCGGCTTAATTGATATTTTTTGTAAATGTTATTGCAATATAAGTACGAATATGATATAATTGGTATGGATACCAATAAATACACGGAGGCGAAGGCGTTTGGCAATACGAAAATCCAGCTTGCCGACAAAGAATCATATTCTTGCGGTCAGCGCAAGGCTTCTTTTGGAGCAGGGCTATAGAGACACTACAATGAAGCAAATTGCAAGTATGGCGGGAGTGTCCGTCAGCAGTATGCAGAACTTTTTCCGTAACAAGGAGGGCTTGATTGCGGAGCTTGTTAAGCTTATGTTTTCCGGGCAGTTCAGTGCGGCAAAGCAATTCTCGGGAATTTCTCTTCCGACAACCTTTACTTATGCGGTTGAAACCGTCATTCAAATTGTTTTAACGGAACGAGATGAAAATTTGCGGGAGTTGTATACCGAAGCCTATACCACACCGGATACGGTGGAATATATTTACCGGAATATGGCGAAGGAACTGAAGGCCATGTTCGGCGAACGTTTCCCCGATTATGAGGAAAGCGATTTTTATGAGATGGAGATCGGCTCTGCTGCATTGATGCGTGGCTATATGACAAAGCCATGCGATGTGCATTTTCCGCTTCACAGAAAAATCGAAAGGTTTTTAACCGCTTCCTTGCGCGTTTACCGTGTAAGTGAGGAGGAAATTGAGCAGGTACTTGCCTTTGTTCGCGATCTTGACATAAACGGGTTAGCCGACGATGTTATGAGGCAGTTGTTTGAAAGGTTGGAGAGTTATTTTGAAAGTGAATTTTCCGACATTTGTCCGATGGCACGTTCGGGTACCAATTAAAATAAAGAAATATTTAAGGGGATATTTCATTTGCGGCACGTAATATACTTAATGAAAATTATATTAATCAAAAATTTGCCGTATTGTACAGTGTAAAAACATAAATTTATTTGGAGGTACACGTTTATGAAAAAAAAGGTAATAAGCATAGTGCTTATATTGTGCGTGCTGTTGTCGGCTATGCCGGTTACGGTGTTTGCGGCGGAATCGGACACGGTTACCTTTACCGCGATCGACGGAACTGCCGGCAATTTGGGCGAGAGCTATAACAACATTTTTGATGGGAGAAACAGCCCCGGCGTGGGCAATTATACAAAGTGGTGCGTACAGGATGTTACTCTGGGCGCTCCGTATGTTGTAATTAAAGCGTCAAGTGCCGTAATTCTTGAGAGCTACACCTTTATTACGGGTAACGACACTGCCTCATACTCGGGCAGAAACCCGAAGGCATGGACGGTTTACGGCTCTAATGATTACAGCGAGAGTGCAAAAACGGGAACGTGGACTGCTGTGCATACGGTTACAAACGGCGAAATGCCCGCGCAGAATTTTGCGAGAAAGACGTTTAGTGTAAGCAGTGCTACGGCTTATAATTATTTTAAGATTGTTATAACAGAGGTTGCTTCATTGAACAGTAACGTTCTTTTCCAGTTTTGCGGTATAGAGCTAATCGCGGAGAAACCAAAGGAAAAAATAACCGATTACAGTGTCGGCGAAACGCTTGAGTTCGGTTATTATCCGCAGACAGAGGTAACGGACGAAAGTGTTCGGTCGGCTCTTGACAGCCTTGCGGGTGTTGAATATTCGGCGAGTGGTACTTCTGCTAAACCGAGTAGTACCTCGGTTGTAAACGGTTGGACATCGTATAAATACTTCAGCGGTACCGGTTCAAGCGATGATGGACAAATGAAGCCCGGCGATTATATGCGTTATATTGATATCGTTTACAACGGCGGCAAATACAGGGGCGTTGTTTTTGATTCTTACAGACCTGCTTATACAAGCTATGACCATGATGAAAGAACATATCAAAATGTCAACGGTTACAAAGCCGGCATGGTATATTGGTTTAAATTTGAGCCTATAACGTGGCGCGTGCTTGACCCCGCAAACGGCTTGGTAATGAGCGAAACGATACTCGATTCACAAGCGTTTAATAATTATGTGATTCGCAGTACCGACGGTGAATATTACGGCGATTTGCCAAAAATATATGCGAACAATTACGCCGAGAGCAGTATAAGGAAATGGCTCAATGACGATTTTTATAACACCGCTTTTTCCGCTTCGCAGAAAGATATTATAGCTGCAACCACTATTTATAATTCGGCGTATAGAACATCATATTCAAAATATGATTCCAAAGCAACAACCGACAAGGTGTATTTACTTTCATATTCGAATTTAATAAATGAAGACTATGGCTTCAGCTTGTCTTACAATGAATATGATACCGACAGAAGAGCAGAGGGCAGTGATTACGCAAAGAGTCAGGGATTGTGGGTTTCGGCGAGCGGCGACTACGTCGGAAAATCTTCTTGGCGGTTACGTTCTGCCGGCGGCAATTCGGGGGTTGCCTGTGAGGTCGGTAACGGCGGCAACCTCAACAGTGCTTGTAAGACCGACAATATCAGCAGCGGAACTCGCCCCGCTTTGAATTTGAATACATCGGCTTCTATAATTCAATCCGAGGATAACGTTGCGAATTACACGATTGAAACCTACAAGATGAACACAAGCGGCACTTATGTCTTGACAAAATCCAAGCTGTTGGGAGATGTTGGAGAAAGCGTCAAGGCGAAATATACCGAATCCACGGGCTTTACCTTGAATGAAGCAACAAGCGTTCTTTCGGGTGAAATCGTTTCGGACGGCTCACTCGTTTTGAAGGTATATCTTGACCGAAATAAATACATACTCACCACTGTCGGTGACGGTGAGAGTAATAATACGGAGTATTACTACGGACAGACGGTTTTGCCTGTTGATGACCCGGAAAAGACGGGATATGAGTTCGACGGTTGGGACAAAGCCTTCCCGGAAACAATGCCTGCCGAGAATTTGACAATCACGGCAAAATGGAAGGACGTTACCGCGCCGACGGGTGAAATTACAGTCGGCACAAGCAGCTGGAGAACATTCATAAATAATATTACATTCGGATTGTTCTTTAAGGATACACAGGAAGTGACGATTACTGCGAACGACAACAGCGGCGCGGCTGTTACGATAGAATATCTGTTAAGCGATAAGGAGCTTACAGAGGCAGAGCTTGCGAGTAAAACATTTACTGTATATAACAACAAATTTAATATTAATCCCAATAACGAATATGTAATTTATGTAAAGCTTACCGACACCTCGGGCAATGTAGCCGAAATCAACACAAGCGGTATTGTGCTTGATAATATTGCACCCGTAATTTCGGGCGTTTCGAACGGCGCGACATATTGCGCTGCGCAGACGGTAACCGTCAGCGATAAATACGATGTTACGGTAACCGTAAATGATGAACCCGTTACCTTGGAGAACGGCAAATTTACATTGTCCACGTCTTATGATTCGCAGAGAATTGTCGCAAAAGACCAAGCGGGGAATGTATCTGCGGAAATTACCGTTACCGTAAATGACGGACACACTTACGAGTGGTATACCGAAAACGGTAAGTATTGGGGAGTATGTAGGTATTGCGACCACGAAACAGCCAAAAATAATATTCCCGAAGTAACAATAACCGGCGCGGATAAGGTTTGCAAAACGCAGAATTATACATTTATTATAGCACCGTCAAGCGGGTTAACCAATGTAAGCTACGGTTATGAATTCAGTATGATAGGCGACAACAATATTACGGCAAGCTTTGAAGACGGTGTTTATTCCGGAACCGTTTTGTCGAATATGTATAATACCGACACATCCTTTAAGGTTACGGCAAGTGCGACAACCGACGACGGATATATCGTAAGCACAAGCAAGATTGTACAGATTTTGTCGCAGCACACCGGTGGCACGGGAACCTGCACCGAAAAGGCAAAATGTGAGGTTTGCGGCGCAGAATACGGCGAAATATTCTCCGATGCCCACACGGGTGAAAAAGTGTGGACTACAAAAAATGCCACACAGCACAAACAAGAATGGAACTGCTGCGGTGTGACCACAGTTGCCCTTGAAAACCACGAGTGGGAAAACGGCGTTTGCAAGGATTGCGGATATGTATGCAGTCACACCGGCGGTACGGCAGATTGCAAGCATAAAGCAAAATGCGAGGCTTGCGGCGCAGAATACGGCAATTTAAACCCCGATAATCACACAGGCGAAAAAGAGTGGACTACCAAAAACGCCACACAGCACGAACAAGAATGGAACTGCTGCGGTGTGACCACAGTTGCCCTTGAAAACCACGAGTGGGAAAACGGCGTTTGCAAGGATTGCGGAGCTGTAAAAGTGACTCCGGTCACCTCCTTAAGCTTTACGCTTGATATGGATACCTACGCCATTGGTAAAAATGTTGTTGACCTTAAGGTGAGCGGAGCGAACACCGGCATTTTGACAATCGGTGTTGCAAATAGCGGTTATTTTGACGGATATATTGTTTCGAAGGGTGAAATTAAAAATTATGTCACGGACCTCGATGCAACTTTCAGTGCACGTACGACCTATTATGTCGGTGTTTTCCTGCAGGTTACGCAGGGCTATAGCCTTAAAAACCTTACAAAGGAAAATATTAAGCTGAACGGTACTGCTGCAACCTCTTTGGAGGTACTTACTGCCGAAACGCAGGCGATCGCTTACTTCCAACTTCCGCAGCTGTCGAACGCCTTCACAACTTCCATTACCGGTGTTGACTTTGCGCTGGATGGCTATACTGTCGGCGGTAAGATTACCGAATCTAAGCTTGTTGTGAGCGTTACACCAAAAGGAGCATTGACTTCTCAGGCTCAATATATAACCAGTGGTTCAACGAATGCGAAAATCACCTACATTTTAGGTACCGGCTATGATGAGAGTGAAAAACTAATGACCGGTTCTGTCACGGATGATTCAATTACATTCGCGGCGAGCACCACCTACTACCTTGGTATTGTTATGATTCCGGAGGACGGTTACAGCTTTGACGGTCTGACAAAGGAGGATTTCAAGCTGGGTAACATAACCGCGACTGAATGCCTTTTTGAAGGAATAATGGTGGGTGTCATTTTCAAGCTTCCGAAGTTGTCCGCCAATTCCATCAACTTTACGCTTGATATGAATACCTATGCTGTAGGTAAGAAGATTGTTGACCTTAAGGTTAGCGGTGCAAACAACGGTCTTTTGACAATAGGCGGTGCCGATACAGGCTATGGTAATGGCTTTGCTGTTATGCTGGATGACAGAACCAATGATCCGATTTCACCGACCGCTGTTGATACCTTCTCCACCGATACGTCGTACGTTCTACGTGTTAAGCTGAGCGCACAGGCCGGTTACAGCCTTGCCGATGTGAGTAAAATTACCCTGAATAATACTATTGTTTCATATGTATGGTCATCTGATGGTGATTATAAGAACGGTTTTGCTTACTTCATGCTTCCTAAGCTGACAACCGGTTTAGTTAATAACATTACTGCCATAGACTTTGCTTTGGATGGCTATACTGTCGGCAGTAAGGTTACCGAATCTAAGCTTATTATGAGCGTTACACCTGCCGGCGTGATGAAATCTCCGGTTGAGTATGTCAACCCCGATGATGCTTACGCAAACAGGCTTACCGCAACCTGCTTCTTAATCGGTACTAAGAATGAGAACGCACAAGGGCTGCTGCCTCTCTTGGATGATAACGAGGAATTTGAGACAGGTATTACCTACTATCTTAATATTATTATTGTCCTTGAGGATGGCTGCAGCTTGGACGGTCTGACAAAGGATGATTTTAAGCTGGGTAACTCTACTGCGAGCGATTTCCTTGTTAATGGCTCGATAGCAAATGTTCTGTTTGAGCTTCCGCAGCTGTCTGCCAATTCCGTTAACTTTACGCTTGATATGAATACCTATGCTGTAGGTAAGAAGATTGTTGACCTTAAGGTAAACGGGGCGAACAACGGTCTTTTGACAATAGGCGGTGCCGATAACGGTTATTATTACGGCTATGCTATTGCAGATACCGAGCTCACCAATTTGGTTGGGAAAAACTCTAATAAAATCTTCGCCGCCGATACAACCTATTACCTCTGTGTTGCACTTGAAGCCCCGGAGGGTTACAGCCTAACCGGTTTGACAAAAGAAAATATTACGTTAAACAACACTATTACTGCGTTTGATATGCTAATAGATTCCGACAATAATGCCGTGGGTGCCGCTTACTTTATACTTCCGCAGTTGTCGGCCGACTCCGTTAGTTACATTACTGCAGTTAACTTCACGCTTGGCGGCTATGCCGTCGGCAGTAAGGTTACCGAGTCTACGCTTGGTATGACCGTTACCCCTGTCGGTGCGCTGACTTCTTCGGCTGAGTATGTCGATATGGATGATGTCTTAAATGGGCATTATACTACAACCTTTTTCGCAATTTGCACAAACTATAACGATAGCAGCCAAACGATAGAACCTATTTATGAAGCTTCTGCGACCTTCGCGATGGGCATCACATATTACCTTGAGGTTGCTATGATTCCAAATGAAGGCTATAGCTTTGGCGGTCTGACAAAGGAAAATGTCAAGCTTGGTAGTATGACAGCGATTGATTTTTCGGTTGCCGAAGACGGAAGGGCATATGTTCGCTTTAAACTCCCGGTGCCGCCGGATTACAGCTGGTACACAAACAACAAGAGTGCAACCGAGTTTACTGTTCTCACTGTTTCTCAGCTTCTCGGCTTTGCCGATTTGGTAAACGGTACGAACGGTCAAACTGCGACCGATTTTGAGGGTAAGACCGTAAAGCTCGGTGCGAACCTTAATCTTTCCGATATCGCAAATTGGATACCTATCGGCATGGATCGTGATCACGCCTTCAAGGGTACCTTTGACGGTAACGGCAAGACCATTTCCAACCTTACAATCAATTCCAAAGCGGATATTGTCGGTCTGTTCGGGTGTGTTGATTCCGGAACCGTGAAAAACCTTAACGTTTCGGGAAGTGTTACCGGTGTCACCAATTACGATGCTTATATCGGTGGCATAGTGGGTGCGGTAATAGACGGAAGTGTTGAGAATTGCTCATTCTCCGGCAGTGTTATCGGTGACGGTGATTGTATAGGAGGTATTGTGGGTATAATATTCGGCGAGATTTCCGGGTGCAGTAACTTTGCCTCTGTTGGCGGTAACGGATATAATGTCGGAGGTATAGCGGGGTGTGCGGAAAATATCCGATATTGCTATAATCAAGGAAGTGTTACCTCTGCCGGAAGAAATGCTGCGGTTGGCGGCATTGCCGGAGAAATTGATGACAACTATGCAAGTGTGACCGTATATTCCTGCTATAATACAGGTGCGTTATCTGCTACAGGCAATAATTCGGGTGTTGGCGGGATTGTCGGATATGTATATATCGACGCCGGAGCTGTCACTATTGATAAGGTTTATTACCTTGACAGTACTGCCGAGCAGGGAATAGGCGAAGCTTCAAGTGATGCCGGTGAAAAACTGACAGACAACAGCATCGCAAAAACGGCGGACGAATTTGCCTCCGGCGAGGTTGCGTACCTTCTTCAAAAGGGCGTAAGCGCGGTAACTGTAACAGACGAAGATGGTAACGAGGTTACAACAACTCCGCTCGTTTGGGGTCAAAAATCGAGCACCGACGGCTCGGCACCGATTCTTACGTCAAATGAGGATTACAGAGTCCTTCCCGTAATGGACGGCGAAGTAGTTGTAAATTACAGCATTCTTAAAACGGGCGAAACAAACAGCGACGGCGTTGTTGACATTTACGACTATCAAAACACGGTAAATATAGCGCTTTCGGATAACAACCTTAAGACATTCTCCGAAAAATACGACCTTAACGGCGACGGCGTTTTAGACGTTCTTGATATCTCGCTTGCCGAACAAGGCGGTATGAGCGAAGCGGAGCTTAGCGCCTTCGGTGAGGCTGTAGCAAGCGCCGACGGTATGTGCTATATTAAAAACGCCGACCTTGACGGCGACGGCGTTGTCGATGTTCTTGATATAAGCCTTTTGGAAAGACTGCTTGCAGGACACAGGCTTATAATAGGCGAATGATATATAATGCGCGGCAGCACGCTGCCGCGCAAATGCAGAATTCAAAATGCAAAATGCAAAATCTCGGAAATCGCCGAGGGCGATTTGATTGTGTTCGCGCATACGCGCGAGAATGCCTACGGCGGTTGGGTAATGCATTGTAAAATAAACCAACCACCACGCGTGCATATATTGCATACGCAACGTAGGGGCGATTTTTAATCGCCCGCGAACGCCGAGAGGCGTTCTCGCACCG
>CAYQPJ010000029.1:0-19777 GCA_964419515.1 uncultured Eubacteriales bacterium
GGAATTTGATATAAAGCATTATGTGGCACTTGCTGAATTACAAGTTTTGAAGTGACAGAACATATAATCTTGTCTTAGGTTGAAAAAGCTATAATTGTGTGATAAAATAACCTCACAAAATATAGCCGAATCAAGGATTCGGAGCTTTGGCTGCAAATTGAGCTTTGAGGTGAATAATTTAATGAGGAGAAAAGACAGAGAAATTACCGATTTTTCAAGTATGAAGGAAATATTACAATCTTGCGATTGTTGTAGGTTGGGGCTTTTGGACGGCAATGAAGTGTATATTGTGCCGATGAATTTCGGTTATGATTTAGCCGACAATCAAATTACCTTGTATTTTCATTGTGCAAAGGAAGGCAGAAAAATAAGCTTAATTTCCAAGCAAAAGACAGTTTCTTTTGAAATGGATTCAAAGCATGTGTTGATGACCGGTGAAAAAGCGTGTGATTTTTCATATAATTACAGTTGTATTATGGGAATCGGCACAGTGGATATTGTTTCAAGCGAAAGTGAAAAAATCTGCGGTTTACAAAAAATTATGCAGCACTACACGGAAAATGCAAATTGGAATTTTGACGCAAGGTATTTAAATATGACACACGTTTTGAAGCTTTCGGTGGAAAAATGGTCGTGCAAAGAGCATTGATTATTTAATATTTTAAGAAGGAATAATATGAAATTGATTAATAATTGTTCCATTACGACGGCTTGCGGTTTTTCGGTATGATAAAAACAGCAGTGCAGCCTGAAGTTTACATTTAGAAACGCCGAATTGGTGGTGTATTTTTGACGTGTAGTATATAATCGTTAAAACAAAAACATATAAGAGCAAATTGTTATGACGCTTGGCGAAAATAAAGCAAAACGCAGAAAAGAACTTAATTATGCGCAAGAGCTGCTCGCCGATATTTTCGGTGTGTCGCGACAGTCAATCGGTTAGTGGGAGTCCGGATATTGTCTGCCCCGAAACCGATAAGTTGATAGAGCTTTGCAAGCTGTTTGATTGCTCATGGATTATCTTTTAAAATTTGAGAGGAATCAGGTAAATGTAAAAAAACAGCAGCTATACACTACGGTGTGTGGCTGCTTTTTCATAAACACCCTCATCATTTTTTCATTCGTCGATAATAACTGACCGTTTATACGGATTATTTGTATCATCCACGGCCGTTGTAAACGGTTTTGATAAAAAACGCTTTTATAGATTTCAGTGTAGTACCGAAATTATCAAAAATATTGATTTATTAAGTGAAATTGTTTATAATTATATAAATTATTCTAATTGAGGTGGAAATGAAAAATCTTTATTCAATTTTTTGCGTTAAATACGGATTCGAAGCAAATATATATGAGCGAAAATGCTTGTGATTTTTCACCTGTTCATTGTATGAATCGGAACTTGGATATTGTTTCAAGTGAAAGTGAAAAAATACGGTTTTGGAGAAGGGTATATGAATATATATTTAAACAGAAATAAAAAATTTCAGATTTTTCAGGGCTTTGGTGCAAGCGGCGCTTGGTGGGCACAAGAGGTCGGCGGATGGGAGCACGCGGATATTAACGGGGATATGTCTGTTCGTGACAGGCTTTCACAGCTTTTGTTCAACAAGGAAGAGGGTATAGGTTTGCGCACATACCGTTACAATTTGGGTGGCGGTTCAGGTGAATCCGGAAGGTGCAATATAGACAACCCTTTGCGTACCACAGAGTCCTTTGAGGTTTCTTGCGGTGAATATGATTTCAACCGTGACAGAAATGCGGTATATATGATGAAGCGCGCTGTTGCAGACGGAGCTGAGGAGGTCGTCTTTTTTGTAAACTCTCCAATAGAACGTCTTACAAAAAACAATAAGGCACATTGCGATTCTTCTAAACCGTTTATGGATAATTTGGATAAGAAAAATTACGCCTCGTTTGCCAAATACTGTCTCGATGTTACGGAGCATTTTATAAATGAAGGTATTCCCGTAAAATACCTTTCTCCGATTAACGAGCCTGTTTGGATTTGGACAGGGTCTCAAGAGGGGTGTCATTACAGCCCACGCTCTGCGGGTAGGGTGCTTAAGGTGTTTGCGGATGAAATGAACGAACGTCCGGGACTTGAAGAGCTTAAGCTTGCGGGTCTTGAAAGTGGCGATATTCGGTGGTTTAATAAATCGTACACAAAAAACCTTTTCAAATATAAAAGTGTGAGGGATAGGGTAGATGCGGTTGATATTCATTCGTATTTTTTAAAGCCGGTTCCGATTGCTTTTTTTAGCAGAGTCGCTTTTTTGCGGCGCTACAGAAAATGGCTTGACAGGCACTATCCCGGTGTTGATGTTAAAGTGAGTGAGTGGTGTCATATGCAGGGCGGAAGAGATAAGGGGATGAATTCCGCGCTCGTAATGGCAAATGTAATTTATGAGGATATTTCTATACTTAATGTAACTTCGTGGCAGCATTGGATAGCACTTTCGGAGGTGGATTATTGCGACGGTCTTATTTATATTAATTTAAACGATAAAACCTACGAAACGACAAAGCGTTATTACGCAACAGGTAACTTTTCAAAATATATTCCATATGGTGCAAGGCGAATTGAGTCTTACTGCGATAGTGCCATTTTGAAGACGCTCGCTTTTGAAAAAGACGGTGTTACTGTTTTAATTTTGATTAATGATACGGAAACAGCGCAAACGGTTTATTTCCCTTCGGAAGATATCTGCAAATGTACCCTTGTCGTAACAAATGAAAATTACAATTTAAAACAGTTCCGTGTTGAGTGTAAAGACGGTATTGAGATTTCGGCAAAATCCGTTAATACTGTTGTTTTTGGGTCTTAACTTTTATTATTAGAACGTTTATATAAACCAAAGAGGTGTAATCGGATATGAAAATAAAAGAAAAAGTGAAGGTGTCTATTGCGTCCGTAAAAAAGCATTGGTTAGTGCCGCCTAAAGGTAGGTATATGTCATTTAAAGAGATATGTTCGCTTTCAGTCGGCGGTATAGGTATAAAATTTGTTTACTACTGCATAAGTAATATGATGTTAAGCGTGGGCAATTCGCTTATAGGTAATACCATAGGAATAGATCCGACACCCATGTATATAATTTATCTTCTCGGTATACTCTCAAGCTTTCCTCTTACAGCTCTTCGTGCGAAAATGATTGATAATACAAGAAGCATGAAGGGGAAATACAGACCGTATATTTTAAGTATGGGTATCCCTTCCGTTGTTTTGGGAATCGCCTTTATTTGGATGCCGTATGAAAGGTTTGATTTGGTTACAAAATGTGCGGTAGTGCTTTTGTATAACATAGGCTTTCAGTTCTTTTATAATTTTTACATAGATGTAAATGACAGTATTGTAAATGTTTTGTCGTCAAACAGTGTTGAACGCTCGGATGTTAACTCAATTAAGGCTGTCGTTGAGAATATTTCTCCGTCAATTGCAAATATTTTTCTTCCTATTGCGGCAAGGCTTATTACAGGAGAGAATACGCTTTATGATATAAGGATTTACAGAACCTTGTATCCTCCTATGCTTATTGTCGGTTTTTTTATCTCATTGCTTATATATACAAATACCGAGGAAAAAATTGTTCAGGCAAAGACGCATGTTGTGCGTGTGAGATTTACGGATGCGTTTCGCGCTATTGTGCGTAATAAGTATTTTTGGATCATTTCGCTTGCGGGCTGGCTCGGCTTTTTAGAAGGCTCTTTTAATAATATAATAGGGTGGCTTTACAATTATCAAGATGCCGCCACCTCGGGTGAATATGCCGTTATTACGGCAATTGCGGGTAATGCGGCGTTTTGGCCTAATCTTGTTGCGCCGTTTTTGATAAGAAAATACGGCAAAAAGAAAATTCTTATTTATACAAATCTTTTAAATATTGCTTTAATTGCATTTATGCTACCGATAATTAAAATGACCGGAACCTCTGTTATTATTTGGGCGCTGCTGTTTATTACATTTGCCAACACCTTTATGTCTTCTCTCGGTCATTTAATGAATCCCAGCCTTCAAGCTGATATTCGCGATTATCAGCAATATATTTCCGGTGAGCGTATTGATGGGATGTTTGCGGCAGTTGCGCTTATAGGTAATGTTATTACGCTCGCTTCTAGCGCTGTTTTGCCGATTATTTATGAAAAAGCCGGGTTGAATAAGGAGGTCGCGGTTTCTCTCGGTTATGACGGTTCAAATGTTTATGATGTTCTTTATAATAAAGAGTATTTTATTGCAATTTGCTCTGTTCTTATTGTTGCCTCGGTTATCGGTGCGGCAATGAATGTTATACCCTTCTTTTTCTATGATTTAACCGAAATAAAGCAAAAGGGTATGATAAGTGTGCTCAAAATACGTGCATTGTTTGAGGATTACGGTAACGGAGTTTTAACGGATTCAGCACTTGTAGAGGCTGTTGATATTATAAAAGAAGCCGAAGAGTTTTTCGGGAAAGAGCTTAAGCCTCTTTCAAAGGAAAAAATAAAAGCGGCAAGAAAATCGAGGGACAAGGATAATCTAAGAGAAGCAAAGCTTATGTATAACGCTCAAAAAGAAGAAAATGAAAAGATTGAGCTTGCGGGCTTTGTTATGAATGAACTTCATCGGTTTGAAAGTGCCGAGGGTATTGAGGAGCTTGAAACAGCAAAGCGTCTTGCCGAGGCGGGGCTTAACGGCTTTTTAAATGAATATACATTAACAATTGCCGAGGTCAAGGCAATGCCGAAAACAACTCACGAGGAAAAAGAAAAGCGCCGTGCCGCTCTTTTGCAAAATTCAAATATAAAAGCGGCGCGAAAGGCAACCGAAAAGTATTTTCCCGATGGTATTGAAGCATTTGATGCGTCGGTATTTGATACGCTTTTTAAAGAAGAGAATGAAAATGCACTCGCAATTCATAATACACTCAAGCTGATTAAGCGCTCAAAGGAAGAAAAAAACAAAAACAGAACCGAGGCTCTTAAGGCTGAAATTAAAAGCATGCAACTTGAAAAGTCACGTATTCAAAAGGAAATTAAAATCGCAACAGAAAAGAATTCCGTTTTTCATCGCGCGGCAAAGCCGTATCTTGATGCGGTGAGAGTACTTAAGCAGAAGGAAAATTATAGCCGTTACAACGATATTGAGGCGCTTTACGATGAGGCGAAGGAACGAACTTTAAAAGCCTCGGTGACAGCTTGAAGTTGTTTTCATTCTTGAATTATTTTAATATGTATGTTAGAATATCTGTGTAAGTTTAAATAAAAAGTGAGGGCATGAAATTGGATTTAGTTGAAACGTTTGATGTGTATTATGAGGGTGAATATATCCCCGTAAAAATTCGTTCCATAATTTATATTTTAATGGAGGGTGACTACGCGAATATATTCCGCTCCGGTGAAGAGACCTTGCGCGTTAAAATGACCTTGGTTTCAATAGAAAAAATATTGGGTCCGCAGCTTGACTTTTTTGTAAAGGTAAAGCGTGGCTGCCTTGTATCAATTTTTGCGGTACACAATGTTGATAAAAAGGTCAACCTCGGAAACGGTGTTCAGCTTAATTATGTTTCAAGGAAGGGTACACACGTTTTAAAAACGCTTGAAGATAAAAAAAGAAAGCTTATTGACAGCTTTGCAAAAGAGGTTTTACCGAAAACAAACGAGGATTTTCACGAATATTACCGCGTATTTGATACACTTCCGATAGCATTTACCGATATTGAAATGGTGTTTAATGACGTATATCATGCTGCTGATTGGGTTTTCAGATATGCAAATGATGCTCTCGGTGAGATTGAACAAACCCCCAAGGAGGAGCTTATAGGTAAGCGCTTCGGCGAGGTGTTCCCGAATATGGATGACCGTTGGCTTAAAACGTATGAATGGGCAACACTGTTTGAAGAAGTGCTTCAAATAGTTGACTATTCACCTGAAATTGATACTAATCTTAAAATAATATGCTTTCCGACATTTAAAGGGCATTGCGGCTGTATTTTGTTCGATATAGGCAAGCTTAGATTTTTCCGTGAAAAAGACGATACCGATAAGGCTATTTCCGCATTTGTATCAAAGCTTTTGTATTAATATAATTCGGGCTGTAAAAACCGAAGGTTTTTACAGCCCGAATATTTGGTATATTATAGTGTTTGCATATTTTCGGCATTTTGTTTTTTTGAAATTACCGTGTATGCAATAATGCAAATAACAACGGAAATGCACGACCCTATCGTTGAGGCAAGTCCCATCGGTAAAAGTGAGTCAAGACAGTATTTTGAAGCGAAATATGAGAGCGGAACTCTTGCAAGAAGAATTGATGCGCAATTGTGTACAAAGGATATTCCCGAGTGGCGGCATGCGCAAAAATAGCCGCTGAAGCAAAAATGTATTCCGGCGAGTATGCAGTCCCAAACATAGCCGCGCATATATTGACCGCCCATAATAACGGCGGTTTTGTCGGTTGTGAAAAGTCCCACAACGTTTTCCGCTTCAAAAAGCATTGTTGTTGCGGAAATTATTCCGAAGCTTACCGTAAGTGTTATGGCTATTCGTAAGGTCTTTCTTGCAAGTGCTGTTTTTTGTGCGCCGATATACTGTGCCGAAAGCGCAGAAACGGTTGAGAGCATTGCCGATGGTACGAGGAAAAGCACGCCTATAATCTTTTCAACAATGCCAACGGCGGCAGCATCTTCAAGACCGCGCATATTTGCAAAGGTTGTAATAAGTAAAAATGAGATTTGAATAAATCCGTCCTGGAGTGCTACGGGAATGCCGACCTTTAATATTTCACGTGTTATATTCTTTTCAAGGCGTAAATCGCTTTTTTTAAGTGAAATCCCCATATTCCTTTTTCTTATTGCGATTAATGAAACAATTACACTTATTGCCTGTGAAAGTGTAGTTCCGAGTGCAGCACCTGCCGGTCCCATATTTAATGCGCCGATAAATAAAAAGTCGAGAGTAATGTTTGAAGCGCACGCTATGGCAACGAAATACATCGGAGTTTTTGAGTCGCCTCTGCCGCGGAAAACAGAGCTTATTACATTGTAGGCTGTAATAAACGGAACACCGGCAAAGCAGATTGTAAGGTAATCGACAGCACCTTCTGCAGCAGCGGCGGGGGTTGACATTAAACTTACTATAGGCTTTACAAGAACGAGAAGAAGCATCGTTACAATAACAGATAGTATTGCAAAAAGCGTTACCGTGTTGCCCGTTGCTCGCGAGGCGAGAGCATCGTTTTTTGCGCCCACGCCCTTACCTATAAGCACTGTAGAGCCCATTGCAAGACCCACTATCATAACCGTAAGCATATGCATAACCTGGCTACCTATCGAAACGGCGGTTGTGCCTTCAACGGGGCAAAAAAGACCTATTATAAAAAGATCTGCCATACCGTAAAGTGTTTGCATAAATACAGAAAGTAAATACGGCAGAGAAAATGCGATTATTTTATTCAATACCGCATCTTGTGTTTTTGTTTTCATAATATTCCTTCTTTCATTGGGTATATAATAGCATAATCGTTTTTTCTTCGCAAGTGCCATAATGCAACGGCTTTTCGGTGCAATTATTAAGTTTTTTGTCGATTTTGCATTGACAAAAATCGACGTGTGTGTTACTTTATATGTGTAATAAAAATGCCGCTCTCGAAGAGCGGTTTTATAATGAAAAGAGGATTTTTATGTCAAAGGTACTTGTAGAAACTTCCGCACGTCATGTGCATGTTACAAAGGAGGCTCTCGAAACGCTTTTCGGCGCGGGGTATGAGCTTACCGTTAAAAAGGAGCTTTCACAGCCCGGTCAATTTGCGACAAATGAAAGAGTTGCCGTTATAGGTGCTAAGGGTCAGTTCCCGTCTGTTTCAATTCTCGGTCCGTGCAGAAATGCCTGCCAGGTCGAGCTTTCGGCCTCCGATGCGCGTTCAATCGGTGTTGCAGCTCCTGTAAGAGAAAGCGGTGATATCTCGGGAAGCGGTGCTTGCACTCTTAAAGGTCCTGAGGGTGAGGTTACACTTGAAGAGGGTGTAATTGTTGCTAAAAGACATATTCACCTTGATCCGAAAACAGCCGAGGAGTTCGGTGTTTGCGATAAAGAGAATGTAAGCGTTAAGCTTGATACAGACGGTCGTTCGCTTGTATTCGGTGATGTTGTTGTAAGAGTAAGTGAAAAGTTTGCTCCCGCAATGCACATTGATACAGATGAGAGTAATGCTGCTGCGGCTTTCGGCGGACTTATGGGCGAAATTATAAAATAATTTTAAATCAAAAAGCGCTCCCGATATTGCTTTTGCAACGGGAGTGCTTTTAAATGTTGATATAAAGGCCGCGGAGGGCTTTAAAATCCTTTTTAATAATTATCGTCGTTGTTATCAATAATTGTTCCGTGAACGAGAATCCAATTGTCAAGCTCGGTCATAAGTCCGGCTCTGTCGTTGGCACTTCTGTATTTTTTAATAAGTGCCTTTTCATCCCATGAAAGGTCCGATAACTTGATATCCTTTTCAAGCTTGCGCTTTTTTAAGGCTTTTTCAAATTCGGGGTCGTGAAGCTTAACGAGAGGTGCATTTCCGGTAATATCCGTAACCGTGGATTTATAAAACTCCGCAAGCGCTTGCAATTGCTCAATTGTAGGGGTGAGGGTTCCTACTTCAAATTCAAGATATTCTTCAACGGAAATACCGAGATAGCTTGCAACCTCTTCAGGGGTGCACTCCGCATATTCTCTGAAGCTTTTAATTTTGTAGCTAAGCATAGCATCACTGCCTTTCTTTTATATGATAACATCTTTTATTATTAAATTCAATAATAATTCGTCATTTTTTTAAAAAAATATCTAAGCATAAGTCGAGTGTAGGTTGTTTTTTAGCCGAGAGGCGGCGAAAAATTGAAAATATCAAAAAAGTCTGTAAAAATAATTAAATTTTTATTGAAAACGGCGCGCTTCTGTGTTACAATATATAAGTTAATTGCTGCGCCGGGCGTAGCTTCCAAAAAAATCGTACAGTCAGGAGTTTTTTATAATGGCTAATTGTCCTAAGTGCGGGTACAAGCTCAAATTTACCGATTGGAGAGCGGAGTGCCCTAAGTGCGGTGTAAACCTTCTTTATTATAATCACCAGGAGCGTCTTGCGGAGGATGCCGATAAGGCAGAGGAAGAGCACATTAAGCTTCAGCCTAAAATAGATAGGGTTAAGTTTTCGTTTATCGGTACAAAGCTTTCAATTGTGCGCATTATTTGTCTTTTGATTCCCATTGGTATGCTGTTTTTACCCTTGGCTCACGTTAAGGCTGTTCTCCCTTATAAAACAATTGACACCGATATTTCAATTTTAAACCTTGCAATGGATGTTGTCGCAAATCTTAAGTTTGATATACTCCTTGATATGATAAAGGAGTCGTCAATTACACGCGTTGCGTTTATCTTTTACGCGCTTTCTATAGTGTTTACGTTTGTTGCGGCAGTTTTTGCTATCCTCAACATTCCGTTTGATGCTGTTTCATGCTCGCCGAAGGGCTTTAAAAGAAATATTACTCTTTCCTCTTTGGGAATAGGCTTTACTGTTCTCGGTATTATTTCTTTTATTGTTTTCAATTCACAGCTCGCTTCAAAATTCGGTGCTGTTTACTCGGGAAGCTTAGGCTTTGCGCCTTTCCTTGTTATTCTCGGCTTTATAATAATTATTGTTGTTAATATTCTTATTAAAAAGCAAAACGTTCCCGTTAAGTACACCGATGTTTCCGAGTATGTTGAAAGAATGGCAAAGAGAAAAGAAGAGCTTAAAGCTTTTGAAGAAAGCGTTGAAGCCGACAGACAAGAGTCGGTAAGTGTTGCCGAATAACAAATAATTGACCGTTCGCTTTTGCGAACGGTTTTTTTATCTTGACAATATACCCCGAGGGGGTATATAATACGGACATAAACAGAGGCGAATTCGGCAAAATAATGAAAGGCGCGGTTTTATGGAATGTAAGTGTTGTTCAGCTGTTCGTAAAAAGATACGCTCCGAAGAGGAGTATAAGGCTCTAATCAACAGACTCAGCAGAATAGAAGGTCAAATAAGAGGAATTAAGGGCATGGTTGAAGAGAATGCGTATTGTCCGGATATTTTAATTCAATCTGCGGCTGCTGCTGCCGCGCTTAATGCATTTAACCGTGAACTTCTTTCCAATCACATAAAAACATGTGTTGCCGATGATATTAAGGAAGGCAATGTCGAAACTGTTGATGAGCTTTTAAATACTCTTCAAAGGTTAATGAAGTGAGGTGCTTGGTTGAAACAGTTTAATGTTACGGGTATGACGTGTGCCGCATGTAGCGCGCGTGTGGAAAAGGCGGTCGGAAAAGTGCCCGGTGTTACGTCGTGTTCTGTAAGCCTTCTTACGAGTTCTCTTGGTGTTGAAGGCACAGTCTCATCGAGCGATATTATTAATGCGGTAAAAAAGGCCGGCTACGGCGCAAGTGAAAAAGGGAAAACGCAAACCTTTGCGACCGAAGAGGCTTCGCTTGACAATAAAAAAGAACTTTCGGCACTTAAAGCTCGTCTTGCAGGCTCGGTTTTTGTGCTTTTGGTACTTATGTACTTTTCAATGGGGCATATGGTCGGTTTGCCGCTTCCTGCTTTTTTTGAAGGTAATCACATCGCTCAGGGCTTAATACAACTTATATTAAGCGCTGTGGTAATGCTTATTAATAATCGCTTTTTTATAAGCGGTGTGAAAAGTCTTTTAAACGGGGCACCGAATATGGATACGCTCGTTTCTTTAGGCTCTGCCGCAGCGTTTGTTTACAGCGTATTTGTGCTTTTTTCATTTACTGCAGAGCCTCATGGTAACGGCATTGAAATGCCGAATTTTTACTTTGAATCGGCAGCAATGATTTTAACTCTTATTACTGTCGGAAAGCTTCTTGAAGCGCGTTCGAAGGGTAAAACAACCGATGCTTTAAAAGGTCTTATGAGTCTTGCTCCTAAAACGGCAACTGTTATAAGAGATGGCAAGGAGCAAAAAATAAGCGTTGATGATGTTAAGCTTGATGATATTTACTGTGTTCGCCCCGGCGAAAGCGTGCCTGTAGACGGCATTGTCATTGAGGGCGAGGGAGCTGTTGATGAGTCTGCTCTTACCGGCGAAAGCGTGCCTGTTGATAAAGCAGTAAACAGCGGTGTTTATGCGGCAACTGTTAACAAGTCCGGTTTTTTAAAATGTCGCGCAACGCGCGTAGGCGAAAATACAACACTTTCACAAATTGTGAAAATGATAAGCGAGGCAATGGCAACAAAAGCACCTATAGCGCGAATTGCCGATAAAGTTTCAGGTGTGTTTGTGCCGGTGGTAATGGCAATTGCCGTTATAACAACCGCCGTGTGGCTTTTTTTAGGTGAGAGTGTGGGCTTTGCGCTTTCAAGAGGAATTTCCGTTCTTGTAATAAGCTGCCCGTGCGCCTTGGGCCTTGCAACACCTGTTGCCGTAACTGTCGGAAGCGGTGTTGGTGCAAAAAACGGTATTTTGTTTAAAACAGCCGCTTCACTTGAAGGTGCGGGTAAGGTAAATATAATTGCACTTGATAAAACGGGAACGATAACCGAGGGCAAGCCTGCCGTTACCGATATTTTGCCGGCAAAGGGCGTTACAAATGAAAGGCTTTTGGAGCTTGCATATGCACTTGAGTGTAAAAGTGAGCATCCGCTGTCGGGAGCCATTGTAAAAAAAGCGGGGGAGATATTTACAGAGCCGCTTGAGGTATCGCGCTTTAAGGCGCTTGCCGGTAACGGTCTCGAGGGCGAGCTTGAGGGTAAGCGTATTTGCGGAGGCAATAGGCGTTTTATTTCGGGTAAGGTAAATATTCCCGAAAAGCTTTTAGCCGAAGCGGAAATGCTCTCAAAAAAAGGAAAAACACCGCTCTTTTTTTCTTATGACAGTGAGCTTTTGGGCGTAATTGCGGTTGCCGACGTTATTAAAGATGACAGCGCCGCAGCTGTTAAGAAGCTTGAAGGCATGGGTGTGGGTGTTGTAATGCTTACAGGCGATAATGATATCACCGCAAAAGCAATTGCCGAAGAGGTGGGAGTAAAGAATGTTGTTTCCGGTGTTTTACCGGATGGAAAGGCTCGTGTTGTAGCTGCCTTGAAAAAAGCCGGTAGAGTTGCAATGGTAGGTGACGGTATCAATGATGCTCCGGCGCTTACCTCTGCCGATTTGGGTGTTGCAATAGGCGCAGGCGCAGATGTTGCAATTGATTCGGCGGATATTGTTTTAATGAACAGCAGGCTTTCGGATGTGTGCGCCGCATTGTCGCTCAGCCGCGCGACATTAAAAAATATTTATGAAAATTTATTTTGGGCTTTTTTCTATAACTGTATAGGTATTCCACTTGCCGCAGGTGTGTTTATACCGTTGGGGCTTACACTTAATCCGATGTTCGGCGCGGCGGCAATGAGTATCAGCAGCTTTTGCGTCGTAACTAATGCTCTTCGCTTGAACCTTTTTAAGCTTCATCGTTCACACTGCAAAAGGAAAGTAAAATTACCCGATATCAATGAAGCCTTAAAGGCTTTTAAGGAGGAAAATATAATGACAAAAACTTTAAAAATCAACGGTATGATGTGCTCTCATTGCGAGGCAGCCGTAAAAAAGACTCTTGAGTCACTAAACGGCGTGGAAAGCGCCGAAGTAAGCTATGAAAAGGGCACTGCAATTGTTCACTTAAATGCCGAGGTTTCAAATGAGGTTTTAAAGACCGCTGTTGAAGCTAAGGATTATGAGGTCCTTTCGGTTGAATAAACGGTAATACGAAATAAAAAAGCGCAGACCGCATAATTTGTGCGTTCTGCAGCTTTTTTTCATTTTTGAAATATAGAACGAATTAAATCAATTCATATTAAATCAAGGTAGCTTGTAACATAGTAGTCGGAAAGTGCCTTGATTTTTTCTTTATATTTTCTTTCGGCACCGTCTTCAATTGCGACAACTGAAAAGCCTGCCGCCTTTGCGGTTACAATTGCGTAGTGTGCGTCTTCAAATATAAGCGTATCGGCCTTATCTGTATCGAGTGATTTAAGTGCTTGCTCATAAATTTCGGCGCTGTCTTTTCCCGCGCCTACCTCGTTACAAGTTAAAACGCTTTCAAAATAGTGGAGAATACCGTTTCTTTCAAGAGCTTTTTCAATTAAAAATTTATCCGTTGCGGTTGCAACACACATTTTTATGCCGAGCTTTTTCAGCTTTTCCAAGAACTCCTTTACACCGCGCTTTAATGTAACCTCTTCAAAATAAAAGCTTTCAACAAGAGCGTTTACACCGTCTCTTATATCTTGTACGGTTGCGGTGTTGTCAAAGTGTTCAATATAATATGCAGCGGCTTGCTCGTAGCTTAGGGTTGAAATTTCTTCGGCAAGCTCTTTTTTTATTGTAATGCCCTTTGAGAGCAAAAATCTTGTGCCGATTTCCGTCCAAATGTCCATAGAGTCCAAAAGGGTTCCGTCGGCATCAAAAATAATTGCGTTTATTTTTTCAAAATTCATAATAGCTCCTTCAGAAGATGATGTCATTAAGGCTGCCCTGCCAAATAACGGCAAGTGTACCGTTTTTAACCTCTATTGTGGCTTCGTTGTCAATAAACTCATTGCTGACACCGAGGGGAAAGGTGTTTGTTAGCGTTGCGTTGTCAAGTGAAAACGATAGACCCGTTTCGGTAACGCCAAGTGATTTATCACCGTAAGAAAAAACGGAGATGTAGCCCTCGGACTTCCTTTTGAACTTAACGGCTCCATCCTTCACAGCTGTAAGGCATTCGCCATTGCCTACAAAAACAGAGCTTCCGCCGCGGCTTAATATGTATACTGCTGTTTGAAGGGAAGCTACGGTTTGGTCAAGCCTTCCGCCCAGGCAGCCGAAAATCACAAAGCTTTTATAGCCGCGTTCAAAGCCGATTTTGACGGCAAGCAAAAGGTCGGTGTCGTCTTTTCTTTTCGGATGACGAATCACGGGGATGTTTTCTGGAGCCTTTTTTGCAGAATCAAAGTCACCGACACAAAGTGCGGGAGTTATATTTAATTCAAAAAGCCTTTCGATGCCCGCATCGGCGGCGATTATTAAATCACCCTCACGCGGCAGAAAGGCGCCGGTATCGGAGCCGAGGGCACCGAATATATAACATTTTTTCATAAGTCAAAAGGAGAAAATACCATAGGTTATAAGAGACATTATAAGCCCCGCAATAAATACACCTAAGGCTATCAGCGGCAGGCTCTTTTTAATACGCATATCCATAAGAGCGGCAATAAGAGCACCCGTCCAACCGCCTGTTCCCGGAAGGGGAATTGCAACGAGAATAAGAAGACCCCATTCCTTGTATTTTTCTATTGAGCCTTTTTTCTTTTCGGAGCGAGCCTCAAGCTTATCAACTATTTTGGAGAAGAATTTTGATTTTCTCATTAAAGCGAAAATCTTTTTAATGAAAAGCAAAATAAAGGGGATAGGGAGCATATTTCCTATGTAGCAGATAATAAATGCTTCAAAAAAATTAATTTCGAGAAGCCTCGCCGCTATCATACCGCCTCGAAGCTCAAGCACGGGGCAAAGAGAAACGAGAAATGTTACAAGCTGCGGAGGAATTGTCTCTTTTAAAAACTCAACAATAGTGGTAACGATATTTTCAACCATATTTACACCTCTTTAATGTATGAACCCGAAATTAAGAAATCCTTGCAGGTTCGCAATATGCTTTTGTCGTTATCGAATTTTAAGGTTTTGTAAGCCTCTCTAAAAGGCAACCAAATGTAATCTTCAATTTCTTCTTCCTGAATAATGGTTTGGGTGTCCGTTGTTCTGCCGACAAAAATAGTAACGCTTTTCTGAATTCTGTTTTGAATTTTATACTCCGATTTTTTGGCAAAGCCCGGTAAAATGTCTATGTGAATGCCGGTTTCTTCAAGCACCTCGCGCTTTGCGGTGTCCTCCGGAGTTTCACCGTCTTCAACATGCCCCTTTGGAAAACCCCAACCGGAGCTTCTTTTGTTTTTAATTAAAAGAAAACGGGTTTTTCCGTTTATTTTGCGAAAAATTACCGCACCGCAGGAGCGCTCGTAATAGCAGTCAAGAACATACGGTCTACCCGTTGTCATAAACCCGATAAACGGTCTTATTTCGCAGTCAATAAATTTTTTTGATTTCGGCGAGGCAATAAGCTTAATCTCGCCTGTATCAAGAAAGCGAAGAAGAGCTATTATTCTGCCGTCAAATCTTTTTACGGGATTTGTTATGCCCATAATAAGCACGCCGGTTATCGGCGATGAATATTTTACCTTACAGATTGGTTGCCCGTGATTAAGGGAATACACAGCGCCGTTTTCACCGTACGGTGAACCAATCTGCTCGGTAACATTAACTTTAATTAATTTACCTAACATTTAAGGCGCCCTCACAAAAATATAGACTAATACTATTATAAGCGATTTTAATCGTTCTTTCAATAACAAATTATTAGATTTTACGAGCTTTTGCAGGCTTTTTTTCATTCAAAATAGCATATTAGAGGCTTTTAGTGTATTTGCTATTGAAATAAATTCAAATTTGTGCTAATGTATCAATCGTAGAGGTGTATATTTTATGAACGAAAAACTCTTTGATTTTATAAATTCCTGCCCGAGTGCTTACCATACCGTAAGTACTTTAAAGTGTGAGCTTGAAAATGCGGGCTTTATTGAGATATTTGAAAATAGACGCGAACGCTTGACGCCCGGTAAGTCGTATTTTGTTACAAGAAACGGCTCTTCTCTTATTGCTTTTAAGCTTCCGAAAAAAGTATTCAACGGCTTTATGATTGCCGCATCTCATTCCGATAGCCCTTCTTTTGAAATTAAAGAGCCTGCGGAGCATCATTCCGACGGCTATGTTAAGCTTTCAACCGAAAAGTATGGCGGAATGCTTTGCTCAACGTGGCTTGATAAGCCGCTTTCCGTTGCAGGGAGAGTTGCGGTTTCCACAGATGAGGGCGTTAGAGTTCGGCTTGTTGACTCAAAAGCGCCGATTGCAGTTATTCCGAATGTTGCGATTCATATGAACAGAAGTGCAAATGAAAACGCTTCCTTTAATGCAGCTGTTGATATGCAAGCGCTTTTTTCCGCAAACGGCGAGGCTTATTCGTTCGGGAAAATGCTTTCCGAGCTTTCATCTGCGGATGAAAAGAACATTTTGAGCTACGATCTTTATTTGTACAATCCCCAAAGCTGTGTTCAAATAAATGACTTGATTTGCGCACCTCGCCTTGACGACCTTCAATGTGTTTTTGCATCAAAGGAGGCGTTTATTTCCACCGAAAGCAACAGTAATGTCAGCGTTCTTGCCGTTTTTGATAATGAAGAGGTGGGTAGCAGAACAAAGCAGGGTGCGGCTTCTACGTTTTTGCACGAAACGCTTGTTAAAATTTCAGCCGCCTACGGTATGTCGGATGAGGATTATTTTGCGGCTGTCGCAAACAGCTTTATGCTTTCCTGTGATAATGCTCACGCAATACATCCCAATCATCCCGAATATGCCGATCCAGTGCACCGTTGCCGCTTGAACGGCGGTGTTGTTATAAAATATAACGCGAATCGTCACTATACCTCAGACGGAATTTCTGCTGCGGTTTTTAAGAAAATTGCCGAAAACGCAGGCGTTCCGACACAAAATTATTATAATAGAGCCGATATTTCAGGCGGTTCAACACTCGGAAATATTTCAAATGCAGTCGTTTCTTTAAATACCGTTGATATAGGTATTGCACAGCTTTCCATGCACTCCTCTTATGAAACTGCGGGGGCTTTGGATACCGAGTATATGGTAAAAGCAATTTCCTGTTTTTATTCAACAAAGCTTGACTTTTCCGAGGATACAATAAAAATACTTTAAGCGAGGAGAATTTATGAAAATTATTATTGCCGGTGACGGCAAGGTCGGCGCAACACTCACGAAGCAGCTTTCCGAGGAAGGCTACGATATAACTCTTATTGATTCAAATGTCAACGTTCTTGAAAATAGTCTCGAAATGTATGACATTATGACAATTAACGGCAATTGTGCCACAGCAGAGGTTCTTGAGCGCGCCGATATAAAAAATGCGGAGCTACTTATTGCCGCTACCAGCACGGACGAAATTAATCTTCTTTGCTGTATGACGGCACACGCATTAAATCCTAAGGTGCATACAATTGCGAGAATAAGAAATCCCGAATATCGTGACCAAATATTTGATATGCGCGATATATTCGGACTTTCACTTATTGTAAATCCCGAGCGCAGAGCCGCTATTGAAATTGAGCATCTTTTACAGCTTCCGGGCTTTTTAAAGAGAGACAGCTTTGCAAACGGCAGAGTTGAAATTGTAGAGCTTAAGATTAAGGGTGACAGCAAGCTTCGCGATGTTTCTCTTACTGACCTTTATAAGATAGTTAAATGTAAGGTGCTTGTTTGTGCGGTTTTACGCAAAAATGAGCTTTTTATTCCCGACGGTAACTTTATTCTTCGCGAAAATGATAGGGTTTTTGTTACGGCGCAATCCGAAAACTTATCTGCACTTCTTAAAAATCTCGGTATAATTTCAAAAAAGGTTCGCCGAGTAATTCTCGCCGGCGGCGGTAAGGTTAGCTTTTATCTTGCGAGCGAGCTTGAAAAAACAAATATAGCGGTAACGCTTATAGAAAACGATGTTGAGCGTTGCAAGGAGCTTGCGGCTCTTCTTCCCAAAACCGATATAATCAACGGCGATGCGAGTGACAGAACGCTTCTTTTAAGAGAGGGTCTTGATGATTGTGAGGCTCTTGTTACGCTTACGGGTATTGATGAGCTTAATATAATAATTTCGCTTTACGGCAACAGCTGCGGTGTTCCGCAGATTATAACAAAGCTTGGCAGAGTGGAAGAGAGCAGTGTTATTGATTCCCTGCCGCTCGGCAGTGTGATTTCACCTAAAAAGCTTTGCTGCGACCAAATTGAGCAATATGTTCGCGCAATGGAGAATCAAACCGGTGCGGCTGTTGCTGTTCACCACTTTGCCGATGACAACGCCGAGGCGCTTGAGTTCAGAGTTGATTCTCAAACAAAAAACTGTGGCGTGCCGCTTAAAGATCTTCGTTTGAAAAAACAGCTTCTTCTTGTTTCCATAAACAAAAAGGGCAGAGGTGAAATTCCCAACGGCGATTCGTTCTTTTCGGAGGGTGATACGGTAATAGTCGTTTCCGGCGGCGAAACCCCCATTCGTAAGCTTAACGATATTTTTGAATAACAGACAGGCGGGTTTATGCTGTTATATTTTCAATGAGGCTTTAAAATTATGAATTGTAAAATGATTGGGCGCATTATTTCAAAAATAATCGCCGTCGAAGCGGGTTTTATGCTTCCCGCTCTTATAATAAGCATTTATGACCGCGAGTCTGCGGCAATAAAGGGCTTTTTACTTACATATGCCGTAATGCTTCCCGTGGCGGCACTGCTTTACGTGTTAACAAGAAAAACAAAAACCGCATTTTACGCGAGAGAGGGTCTTTTGTGTGTGGGCTTGAGCTGGTGCTCAATTAGTGCTCTCGGTGCTTTGCCGTTTGTTTTTTCGGGAGAAATAAGTAATTACTTAGATGCGCTTTTTGAAATTGTTTCCGGCTTTACAACAACAGGCGCTTCGATTCTTGCCGATGTTGAGGCGCTTTCCCGCGGTATTATGTATTGGAGAAGCTTCAGCCATTGGCTCGGCGGAATGGGTGTACTCGTATTTGTTCTTGCCGCAATTCCCGTAGGTGGCAGAAGTGAAGGTTACACGCTCCACCTGATGCGTGCAGAAAGCACGGGACCCGTTGTGTCAAAACTCGTTCCTAAAATTCGCAACACGGCATTGATTTTATATCTTATTTATGTTGTTTTAACCGTAGTGAATATTATTTTTTTGGCATTGGGCGATATTCCGCTTTTTGAAGCCGTTTGCATTGGACTCGGTACTGCCGGAACAGGGGGCTTCGGCATTAAAAATGACAGCATGGCAAGCTACAGTCCGTATATTCAAAATGTAACAGCTGTTTTTATGTTTATATTCGGAATTAATTTTTCACTTCATTATATGCTGCTTTTAAGGCGCTTTAAGGAGATTTTTAAAAACGGTGAGCTTAAGGTGTATTTTATTGTCAGCTTCTCGGCTGTTGCGCTTATTTGTTTGAATATATATAAGCTTTACGGCTCATTTGGAGAAACACTTCGCCACGCGGCGTTTCAAGTTTCAAGTATAATTACCACAACAGGCTACTCAACGGTGGATTTTGACCTTTGGCCGAATTTTTCAAAAACAGTACTTCTTCTTTTAATGGTTGTGGGCGGCTGTGCCGGTAGCACTGCAGGCGGTCTTAAGTGCGGCAGAGCGATGCTTTTGTTTAAGGGTCTTAAAAGAAATATTAAAAGAATGATTTTTCCGAGAAAGGTTGAAGTTGTAACGGTAGACGGGGAGCC
The DNA here is from genome assembly GCA_964419515.1 of uncultured Eubacteriales bacterium. Taxonomy (GTDB): domain Bacteria; phylum Bacillota; class Clostridia; order Oscillospirales; family Acutalibacteraceae; genus DTU089. The sequence continues at coordinate 19,443 of CAYQPJ010000029.1, forward strand.
TGTAAATGAAAGCGTGCTTGATAATACAAATGCATATCTTGCGGCGTATTCCGTAATACTCTTTTTCAGTGTGCTTCTTGTTTCAATTGACGGCTTTTCAATAGAAACAAACATTTCCGCTGTTCTTTCTTGCTTTAACAATATAGGCCCCGGTTTTGCAAGGGTAGGGCCTATGTGTAATTTTTCTTGCTACAGCCCGTTTTCGAAAATTATTTTGATTTTTGATATGCTTGCGGGTAGACTTGAAATTTTTCCGATGCTTGCCGTTTTTGCGAAAAGCTCATGGACAAGAAAAAGGTTTTGATTTGGAATGAAATTCGGTAATTGGTTTTTCA
>CAYQPJ010000030.1:0-19504 GCA_964419515.1 uncultured Eubacteriales bacterium
TTTTCGCAATTACCGCGTCAAAAAGCCTCGCAATACGAAAGTATTGCTCGTTTTTCAGGCAAAAATCTTTTGCTTTGACACAGATTTCTTTCGTTTTGACTTTTTGGGTTGAAAAAATCGGGGAATCGTTTTAAAAGCTTTTAGTAATTACGGCTTGACTGTATTCCGTAAAGCTCCGCACAACGGGGCTTTTTATTTTTCCCTTTGGCAAAATAAGACCCAATTCACGCGAGCACTCGGGAGAAAGCTTTTTTATTTTTACGCTGCTTTTGTCGGCGCTTTTTAATACAAGCTCCGGTAGAATTGAAAGCCCCAGTCCGATTTCGACAAGCGCGGTAACTGAGGCATCGCTCACGGAGGTTGTGTTTATAACGGGCACAACATTGTTTTTGTGAAGCGCCTCTAAAATATCCGGGTCATAGCCAAAGGTGGGCATTATAAAGCTTTTGCCGTTAAGTGCGCTTATAGGCATAGTGTCAGTGGTGTCAAAGGTTGTTTCGGATTTTGGCAAAACAGCGTAAAACGGGTCGGTTTTTAACGGTATAAAATCACAGTCCTCCGACGGACAAAAGCTTCCGAAGCCTACATCAAGCTCATTTGCGCTTACACGCTCATACATTGCTTTTACGGGAAGGTCGCGTATTTCTATTTGAACCTCGGGCGAAATACTTTTAAAGCCGTTGATAATTGTAGGAAGCCATAGCTTTAAAACACTGGTGTATGTGCCTATTCTTATTGTTTCTCCGAGCGAGTGCGCCGTTTGCGAAATAGCACGCCCGAGCTTTTCGGAGGCGGTTGAAAAATCCTTTAAATACGGCAAAAGTCGCTCACCCTCGGCTGTTAAGAGCACGCCGTTTTTTGTGCGCTTTAAAAGAGAAAAGCCTACCTCGGCCTCAAGGCGGTTCATCATATGTGTAAGTCCTGCTTGCGTGTAGCCCAATTCCTCGGCGGCTTTTGTGAGACTTCCAAGCTCGGCGGCTTTTAAAAGAGCCTTGATTTTTATTGAGTCCATTATAACACCTCATATTAAATATTACGTAATGTAATAGATATATTATAAACTGTATGTTTACATTTTTCAAGTAGTAAGCTATAATAAAAATAATATACTTGCCGAATACTACTGTAGCAGTCTGCGGTTTTCGGCAAAATTTAACAGCAAAGGGTGTTATTATGGAAAAAGGGCTAAAAAGAAAATACGGATTATTAACGGCGATATGTATGGTCGTCGGTATAGTCGTAGGTTCGGGCGTGTTTTTCAAGGCACAGAACATTCTTAACGCTACAAGCGGCGATATGCCTCTCGGAATAGCATCGTGGATTATAGGCGGAGCAATAATGATTTTCTGCATTCTCGCTTTTTCGACAATGGCACAAAAGTATGAGAAGGTTAACGGCGTTGTTGACTATGCTGAGGCTACCGTCGGCGGTAAATATGCTTATTATGTGGGTTGGTTTTTAACAACCGTTTATTACCCCACGCTCACCTCTGTACTTGCGTGGCTTTCGGCAAGATATCTTCTTACCTTCGTTTGCGCGGTAAATCCCGAGTTTTGTGAGAACCCCGTTACGGGACCGGAGTGCTTTGTGCTTGCGGGCTTCTTCCTCGTTTTAAGCTACGCGCTTAACGCGCTTTCACCGAAGCTTGCCGGTAAATTTCAGGTTTCCACAACCTTTATTAAATTTATACCGCTTCTTCTTATGGCAATTATCGGTACAATTTACGGCTTTACGCACAATATCGCGGGTGAAGCAACCTCTATTATAGCTTCAAATTTCGGAACCTCAAAGGGTGATTATTCCGTTCTTTTCGGTGCGGTTGTCGCTACGTCATTTGCGTATGAGGGTTGGATTATTGCAACCTCTATTAATGCAGAGCTTAAAAATGCAAAGAAAAATCTCCCCATAGCGCTTATTTCGGGCGGAATTATTATAGTAAGCATTTATGTATTTTACTATATAGGTCTTGCAGGCGGCGCAGATGTAAATACTTTAATGGAGTCCGGCGCAACAGTTGCGTTTACTCAGGTTTTCGGTAATGTTTTCGGCAATATTCTCAACCTTTTCGTTGCCATTTCGTGCATGGGCACCTTAAACGGTCTTATGCTCGGCTGCACAAGAGGCCTTTATTCGGTAGCGGCTCGTGGCTACGGCCCCGCGCCCAGAACCTTCAGTGAGATTGATCGTCAAACAAATATGCCCGCAAACTCCTCTGTAATGGGTCTTTTATTCGCGGGAATTTGGCTTGTATATTTTTACGGCGCAAACCTTGCACCGCACAATTGGTTCGGTCTTTTCGGCTTCGATTCTTCGGAGCTTCCCATAGTTACGATATATGCACTTTATCTTCCCGTATTCATTATGTTTATGAAAAAGGCAAAGGATGTTTCGCCGTTTAAGAGATTTGTTCTTCCTTCGCTTGCGCTTTTGGGTTCATGCTTTATGATTTTTGCCGCGTTTTACGCACACGGCTATTCGCCCTATGTTGCAGCAAAGGAAAACGGAGAATTTTCCTGTCCGATATTATTCTACCTTATAATATTCGCCGTGGTTATGCTTCTCGGCGTGGTATTCTCCAAGAAAAAGGATATCGGCGACAATGCGATAAAGCGCGATGAGTGATTAAAAATTCAATAATGATTTCTTGCCGCTGTTAAGTGATTTCACTTTGCAGCGGCAAGCTTTAATTACCTTTTGTTTTTGGATTTGCCGCTTTTTGCCGGTAAGCTCTGACTGATTTTGGGAAAGCGGTTTTCGGTGTCGGCGGTTCGCTGAATTTCATATTCACCGTATGCGTTCAGCATATCAAAAGCATCAACGGGGCTGCCCGGTACAGAGGCAACGCTCGGTGTAATGCCTACGGCGTTATCTATAATACTTTTATTCTTTTCTTTTCTTTGTTTTTTCAAAATTTATCACCCGAAAATATTATTTGCAAATTTAAATGTTAATATTGAAAAAACAATATGGAAATTCGCGTTAAAGTGTGTTATAATATTTGTGATTGATTGTACCTTATTGAAGGTCTTTGGATTAATACCCGTAAAAGGCGGAGATTATATATGAACGGTAAGCTTAAGGTCGGCATTTTTGTCGATTCGTTTTACCCTGTGGTTGACGGCGTTTCTCAGGTTGTAAACAATTACTGTAAATATCTTAATAAATATGACGATGTTGACGTAACTCTTGTTACGCCGCGCTACCCGGGTGGCAATTACGGGCAGTACAGCTTTAAAACGTATATTTACAATTCCTTCGGTTCAAACAAAAGTGTGGGTTACCGCGTGGGTTGGCCGTTTGTTTTAAAAACCGTAAAAGATGTACGCGATATGGATTTTGATATAATTCATATTCATGCGCCGCTTGCTTCGTCGGAGCTTGTCCGTCTTGCTTACAAAAACGGAAAAGCAAAAATAATTCTTACATATCATACAAAGTACGATGTGGATTTTGAAGCAAGACTTAAAAATTCATTGTTTAAAAAAGCGGCTTACGCCTTTTTGAGGGCAAATGTAAATTTTGCCGATGAGGCGTGGATTGTAAGCGAGGGCAGTGAAGAGGCTTTAAGAAGAGTGGGCTTTACGGGCAAATGTCGCGTAATGGAAAACGGTGTTGATTTTGTGAAAGAGCCGCAGGACGATAATAAGTGCGAGGCTCTTAAAGATGAGCTTGACATTCCGGAGGGAGTTCCCGTTTTTTCGTTTGTAGGCAGAATGCAATGGTATAAAAATCTTGAGCTTGTATGTAACGCGCTTAAGCTTGTTAAGGACTCGGGACTTGATTTTCGTATGCTTTTTGTAGGTGAGGGAACAGACCTTGACGACATAAAGGCGCTTGTGAAAAAGCTCGGTCTTGACGGCAACGTGATTTTTACCGGCGCTGTTCGTGACAGAGAAAGGCTTCGCGTATTTTATTCGATTACCGATTTATTTCTGTTTTTATCTACGTTTGATACTGCGGCGATTGTTGTAAAAGAGGCGGCGGCGTGTAATTGCCCGGTGCTTTTTGCCGAGGGCAGTGACTCTGCTTACGGCGTTGTTGATGGCGAAAACGGTTGGTTTTCGAAGGAGATTCCGGAGGCCTTGTCGAAAAAAATAATTGAAATTTGCGCTGAGCCCGAAAAGCTTAAGACGGTAGGTAAAAAAGCCTCCGAAACACTTTATGTTCCTTGGAGTGTATCGGTTGATAACGCCTTAAAGCGTTACAGAGAGCTTTTGAATTTATGAGCGGAAAAAAATACGATTACCTTTTTGTGGGCGCGGGACTTTTTTCGGCTGTGTTTGCAAATCTTGCGACAAAAAAAGGAAAGAAGTGTATTGTTATAGATAAGCGCCCGCACATTGGCGGCAACATTTATACCGAAAATTTTGAAGGAATAAATGTACATAAATACGGCGCGCACATTTTCCACACAAGCAACGAAGAGGTTTGGAATTATGTCAATTCCTTTGCGTGCTTTAATTCGTTTGTAAACACGCCGAAGGCTTATTATAAGGGTAAGCTTTACAGTCTCCCGTTTAATATGAATACCTTTTATGAAATATGGGGTGTGAAAACAGCGGATGAGGCAAAAGCAAAAATAGAAGCGGACAAGCCCGTTTTTACGGAAGGTCCCAAAAATCTTGAAGAGCAGGCAATAAGTCTTGTGGGAAAAACCGTTTATGAGCTCCTTGTTAAGGGCTATACCGAAAAGCAGTGGGGGCGCGATTGCTCGGCTCTTCCGAGCTTTATTATAAAAAGACTTCCGTTGCGTTTTACCTTTGATAATAATTATTTTAACGATAAGTATCAGGGTGTTCCCGTGGGCGGCTATACCGATATGGTTGAAAAAATGCTTGTCGGCACAGAGGTTTTACTTAATTCCGATTTTTTTGAGAAGAGAGATTATTACACTTCTCTTGCGGATAAAATCATTTTTACCGGTAAAATAGACGAGTTTTTCGACTATTCCGACGGCGCGCTTATGTACCGTTCTCTTGAATTTTGCGATGAGGTTGTTTTTAAGGAGCAATTTCAGGCTACGGCGGTTGTTAATTACACCGAAAGAGAAGTGCCGTTTACGAGAATTATCGAGCATAAGCATTTTGAGGGTATAAAAACCGAAAAAACCGTTATAACACGTGAATATCCCGTTTGTGACGGTGACGGCAATGAGCCGTTTTATCCTGTGAATGATGAGAAAAACAATGCACTTTACACGCTTTACGAAAATAAGGCAAGTGCGCTTTCGAATGTATATTTCGGCGGAAGGCTCGGTCTTTACAAATACCTTGATATGGATAAAACCGTTGAGGCGGCGTTTGAGCTTTTTGAAAGGCTTGAAGGTGCAGGGTAAGCCGCATAAAGGACACGCGAATATTTAACCGGGTGTGGCATTAATGAAAAAAAGAGGTGCTCGGCATTAAAAGAAAGCTTATAAATCCGCTTGATGCGGTAATTCTTATAGCACTGCTGCTGTGCGCACTTATTATATTTTTTTCGGGAAGGGGAAAAACGCGTGTGGCTGTAATTGCCGTTGACGGTAAAACCGTTAAAACGGTAAATCTTGAAACAGCCGCGGACTGTGAATTTTCATTGCCGGAGGCGCCGGAGGTTACAATAAAGATTGAAAACGGAAAAATTGCATTTGTGAATTCAAAATGCCCCGACGGTCTTTGCGAAAAAAGCGGATATTTAAAGCGCGCGGGTGATACGGCGGCGTGCCTTCCCTTTAAAACCGTTATAACCGTAAAGGGCGCAAACAACACATTTGACGGAGTGAGCTATTGATGAAAACGCGCGGCGAAGGTAATATTAAAAAAAGCCGTATGGTGGCACTCGGCGGTGTTCTCTCGGCGACGGCGGTTGCGCTTTCATACCTTGAAAATATTTTGCCGTCGTTTATTCCGCTTCCGGCATCACGTGTCGGGCTTTCAAATGTGGTAACAATGCTTTGCGTTTCGCGACTCGGCTTTTTTTACGGGCTTTTTGTAACGCTCTTTAAGGCGTTCTTTGCGCTTGTAACGCGCGGTGTAACGGCAGGTGTTTTAAGCCTTTCCGGTGGCATTTTAAGCCTTGTTGTAATGTATTTGTTAATGCTTTTGCCCAAAGAGCGTGTAAGCTTTGTGCTTTTGGGTGTAGCTTCGGCGGTATTTCACAATCTCGGTCAATTGGCGGCTTCTTATTTTATTTTAGGTAAATATGTTTTCGGCTTGGCGCCTTATCTCATGATCTCGGCGGTTATTACGGGCGCTTTTACGGGAACTGTTTATAAATACACATTGGCACTTTTTGAAAAACGAAATTATATAACAAAAACCTAAGCGGTTTTTGCTTTAGGAGAAGATGATATGATAAAGCATATTGCAGGCGTAATTTCACCTGCGAAAAAGGGTAGGGGCGGCGCCGCCGTACCTCATTTTAAAAATACCGAAAATCTTCCTTCGGAGAGAATGCCCGTGCCGGAGTGTGTTGTGCTTTCAATGCAGCAGCACATAGGCGCTCCATGCACTCCCACCGTAAAGGTCGGTGATTCGGTTTTTGCCGGGCAGGTAATAGGTGACAGCGAAAGCTTTATTTCCGCACCCATTCATGCAAGTGTTTCCGGTAAGGTTACCTCAATCCGGGATACGGTTCTTGCAAACGGCAGAATTGCCCCGGCGGTTACGATTGAATCCGACTCGCTTATGACGCTTCACCCCGATATTAAACCGCCTGTTATAAACAATGCGGATGATTTCAGAGCGGCTGTAAGAGCCTCCGGTCTTGTGGGACTCGGCGGAGCGGGCTTTCCGAGTCATGTGAAATTCGCAATATCGCCCGACAAGCCGATAGATACGCTTGTTATCAATGCTGCGGAGTGTGAGCCTTACATTACGGTTGACTACCGTGAGTGTGTTGATAATACGCTTTACATAATAAAAAGCATTCATCTTGTTAAGCAATACCTTAACATAAAAAATGCCGTAATAGCCGTTGAGGATAATAAGCCTAAGGCTATTGAGGCGTTAAAAAACGTTGCGGACAAATTCGGCGACGGTTCAATTAAGGTTATGCAGCTTAAGTCACGTTATCCGCAGGGAGCGGAGAAGATGATTGTTTATTCCGCAACCGGTAGAAAAATCCCGTTCGGAAAGCTTCCGGCGGATGTTGGATGTATTGTAATGAATGTTGCAAGCACGGCATTTATCGGTCGGTACCTTGAAACGGGTAAGCCGCTTATAAGCCGCTCGCTTACGGTGGACGGTACGGCAATTAATTCGCCGAAAAACGTGCGTGTTCCGATAGGAACAAATCTTAATGAGCTTATTGAGTTCTGCGGCGGCTTTAAGGATGGCGTTGAAAAGGTTATTGCCGGCGGACCTATGATGGGAACCTCGCTTGTAAGCACCGATGTACCGGTTTTAAAAAGCTATAATGCGGTTCTTGCGTTTACAAAGGGTACGTTAAAGGAAAAACCCGAAACGGATTGTATTCGTTGCGGCAGATGCAGTGACGCGTGTCCTATGGGACTTATGCCCACAAATATTATGCGTTCTGTTAAGGCTAAGGATATTGAAGGACTTAAAAAAAGCTCTGTAACGGCTTGTATGCAGTGCGGAACGTGCGCTTACTCCTGTCCCGCCGGGAAGCCGCTTGTTCAGTATCTTGTGCTTGCTAAGGATATGTTAAGAGAGGAGAGTGCGAAAAAATGAGTGAAAACGCTCTCATAAAAAAAATAAAGCCCACCGTTACGGCATCGCCTCATATGAAGGCGCCCGCAACCTCAAGAGGACTTATGCTTGACGTTATAATAGCGCTTGTGCCGGCTCTTGCCGCTTCGGTGGTTATTTTCGGACCGCGTGCTTTTATCGTTTCGGTAATAAGCGTTGCTTCGTGTGTCGTTTTCGAGTATTTGTCAAGAAGGCTTTTAAGGCGCTCAAATACTCTTGGCGACCTTTCCGCCGTTGTTACTGGTCTTTTGCTCGGTTTTAATTTGCCGTCGACAATTCGTCTTTGGATGATACCCATAGGTGCGTTTGTTGCAATTGTTGTTGTAAAGCAATTTTTCGGCGGCATAGGTCAAAACTTTGTAAATCCGGCTTTAATGGGAAGAATTATTTTAATGGTTTCCTTCCCTGCGGATATGTCAAATTGGGTTTCGCCTTACAATTGGAAGGAAACGGCAGATGCCGTGTCCACGGCAACACCGCTTTATATGCTTCAAAGCGGCGAAAGCACGGAGCTTCCGACGCTTCTTGAAATGTTCCTCGGCTTCAGAGGCGGTTGTCTCGGTGAAACCTGTGCAGTGGCACTTATTGCAGGGGGCTTTTACCTTCTCGTTAAAAGGGTTATTTCTCCCGCAATTCCGCTTTCTTTTATAGGCACACTCGGTATTTTAATGCTTATAGGCGGTAAGGGCGATTTAAGCTTTCTTCTTTACAATCTTTTAGGCGGAGGTCTTTTAATAGGTGCAATTTTTATGGCAACCGATTACGCAACGTGCCCGCTTACTTTTAAGGGTAAAATAATTTACGGAATAGGCTGCGGACTTGTTACCTTTTTAATAAGATTTTACGGTACATATAACGAGGGCGTTTCATTTGCGATTATATTAATGAACCTTCTTGTTCCGCATATTGACAATTTAACAAAGCTTAAGCCCTTTGGTTTTATTAAAGAAAAAAAGGTTAAGGAGGCGAAGACGCAATGAAAAAAGAGTCAAGCTTAAAAGAAATTCTTCGCCCCGCCTTAATGCTGTTTATTATAGGTGCTGTTTGCACCGCGCTTCTTGCGGGAACAAACCTTTTAACAAAGGATAAAATAGCGGAGATAACCTCAAAGCAGGAAAACGAGGCAAAGGCGGCTGTTCTTTCGGCGGCTGCGGAATTTTCGGAGGAGAAGACGGTTACCGTTGACGGCGTTTCGTACACATATTTTGAAGGCATTGCCGACGGTAAAGCGGTAGGCATTGTGGTGCCTGTTACAACAAAAAGCTATGGCGGCGACCTTTCTTTGGTGGTTGGCATAGATTACGAATCGTCAAAAATAACCGGAGTTAAAATCACCGAGATAAACGACACGCCCGGCCTCGGTATGAAGGCTAAATCCGCCGACTTTATTAATAATTATATAAACAAATCCGGTGAAATCGGAGTTACAAAATCCACTCCCGCCGAAAACGAAATTCAGGCAATTTCAGGTGCAACAATTACCTCTAAGGCGGTAACGGGTGCTGTGAATATTGCATTTTCGGTATATTCCGAAGTTAAGGACGGTGAAAATCTTGGCTGAAAATAAATGCTCGTTAAGAAAAGAATTTACAAAGGGTATTTTAAAGGAAAATCCCGTTTTAAGGCTTGTTTTGGGCACATGCCCCACGCTTGCAACCTCTACCTCAATGGTAAACTCCATCGGTATGGGCATTTCTGCAACGCTTGTTCTCGTTTGCTCAAATATTGCCATTTCGGCACTTCGCAAGGTTATACCCGATAAGGTTAGAATACCGGCTTATATCGTTATAATAGCTTCGTTTGTTACAATAGTTCAAATGATAGTAAAGGCGTTTGTTCCCGCCTTGAATGATGCCTTGGGCGTTTATTTGCCGCTTATTGTCGTAAACTGTATAATTCTCGGCAGAGCAGAGGCATTTGCGAGTAAAAATCCCGTTTTGGCATCTGCTTGTGACGGACTCGGTATGGGCGTTGGCTTTACCGCGGCACTTTTCACAATGTCGCTTTTCAGAGAGTTTTTGGGCAACGGCACGCTTTTCTCGGATGCGCAAAATCTTCTTTCCGTATTTGGTGACAACGTATTGGGTGGCTTTAACGGTGTTACTGTTTTAAGCACTCCTATGACAGTTTTCATTCTTCCCGCAGGCGGCTTCTTTGTCTTCGGCATTCTTATTGCGCTTTCAAATAAGCTCGGCGGTAAGGGTAAATCCAAAAATAAAGAAATCAATGCATGTCAAGGCTGCCCCATGGCGGCAACGTGCGGCTCTAAAATTTCCGGTAAGGAGGAGAGTGCACAATGACAGGCTCACAGTTCTTTTCGATTATTTTAACCGCAATTCTTACCGAAAACTACATTCTTTGCAAATTCCTCGGAATATGTCCTTTTTTGGGTGTTTCCAAAAAGGTTGATACAGCTCTCGGGATGAGCATCGCCGTAATTTTCGTAATGCTTATTTCCACGGCAGTTACATACCCGATTAACACAATGCTTCAAAATAACGGGCTCGGTTATTTGCAAACAATAGTTTGTATTCTCATAATAGCCGCACTTGTTCAGCTTGTTGAGATTATTCTTAAAAAGTATATGAAGCCGCTTTATAATGCGCTCGGCATTTACTTGCCGCTTATTACAACGAACTGCGCGGTGTTGGGCGTTGTGCTTCTTAACTTTGACAACGGCTATTCCTTCTCGGTTTCAATGATTAATACCTTAGGCTCGGGCGTGGGCTTCCTTGTTGCAATGCTCATTTTCTCGGGTGTAAGAGGCAGACTTGAAACAGCCGATATACCTGACTTTTTAAAGGGACTTCCCTCAACGCTTATAGCCGCTTCGCTTACCTCGGTTTCGTTTTTGGGCTTTTCGGGCGTTGTTGACGGAATATTCGGATAAGGGGGAAAGGCTTTATGACAGAAATTTTATTTCCCGTGGCACTTGTTGCGGGTATAGGCCTTCTTTTGGGTCTCGGACTTGCCGTTGCTTCTAAAATAATGGCAGTTCCCGTAGACGAAAAGGCAGAGGCGATTCAAGAAATTCTCCCCGGTGCCAATTGCGGTGCTTGCGGATATTCCGGTTGCTCGGGCTACGCTTCGGCGCTTTCCTCGGGTAAGGAGACGGCAACAAATCTTTGTGCGCCGGGTGGCAGTGAGGCGGCAAAAAAGGTTGCCGAGATTATGGGCACGACGGCCGCATTCGTTCTTCCCACGGCGGCGGTTGTACTTTGCGCCGGAAGTAACACTAACGCAGAAAGCAAAATGGTTTACAAGGGAGTAAACAGCTGCCGTATGGCTTCGCAGCTTTTCGGCGGTGCTAAAGAATGCACCTACGGCTGCTTGGGTCTCGGCGATTGTGTTGAGGCGTGCGATTACGATGCTATTCGCATTTGCGACGGCGTTGCGAGAATTTCGCCCGTTGCTTGCCACAGCTGTAAGGCTTGCGTGAAAACCTGCCCCAAGGGGCTTATTCATATGCTTCCGCTCGGCGTTCCGAAGGCCTCTGTGCTTTGCAACAACCAAGAAAAGGGTGCGCTTGCAAGAAAGCATTGTAAAACAGCTTGTATTGGCTGTATGAAGTGCCAAAATGTGTGCGAGCAGGGTGCTGTTAAGGTTGAAAGCTTCCGCGCGGTGGTAGATACGGAAAAATGCACAGGCTGTGGAAAATGTACGGAGGTTTGCCCTGTTGGGTGCATTGAGGTTATTAAACTTTGATTTTTTGAGAAGGTGTATAGTGTGAAAAATGCCGTTGTCGGAATATTTGCCCATGTTGACGCAGGTAAAACAACACTCAGTGAAGCAATACTTTATAAAACGGGTGTGTTAAAGCGTCCCGGCAGAGTCGATAACGGCGACACCTTTCTTGATACCGATACAATTGAAAAAAAGCGAGGCATAACAGTGTTTGCCGGGCAGGCGGAGTTTACCTACCGCGACACGCACTTTACCTTGCTTGATACACCGGGACACGTTGACTTTTCAGCTGAAACGGAGCGTATAATGCAGGCAATTGACTGTGCCGTGCTTGTTGTAAGCGGCACGGACGGAGTACAGTCGCATACAAAAACGCTTTTTAATATGCTGAAGCATTACAATATCCCGGTTTTTATTTTTGTTACGAAAACAGATCTTAAAAGAAGGTCTTACGATGAGCTTATTGCCGATATAAAATCGGAGCTTTCGGAGTCGGCTGTTTCGTTTTGCGATAATCCCGACTTACAGGAGGAGCTATCGCTTTGCAGTGAGGAGCTTTTGGAAAAATATCTTGAAGGCTCGAATATAGAAGGCGCCGATATATGCTCGCTTGTTTTTTCAAGAAGGCTTTTCCCGTGTTTTTTCGGCTCAGGTCTTAAAAATGAGGGTATAGAGGAGCTTCTTTCGGCAATTTGCGATTATTTGCCGCAAAAGCGTTATACCGACACTTTCGGTGCGCGTGTTTTTAAAATAACGCGTGACAAAACAGGGGCAAAGCTTACCCACATTAAAATAACCGGCGGAACGCTTAATGTTCGCGATATCGTAAGGGTTGGCGATTCCGAAGAAAAGGTGAGCGGTATAAGAATATATTCCGGTTCACGCTTTTCTGCCGTGAATTCCGTGGATGCCGGTCGTGTTTGCACCGTTTTGGGGCTTGAGGGTACGTATCTCGGTCAGGGTCTCGGGAAAGAGGCGGGCGATAATGCACAAACCGTTGAAACGGTTATGAGCTACAGGCTTATTTTACCGGACGGTGTGGATGCCAATGCATTTATGCCTAAGCTAAAGCTTCTTATGGAGGAGGAGCCTGTTCTTGATTTTAAATATAACAGTCGAAATTCCGAAATCAGCGTAAGCCTTATGGGTGAGGTTCAAACAGAGGTTTTGAAGGCTGTAATTGAAGAGCGCTTCGGCGTTTCGGTGGAAACGGACAAGGGTAGTATTATTTATAAGGAAACCGTTAAAAACAGGGTGGAGGGTGTAGGCCATTATGAGCCGCTTCGACATTACGCCGAGGTTCACCTTATTATAGAGCCGCAAAAAAGAGGCACGGGGCTTGTGTTTGATACAAAATGCCGCGAAGAAATACTTCCCAAGGATTACCAACGCCTTGTGCTTACTCATTTAAGTGAAAAACAGCATTTGGGTGTGCTTACGGGTTCACCTCTTACGGATGTTAAAATTACGCTTGCCGCCGGCAGAGCGCACATTAAGCATACCGAGGGCGGAGATTTTAGGCAGGCAACCTACCGTGCCGTTCGTCAAGGGCTTATGAATGCGCAAAGTGTGCTGCTTGAACCGTTTTACAGCTTTCGCCTTGAGGTGCCCTCATCTCAAATAGGCAGAGCAATAAGCGATGTTAAGGCGCGCTTCGGAACATTTTCCGCACCGGAGGTTAAGGGCGATTTTTCGGTGCTTTCGGGCAAGGCGCCTGTTTCAACTTTTGACGGCTACGCAAAAGAGGTTGCCGTTTATACAAGCGGTGAGGGCAGACTCTTTCTAACCTTCGGCGGCTACGATGAGTGTCACAATGCAGAGGAGGTTATAAGCTCCTTTAATTATGACCCGGCGGGAGACCTTGAGAATACGCCGGATTCCGTATTTTGCGCACACGGCGGTGGCTTCACCGTTAAATGGAACGAGGTTCCCGAATATATGCACCTTGAAAGCTGTCTTTTAAAGGAAGAACTTCCGTATAACGTAGCTGAGGTTAAAAGGAATTTTTCAATAGACGATAAGGAGCTTGAGGCTATAATGGAGCGCGAATTCGGAAAGGCGCGCCTTACTCAAACCCTTTACAGAAAAAAAGAGGAGAAAAAGACGGAAAGTACGGAAATTTACAAATCGTTTTCGCTTGCAAGCCATACTATAGTAGACGGCTATAATGTTATTTTTTCATGGGATGAGCTTAAAAAGCTTGCCGAAACCGACCTTGAAGCGGCACGCATAAGACTTTGCGATATTCTTTCTGATTACGCCGCATTTACGGAGAATAAGGTAATTGTTGTTTTCGATGCGTATAATGTTGAAGGCGGTATGGGTGAAAAGCTTACTTATAACAATATTTTTGTGGCATATACAAAGGAGGACGAAACAGGCGATACTTACATTGAAAAGCTCGTAAGCGATATAGGTAAAAACGAGAGAGTTCGCGTTGTTACCTCCGACGGACTTATTCAGCTTTCTTCGTTGCGTTTCGGCGTAATGAGAATGTCCTCGTCTGCTTTTTTCGAAGAGGTTGAGGCTTCGAAACGGCAGATGCATGAAATTATAGCCGCGGAGAATAGAAAGGGTAGTTGATTTTTTAAAAAAGTCGTAGATTTTCACATTTTTATAAGAAATCGGAAGCTTTTGAAAAATTTACAAAATCAGTAGCGTTTAAATCATTGCATTTTTTTGTGCGGTATTGTATACTGTACTTAATTATTTCATAAGAGGATTTGTTATGAAGACCGTATATAAAAAATTAACAGCCGTTTTATGTGCGGCGGCTATATTTTTGCTGTGCATTTTAAGCGGTTCTGCGTTAGAAGCTAAGCGGTATTTGGGAGACATTGACAATGACGGTACGGTCTCAACCGCAGATGCAAGGGAGATACTTCTCATTGCTCTTGAAATAACATCACGGGAGTCGCTTGATGAGGAGCAGCTTTTGTGTGCGGATGTTGACGAAAACGGCAAAATCAATTCCGTTGATGCGCGTCTTGCACTTCTTACGGCAATAGGCGTTGAAGAGCCCGAGGAGGTATCGTTTGAGTTTAAGCCTCGAAAGGATGAGCTTTTGAAAAAGCTTAACGAGTACCGCTTACTGCTTTCGTCAAACGAGCTTTCGGAGCTTTCGCTTTCAGACGAGCTTTGCGCTGCCGCCGATGATGCGGCAAGGATTTTTACGGAGGAGACAGGCTCCGTTTACATTAATCCCGACGGAAGCTTATATTATAAAGCCTTAAAGGAGTGCGGAATAGCCTTTACAATTGCCGAAAAGTCGGTGGTTGAGTCAAGTTCCGATTACAAAGCGGCTTATAAAAAGCTAACCTCGGATGAAAGAGTGAAAAAGGCGCTTTTGAGCGGAAATTATTCGGAAATAGGTATAGGCGCCTACTCAAATGACGGCAGAAGCTTTTATTGGTGCGTAATTTTTACGGGCAACAAAGAGGTATAAGCGACAATTACTTTATTTATATATAATTAAACCGAACGGGGGTTTATTTAATGGCAATAAGCTTAGGGAACAAAATCAAGGATATTGTAGGCATTGAGGGCGACCTTAAAACGGCGCTTAGACCTATGATTAACTATACCTGCGCAAATATTACCATAGGCGGCGCAGGTCATCCGCTTAATGTTTACCATCAGCAGTTCTTGTCTTATGTTGAAGGTCTTTCAACAAGGCAATCCGGTAAAATTTCGTTAATAAGCGGACTTTGGGATGCAATAAGCGACCCTATGATGGGCTTTATTACAGACCGCACGCGCTCAAAAATGGGCAGACACCGTCCGTATATTTTATTTGCCGCCGTGCCGTTTGTTATTTCGTACCTTTTTAAGTGGAGCTCTTTCGGTATTTCGGCAGAGGGCGACTCTTCAAAAACCATGATGTGGTACATATTTGCGGGACTTATGTACGCCACCTTTATGACGATGATGTCAATTCCGCATACGGCAATGCTTCCCACTATTGCACCGAACTATTTTGAACGCACGCAGTACAAAATGGTTGAATATGTAATGAATGCAATAGGTCAAACAAGCTCTTATGTTTTTACGGCGCTTGCAATTGCCGGGTTTGATATTAAAACAGCGTTGTTTTCTTTGCCGAACCCATCCCCGGAGCACCGCGGAAATTACCAAATGGTTGGTATTGTTTTAATGCTGTGGTTTGTTTGGGCGCCCATTTTAAGCGTTATAAAAACAAAGGAGCCTTCTTCCTTGGGTCAGCACAACGAGCCGTTTAATTTTAAATATGTTTTACATGAATACAAGCTTGTATTTAAAAACAGAGCCTTCAGACAATATTTTATAATTTCGCTGTTTTACTCTATGAGTAAATATTTTTACAATTATGCCGACCAATATTTCATGATAAGCGTTACCGATGCTTACAAGTTTTTTAACTCGCTTACCATTATTTCCGGCGCGGCAGAGGCTGCGGGCTCGCCTATAAACTATCTTTTAACTCGCTACAAGGGCAAAACCTTCTGCGGAAAGCTTATGGGTCCGTTTATGGTTTGCGGTCTTCTTATAAATGCATTCCTTTCTTACACAACGCCTAAGGGAATAAAGTATGCTGTAATTGTTATTTCCTCGGTATTTTACAATATCGGCTTCTCCGGCCCCGGCTTTGTAGGAGAAAACATTCAGCCCGACGTTACGGATGTTGATGAGCTTATAACCGGTCAAAGAAGAGAGGGTGTTATTTCAACCTTCAATACGTTGTTCAAAAAGACGGTAAGCAGTCTTATGGGCTACCTCGTAGGTGCATCGCTTGAGTGGTTCGGCTACGACACAAAGGTTCAGGCACCCGAGCTTCAGTCTAAAAAGACAATCTTCGGACTTCGCCTTGATTATGCCATAATTCCTTCCGTGCTTGCGTTCTTCTGCGTTTTGTCTATTTATCGCTATAAAATGACAAAGCATGACCACGAGCTTATTAAGGAAATTATAAAAGAAAAGCACGAAACGGGCAAATGCACAATAAGCGAAGAGGATAAAGCCAAAATTGAGCAAATTGCCGGTCAGAAATGGGAGAATATGTGGATAGGCTCTCCAGAGTGCGTAAAGGCTTAAGCTTTAAAGAAACGAGGTTTTATATATGAGTAATTACAAAATTGAAACAAAGTGTGTTCAGGGCGGCTACACACCCGGCAACGGTGAGCCCAGACAAATTCCGATAGTTCAAAGCACTACTTTTAAATACGCTACGGGCGACGATATGGGCAAGCTTTTTGACCTTGAGGCAAGCGGATATTTTTATTCAAGGCTTCAAAACCCCACCTGTGACAGCGTTGCCGCAAAAATTTGCGAGCTCGAGGGCGGCACCGCCGCAATGCTTACAAGCTCCGGTCAGGCGGCGTCCTTTTACTCGGTATTTAACATTGCCTCTTGCGGTGACCATGTTGTTTCGTCATCCACAATTTACGGCGGCACCTTTAACCTTTTCTCGGTTACAATGAAAAAAATGGGAATAGAGTTTACGTTTGTTTCTCCCGATTGCTCCGACGAGGAGCTTGAAAACGCGTTTAGACCCAACACAAAGGCTGTTTTCGGTGAAACAATAGCAAATCCCGCCTTAAAGGTTCTTGATATTGAAAGATTTGCAAAAGCGGCTCATGCACACGGTGTTCCGCTTATTATAGATAATACCTTTGCAACACCCGTAAATTGCCGACCGTTTGAGTGGGGCGCAGATATTGTAACGCACTCCACGACAAAGTATATGGACGGTCACGGGTCTGCCGTAGGCGGCTGTATTGTTGATTCCGGTAAGTTCAATTGGCTTGAATATGCAGACAAATTCCCCGGACTTTGTACTCCCGATGAGAGCTACCACGGTATTACATATGCCGAAAAATTCGGCATTGAGGGCGCATATATAACAAAAGCCACCGCACAGCTTATGCGTGACTTCGGTTCAACGCAGTCACCGCAAAGTGCATATTACCTTAACCTCGGTCTTGAAAGCCTTCACGTCAGAATGGCACGCCATTGCGAAAACGGTCTTGCCGTTGCAAAATTCCTTAAGGAAAACGATAAAATTTCTTGGGTTAAGTATGCAGGACTTGAAGGCGATGAGGATTACGAGCTTGCTTCAAAATATCTTAAAAACGGTTCCTGCGGCGTTGTAAGCTTCGGCGTTAAGGGTGGAAGAAAAGCCGCCGAGGAATTTATGAGCCGTCTTAAAATGATTGCAATTGAAACTCACGTTGCAGATGCGAGAAGCTGTTGCCTTCACCCGGCAAGCACAACGCACCGCCAAATGAATGACGATGAGCTTGTTGCGGCAGGCGTAAGCCCCGACCTTGTAAGACTTTCTTGCGGACTTGAAAGCAGTGAAGACCTTATTGCCGATATTAAGCAGGCACTCGGAGAATAACTTTTAATTAAAATAATTACGGAGGCTGTACCCTTTGCCGATTAAAATCCCCGACGCGTTGCCGGCAGTGCAAACGCTTTTAAATGAAAATATTTTCGTTATGACCGAAAAGCGCGCCATAACGCAGGACATACGTCCGCTGAAAATTCTTCTTTTAAACCTTATGCCCGAAAAAACGGCGACCGAAACTCAGCTTACAAGGCTTCTCGGAAATTCACCCTTGCAGGTGGAGCTTGAGCTTATTATGACAAAGTCGCACGTTCCGAAGCATACCTCCAAGGAATACCTGCTTGCGTTTTACAAAACCTTTGATGATGTTAAGGAAAGAAACTTTGACGGAATGATTATTACGGGCGCACCCGTTGAAAAGCTTCCGTTTGAAGAGGTTGAGTATTGGGACGAGCTTTGCGAAATAATGGAGTGGAGTAAAAGTCACGTTACAAGCACCTTTCACATTTGCTGGGGCGCACAGGCAGGTCTTTATTATCACTTCGGTATTGAAAAGCATGAGCTTAAGGAAAAGCTTTCCGGTGTATATCTTCACACGGCGGATTATAAGCGTTCAATACTTCTTCGCGGCTTTGATGATGAATTTTATGTACCTCATTCGCGCCATACCGGCGTAAGGTGTGAGGATGTCGAGGCTGTGCCGGAGCTTAAAATTCTTGCTTCATCAAAAAAAGCGGGGCTTTATATCGCTTCAACCGAAGGCGGTAAGCAGATTTTTGTAACCGGGCATTCCGAGTACGATTGCGATACTCTTAAAAAGGAGTATATCCGCGACAAAAACGCGGGTCTTGAGCCGAACATCCCGGAAAATTATTTCCCGGAGGACAACCCCGAGAAGGAGCCTGTAATGCGTTGGCGCTCACACGCGAATCTTTTATATTCAAATTGGCTTAATTACTTTGTTTACCAAACAACGCCGTATGATATTACGGAAATCAATTCAAAAAAATAAAAGCAGATAATTTTAACGGGCTGTAAAAAAACACACAAGTTTTTTACAGCCCGTTTTTAGAGGATAGGAAAGGATGAAGAGCAGCGAGGCTTTCCCGTAACATAAAAAATTTATTTTTTGAATTGTTTAAAATTTTTCGAGTTTTTAAAAATGACTTATCGGTTGCTTGCATCGTATTCATCATACACACTTCCGTCAAGAAGGTTTTTCCATTTGAAAATGCCGTTTTCGAGAGTCATATATGAATGCGGTGAATTTTCCTTTGGAATTGATACGGAGCCGCAGTTTATGTATGTAAAGTTTTCGTGCTTTACACACCTTGGGACGTGCGTGTGACCGTTTAAAAGGATATCACCCTTATTTAACGCCGGAACGCTTTCTTCGCCGAAAATGTGACCGTGAGAGGCAAAAATCGAAATGCCCTCCGAAAAAAGCCAAGCGTAATCGGCATTGACAGGAAAATTTAGTACCATGGAGTCCACCTCTGCCTCACAATTGCCGCGAACGCAAAGCGGCGAAGGCGAAAGAGAATTTAAAAGCTTTATAACGCTTTTGGGGTTGTAGCCCTCGGGGAGGTCGTTTCTCGGACCGTGATATAAAAGGTCGCCCAAAAGCACCGTGCGAAACGGCTTTTCCTCTTCGATTCGTTTTAACAATAAATTACAGTAATATTCCGAGCCGTGAATGTCGGAGGCTATTAAAAACTTCATTTAAAGTAATCACTCCTTTTAAAAATTATAAATAATTACGGCGCAGCTGTCAACCGTGTTGTTATAATTTAATAAAAAAGAC
>CAYQPJ010000031.1:0-18985 GCA_964419515.1 uncultured Eubacteriales bacterium
AAGCAAAGGTTGAAAGCGGATAATATCTTTTTGTATCGGGGTCTATTGCAACAATTCCGTAAAGATCGTTATCGTAAATAAAATCGGAAACAGCCTTTTTTTCGGGATATTCAACCTTACCGGCAATTTTTGCGTAACCGTAATCGGGGTTACTTATTTTATTTTTGATTTTTTCGGCATCAATTGAAAGTATCTCGGAAAGCCCGTTTGCAATAAGACTTCTTTGCGCATCATCCTCTATTCGTGACGGATTCACATAAACAAGCCACGCCGAGGCACTTTCCGCTATAACATTCATATTACAATCGTAAACAATACCCCTGTCTGCAGGATCCTCGGTATCGCTCAGCTGAATAGCCTCTGCCTCTGCCTTAAGCTCTTCACCCCTGACAACGGAAAGCACAAAAAGCTTACAAATATCCGCGCCGAAGCCGACAATAAGAAGTAGCGCTATTGCTATTAAGCCTCTTTTTTTAAGTTTTGAGGTCACCATATCAAAGTCCTCCAAAAGCACAAATTAGCAGTTTGTAATATGGACAAAAAGGAGTCGAGCATTCTCAACTCCTCAATAATAATATTTTGTCTTTAAAAAATATATGCAAAAAACTCTTTAAGTCTTGCCGAAAAAGAGGTATCGGCGTTTACGGATTTTTCACCCGAAACAACAACCTCATCACCCTCGCTCAAGTCGATATATGTAATTTGATACCCCTCGGCTTTCACCATACCGAGAACGTTTTCCGCATAATCGTCTATTTTTTGCGAAGACATTTTTGCGGAAAGCTCCGCGTTAAGCCTCACATTTTCACTTTTGGCAATACTCATTTGTGTTTTAACATCCGCTATATCCGCAACGAGCGCATCGGTCTCTGCACGCATATACAAAAGGCAATTTATAAGCACAAAGCAAATTGCCCCGAATATCAAAAGTTTTTTTACCGCCGGCGAAACGAGCGCAACAGCACTGCTTCTTTCAAAGGTTTTTTGATAGCTGTCTGCAAATGACTGCCTTTTTTGCGCCGCTTTTTTAACCGGCTTTTTTCTCGGCTCCGCCTCACGCCTTACGTCGGGCTTTCTTGCGGGCACTGCGTTGCCGCGCACGTCTGCCGTTTTTCTCGGCGAAACCGCAATCTGCGGCTCAAACAGTGAAAAATCATATGCCGAAGAATCGTACCCCATATCCCTTACTGCTCCTTTATATCTTAACAGCCGTTCTCAGCTTTGCACTGCGGCTTCTTTTATTTTCTTCTACCTCTTTTTTCTCGGCCTTTACACCGCCCGAGCGAACAATCGCCTTCGGCTTCTTTCCGCAAACACAAACGGGAAAATCCTTAGGACATGTGCAACCCAGCTTCAATGAGTTAAAATATTCCTTAACAATTCTGTCCTCAAGCGAATGAAACGTTATAACGGCAAGCACGCCGCCGCTTTTTAACGAGTCAAACATATCGGGAAGCGCGTTTTCAAGCGAAGAAAGCTCGCAATTCACCTCAATGCGTATTGCCTGAAAGGTTTTTCTCGCCGGGTGACCGTCGCGTCTGAATTTTGCGGGAATTGAAGAACAAATAATATCGGAAAGCTCACCCGTTGTTTCGATCGGCTTTTTTTGAGCCGCCGAAGCAATGTTTTTTGCTATTCTTCTCGCAAACTGCTCTTCACCGTAGCGAAAAATAACATCCGAAAGCTCACTCTCGGAATATGTATTCACAACGTCTGCGGCACTTTTGCCTTTTTTCTCCATTCGCATATCAAGCGGCGCGTCACTGTGGAAGGAAAACCCCCTCTCAGGAGTGTCGAGCTGATAGCTTGAGACGCCGAGATCGGCAATTATTCCGTCAACGGCATCTACGCCGAGCGAGGAAAGAATGCTTTTAATATTTGAAAAATTATCGTTTATGACGGTAACTCTTTTATCACCCTCAAAACGTTTTTTCAAAACGGCTACGGCGTCGGGGTCGCGATCGATAAGAACCATTTTCCCTTCCGGGGAAAGGTGCTTTAAAACCTCCGCCGAGTGGCCTCCGCCGCCGGCTGTACAATCAACGTACACGCCGTTTTCTTTTATGTCAAGTGCCTTAACCGACTCGTTAAGCAAAACGGAAATATGATTAAACTCCATACCGCTTCACCCTTAAAACTGGATATCAAGGTCTTCAACAGAAAAGTCCTCAATAATTTCCTGCTCCTTAAGCCAAGCTTCCTTGTCCCAAATTTCAACACGACCCGTAGCACCCACAACGGCAAGCTCCTTTGTAAGGCCCGCATACTCCTTAAGTTGTTGGTTTACGGTAATTCGCCCGGCTTTGTCAACCTCAACATCCGTCGAGCTTGCGGAAAACTTTCTTTCAAGTGCTCTTCCCACGCGGTTATTCGGAAGATTTCTCATAAAGCTTCCGGAGATTTCCTCCCAGCGCTCCGCGGAGTAAAGAAAAAGGCACGGTGCCTCCTTGTCCGGCGACTTGAAAAGCACAAGCTCCGAGCCTAACGCGTCACGGAATTTCGGCGGCAGAAAAAACCGGTTTTTCGCATCGAGTATGGGATAATATTCACCGTTTAACACTGCCGACACCTCCGTCACACATTTTTTTGATACACGAGTGAACACTTTGCTACACTTTCCTCCACTCATCTTCACTGAAATTATATATCAACCATCCCGTGATGTCAAGCATTTTTGTAATAATTTACATTTATTTCCTCAAAAAAAATCAAAATGCGTGAAAATAAAAAAACGCACTCAAAATTCAAGTACGTTAAAAATAAAAACCGCACCCCGAAAAGAGTGCGGTAAAAAATTAAATTTAAAATTTCGGATTAACAATATTTGAAAAGGCCTCGTCACCTATTGCCTTAAGCATCTCCGACGAGCAAAATGCCTCATCCGCCTCAAGATTAATGAAAAGACTTCCGGCTTTAAAAAATACGGTAACGGCAAAATGAACGCATTTTCCTTTTTGCTCGTAAAAGCTTATTTTCTTGAATTCGGAAAGCGCCCTCCAAATATCACAATCAAGATTGTAAAAATCAAAATTCATAAGAGGCTCATAAAGCTCTGAATAGCTTTTTGCGAATTTCGCGGCACCCTTGTTTTTTAAAAGCCCGGCCGAATAAAACTCTGCGGCATCACACAGCGACGGCGAAACGCTCGAAAAGAACACTCTGTTATAATATGTGTAAAATGCATTCGTCAGCTTTTTGTAGCAATTGTCATGAAAGGCTTTAAAGTCACCGTTTTTTTCAATTTCCTTTTTAGGGCTTTTCACAACGGAGGCTCTTCCGAAAAACGGGCCTACTCCGAGCTCTTTCGGCTCATCCTCATAAAGTCTCAAATCCGCGCCGAAGCAAAGCTTTTTTCTTTTAAGCTTTTTAAATTTACGGTTATCGGCAAGCGCATTTTTAAAAGAGTAGCAGCAAAGTGTGGCAATATCCGTGCCGTTTTCGTTGCACAGCTCTTTAATTTCAAGAGCCTTGTCACCTGCAAGCTCATATGAAAGGTAAATACTTTTTTTCGCATTTTCCCTCTGCTTTTCAATAAGCCTTACATAATCCCTCTTTTGAAAAGTACGCGGTTTTTTTTGCCACTTCATCTCCATATCCGAGGCTAATTTATCAATAACCACCGAATACACATTCAAGGGAACCTCTGAAGTTTTCGAATAAACAAAAACCTTTTCCGGAGAAACGTTAACCGTTTTCTTTTCGTAAAAATCCAAAAGCCTATGTGCCGAAATAAAAAGCGACTTAACATCCGCAACGGCAGTATTCGCAAAAATAACAAGAGTTTTTTTATTTAGCACATAAAATTCAAAGAGGTGCGAAAAAACATCAATAACGCCGTTTTTACGTTCAAGAAAAAAAGCTTCCTCATCAGGCACATCCAAAAACTCAATACTCGCGGCACTTTCACCCACGACCACAAACGCATCTTCTCCGTTCATACGAACAAATGACGAAACGAGCGGCTCCCTTGCGCACAGCATTTTAAATGCCTTTAAAAGCTCCTTTTCGTCAAAGCCGTTTTCATATGTACCCTTAAACGACACAAGCGGCATTGCCGAAAAAAGCACTCCTCTTGTAAGGTGCAATTTATACTCTTCGGGCATAGCTTACCTCTCAAACGAAAATTCTTCTATAAGGCTCTTTTTAACACCCCAAAGCTCACCGGAAAAGTCAACGTAATATCTGTGCGGATTTTCAAATCTTTTAACTTCTTCCCAAAGAGTCGAAACCTGCTCGTTACAATACGCTCTTATTTTTTCTATCGACGGAAGCTCATAAACACGCTCGCCGTTTTTAAAAATCGGCACAAGAAGCTCACGTGCAACAAAATTATCGACAGTCTTGCGTTTCCAAGTAAAATCCGGGTCAAAAAGCGAATATGTTTTATCATTTTCGATGCTCTCGTTTTCAAGTGTCAAAACGTCGGCTATAGCCTTACCTGTTTCCATATCAAAAAGTCGCCAAACTCTTTTTGCACACGGAGTTGTAATTTTACTTACGTTGTTACCAACCATAATAGCGGGCTTTTTATTTTCGCCCTCACCCGTTTCACAAAGCTTATAAACGCCGTCAAGCACAGGTGAAGAAGCGGAGGTGATAAGACGCTCGCCTACAATAAAGCCATCTATTTTAGCCCCCTGACCGAGCATATCCTTAATAAGAATTTCGTCAAGCGAATTTGAAACGAATATATCGCAATCCGGAAAACCCGCCTCGTCGAGAATTCGTCTTGCTCGCTTTGAGAGATATGTCATATCGCCGCTGTCTATAATTATACCGGCGGGTCTTAAGCCGTTCGGCACCAAGACCCTATTAAACGCCTCAACGGCATTTTTCACACCGCTTTCAAGCGTGTCGTATGTATCAACAAGAAGCATTCCTTCATCGCCATGCTCCTCGAGATATGCGCAAAACGCCTCAAGCTCCGAAGAAAACAGCTGAACCCAGCCGTGACTCATAGCCGTAAACGACGGAATACCGCACCCTTGAGATGCATTTAAAAGGGAGGTTCCCGTAACGCCGCCTATATAAGCGGCTCTCGCACCGTAAACGGCGTTGTCCTTGCCCTGCGCACGGCGCGCACCCATCTCATATACTCTGCGCCCCTGAGCAGCCCTTACAACGCGGTTTGCCTTAGTGGCTATAAGAGTTTGGTGATTAACGGTATTAAGAAGAAGTGTCTCTATAAGCTGCGCCTGAATAACCGGACCCGAAACCTTTACAATAGGCTCATTCGGAAAAACAGGCGTCCCCTCGGGGCAAGCGTAAACATCGCACTCAAATTTAAAATCACGAAGATAGTCCGTGAGCTTTTCCGAAAAGCCGAGATTTCTCAATTCGCAAAGCTCCTCCTCGGAAAACGAAATATTTTCAAGCTCTTTAACAAGCTGCTCAAGACCCGCCATAACGGCAAAGCCGCCCTTGTCCGGCAATTCTCTGAAAAACATATCATAAACAGCTCTCTTGTTCTGCATTCCGGCGTACAAAAGCCCTTCGGCAGTTGAAAAGCAGCTGCAATCGGCAAAAAAAGCATTTTTAATATTCATTTTCAACGCTCCTTTAAAATTATATATCTATTTTAGCACACTTCGATGATTATATCAATTAACAGAATAAAAAAATATTAATTAAATATTAATTTTACGGAAAATACAATTACAACCGCCATTATTTATCAACTTAATTATTGCAAAATCGGTAACATTGTGGTATTATATCGCATATTACAGCTTTTTGGAGGACTGTGCAAATTTTTATTAAGGGGGAATCCGAAATGAGAATACGAAAACAACCTCTCGGAGACAGAAATATCTGCGGAGAACGCATTGAGCAGCGTCGCAAAAAAATAGGTATGAAACAAAAAGACCTTTTAACACAGCTTCAAATTCGCGGAATAGATCTTAACGCATCCGGACTTTCAAAGCTTGAAGGTCAGCTGCGTTCCGTTACGGATATGGAGCTTGTATCTCTTTCAGAGGTACTCGGTGTTTCGGTGGATTGGCTGTTGGGGCTTAAAGACGAAATATAAAAACAAACATTTAAGGCGAGCTGTAAAAAACGCTTTTTACAGCTCGCTGTTTTTTCTTATAAAGGCAAAAAGGTGTAGCCTTCACCCTGCGCCCAATCTATTATATCCGGAAGTGCCGCGGCGTTATCCTCCGACACCGCATGAAGCAAAAGCACGCACCCGGGATGAAGACGGCTTGTAACTGTATTAAAGGCATACTCCTTGCCTTTAGGGTTGTTGACATCCCAATCGGCATATGCACTTGACCAAAATACGCTTTTATATCCAAGTGATTGCACAAGCTCCAATGCACTGTCGGAGCACGCACCCTCCGGAAAGCGAAAAAACGGTGACGAATATCCGAAATGCTCACGAAGATAATTATCCACAGACTCTATTTCGAATACCATCTGCGTTCGTGTTATTTTTGAAAAATTCGGATGAGTGTTCGAGTGATTACCCACCGTATGCCCTTCATTTATCATTCGCGCCGCAACCTCGGGCGAGCCTTCAAGGTACGGCATTGTAACAAAAAACGCCGCTTTAACATTTTTCTCCTTTAACACATCAAGAATTTTCTCCGTAACCCCGTTTTCATAGCCGCAGTCAAAAGTAAGGTATATAACCTTTTTACCGCTTGTATCAAGACAAAGTCCGCCGTATTGCTCGTATTTTTTCTGATTTTCAACGGATATTTCGTGTGGCTCACCGTTTTTTGAAACACCGTAGCTGTGACTAAATTCCGCTGTGCTTAAGCCTCTGCTGTTCTCGGGGTCAACGGGAGTAAGCGAGCGCGTCGGAAGCGGTTCAAGTCCCGTATATGATTTTTCCGTGCCTGTCCTCTCACCGTAAACAGCCCCAAGACTTACGCCGGTTCCGCTTCTTTCACTCTCCGCTGCTTGCGTTACGCTTGCGGCGCCGCTCGTATTTTCCGCATTAAGCTCCGTCTTTTCCTTTCCCTCGTTCCCGCAGGAGGAAATAAGAATAACCGTTACCGCACAAAGCACAATACTAATTATTTTCTTCAATATAAACACTCCGAAATGCACCTAAAAAACATACTCTTTACAGACTGTTTTTTTGGCCTCCACTCAATTTCATTTAAACATATACTGCATGTTCCCCACAATGTTATCAAAGGCCTTCGCTGACTTTTTGGCGAGCTTTTTCATTTTCTTTTGCGGACTGTTCATTTTTGAAACACCCACTACCATAGCTGCCGCCGCACCGGCACCTAAAGCGGCAACGCCGTATTTCATAACATCATTGCTCATTTTCACTTTTCTCACTCCCTTTCAATTGTTAGTTTCACCAAATAATAAAACAATAGTCAAAGGTAATTGAAAAATTTCAAAAAAAGTGCTATTATATTCTGTAAATAATAAAAGGGCGGATTTTAATGAAAAAGCAAAAAAGGCTTGTTACAATAAATGATATTTCCGGCTTCGGAAAATGCTCGTTAACCGTAGCTCTGCCGCTTATTTCGGCGGCGGGAATCGAAACCGTCTGCCTTCCCACAGCAGTGCTTTCAACTCACACAGGCGGCTTTTCGGGCTACACCTATCGTGACCTAACAGAGGATATTCCGAAAATTGCCGAGCATTGGAAAAGTCTAAACCTTGAATTTGATGCAATATACAGCGGCTTTTTGGGCTCATTTGAGCAAATCGATATGGTTAAAGCCTTTGTAAAAAGCTTTAAAACGCAAAACACGCTTTATATTGCCGACCCGTGTATGGCAGACTTCGGAAGAATGTACACCGTATTCGATGAAGCCTTCGCAAAAGAAATGACCTCGCTGTGCTCACTCGCCGACGTTATTTTACCAAATATTACGGAAGCCTGCTTTATGACCGGAATTCCGTATAAAAGCGGCGTTCAAACCGAGAATTATATAGAAAAACTTATAGACGCGCTTTTATCACTCGGCGCAAAAAGCGTTGTGCTTACGGGTGTTTCACTTGAAAAAGGCAGACTCGGAGCAGCATGCTCCACGGGCGGCAAAACTGAATATTATTTTAAAAACGAATTAAACGGCACGTTCCACGGCACAGGCGATGTTTTCACGTGCGCATTTTCCGATGCACTTTTAAATGGCTTTACTCATTTTGAGGCGACGAAAATCGCGGTTAATTTCACCTGCGACTGCATAGAACGCACTCTTATTTCTCAACCGGACACGCGCTACGGCGTGGATTTTGAACGCGGAATACCTTATTTATTAAAGGAGTTAAAACTTATATGAGCGAGCTTAACATTGTACTTGTAGAACCCGAAATCCCGCAAAACACCGGTAATATCGCAAGAACCTGCGCCGCAACGGGCGCAAGACTCCATATTGTAAAACCAATGGGCTTCACGATTGATGACAAAAAGCTTAAACGTGCGGGACTTGATTATTGGTATTTGCTTGATTTGACATATTATGAAAGCCTTGATGACTTTTTCGAAAAAAACAGCGACGGAGAATTTTTCTTTTTCACAACAAAGGCTCGCAAGGCTCATTCGGACGTTACATATAAAGATAAAGCCTACCTCGTGTTCGGGAAGGAAACAAAGGGACTCCCCGAGGAGCTTTTACTTAAAAATCCGGAAAGCTGTGTCAGAATCCCCATGATTGATGACGCAAGAAGCTTAAATCTTTCCAATTCCGTGGCAATAGGCGTTTATGAGGCATTGAGACAGCAAGGCTACCCAAAGCTTCAAAATAAAGGCGAGCTTCATAATTATAAATGGGAACAAGCCGCCGAATAACCATACATCTCCCCGAAAAACAGCCGCATTTTCAAAAAATTAAAATTTTATATTAAAATTTTCAAAAAACACTTGCTTTTAGCGCTCATATAGGTTATAATTCTTCTTGCACTTATCGGGGTGTGGCTCAGTTTGGTAGAGCGCTTGGTTCGGGACCAAGAGGTCGGGTGTTCGAATCACCTCACTCCGACCAAAATTTGACCGAAAATGAAGGTTTGTCCTCCACTTTCGGTCAATTTTTATGCCTTTTCAAAGTATCTTCGCGCCACTTTTAGAAAAACGCGATTTTCACGACCATTTATTTACCCACAATTTTTTATGTGCTATAAAAACTGCTTTTCTTTGGTTAATACGTAGTGAATTTCACACCACCAAAAGCATCACCGCCACGGATTATCTTCCGTGGCGGTGTGTTCATTTATGCCGACTGTGATGCTTTTAACTTTGCCTTGGCTTCTGCAATCTCGGCTTTGGCTTTAGCAATCATCTCTGCAAGTAGGATTTCGCACTCTTCTCTCGTCTTGGCATATATATGACGGGTGAAGCGTTTCCCGTCAGCACCTGTCGGTGAATATTTGCCTTCGCAGAGGCGGTCGTTTTTTCGGTGATACAACCCGTGCCCGCCTTCCGTATCTTGCCCTTTACCGCTTCAAATTTTGGCTTACACGGCTCGTTTGTGTCTTGGTCGGATGTTCCCGTCTTCCTCTTCACACTTTTAAAATACTGTAACTACAAAAATTGTTTTATTATCCATAATTTTTTCTCTTTTCAATCAATCTACATAAAACTCTTCAA
Organism: uncultured Eubacteriales bacterium; assembly: GCA_964419515.1. Taxonomy (GTDB): domain Bacteria; phylum Bacillota; class Clostridia; order Oscillospirales; family Acutalibacteraceae; genus DTU089. Next base: position 9,557 of record CAYQPJ010000031.1, read on the forward strand.
GCGTATCAAGACAAATGCAACCAAGCGGATTGCCAAATACAGCTCCACAATCTATTGCAATGTGGTTGTTGCCACGCCAGATTTTACCCTTGTATTTTGTGTCAATAAATCCTGTAGGAGTATGTCCGGTAACAATATACTTATCAGGAAAATATTCTTTTTCGTATTCCGGTTCACCAATTATAAACTCTTGCCATAAGAGCTTATCAAAGTGCTGCATTCGTTCTTTGTTTGGAACGGTGTGAGATAAAAAGAATTTATTGCCATTTACTTCAATTTCTTCATAAATAGGCATATAACTCATATATAATAAGAGTTTCTTTTGCTCGTCTTCATCTAACTCATTAAAGCCTTCTTCGGTAGGTGAGCCACCATCAAAAAGCCAACTGCAATATTTTTCTACAAATCCATCGTCTTGTCCCGAACCTAAAACATCAAACAAAGAAAACAAAGAACTTTTACTTAAAATTTCAAGCAAGTGATAAGCCAAAAAATCGTGGTTTCCTCGAAGTGCTGTAACGTTTTTTCTTTTTATAATATCTTGCCAAATTTTTATTCCATCCGGGCCTCTATCAACAATATCACCTAAAATATAAAGGGTATCGTTGTCGCTGAAATTTATCTTTTCAAGCATTTTTACATATTTGTCATAACATCCGTGTAAATCGCTTATTGCGTAAATCATAAAATTTTACCTCTCAATGGATAGTTTTGTAATGTGCATTTTATCAGCCCCTTTATGAAGCAAAGCCAATTTTGATTTTAGGCTTATCACAAGTCATAGCAGGAACCTCAATGTCTTCGGCAGTAATAGTGCTAAGATCCTCGTCATTAATACTGTCAACATCGCCTTTGAGCAGTCTGTTGGTTTGAGCCATTTGAGCCTTTTCAATGATATTACGTGCGTATCTGCCATTAGTAATTCATTTGAATTCTTAATTAGTTCTTCTTTATTTATACCAATTTCAATCATAGATTCACCGTATGAGGAGTAACTTCTATGACCAACCAGGCAATCAATACCAAAACGCTCAAGGATTTCATCATCGCTATTAACAAAGTCATTTCGGCTTGCTACCGAGAGTAAGGAATCCATAGAACGCAAGGTTACTTCTTCAACACGGATATTATTGATTTTGATGCCGAGCAATCGGATATACTTATTGCAATCTTTCTCAATAGAGTCTGCATCGTTTGAAATGGCACCAATAACCACATGACCGTTATTGGTATTTGAAACAAAGAAAAATCTTCGTTCCTTTATCTTATGATAAAATGAGTCACTTTTTTCTTTATATTCGGCAGCCATTGTTCTAAAACTATCTCGTGCTCTGGAAGTGGGAAGAGAGTCTTCATCAATAAGGGTTGTATCAATCTTATAAAACAACATATCATATCCTCCATTTCTTATTACACATTTATATTACAAGATTTAATGTACCGTTTTGGGTGCGGTAGAAAATTACCGATTCTTTGAGGAATTCCTAATTTGTAATCCGATATGAACTTACTTCTAATCCGGTTCTCAGCAATTTCAATTCCAAATGGACTTGCTTCAAAACGACCAAGAGTAATTTCGTCCATATTTGAATAACAATTCCAAGGCAACATATAGAAGCAAGATGCTACAAGATATGGTTCATCTTTGTTTTCAATGATTCTCACCTTGTAATTAAAGGTTGTTTGACATAAACATCCTTTAGCCGGATCAGGCCTGAAGGAACCGGTATAAACTTTTCCATACATAAACCAGTCAAGTGTAGGCAATTTAACTTCATACATAAAAAGCACCCCATATCCTTTGATACAATAAATATATCAAAAGTTATGGGACGTTTTTGGTGCGTTATTTGTATTTGTCTTTCGCTCGGTTAATATTATCTTTGATTCGCGCTCTTAAAGCAATCGGTTTGATTACTTCAACGTAGTTAACGTATTGCATAGCCCAGTGTTCCATTGCGTTTGGACTTGCCTTAATTGATACTTTTACATAATCTTTATCAATTTCTGTGAAATGAACTTCGTTACCAAACCAATCAACGATTTGGTCAATTATGCAACGGTGAGCTATGAATTCAATGTGCTCTATTTTGTCTGTATACATATACGGAAGGGAAGAAGCAATTTCTTTATAATTAATGCCACTTTCAAAACCTTCAATTGATGTTATTGGCGTTGCCGGCAAATCGAGTATTGACATATTGGTGATTCTGTCAACACGAAAATAAGCCATATTGTGCCAATATTCGCTCTGCGACATTAAATAATAACGTTGATTGTGTAAAATCAATTGATATGGGCTGACACGATGGGTTTTGGTTCGGTGCAACTTTTTATCAATACCATATTTATTGTAATCGAATGTTATTTGTTTGCCGCATCCTATTGCATCGTCAATAAGTTCAATGTTATAGAACAACGCTTGGTTGTCTGTCTTGCTCCAATCATTAACAGAGTAAATGCTTTTGACATGTGACCTAAAATACTTATTTGACAATTTGCTAAGCTTTTCAATTAAATCTTTTGAGTGATTTGCAGTTATATATTTGCTTGCAAGCACACCATCAATTAACATACGAAGTTCGCTGTCTTCGAATTCTCTTGATTCAAGATAACTGCCAGCTCTACGAGATTCAATTTCAATGCCAACTTCTTTAAGCAAAGAAATGTTTCTGCTTATTGCTTTTCTTTCAATGGTAATACCATAATTTTTTTCTAAGAAGTTTGAAATATCATCCTGAGTTAGCGGATGATCATAATCGCTGTATTCCTTGAAAATTTGATATATTCTTATTAGAGCGAGTTTCTTAGGTTCTAAACTATCCATACTACACCCACCCTTAGCAATCAAAAAATGCATTTATATAACTAATAGCTTGTTCAATAGTTATTATTTCATTGTTGTTTGCATCCATTAAGGTCACACCTTCTTCATTAACGAATTTTCCATCATAACCTATATAACAGTCAACACCGTTGATCTTGTTAATATGTGCTATTGAGGATTCTTCATTTAAGTACCCGCGACCGAATTGGTAATTTATTTTATTCCCAAATATTATTTTTAGTATATAGGTATGAATTTCGGCATATTCTGCACTTAATCTTGCTTTACTGTATAGAATAATTCGATTCTTTTGTTCTTTTGAATTGCAAGGATAAAAGCGCTTTTCTCCCATATATTCAAACAATTGACGATATTTTATTAAATAATAAGTAAATTCATTGTTCTTATTCGAATACTCATTAATTTTTTGTGTGAATAATTCTTCTAATTCTTTTGAGTTGTGTACTTGTCCATGAATATCATTAAATAGCATTTTGAAAATGTTATAAGATGTTTTTTCTCGTAACATACGACGCCAATTAAAATATCCCTTTCCCCCTTCAAAAAAGAATGTTCGACTCGAATTGGCCCATATTGAGTAGTCGCCATAAGTGAGCAAGGCTTGCCGAAATAGAATTTCATTCACATTTAGACCATCTTTATTGAAAAGTAATTCCACGGATTCCCAAACAGAATCAAATGCTAATATATCAATTGTTTTGATTGTTGACAAATCTTCAATGTTTGCTCCCGATAATTTTAGCGCAAACGCAATTTCCTGGTTGAAATAATTATGTTGTTCAGCACGAAGAATTGATTTTCTCCACAAAGCATCTTCCTTAAATAAACAACATTTGTAGATTTCTTCAGATAACTGCTTTTTATCAAAAAATGAGGTTTTTCCGCCTCGACCATCAGAAAAATATGATACAATATCATTAATTGCATATGAATCAAAACTATCAATGCTTTGACAAGCCGAAACAAACCTTTCCTCATGATCAATTGCAGTATTATCCACTAAATTTTTAATTATTCTATACCAATCCCCAAAAGATATTACATCCCATTTTTCAGCAGCAAGGGTTTTGGAGTATTTTGTTATAGCGAAGAGTAAAACCCTATCAGACCATTCAGGTGAACGAATTTTCTTGCATAAAATATTTATTATTTTTTTATATTCTTCCACATTTGTATTATACAAGTATTCAAATAACATAAATGTAAAATACAAATCTTCTAAAGCTTCTCCATCCTTGAGAAAATGTTGATAATTAGCAAAATTAAAAAAACCTTTGTTTTTTGTTAACGAGCTAATAGAATCCTTAGAGTAAGCACCTTTATGAAGCATTATCCGATTAACAATAATCCAATGTATAAAATGCATGAATACGCTGTCACAAACCTTTGGGGGATTTTCACAGTTATCCCAAATCATACTCATCCATTCGTTATCAACCTTGTTTTTAAAATCGATAAATTCTCCCGAATGATTTTCATCAATGAAATTAAATAATTCTGACTTGAATATTTCAAAATCACTTAATGGCTTTCCTCGCGAATTCATTTTGATATACAAATCACTTGCCTTTCCCATATTTGATATAGGCAATGCCATAAATGTGATGGGACAATCATCAGACATAAGCTTTTCCGAAATATCATCAATTTTGTTAAAACGTTGATGAATATCGTCTAATACCGTCAAAAAAGAACTGACAGACGGGTCGTTTAACCAATTTCTTGAAAACCATGCAGCATCTTCAATAAATGATCTAATATTCTCATATTCCGCAATATTATCAAAAAACTCAAATAAATGTTGAGTTGACTGTTCCAAAAAACGCTCTGTTGTTGTCCTTGTTTCATATATAAATTTCGCTTTTAAAAGCTCCAATTGAGCGTTTCGTTTATCTTTTGAAAAAGAATACATATGTATAAGAAAAAGCGTTGTTAATCTTTGTTGACCATCAATTGGAATAAAACAATCTTTCTCCGTTTTTCCATACACATAATTTAAATCTATACATTTTTCTTTTTCTACAAGAACATTAGCAAGTTCATCCAAAAGTTTGTGCCTGGCAAATTCCACCTGTGGAGTATTTCTCCCTTGCACATAGTCTCGTTGTATTTTGGGGATTTGTATTATTCCATATTCAGGATCGTTAATTAGCCCCCAAAAAGTATGTTTCTTTCCTATAGACATATTTGAGCCTCCTCCACTAATGCCTTTTTCATGGCGGTTAAATAATCGTCAGCATCTTGATTAGTCCATCGCATCATATCATCTGTTTTCTTAGAGTACATTTTCAAAAACACATTTTTTGTACATACCGGAACAAATACTTCTCCCATATCTCTTTCAATGATTTTTTTCCTTTTAATAGGAAATAAAGCATTATGATACGATCTATTTGTTTCAGAGTCTAACAATGCTAAATTTCCAATACTATTTTCATCAAAATCACCGCAACGTGCAATCATATCACGATAAAATTCAAAAAATCCTTCATAATCGTTAAACTTTTCTATTAAAGTGTTTTCAATATAATCATCAATAATTTCTACTTCATTATCTAAATTCAATTCCACAAACTGATTCCTAACACCATACAGCAGTTCCTTCATTTTGTCTACTTCCCGTAATTGTTGTACCTCGTGATCAGTTGCTCTTGCATGAATATGTTCAACGTCCCAACTTATTTTTTTATCTTTATAATTTTTGAAAGAAAATTTGCTATCGGTTTTACTTTGTATCATTGTATAAATATTAAAAAACAAAAGTGCATTTCTTATTTTTTTTGAATCACCTGAATTATTATAGCTTAACTCTTCTAATTGCACACCTTTAAAAAGACTTTTAATATCCTGCAAAACTAAATCTTTTATCTCGGATTGCTTTTTACCGGTTGCCTTTATTATTAATTCTTCTATATATTTCTCGCCTCTAGCATGTGGTGTTACTAAAAAACCAACATAATGATAAATTTCTCGATCTGCACTCCATGTTTTCAATGTGTCATGAAGTTGTACGATGTCTTTCCATAATTCTATACTGTTTTCAAAATTAGTTTTTAAGTCATCTGCACCATTTGATTTTAAGTAAGAATTAATAACAAGAAACGAGTATAGCGAATCTGTTTCATAAATTATTTCATTTATTGCATTGGTTGATTTCAACTGCTTTGCTTTTAATTTTAAAAGATAATCAATTCGAGTTTCTGATTCTTTGTAATCGTTAGAAATAAAATACCAAAAATCATCATCCCTCAAAGATTGCTCTATATAATCCCATTCAAAAGCAATCTTTTCTAATTGATTTTTTGCTCTCTCATATTCACCAATTTGCTCTGGTGATTTTTCAAAAGGAATATTATCCGTATTTAACAATAAAGCCTTAAATAATTCCGCATTTGTTAATGGGATTTTTCCCATATTAATTTTAGTGAATATATCAACAGAATTATTTTCTTTTTCCACTTGATACCAAATAAATTGGATACTTCTGTTAATTTTAGAACGGATATCAAATTTTATATCTTTCTCCAATGGACCATATGAACTGAACCAATTCTCAATTACCTCTTTTGCGTTGGTTAAATAATAGTTATCAATCTGTCTTACATATTCATAGAATATAGAATATGGAATAAAATCCGAATCACAACAATTCAGAATAAGCCAAATAGTCGTTAATCTCTGTTGACCATCTATTAATTCCCAAGAATTATTTTGTTCGACAGATACATTTCTTTCTGGTCTAATGATGCTTTCTAAACTATGCGAACCGTCAATTGAATCTATTGGTTTTACAACAAGAGGTTGTAAACAATATTTAAGTTTCTTGTTATTGTCATCGAAATCATAAATATCTTGCAGCAAATCCGTAATTTGTTTTTCTTCCCATCGATATCCTCTTTGATAATCCTTTACAAAAAAATTATAATTATATATGTTATCCTTTGTTTTATCAACAGCTTTAGGATCGGGTAAAATTGTTTTTATAGATATTCCGGGCATCATCATTACTCCTTCTATATTGTTATTTCATTATATCATCTATATAGCTATTACGCAAGAAGTAATGCAGCAAAAATACGGTACACACTTATGTGAGTCATAAACACCTCTTCCTATGTCACCTAATTTGATTTTATATTTCGTATTGCTTTTTCTTTGGTTAATGCGTAGTAATTTTTTTACTTGATTATTAATAAAGAATACGGTAAAATGTTTACAGCAGAAACAAAAAAATCTCCGCATCTTGAACAACCACACAAAACGGCTATTTTAACTGTGTGACAGTTTCAAAAACGGAGAAAATTTATAATTATTTTACGACCACATTTCATCCCACAGAGCGAAATGGAACACGCGGAAACAGTGAAGAAAAGGTGCCAGAAGACGAATTCTGACCGAGAGAAAAGTCTTATAAACCGCCAAAAACGACTAAAGAAGAGGCTTTCAAATGGTTTCGGGACCAAGAGGTCGGGTGTTCGAATCACCTCACTCCGACCACAACAAATGAGTCCGAACTTTTAAGCTCGGACTCATTTTCCATAAAAACAGCAGCTCACGAAGCTACTCAAGTTTGTCCCAAAAAAATAACCGCACACGCCTTCAATTACGAATGTGTGCGGATTTTTTTATTTTATCTTCGGTAAAAAGCCAACCTTTTTCATAACCTTGTCAAGGGTACGCTGTGAAACGGCGGTTGCAATCTCGGCGCCGTTTTTCATACACTGCTCAAGGTACGACTTTTCGGTAATAAGTTCCTTATAACGCTCTTGAAGAGGCTTAAGCTCATTCACAACAGCCTCGCCTACAGCCGACTTAAAATCGCCGTAGCCCTTACCCTCAAACTCGTCTTCGATTTCTTCGACTGTTTTGCCCGTACAGCATGAATAAATGGTAATAAGGTTATTAACACCATCCTTGCCCTCGGCAAAACGCACCTCTGCATCGCTGTCCGTAACCGCACTTTTGATTTTTTTCATTATAACATTCGGCTCATCAAGCACGGAAACAAATGATTTCGGGTTAGTATCTGACTTACTCATTTTTTTGGTTGGGTCTTGAAGAGAGGCAATCTTGGCACCCTTTTTACCTATAAAAGGCTCCGGAAGCTTCAACACATTACCGTAAATGGAATTGAATCGGTCACAAATATTGCGAGCAATCTCAAGATGTTGCTTTTGATCGGCGCCAATCGGCACATAATCTGCATTATAAATCAAAATATCAGCCGCCATTAAAACAGGATAGTCAAAAAGACCTACACTGACATTACCGCCGAGCTTAGCACTCTTATCTTTAAATTGAGTCATTCTTGCGGCTTCTCCGAACTGAGTATAGCAATTAAGAATCCAACCAAGCTGTGCGTGCGTCGGAACATGACTCTGAACGAAAACGACATTCTTTTCGGGGTCAATACCAAGCGCCAAAAGAAGCGCATACATTTCAAGTGTATTTTTCTTAAGCTGAGCAGGATTTTCACGGAAGGTGGGAACGGTAATAGAGTGAAGGTCGGCAACACCGTAAAGACAGTTGTAATCCTCGCACATATCCTTCCAATTCTTAAGCGCTCCGAGGTAATTGCCGAGCGTAGGCGTGCCCGTGGGCTGAATACAGCTTAAAACAATTTTTTTCTTTTCAACTTGATTTTCCATATATATCACCTCAACTGTTTATTCTTCAATTATATTTAGCTTTTCGCGGCAAAGCCTCTTAAAATACTCAAAATTATCCTCACCGCAAACATCGGCATTTCCCACAAGCGCAGCTTGATATTCATCAAACAGGCGCTGTTTCTTTGATGAAGAGGTTGTTTTTTCAATTTCCGTCAAAAGAGAATTAAATGAATCGGCAATAAAGCCGCGTATAATGGCATCACGCTTTTCATTCAGCTCGTTAAGCTGCTCCGTCGGCGTTCTACCTTCAAAATGCCAATATGGCTCGATTTTAACAAGATTTTCCGTGGTTTCATAAAGTTCACGAAGAGATTTAAAAAACAGCTGCGGATATTTTGTTGTGTTGACATTATGCGCCGCGGTAGAGCCTATACGAATATTACGAGCCGCAAAATTATAAGTAGCTTTAACTATTAAATCCTGTGAAAGAAGCTTTCTTGTAACAGGAATATTTGAAACGATCTTTTGAAGAGTGATTTTCTCCTCGCGGTCAAATTCGCGCGGCTTATACTTAAAGCCGTCATCCTTTTGTTTTTTTCTCACACTAAAACCTCAAAATAAAAAATAACCCGTGCGGCTGCACGGAAACCACAAAAGCCTACGGAAATTAATATAGCACATTTTAAAAACAGTGTCAAGCATTACGTAAATACACAAAAAAAGAAGCGCATTTGCGCTTCTTTAGGCTTATGCGCCCTGAAAACTGAACAAAGAGAAGGAAAGGAAGAACAAACGAAATGGTCAAGCCCTCGACCTATTAGTACTGCTTAGCTGAACACGTCACCGTGCTTACACACGCAGCCTATCAACCTCATAGTCCATAAGGGGTCTTACTAACTTAAGTTATGGGAAATCTCATCTTGGAGATGGCTTCACGCTTAGATGCTTTCAGCGTTTATCCAATCCGCACAT
>CAYQPJ010000032.1:0-17047 GCA_964419515.1 uncultured Eubacteriales bacterium
TTTTTTCCTTGTACTTGCAAGAAAATTGCACTTTCAAAACTGCTTGCACCTAAAATTTAAAGATTTTGGATGCACCGAGGTGTTTCTTCGCCACAGTTATACTGTCGTATATCAAGGCGAAAAACGCCTTCGGTGCGCCGAAAGATTAAATTTTAGGCGTGTGCAGTTCGACTCTCGCCACCCTACCCGAGGAGGTCTTGCAGGCGGAAAAAATTTTTCCCGTAGTAACAACGAACTGCAAGAGGTCAGCAGAGGTTATAGTACCAAGTAAGAGAAAAAACTTGGGAAGGACCGAACAATCATAAGTCTTTAGTAAACAGCCAAAGGAGGTTGTTGTGATGAAAGCAGAATACACCGAAAATGGTGGCTTCCTGCAAAGGGATAGTGTGGAACACAAAGAGTATGCAGAAGCGTATAGTCCCAACAGTCGAGAGGTTGAAGAAAAGGACGGTGCAGACTTACTCGAAAAGGTACTGAGCAGAGATAATTTGAACAGAGCCTACAAGCGAGTAAAAGCCAATAAGGGAGCAGGCGGAGTTGACGGAATGACCGTAGACGAAGCAGGCTCTTGGCTAAAAGAACACAAGGGGGAAATGCTCGAAAAGATAAAGAACGGTAAATACAAGCCGTCACCTGTACGCAGAGTGAAAATCCCGAAGGATAATGGTGGAGTGCGAAAGGTGGGAATACCGACAGTCATAGACCGCATTATTCAGCAGGCAATAGCCTAAGTGTTAATTGGAAACAGTGGAAGAAACCGAAAACGAGGGAGGAAAACCTAAAGAAATTAGGTATGCCCGAATGGCAGGCTTACCGAAACGGAAATACCCGAAAAGGCTATTGGGCTGTTGCAGGAAGTGGAATATTACACCACACCATTACAAACGAAAGACTTGCACACAGGGGATATTATGACATATCCGAAGCGTACAAGTCTATGTACTTAATATGATTGAACCGCCGTGTACGGAACCGTACGCACGGTGGTGTGAGAGGTCGGCTACTCAACTAATGGGTAGCCTCCTACTCGATTTTAAATAATTAATTTGTGTTGTTTCAATACCGATAAAAGAAGTGTGCGGTTTTTTTCGCCGAGAGGGGAAAGAGGCATTCTGCAACGACCCACGGGTATTCCCAGCATACAAAGAGCTTCTTTGATCGGTATGGGATTTACATCGCAGAACAGTGCGTTACACAGGTCAATATACTCAAGCTGAAGAGCGGCACTTTCCTTGAAATTACCGTCGAGAGCGAGTTTTGCGATATTATGTGTTATTTCGGGTAAAATGTTTGAAAGAACCGAAATAACGCCCTTTGCACCAATTGAAATAAAGGGTGTAATTTGGTCATCATTGCCGGAATAAAAGTTAAGCTCGTCACCGCAAAGTGCAATTGCTTTTGCAAGCTCGGAGATATCACCGCTCGCTTCCTTTGCGCCGTTAATAAGCTTTAGCTTTGAAAGCTCTTTGTATGTTTCGGGCGCAATCTTCATACCGGTTCTTGAAGGAACGTTATAAAGAATAATCGGTGTTGACACGCGACTCTCAATAAAGGTGAACGATTCTATTAAACCGTTTTGCGATGCCTTATTATAATAAGGCGTTACCATTAAAAGTCCGTCAACACCGATTCTTTCGGCATCATTTGAAAGCTTGAGGGCGTGAACAGTGTCATTACTTCCCGTTCCGGCTATTACCGGTACGCGCCCTCGTGACAGCTCTACGGCTGTTTTTAAGCAGTTGATGTGCTCTGTGTATGTCAGCGTAGATTTTTCACCTGTTGTGCCGCATATTACAAGCGCATCTGTACCGTTTTTTATTTGGAATTCCAAAAGCTCTTCATATACATCAAAATTAATTTTAAGATCCTTGCCGGAAAATGGGGTTACAAGAGCAACTCCGGCACCCGTGAAAATTGGCTTTTTCACAGAAAGACCTCCGTTAATTAATTTTAGTCCATATAGCCTTCTGCACAAAGAAGCTCTGCGAGAAGTATAGCACCGCCTGCTGCGCCTCTCAAGGTGTTGTGTGCAAGACATACGAACTTGTAATCGTATTGAGTATCCTCTCTTAATCTGCCGATGGAAACAGCCATACCGTTTTCAAGGTTTCTGTGAAGCTTGGTTTGAGGATAATTATCTTCTTCGAAATAATAAAGAAATTGTTTCGGAGCACTCGGAAGGTTAAGCTCTTGTGCGCGACCCTTAAAGCTCTTCCAAGCTTCAATCATGGCTTCCTTTTCCGGTTTTTTGTCAAAGCGAACAAAAACAGCGCCCATATGACCGTCTGTAACGGGAACTCTTATGCACTGTGCCGTAAAATTAGGTGAAGTGGCAGGTACAATTTCGTTGCCGACAATTTCACCCCAAAGCTTTAGCGGCTCCTTTTCACTTTTTTCTTCCTCGCCGCCGATAAAGGGAATTACATTATCTACCATTTCCGGCCAACGCTCAAAGGTTTTGCCTGCACCCGAGATTGCCTGGTATGTGCAAACGAGAACGTCCTTAACACCGTAATCCTTGTGAAGAGGGAAAAGTGCGGGAACATATGCCTGCAACGAGCAATTCGACTTAACCGCAATAAAGCCGCGCTTTGTACCGAGACGTTTTCTTTGAGAATCTATTATTTTAATATGCTCAGCGTTAAGCTCCGGAACTACCATTGGTACATCGGGTGTGGTTCTGTGAGCGCTGTTGTTGGATACAACAGGGCACTCTGCTTTTGCGTACTTTTCTTCAAGCTCGCGCGTCGCGGCTTTGTCAAGGTTAACTGCACAAAATACAAAATCGACAAGAGAAGCGATTTTTTCAATATCGCGCTCGGCATCAAGTACCGTCATATCAAGATATTTTTCGGGTGTAGGCTCATTCATACACCAGCGATCACCCAACGCCTCTTTATATGTAAGCCCGGCAGAACGACTGCTTGCGGCAAGCACCGTTACATCAAACCAAGGGTGCTCGTTAAGAAGCGTTGCGAACCTTTGACCTACCATGCCGGTAGCGCCGATAATTCCAACCTTATATTTTTTCATAAGTAATACACCTCCGAATTAAAAAAACACTTGTAAATACGCGCTAAATGAATTATAATGTTATGCGGCATCCGACAGATGTTTATAATAAAAATTATAATAACACTTTGGTTTTATTATGTCAATTGTTTTAAGAGGATTTACCATGAATAAAAGCGATTTTTTTTACGACCTTCCAAAAGAGCTTATAGCACAGCACCCCCTTGAGCCGCGAGATTCTTCACGTCTTATGGTGTTAAATAAAGAAAACGACAAAATTGAGCACAAGCATTTTTATGATATATGCGATTACTTGCGCCCCGGCGATTGCCTTATACTTAATAACACGCGCGTTTTACCCGCGAGAATTTACGGTATAAAAAAAGATACGGGAGCTCACGTTGAATTTCTTTTGCTTAATCAGCTTAAAACCGATACTTGGGAAACACTTGCCGGTCCCGGAAAACGTGCAAAGGAAGGGGCTCAATTTGTTTTCGGTGACGGTCTTTTAATGTGCACCGTAACAGAGGTTAAAGAAAACGGTAACAGAGTAGTTGAGTTTTCATATGACGAAAACGATAATTTTTTCAATATACTTGATAAGGTCGGTCAAATGCCCTTGCCGCACTATATAACAGAAGAATTAAAGGATAATGAGCGTTATCAAACCGTTTACTCAAAAGAGCGCGGCTCCGCCGCCGCACCTACAGCAGGGCTTCACTTTACAAATGAGCTTTTGGAAAAAATAAAGGATATGGGTGTAAAAATAGGTTACGTAACACTTCATGTCGGTCTTGGTACCTTTAGGCCTGTTAAGGCAGATAAAATCGAAGATCATCATATGCATTCGGAGCATTATCATTTGCCCCAGGAAACAGCTGAGCTTATTAATACAACAAAGAAAAACGGCGGAAGGGTAATTGCCGTAGGCACAACAAGCTGCAGAACACTTGAATCTGTCGGAACCTTTTGCGGCGAAATCCGCGAGGATGACCGCTTTACGGATATTTTTATTTATCCCGGTTATAAATTCAAGTGCATTGACGGACTCATAACAAATTTTCATTTGCCCGAAAGCACACTCATAATGCTCGTTTCGGCATTTTACGGTTATGAAAAAACAATGAATGCGTATAAATGTGCCGTAAACGAAAAATACAGATTTTTTTCCTTTGGCGATTGCTGCCTCATTTTGTGATGTTTCTACCAATAAAGCCTTTGTGATTTTCTTCATTTATGTATAATTACCAATTAGAAACTATGGATATCCAATCGGTAAGGCAAAACAGGCGTTTAAACCGATACTTATGGTATATAAGATTTTATGAAAAATATCTTGTAATATATATTGACAAAATAGGATATATCCCATATAATTAAGTATAGGATAAACCACATATAAACGGAGAAAATACAGATGACGGAATTTCAAATCAAATATTCTAAAGATGCTTTAAAATTTCTTGCAAAATTAGACAAAAAGTCGGTGTCACGAATTAGAGAAGCGATATCGGGACTAACCGCCACTCCGCCTGCCGGTGATATTAAAATAATGCAAGGATACAGTGACGGAATAAAACGCCTTCGTGTTGGATCATGGCGAATTATTTACAAGCAGGTGTCTGAAGAAGTTGTTGAAATTATTTATATCATTGATATCGGTAACCGTGGCGATATTTATAAATAAAAATCAGGAGGAAATTGTGATGTCAACAATTGTTATACAAGCAGCCGAACTTATGCAGGCTTTGCCGCAAAGTGAGCAACAATTTGCTTATGAATTTATTAAAAAGTTGGTTTTGGCTTGGGATCCCGATTTTACCAAAGTAACTGACGAAGAGAAAAGCCAAATTTCACAAGCCGAAAAAAGCGGTTTTGTAAATGACGAAGATATTGATTGGGATAACATCGGAGTTTAATAATGATGAGAAATTTCAAAGAGACTCTTTCAGAACAGATGAGCGATGCTGAATTCAAAAAAGAATATGATCAACTTCAACCCGAATTCGCAATTATTCAGGCTATACTTGATGCCAGAAAAGCGGCAGGGCTTACTCAAAAAGATTTAGCCGAGCGTACAGGTATTGCACAGGCCGATATCAGCAAATTGGAAAACGGAAATGCCAACCCTTCGCTTCGCACATTAAAGCGACTTGCCGAGGGAATGGGAATGCAATTAAAGGTTGAATTTTGTCCTTCAACGCATTAACCAAGCAGGGCATTTTGCCCTGCTGGATTTTTTAATTTAATAATTAAAATTACCGATTGGTTATACGATGTTACCAATCTTATATCCCGTAAGCAGCGGCGATGTGATGCTTATAGGATGAAAAATTGATTAGAATGTCGTAAAATATATATTGACAAAAGAGGTTTAAAATGCTTAAAATTATAAAAAATGAAGGCACCGCAAGGCGCGGTGAATTTCATACCGTGAAGGGCGTTGTGCAAACTCCCGCTTTTCAAAATGTTGCTACGTGCGGCGCAATAAAGGGCGCTGTTTCCGCATATGATTTAAAGGATATTAAATGTCAGGTTCAGCTTTGCAATACATATCACTTACACGTTCGCCCGGGAGATGAGCTTGTTAGGGAGCTTGGCGGTCTTAACGAGTTTACCGGCTGGGACGGTCCTATTTTGACTGACAGCGGCGGCTTTCAGGTTTTTTCACTTGCAAAGCTTCGCAATATAAAAGAGGAGGGCGTAACCTTTGCTTCACATATTGACGGAAAAAAGATTTTTTTAAGTCCCGAGCGAAGCATGCAAATTCAATCAAATCTTGCTTCGACAATTGCAATGGCTTTTGATGAGTGTGTTGAAAATCCTGCTACTTATGAATATGCAAAGGCCTCTGCCGATAGAACAGTGCGTTGGCTTGTGAGGTGTAAGGAGGAAATGGAGCGGCTTAACGCGAGGTGTGACACACTCAATAAAAAGCAAATGCTTTTCGGCATAAATCAAGGCTGTACGTTTGATGATCTCAGAATTGAGCATATGCAAAGAATCGCTGAGCTTGATCTTGACGGCTACGCCATAGGTGGGCTTGCGGTAGGTGAGCCTAAGGAGGATATGTATAGAATTATTTCCGCTGTTGAACCATATGCTCCTAAAAATAAGATTCGTTATTTGATGGGAGTCGGCACACCCGGAAATATACTTGAAGGCGTTAGTAGGGGAGTTGACCTTTTTGATTGCGTAATGCCGAGTCGTAATGCGCGCCATGGTCATCTTTTTACATGGAGCGGTATTATCAATATTAATAATGCAAAATATGAGAAGGATACATTACCTATAGATCCCACCTGTGATTGTCCGACCTGTCGCAAGTTTTCAAGAGCGTATATTCGTCATCTTTTCAAGGCGAAGGAGATGCTTGCAATGCGCCTTTGCGTTATGCACAACCTTTATTTTTACAATAACCTTATGGAAAAAATACGTTTTGAGCTTGATAAAGGTACTTTTACGGCGTTTAAGGAGAAATATACAGATCTTCTTGATACCAGAATATAGAAATTTTTTAAAAAAGAAAATTATTTACAAAAAAGGCTTGTATATTTATTCGTTACGAGTTATAATTAGTGAGCATGTTAATTTTGGAGGAAAGTTATGATTAATTATTTAACACTCGCAGCAACTCAAAGCACTGACGGCAAATCGTCTATATGGTCGCTTGTTATGATGGTCGGCCTTTTTGTTCTTATGTATTTCTTTATGATTCGTCCTCAGAAGAAAAAACAAAAAGAAGAACAAAGCATGCGCGACTCCATTCAAATCGGCGATGAAATTACAACAATCGGCGGTATCGTAGGCAAGGTTGTTACCGTTAAGGATGACACTATTGTTCTTGAAACAGGTGCAGGTGCCGAAAGAACAAAAATGAAATTCACCCGTTGGGCAATTCAGACAAATGACACTGCAAATGCCCGTATGGAGGAAGAAAAAAAGGCTGCCGAGGAAGCTAAAAAGAAACAGAACGAGCAAGAGGCAATTGATGCTGCTGTAAACGGTAAGTCTCCCAAAAAGACAAAAAAGGTTAAGAATAAGGGCGCTGTTGATGAGATTAAACCTCAAGATGACAGCGAAGATGTAAAATAAGACATAAACAGAAAATGCTCCGCATATCTTTTTATATGAAGATATGCGGAGGTTTTTTTATGTCTGTTTCTAAAAAAGGTAACGGAAAGGCTGAAGTCACTGAAAAAGTAAAGACTGCATTGCCGGCAATTTTGCTTGGTATTATGCTTACGGCGACTTCGTTTATTATTTCCTCTTTGATTTATTTCAAAATGAATTCACAGCCTAAGCTTGTTTTTTGTACATCGTATTTGTTTTCGGCGTTATCATCAATGATTTGCGGCTATTTAGCAGAAAAACGCGTAAAGGGTAGGGGAATAACGGTTGGAGGATTAAGCGGCGCTGTTATTGCCACGGTTACTCTTCTTTCACTTTTTCCGTTTTCGGGTTTTGATATTGGGATAAGTGCCGTTATTATCGGTGCGCTTCAAATATTATTTTCATCTATAGGCGGAATTCTTGCCGCAAACTCAAAAAAACGATATTAAAGGTGATAAGGTATGTTAAAAAAGAGGATTATGTTTAACACAAAAAAGGTAAAGCTTCCGAATTTTGATTATATGCAAATTGTTTATTTTACACTGTTTATGTGTGGTGTAATTATAGGCTGCTTTACGGTATCGAGGAGTGATGAGTCTTTTCTTGAAGTGCCGAAGGCTGTGTTGTCATCGTATCTCGGGACAAAGAGTGAAATAGGCTTTTTGAGAGATTTTTTAAATTTGTTTTCAATTTTTTTCTTAATGCCTTTTACTGTGTATCTTTTAGGACTTTGTGCCATCGGTGCACCGTTTATTTATATGTGTATCGCGTTTTTCGGCGTATGCTGCGGCTTTTATATATCACTTATAATTTCAAGCTATGCTTCAAAAGGTGTTGCGTTTGCCGCGCTTGCCGTCATTCCCGGTATAGCACTTGCAATTACATCATTTATTAAAACGTGCAACGCCGCTACGAAAATGTCACTTACAATACTTTCGATGCTACGTGAGGGAACGGGTGAAAAGCAAAAACCAATTTCTGTAATATCGTATTC
The DNA here is from genome assembly GCA_964419515.1 of uncultured Eubacteriales bacterium. Taxonomy (GTDB): domain Bacteria; phylum Bacillota; class Clostridia; order Oscillospirales; family Acutalibacteraceae; genus DTU089. Next base: position 8,120 of record CAYQPJ010000032.1, read on the forward strand.
AAAAAGCTGTTTGCCGCAATTTTTGCCTGTAGTATTCGGTGCCGCTCTAAATGCCGGCTCATTTACGCTTTTCGGGAGCTTATTCGGTTTTATTTGAAGGTTTGTAATCGTCACGCTCGGTTGTGGTGTAATCGCCTCTGTGAGGCGCTTTTACATTGCTTAAGGGGTTTGCCTGTGCTGCTTTTTTTAGCTGTTCATCCACAATATGAGTATAAATTTGAGTGGTATTTAGGTTTTCGTGTCCTAATATTTCTTTAATTGCAAGAACATCAACATCGCCGTATTGATACATAAGCGTTGCAGCCGTGTGCCTTAATTTGTGGGTCGAAAGGTCGCGCTCACCGAGACCGGCTTTGTTTAACGTGCTTTTAACAATTGCTTGAATGGTTTTCGGACTGATACGCTTTTTGTTCCTGCTTATAAAGAGCGCATTCTTGTCCTTTACGCCGTCTACGGGGCGGACGGGGAGATATGCGTTTATTGCATCAACACAAGCATCATTTAAATAAATAGTGCGCTCTTTGTTTCCTTTACCTGTTACAACAAGTGTATTGTTTGTTCTTATATCCGAAAGATTTAAAGAAACGAGCTCTGAAAGACGCATTCCGCAATTTAAAAACAAGGTGATTATACAGTAGTCACGTTCTCTGTTTTTGCCGTCAACAGCGTTGAGAAGTGCAAGGCTTTCTTCGAGTGTTAAGTACTTAGGTAAGGATTTTTTGATTTGAGGTGAATCAAGCTCCTGTAGCGGATTATCTGTAAAAAAGCCCTTTTGCACGGTTAGAAATTTATAAAACATTTTTAGGCTTGCCACTTTTCTTGCACGGGTTCGTTCGTTGTTGTCGCGGTTGTTTTTGCAATAAGCAAGATATTTATAGGCATCGTTAAGAGTAACACTTTTTATTAATTCAAGCTCGATGTCTTGAACTTCAATCTTTTCAAACGTCGTATATTTGTCAACGAGACCGCGCTCAAGCTTTAAAAATCGTAAATAAGTTAAAATATCATTTGCATATTCGTTTACAGTCAAATCCGAACGGTTTTTAATTACACTGTAATAATTCAAAAAATCAATTACTACAGGTGGTAATAGGTTTAATATTTCTTCGTGTCTCATAAAAACTCATCCTTTTCGGCAGGGGTGTAATCTTTTTTATATTATATCACCCTTTTATAAAAATTGCAATAATTATACAAAATAAAAATTTTGTATAATTCAGAGGACAAGCTATTCATCAGAATTTTTGAGCAAATAATCACACAGTCGGAGTATTTTTTGTTCAAGCTCCGAAAAATATTTATATTTTAGTTTGAGTTCAAACAGTTCTAAAAGGTCGAGTTCGTCCATTTTCTTAAATATCGAACACGAGTTTTCAAGCAATATCAAATTTTCTGAAATTTTCGCGCATTCGCGACTTAAAAGCCTTGCAATTTCCGCATATTCATAGAGTTTCATTTTTCATTATTTCCTTCGTACAGCTTGAGTAACGTTGACCATTCGATTTTGTGAAGCTCCGTCCACGGTGAACCTAATTTTCTTGCAACTCTCGTAAAACGGTATATAAGTTTCGTTGAAAAATTGAATAAGGCTTTCGCTGTTTTCAGACCGAGTATAACTACTTTCAGTAAGATAACCTTTACTATTAATTTCAACAGGCTTTTTAAGTCCCTTAGAAGTTCTGAACGTTTGTTCATTCCACTCCGCCACGCTTTCTTTAGTGAGGCTGTTTCGTGCACTCCCGTGCAGGCGGGTTTTTGTTTTTCATACCACTTTCTAACCCAAAAGTCAATAGCTTTCGCGAGTTACAATTTAATTAAATTGTAACCCACGGTCAATTGACTTTAGGTTTAGAAAGTTGGTGTATGACAATTAGAGGTTGTAAGCGCAAGCGCAAGCGACGCGCTTACAATCCCAATTTTTAAAAAAAGGAGTGAGTTTGTGAACATCAAAGAAATTTGTGCTCTTTTAGAGAAACTAAAAGAGAACGGCTACACATTTGAAGAAGCATTAGAGCTTTTAAAATGCATAGCCGAGAAGAGATACCGCTAAATTTTAGCGGGGAGCACCGAGTACCATTCGGTGCTCTTTTTTAGTATATTATATTTTTTTATTTTTTGCAATACAAAACGCTATAAATTTTGTATAATTCGGGGTAGAGAAATTTACTTATTAGAAGAATCATAGCCCTAATTGCGTGGCTAAAAGACGAAGACTACAGCCTTGAAGAGATTATAAAAACTCTCAAGTCCATAGCCTGAAAATAGTGTGTAAGCTCTGAACGCCTAAGTTGAAACAAACACCCGAGGCGCTTAAATGTTATAGCACATAAATTTATTTTGTAAAGTAAATTATTTTTCCTTATATTTTTTCATACAAATTAAAATAGCTGTTGTTACTATAATCATTGTCGCAGCATAGCCTAATTTTGCAACGCCGTTCTTTTCCGGGTTTTTCATATGTACCATCATCCTTTGTATTAAAAATTAAAATTCTTGTTAAAGCTTATAAAAAGCTTTGATACGATATTAAGCTTCAAAAATCTGAATTGCACCGCCGATATCCGTTAAACGTAATGACTCATTATAAACAGGCTCAACCATATGCTTTTTCAAAAAATCGCTGATTTCCTTATAATTGCGATGTTGCTTTAAATTGCCGGTGAAAAACAATTTATTTTTTCCTATTTTAAAGCCGGTACCTCCGATAAAGCCGTAATGGTTTTTACTTAAATAAATATCGCCTTTTTCTATTTGTAAAACATCAATTTGTGATTTTTTTAACAAACTTGTCATATTAATATCATCGGTAATTGCGGCGTTTTCCGAAACTAAGCAAACTGAGCATTTTGTATAGCCCTGCTTCGCTTTAATTATGTTATAGCTTGCAAATAATTCGGGATCGGATTCATTTTCACGGTTAAACAGACCGTAAGCATTATTTCCTATTATCAGCTTGTTCAAAGCAATATCCAAAGGATATGGTGACCTTATCCCCTTTTTAATATGAACAAAAGCACCGTTTTCGGTTAAAAATGAAATTAATTCCGATTGACTTTCATCAATATAAAATTTATTTTTGCCGAGATGAAGCAAGAGCATATCGGCGTGGCAAGCAATTTCCTTTGTGAGTGCCGGATTTTTCTTTATAAATACGGTATTAATACCAAGCTTGCAAAGCTCTTCGGCAATGCTATTATACTCCTCCCCTATTGCGACGGTTTGTATATCACCTACGGGACAGCCCGGTATTTTTAAAAAGCTTTTATTTTTAACCACCGCTTGCTACCTCAAAGGCTTCGCGTACATTTCTTACACCGATAATCTCAATATCCTTAAACAAAGCCGCATCGAGTTTTTTAATATTATGACGAGGAATTATGCAACGCTTAAAGCCGAGGCGTTCACATTCCTTTATTCTCTGTTCGCAATTATTAACAGTCCTTATTTCGCCGGCAAGACCTATTTCTCCGAAGGCTATAGTACCGCTGTCGATAACTGTATCTTTGAGGCTTGAAACAAGTGCAAGTGCTACGGTTAAATCACAAGCAGGCTCATCTGCTTTAAGTCCGCCTACAATATTAATATAGCAGTCCGTATTTGAGAAAAAGTAGCCGGCTCTTTTTTCAAGAATAGCAATAAGCATGGCCATACGGTTATAATCGAAGCCCGTTGACATCCTTCTTGGGTTTCCAAAGCCGGAAGCGGTGGCAAGCCCTTGAATTTCAGCTAAAATGGGTCTGGAGCCTTCTATAAGGCAAGTTACGCACGTACCCGATACATTTAACGGCCTGCCGGAAATCATTGCAAGAGACGGGCTTTCAATCTCTTTTAGCCCTTTCCCCGTCATTTCAAACACGCCTATTTCGTTTGTTGAGCCGAAGCGGTTTTTTGCGGCGCGTAAAATTCTGTATGAGAGGTTGCGCTCGCCTTCAAAATATAAAACCGTATCAACGATATGCTCAAGAACCTTAGGTCCCGCAATATTACCGTCTTTGTTGACATGACCGACAAGTATAATCGAAATATCGTTATTCTTTGCCGTTCGCATAAAAAGGTTTGTGCATTCCCGAACTTGTGTAACACTGCCGGCACTTGATGAAACATCATTTATACTCATGGTTTGAACAGAGTCGATCATAACAACCTCGGGCTTTTGTGAACGTATGTATTCGCAAACCTGTTCGGCATCTGTTTGAGTCATTATTAAAAGCTTTTCGGAATTTACGCCGAGTCGCTTTGCGCGCATTTTAAGCTGGTAGGCAGATTCTTCACCTGAGACATAAAGAACAGTCATATTAGCAGCAAGTTTTTCGCAAATTTGCAAAAGAAGCGTAGATTTTCCGATTCCCGGGTCACCGCAAAGAAGAACAAGAGAGCCTTTAACAAGTCCACCGCCTAAAACACGGTTAAGCTCACCTACGCCCGTATTATATCTAAGCTCGCTGCTTGAATCTATTTGAGAAAGCTTAAGCGCACCGGGAAAACCTCGCAAAGATGAATGAGCTTGCTTTGAAACAGGCGTATCAATAATCTGCTCTTCGTTAAGTGAATCCCATTCACCGCATGTTGGGCATTTGCCGTACCACTTTGCGCTCTCGTAGCCGCAATTTGAACAAACGTAAATTGTTTTATTTTTTGCCATACCATTCTCCTTGCTAATTGAACTTCTGCCTTATTAAAATACATTCGGCAACTCGGCCTGCTATAAGAACTCTATCGCGTTCGGGATTGTATTCGAGTATTGGTAAAAGCTCTGATATTATATTATTTTTGGTAAAATGAGGTAAATACAGTTGTTTGCCGTATAAAGCTCTTGCGGTATTAATTTGCTTTGTATAGCTAATATTAAAAGTCCTTGAAAAAACGCCCTTTACAAGACTCTTTGGCTCAATGCTCATTGGTGAAAACTGACCGATATTTTTTAGTTAGGGGGCGTGTGCAGTTCGACTCTCGATATCCTATGGTTAAGCCGCCTCTCTCTGTTTATAATAATCTATTATACCTCTTGCTATTGCGCGTGCAAGCTTTTTTTGATAATCTGTGGATTTTAAGCTTTCTGCCTCGGCATTATTTGAAAGAAAACCGCATTCAACAAGTACAGCAGGCTTAACAGCATTGTAAATTAGGTAAACGGAGGTTCCGCATTCCTTGATTAAACGGGTATTATTCGGCTGAACATCTGAAATAATCGAGGCTTGAATGCACCCGGCAAGAAGTGACGAGTGCTCTGAATCGCCGGGCGAATAGAAAACCTGCGCGCCACTGTATTTTTCAACAGAATAATGGTTTTGATGAATTGAAACAAATACGGAATTAGCTGTATTTTCCATTATATCGAATCTGTTGTGGATATCGGAGGTTTTTCTCGTCCTGAGCGTTGCGGATGGGTCGCTTTCAAGCGACATATCCGTTTCTCTCGTAAGCACGGTATTAAAGCCGTAGCACTTAAGGCAATCTCTTAAATAAAGAGAAATATTTAAGTTAATATCCTTTTCCGGAGTTCCGTCGGATGAGGAAGCGCCGCCGTCAAAGCCGCCGTGACCGGGGTCGATTACAATAACGGGCGCAGCTTTTTGTGTTGTTGAAAGTGAAGCTGTTTTGTTTATTTCACTATTATTGAAAAGTACGGTAAGCGAAACTGCAGTGCATATTAAAAAAATCGGTATAAGAAAAAGCTTTTTCAAAAAAATCACCGATAAATGTATATGCCGAGGACTTCTGATTTATCTGTAAATTGAACCGTCCTTTAAAAAAAGTCCCAAACGTCTTACGGTGCATGAATGCGAATCTATCTCGGTATCACGGAATGTTGAGTCACAAAACAGAATAGGATTTACCGTAAAGTCGTTTCCTGCTGGAAGTCTGAAATAAAAATGCAAGACAGAATCTTTATTTTCAAAGCTTACATTGGAAATATATTCACAAACATTAATTGTTTTTATTTCTTTTTTCTTGTTTTTCTTTTCGATTAAAATACTTTTTGAAGTGAGTTTTTTGTTGATTATGTCTTTAGCTTTTTCCGGTGCGATGATTTCGTAATCAGCGAATGCGATATCAAGAGGCTTGAATTGCGGTGTAGTAACCTTCACAAATTCAATACCCGGTACGCCGGTGGATTTTAATTGTTCAAGTACACGTGAATCGGGATAATCTTCGTCATCAAGACGAATATCCACGGCTTCAAAAACACCTTCAACGCCGAGTGGTAACGAAAGAGCAAATACCAAGTGTGGATGTGGATTGAAGCCTTCAGTGTACCAAAGAGGGATATCAGTGCGCCTGAAGGCTCTTATCATGCAGCGCGTAAGGTCAAGGTGAGAAATGTATTTTGCAGTTCCCGTTTTAGTGAACCATATTCTTACAGAGCGCATCGCACTTACCTCCGTTCAACATATTCGAGCCGCATCCGGCACATTTTTCACGACAATTACCGGTTGTTTCGGCACGGCGCGCTTTTTCACTCTCGTTTATTAAAAATTCTTTTCTGATTCCGGCATTAATAACGTCCCACGGTAAAACCTCGGAATATTCGCGCTTTCTGTTAGCGTAAAATTCGGGCGAAAGACCTGTGCTTTCAAAGGCGTTAAGCCAACGGTCGATGCTGAATTTATCATCCCAGCTGTCAAAGGTACAGCCGCTTCTCCAGGCGCACTCCAACGCATCCGAAACACGTCTGTCGCCGCGCGCGAGAACAGCCTCAATATACGTCATATCGGTATTATGGAAGCGGAAGGTTATTTTCTTGGAGGTGCATGTGGATTTTAAAAGCTCTTGCTTGCGTTTTAACTGCTCGCGAGTATCTTGCGCCTCCCACTGAAACGGCGTGAAGGGCTTCGGAACAAACGAGGAAACACCTGCGCTTACGGCAACGGTTCTCCCCTTCGGTCTGTCGGGGTTTTTATAAAACTCATCTACAACCTTTTGAGAAATAATGTTAATGCCTTCAACGTCATTATCGGTTTCTGTCGGAAGACCAATCATAAAGTAAAGCTTTACGGCGGTCCAGCCGCCGACGAATGCTTTTCTGCAGGTTTCGAGAATTTCTTCCTCGGAAATATTTTTATTAATAACATCACGCAATCTCTGGGTACCTGCTTCGGCGGCAAATGTAAGTCCGGAGCGTCTGACAAGAGCAAGCTTTTCTTTAAGCTCGTCCGAAAAATTGTCAATTCTCAATGAGGGTAACGCAACATTAATCTTTTTCGGAACGGTCCAGCCCAAAAGCTCTTCAATGAGCTCCGTGATTTTTGTGTAATCACTGCTTGAAAGAGAACAAAGAGAAAGCTCATCATAGCCGGAGGTGCAAGCAAGGCGCTTGCTTTGTGCGGAAATAGTATCAATTGTTTTTTCGCGTATGGGTCTGTACCAAAAGCCCGCTTGGCAAAAGCGACAGCCTCTAATACAGCCTCTGAAAATCTCGGCTACAACTCTGTCATGAACAATTTCAACAAAGGGAACAACAAACTTGTCCGGGTAAAACATAGTATCAAGATCTGCCACAACGCGTTTATTTACAGTTTTAGGTGCACCGCAAGTGGGAGTGTATTCCGAAACAGTACCGTTTTCGTTATATTTAACCTCATAAAGAGACGGTACATATATTCCTTCGATTTTTGATGCCGCCTCAAGAAATTCGTGTTTCGTTGCGCCTTTTTTCTTGTATTCGTTTAAAAGGTCAAGAAATTCAAGCATCATCTCTTCGCCCTCGCCAATTTCAAATACATCAAAAAAATCGGCAAGCGGCTCGGGATTTGAAACGCATGGTCCACCGGCAATTATCAAGGGTGCATCTAATGTATCGGGACGGTTGCAGGCGCGGACCTCAAGACCGGCTAAATCTATCATATTAAGGACATTTGTGTAAGAAAGCTCATATTGGAGTGTAAAGCCTATAACATCAAAATCCGCCAACGAATCGCGACTTTCAAGACCGAAAAGAGGTATTGAACGCTCGCGCATTATTTTCTCCATATCGTCAGATGGTGCAAAAACCCGTTCACACCAATAATTATCTCGTGAATTAATAAGGCTGTAAAGTATTTTTATACCGAGATGAGACATACCGATTTCGTATGTATCGGGAAAGCAAAAGGCAAAGCGTATATCCACCTCATTTTTATTTTTAACTACGGAATTCAATTCGCCACCTGTGTAACGCGCGGGCTTTTGTACAAGCGGGAGTATTTTTTCAATTTGTTCACTAAGCATATAAATTCTCCGAAAAATTAAGTATAGATATATATTACAATAAATTAAGTGTTTTATCAAGTTATACTTTTATTTTTTTATAATTAATAATAATAACACATAAATCAATATAAGAGTTAATTGTAAATTGCCTTTATTTTCAATCAATAGAAGTAATGATAATATAATGAGCGGAATGCAAACTGTATATGAAATCGCAGAGCTTACAGTATATGATACCTTCTGTGTGAAAAAAGACGAAAAGAGGGAAAAAAGTGCTCTACCGCCGTCAAGGCAGGAAATAGGTAAAAGATTAAAAATCCCGATTGAAGCATTTACAGAAGAAAGCTTTGGAAATAAAAAGAGCTTTGATATGACGGCGAGAACTATGTTTGTAATGGGTCCGGCCAAATGAACAATACACTCCTTTTTATAATTTGTTTTAATTCCGTTCAATCTTTTTATTTCGCCGCCGAAAAAACCGATATCCATTATAACATTTCTTTCACCGAGTAAAAACAGCGCAACGAAATGGCCACACTCATGAAGAAGTGAGCATAAAAAGCAGGGCAAAATTTCAGTTGCGTTTTTTGTAGCTGTAACAAAAATAATCAGCGCAAAAAAAGTAAAGCTTAAATTAACCCTTACTCCGAAAAAATTAAAATGCATTATTATCTGCTTTGTTATTTAGGGTGGCGAGAGTCGAACTCCATACGGTTTTGAATGGCAATTTTTCGCAAT
>CAYQPJ010000033.1:0-17016 GCA_964419515.1 uncultured Eubacteriales bacterium
ACTCTTGTTTACAGACTTGAAAAAATCAAAAAGCTTACCGGTCTTGACCTTCGTGAGTTTGACGATGCTATTGTGTTCAAGGTAGCGCTTATGGTTAAGAAATATCTTGATGCAAACCCCGTTAAGTATTAATTTTTAATTCTTTTAAAGAATTAACTGTTACATTTTAGTTAACACAGCACATTTTATTACGAAAAGGGTTACATTTTGTAATAAGATGTGCTATAATTATGTCAGCTGAAAAAGTGCATCCGTTTTTTTGCGGATGAATGAGGACACTTTTTGCCATGAATTTTAAAATGTTTGAAATTGGGTGTTAATTTTGATAGAGTTTAAGAATGTTACCAAAATTTACGGCGATACAAACACAAAGGCGCTTTCGGATTTGAATATAAACATCGAAAACGGTGAGTTTGTGTTTATTATCGGCGCATCCGGAGCAGGTAAGAGTACCTTTTTAAAGCTTATGATGCGTGAAGAAATTCCGACCTCAGGTATTATAAAGGTTAATAATTACAACCTTAATACAATGAAAAAACACGAAATTCCCTTTTTCAGAAGATCGCTCGGAATTGTTTTTCAGGATTTCAGGCTTATTCCCTCAATGAATGTTTATGACAATATAGCGTATGCCATGCGTGTTATAGGCACTAAAGAAAGTGCCATAAGAAAGCGCGTTCCGTATCTTTTGGGGCTTGTTGGGTTAAACTCAAAGGCGCGCTCACTTCCGAATCAGCTTTCGGGCGGTGAACAGCAAAGAGTGGCTCTTGCAAGGGCGCTTGCAAACAATGCAAGTATGATTATTGCGGACGAGCCTACGGGTAACATTGATCAAAAAATGTCATACGAAATTGTTGACCTTTTAAATCATATTAATGCCGACGGAACCACCGTTGTTATGGTAACTCACGATTATCATCTTGTAAAAACCTTTAACCACCGCGTTATTACAATCAAAAACGGCTGTGTTGAGTCGGATTATCCCGATGCCTCACATCTTGATGTCGAGCCTTATAAATATGGCGAGCTTGAGGATGCAGTCGGCTCGTATTTCAGTGATGACAGCACCGACGATTTTGATTATCTTATGGAAACCTACGGTGTTTCATTAGATAAAAAGACCGATGGGGGTGATGAATAATGAAGGGTACAAGTCTTTCGTACTTAACAAGAGAGGGCTTTAAAAATATTTGGGTGAACAGGCTTCTTTCACTTGCAACAGTTGTCGTTTTGGTTTCGTGCCTTATAATTGTGGGAACGGGAACGCTTATTTACCTTAACATCAACTCTCTTCTTGATATCATCGAGGGTCAAAACATTGTTATGGCATATGTTGACGATAATGCCGACGATGCCGCAACACAGCTTTTGGGAGTTGAGCTTCGCAATACCGAAAATGTTTTGAATGTTGAGTTCGTTCCGAAGGAGGAGGCGTTAAAGCGCCAGCTCGAATCCTACGGTGACAAGATTGATATTTTAAGCGGCTTGCCGGAGGATATTCTTCCCGATGCATACAAAATAACGGTTGATGATATTGAGCGCTTTGACGAAACGGTTGGGAAAATACGCGCACTTGACAATGTTCTTGAAATTCAGGAGAACAGCGCGCTTGCTTCAAAGCTTGCGAATATTCGAGACGCCGTTACGTATATAAGCCTTGGAATTGTGGCAATACTCTTCTTTGTTTCGCTCTTTATAGTTTCAAACACAATAAGAATCACAATTTTTAACAGACGTCTTGAAATAAGCATTATGAAGGCTGTTGGCGCCACAAATTCATTTATTCGCTGGCCATTTATTGTAGAGGGAGTTCTTCTCGGAATTTTTTCCGCTGTAATTGCTCTTGCACTTCAATACGGTGTTTATGAGGTCGCGAGTATTTGGTTTGAGAGTATTTTGGGACCGCTCGGCGGAAAGCCTGTGGAATTCCTCAGCTGTATTTGGATTATTCTTGCGGTATTCGTGTTTATCGGCGTGTTTATAGGCGCCTTCGGTAGTGCTATTTCCCTTAACAAATACTTAAAGGAGCATGAAAATGTTGTTGAAAACGACTAAAGGCTTAAAAGGTAAAATATTGTGCCTTGTTATGGCACTTGTTATGCTTTTCACCATATTTTCCTTTACCGCTTCGGCGTTAACCGAATCACAAAAAAAAGAATACGAAGAAAGTATTGAAAATATTAAGGATCAAATCGAAGAGAATAAAAAAAGAATAGAAGAGCTTGAGGCTAAGGCATCGGCGTATGATGACGAGGTCGGCGCTTACCAGGATCAAATAGATGCTTTGCAGTCGCAAATCGATCTTTATAATGACAAAATAGCGGTCATTCAAAAGGATATTGATGCCGTAGATGCTCAAATTACGGCAATTAACAATGAGATTGAAGCTCTTGATAAGCAAATAGCCGAGCTTGATGAGCAGGTTAAGGAGGTTAAGCAGAAAATATCCGACACTTACGTTCTTTTAGGTGAAAGAATAAGAGCGAGCTATATGTCGGGTGCGAATTCCGCTCTTGAATATCTTCTTACTTCGGATGATTTTCAATATCAATCATATCTTGAAAGAGTCGAGTTCTTAAAGCGCGTTGCGGAGCATGACGATGAGCTTGTTAAATCTCTTGAAGAAAGTATTGCCGACTGCCAAAAAAAGGTAGACGAAATTAACGGTATGAAGCAGACCAAGGCTTCTAAAATTGCCGAACTTGATGAAAGCAAAAAGGAACTTGAAGAAAAAAAGCAGGTTCAGGTTGATGCACGTCAGGTGATTCAGGACTCCGAGGATGAAATTCAGTCAAAGCTTGACAAGGTAATGAGCATTGTAAACTCTTACAAAGCGGATAGTGATGAGTACCAGGCTGCTATTGAGCGCGGCGAGGATTCAATTCGCGAGTATGAGGAAAAGATTGCCGCCGCAGAGCGCGAAAGCGGCGAAACCGGCTCCGGTGAAACCGGCGATATGATTTGGCCCTTGCCGTATTCGGGTACATATGTTTCTTCGCTTTACGGATGGAGAACAATCGACGGTCAGACAAAAATGCACAACGGTGTTGATATTTGCAGAAGCGGCGGAACATACGGTATAAAGATAGTTGCTTCTAAGGCGGGCACGGTTGAGGTTGCTTACCACAGCGGTTGGAATTACGGCTACGGCTTGTATGTTGTTGTAAATCACGGCAACGGTGTTAAAACGTATTATGCGCATATGTCGTCGGTTGCGGTATATTCGGGTGATTACGTAACGCAGGGTGAGGTTATCGGTTATGCCGGCGATACCGGCTATTCGTTCGGCGCGCACCTTCACTTCGGTCTTCTTATTAACGGCGATTGGGCAAACCCCTTGAACCACGTTACAAAGCCCTCGGATTTATATTACAATATTTATTGATTCAAAGAGCAAAATCCCGTTGAAGTTTTAAGGACATTCAGCGGGATTTTATTAATACTATTGCTGAAGAAATTAAAAAAACAGAACGCCAAACCGCGGCGTTGTTTTTAGGGCGGGTTTGTAAGAATCTTGAAAATTGCGAAAAATCGAGATTACACGTAGAAGTCTCGACGGTAAATAGCGTAGGTGAATGGTGCTACCGTGTCGGTGTTTGCAGTTTGCTTGTAAAAAACAGATGATGAAAAACCGTTATTCTTGTTTTGAATATAGCGTATAGGCGCGCGGTTTATGAAAAGCAAAAGAGAATATAAAAAGCGCAGAGCGCATAAAACGGCATGAAAAAACAGGCTGTAAAAACTTGTGTTTTTTACAGCCTGTTTTTCGTTTTTAAATCGGATTTTAAAACAGATATACTCTTGTTTCGTATGGCTTTGTTTTGAAGGAATTATCGGAAAGAGCGGGGTAATTGTAATTGCAAAGAGCAAGCTCACCCTTTTTAAGGTCAAAGCCCTCGGGTGCTTTAAAATATACGGGCTTTTCCGTAAAGGAGCAAATTACAAGCATTTTTTTACCCTCGTAATTCCGTTCGTAAACAAAAAGCTCGCGGCTTTCTTTAAAGTGCTCTTTATAGTCGCCGTAAATGCAAACCTCATGCTCTTTTCTGAATTTTATAACTTTTCTGTAAAAGTTGAGAATTGAGTCCGGATCGTTTTCCTGTGCGGCAACGTTAATTTCTTTGTAATTCTCGTTAACAAAAAACCACGGCTTGTCGGCGGTTGTGAAGCCGGCATTTTTTTCGCCGCTCCATTGAACGGGTGTTCTTGCGTTATCACGCGAGGCGTATTTTGCGAGCTCAATTGCCTTTTTTTCGCCTAAAATTGCCTTTGCAACGCCGTAATTGTTTTTTGTGGAAACGTCTACATAATCATCTATATTGTCAAGTCCGAGGTTTGTCATACCTATTTCCTGGCCCTGATAAATAAACGGCGTGCCGCATTGGCACATATACATAACGGCAAGCATTTTTGCACTTTCCTCGCGATATTTTAAGCTGCCGTAGCGGTTTACTATTCGTGGCTGGTCGTGATTTTCGATGTAAAGCGCATTCCATGCCTTACCGTAAAGGTCGTTTTGCCAACGTGTATATACCTTTTTAAGCTTTTTTAAGCTAAAGGCGGTTTTAAGCCAGCTGTACATAAAGCAGTCTGCCGCCATATGCTCAAAATGGAACATCATATTAAGCTCTTGGTTTTCGCCCTCTGTTATGTGGTTTAAGGCTTTTTTTGTTGTCATCATAGGTGCTTCGCCGATTGTAACGCAATCGTAATTTGAAAGAACCTCGTTTTTGAATTCCAAAAGATATTCGTCAAGGTGCGGTCCGTGCATATAATTTTCAATGCCGGTTGCGACGGGAATCCAATAGGGGCTTGAGGGAAGACCCTCGCGCTTTGAAATAAAGGTTATAACGTCCTCTCTGAAGCCGTCAACGCCCATATCAAGCCAAAAGCGCATAATGTCCTTAACTTCCTCGCGAACCTTGGGGTTGTCCATATTGAGGTCAGGCTGTTCTACGGCGAAAAGGTGAAGGTAATATTCGTCAAGCTCCTTGTTATATTCCCACGCGGGACCCGCAAAGGTGGACATCCAATTGTTCGGCGGTCTTTTGCCCTTGCCCTTTCTCCAATAATAATAATCGTGATAAGGGTTATCCTTACCCTTTAAGCTTTCAAGAAACCATTCGTGCTTGTCGGAAGTGTGGTTTACAACAAGGTCCATAATAACCTTGAGACCGCGCTTGTGAGCTTCACTCAAAACCTCTTTAAAGTCTTCAAGCGTGCCGTATTCGGGCTGAATGCTTTTGTAATCGGCGATATCGTAGCCGTAGTCCTTTTGAGGTGACTTGTAAAGCGGCGAAAACCATATTGCATCAACACCGAGGCTTTTAATGTAATCGAGCTTTGAAAGCACGCCTTTAAGGTCGCCTATGCCGTCACCGTTACCGTCACAAAACGAGCGCGGCCATACCTGATAAACAGCCATTTCCTTGTACCATGATTTGAGCATACAAAAACCTCTTTCGTGAAAAATCTCTATTTTTAAAATATAATAACATAAATTTTTAATTATTTCAACGGGGAATATACTGTGAAAAAAAGAAAAATAACACGCTCGGCGGGGCGAGAATGCGTATATTTTAAAAAATTCATATTTTAGTTAAAATATACTATGTACTTTTTCAAAAGAATAATGTATAATGTCAAAAGAAATACTTTTTACGGGAGTATAAAAATGAAGAAAAAAACTAAAATTGTAATTTCTGTGGCGGTAGCGCTTATTCTTGTCGCGGCAATTGTCACCGTAGGTATTATTTCGGCGTCGCGTTCAAAGCCGCAGGGCGGTGAAAGCACGACCTTACCGTCGGAGAGTACAACAAACAGCGGTCTCATTGTAACGTTACAGCCGTCTATTTTTGATTGGAATGACTATATAAACAGTCTTGATATACCCACAAGCACAACTGAGGTGTCAACAACAGAGGCGCCCGTAAGCGTAACGGGTGACACCAAGCCGAATGTTTCGTACATATATGTGTTCCCGTCGGATTATTACAATTATCCGGGGCTTACGACAACTACCGCACCAACCGAAACAACGACAAAGCCGCAGGTAATTGAGTACAGCTACGCAATAGACAATACGGCGAAAACCGTCACTCTTACAAAATATACCGGTAATGACGCTTCGGTAAGAGTTCCCGATTCTATAAACGGTTATCCCGTTGTAGCTATTGCAGACGGCTGCTTTAGCCTCGGCACTCTTGAAAAGGCGTGGATTTCGGCTAATGTTAAAACAATAGGTAATAATGCCTTTGAAAATTGTACAAAGCTTGAGGTCGTTTATTTTCTCGGACGAGACGAGGTTACAATCGGTCGCTCGGCTTTTGC
This sequence comes from uncultured Eubacteriales bacterium, assembly GCA_964419515.1. Taxonomy (GTDB): domain Bacteria; phylum Bacillota; class Clostridia; order Oscillospirales; family Acutalibacteraceae; genus DTU089. The sequence goes on from CAYQPJ010000033.1 coordinate 6,331, forward strand.
GGGCTGCAAATCGTTAAGGTCTATTTACCTTTCGCTCGGCACAACCTCTATAGGTGATTATTGCTTTGAAAATTGTACCTCGCTTAAAGAAATATCAATTTCCGATTCCGTAACTCATTTCGGCGATATGCCCTTCAGAGGAATTGAAGAAACTCTTGTAATAAAGTGCACAAACGGCTCTACCGCGCATCAGATTGCTAAGAAGTACGATATTGCCGTACAATTGAAGTAATAAAAAACGGGCACGGAAGAGCTAAACCGCCTTAGGCTCTTCCGCGCTCTTGTTTTATGCATTTCAGTAAACGGTATCTAAAATTTCAATTGCATGTGCTATACAGCCCTCGTTGTTTGAACGCGTTACGTGCGTTGCTGCGGCGAGGGCTTCCTTTGAGCCGTTTTCCGGTACAAAGCCGGCAGCGGCGGCAACAAGCATATCAACATCGTTATAGCCGTCTCCTGCGGCGTATATGTTGCCGATTTCGCATCCGAGAGCCTTGCCGAGCTTTAAAAGTGCCGTGCCCTTGTTTACACCTTTTTTTAATACCTCAATATATTCACCGGTAGTTCTTAAAAAGGCTATTTCGGGGAATTTTTCAAGCTCGTTTTGAATGCTTTGACTGTTTTTCTTTGAGTGAAGCATTACCTTGGTCCACGGGCGCGGAGCTTCTTTTACCGAGGCTACGGTTTTAAATTCAATATCCTGACTTGTAAAGTGCCTTACGGAGGTTTCCTCGGGGTTTAGTGCAGAAACGCATTCAAATGCGTAAAATTCAAAAGCCGTATCGGGGAATTTTTTATAAATATATTCAAGTGGCGCTACACCCTCGTCTTTAATCGCATCATTGAAAATGATTTTTTCGTTTTCGTAATCATACGCCATAGCACCGTTTCCGAGAAGCACGGGCGCATTGATATATTCACTGCTGTAAAGGTGAAAGCCTTGGTAAATTCTTCCGGTGCAAACCGTAAAAAGTCCGCCTTCATTCATAAAATATTTAATTGCGGAAATAACCTCAGGGGTTATTTCGCCGCAGTCGTTTTTTAATGTTCCGTCAAAGTCGCTTGCAAGAAGAACGTTTTTGAATTTCAAGTTACCACATCCCGGGGAAATATGCTTATATTCTACCAAATATCCGCAAGCTTATCAAGTTGCAATAAAAAATCGTCAAATTGAATAATTACGTGCGCGTGTTTTTGTTGATTTTTTTCATCTGCTGTAATAAAAAATCTTGATTATTACGACAATTGTGCTATAATAAAGTGTATTTATTTATGAACGGGGGCATTTATATGCTTGTGTTAAACGATGGTTACAAATCCACACTTTCCGTAAGAGATACTCAAAAGGCTATAAAGCTTGTTCGCGATACCTTTGAGGATAAGCTCGCGGCTGCTTTAAACCTTGAACGAATTTCGGCTCCGCTTTTTGTTACAGCCGACAGCGGTATTAATGACGACCTTAACGGTGTTGAACGCGCTGTTTCGTTCGATGTGAAAAATATGCCCGAGGCAGGTAATGCCGTTATTGTTCATTCACTCGCAAAGTGGAAAAGACTTGCGCTTTACAATTACAGCTTTTCGGCAGGCGAAGGGCTTTATACCGATATGAATGCCATTAGGCGTGACGAGGAGCTTGACAATCTCCACTCTATATATGTTGACCAGTGGGATTGGGAGCTTGTTATAACAAGAAAGCAGCGCAATGTTGACTTTCTTAAGAGCATTGTCGTTAAAATAGTAAATGCGCTTTGCGACACTCTTGACGATGTGAAAAAAGCCTTTCCCGAGGTTACAACAACGCTTAAGCGTGAGGTTTTCTTTGTTACAACCTCCGAGCTTGAAGAAATGTATCCGTCTCTTACGCCCAAGGAGCGTGAAAAAGCCGTTACAAAGGAGCACAAAACCGTTTTTCTTATGAAAATAGGCGGTAAGCTTAAAAACGGCAAGCCCCACGACGGCAGAGCGCCCGATTATGACGATTGGAGCTTAAACGGTGATATTCTCTTTTACAGTGACGTATTGGAAGATTCGTTTGAAATTTCTTCAATGGGCATTAGAGTGGATTCGGCTTCTCTTGAGGCTCAGCTTAGTGAATCCGGTAAAACAGAGCGCCTTGCATATGAATATCATAAGCTTATTTTAAATGATACGCTTCCGCTTACAGTAGGCGGCGGTATAGGTCAGTCAAGAACCTGTATGCTTCTTCTCGGAAAAGAGCATATAGGTGAGGTTCAGGCTTCGCTTTGGCCCGAAAAAATGAAGGAAGAGTGCTTAAAAAAGGGCGTTAAGCTTTTGTAAATAATTTTTATTGTAATTTTTTTGAAGGTGAAAATGTGAGTAAAAGAGAAGATATAAGAAATGTTGCCATTATAGCCCACGTTGACCACGGTAAAACCACTCTTGTAGACCAGCTTCTTCGTCAAAGCGGTATTTTTCGCTCAAATGAGCAGGTTGAAGAGCGTGTTATGGACTCAAACGACCTCGAAAGAGAGCGCGGCATTACAATTCTTTCAAAAAATACGGGAATTCATTATAAGGATGTTAAAATCAACATAGTTGACACTCCCGGTCACGCGGATTTCGGCGGTGAGGTTGAGCGCATTATGATGATGGTAGACGGCGTTCTTCTTCTTGTTGATGCGTTTGAGGGGTGTATGCCTCAAACACGCTTTGTTTTAAAAAAGGCGCTTGCCTTAGGTAAAAAGGCTATTGTTGTTATTAATAAAATCGACCGTCCCGGCGCACGCCCGAGAGAGGTTATTGACGAGGTTCTTGACCTTTTCATAGAGCTTGGTGCAAACGATGACCAAATAGACTTTCCCGTTGTGTTCGCGTCTGCTCGTGACGGCTATTCTTCACTTGAGCCTGACACCCGTGAGGGTGATATGCGACCGCTTCTTGACTCTATTCTCGAAAACATTGAGCCTCCCTGCGGTGATGTAAACGGCGATTTGCAGCTTCTTTTCTCAAGCCTTGATTACGACGATTACCTCGGAAGAATAGGTGTTGGCAGGGTAGAGCGCGGCAGTGTTAATGAGGGTGAAACGGTTACTCTTTGCAAGCAGGACGGCACTGTTCAAAATGTTAAGGTTGTAAAGCTTTACCAATTTGAGGGCTTAAAAAGGGTTGAATGCCAATCGGCAAAAATGGGTGACCTTGTTGCCGTGTCGGGCATTGCGGAGCTTAATATAGGCGAAACGGCTTGCGCGCTCGGTAAGCCCGATCCGCTTCCGTTTGTTAAAATAGACGAGCCTACGATTTCAATGAACTTTATGGTTAATGACAGTCCCTTTGCCGGGCGCGAGGGTAAGTTTGTTACCTCAAGAAACATTCGTGCAAGACTGTTTAAAGAGGTTGAAACAAACGTAAGTATGCGTGTTGAAGAAACAGAAACAACGGATTCCTTTAAGGTTTCCGGCAGAGGCGAGCTTCACATCTCGATTCTTATTGAAACAATGCGCCGCCAAGGGTATGAATTCCAGGTTTCAAATCCCAAGGTAATTTATAAGCGTGACGAAAACGGCCAGCTTTTAGAGCCTATGGAGCTTCTTATAGTTGAGGTTCCGCAGGATTATGTAGGCGCTGTTATGGAAAAAATCGGCTCAAGAAAGGGCGAGCTTGAAAATATGGATGTTCGCGACGGCGGCTCCACCCATATTGAATTTAAAATTCCCGCAAGAGGTCTTATCGGCTACAGAAGCGAGTTTATGACCGATACAAACGGTAACGGTATTATGAACAACCTTTTTGCCGGCTATGAGCCTTATAAGGGCGATATTCAAATGCGCGAGCGCGGCTCCATAATTGCGCACGAAACAGGCGAGAGCACAGGCTACGGTCTCTTTAATACGCAAGACCGCGGCAGACTCTTTATAGGGCCCGGTGTTGAGGTTTACGAGGGTATGATTGTAGGCGAATCTTCTAAAAACGAAGACCTTGTTTGCAACGTTTGCAAGAAAAAGCAAATGACAAATACACGTGCCTCCGGCAGTGATGAGGCGTTGAGGCTTGTTCCGCACACGGTTTTGAGCCTTGAGCAGTCGCTTGAATTTATCGGCGACGACGAGCTTGTTGAGGTTACACCTCAAAGCATAAGAATGAGAAAGAAAATTCTTTCCAAGGAACAGCGAATGAAGCAGCAGTTCAAGAAAAGCTGATTAATACGGGAGCTGTAAAAGCATAGTTTTTTAGGGCGACCACGCAAGGATGTATTTTTTGTGAGTTACGGTGTAACCCCGTGAAAGGGGTTGCACCGTTTCTTATATGAGGGGCTGTTATTATGCTTGAAATCGGTACATTCGACTATGTCTTTGTATTTACCTGAAAATATGGTGACAATTTTTTTGTTTTCATACTTTTGAGTAAAATGTTATTCGGAGGTAAATAAAATGGAAGGACGAATTATAACAGAAAAACAAATATCAGCATTTGCCGGTTATCTCAAAAATGAGGAAAAGAGTGAAAATACCATAGAAAAATATATCCGTGATGTAAGGGCGTTTGCTACATATATGGGTAATGAGGAGATAACAAAGGAAACAGTTATCACCTACAAAAACAATCTGCTTTCCGAAAACTATGCCGCACGGAGTATCAATTCAATGTTGGCATCAATCAACGGACTGTTTTCGTTTCTCGGTTGGGTGGATTTGAAGGTGAAGTCCATCAAACTCCAACGGCAGATATACTGTCCCGAAGAAAAGGAGCTTACCAAAGCGGAATATATGCGACTTTTAAACACCGCCAAACAAAAAGGCAATGAGCGTCTGAACCTGCTGATCCAAACAATATGCGGAACGGGTATTCGTGTAAGCGAACTGCAATATATCACGATAGAAGCGGTAAAATGCGGAGAAGCCGTCGTTTCACTCAAAGGTAAAACACGCTCGGTATTCATTGTCAGAGAACTGCAAAAGAAATTGCTCCGCTATGCAGCAGAGCAGAACATATCATCGGGTGCAATATTTATAACCCGAAGCGGCAAGCCTGTAAGCCGTACTAACATTTGGCGGGAAATGAAAAGCCTTTGCGAGCAGGCGGGGGTAAATCCGCAAAAGGTGTTTCCTCATAATCTGCGACACTTGTTCGCACGAACTTTCTACGGCATCGAAAAGGACATTGCCAAGCTCGCTGATATTCTCGGTCACAGTAGCATCAACACCACACGAATTTATATTATCACCACCGGCAACGAACACCGCAAACGAATGGAAAATATGCGGTTAATAATATAGCTTCGCTGAATGACGACTTTGCCTTATTAAAAAAATAGCCACCGAAAACGGCGGCAATGACATAATCCATATTATGTTGCAATTTTACATACTTAAGGCTAATCCCAACCTAATTTTACTAATACAGTATACACTATTTCAAAGAAAAACACAAGAGTTTTTGATGAGAAAAGTATGATTTGTCAGAAAATTGTCGAATTTAACATAGCACAAATAAGCCTTCTCAAACTCAAAAACTGAAAAGGCTTGGCTTTTTATACCCATTTTTAGTTGCAATCGTTCACAATATTATTGTGAGCGTTTCTTTTTTACAACGAACTACAACATAATATGGATTATGTTACGTTCAAAATAATTACAAGGAGGTAGTTAAATGGCACAGATTGCCGAAATTATTAAATACGAAGGGGATAACAGCACTTTTATATGGAAACATCCCTTGGAAGATTTTAACAGTCTTACCCAATTAATAGTTCATGAGTCGCAAGAGGCAATTTTCTTTATGAACGGTCAGGCTCTTGATTTGTTTGGCCCCGGCCGCTATACGCTTGAAACACAAAACATTCCCAAACTTGGCAAAGCACTTAATCGTGCTACCGGCGGCGAAACACCGTTTCATTGCGAAGTTTATTTTATAAATAAAACAGTTCAGATGGCTGTCAAATGGGGGACAGATACCAAGGTAAGATTCATTGAACCTGTTTTCGGCGTTCCGCTTGAAATTGGTGCTTCAGGTGAAATGAACCTAATGGTTTCTGATCCTCGTAAGTTGCTTGTAAAAATAGTTGGAACAATGAAAGGTATCGCTTGGGATGATAGAAATGGAGGCTTTACAAAATCGTTATCAGCCTCATTCCGTCCCTTGATTTCAACAGCGGTTAAAACTAACCTTTCAAGTTGTATTAAGTCGCAAAACATAAATATTCTTGAGGTTGATGAAAGCCTTGGATTACTATCTGATGTTTTGAGGACTAGTATTCTTCCCGGTTTTGAAGAATACGGTCTTACAATCCCTGAGTTTTATGTAACTACCGTTGTTTTGCCTGAAAGTGATCCAAACTTTAAACGCATTCGTGAACTACATACCATTTCTTTACAGAAAAAGATGGTTGAAGCTGAAACAACTATAAAAACTGCAATGGCTGAATCGCAAGCAAGTATTACCGCTGCAGAAAGACAGGCTGTTTTGGAGCAAGAAACAACCGTTACCGAAATGGCTCGCAGAGAAGCCGAGCGAGAACTTATTCGTGCTCAAACAGAAGCTCAAGTAACAAAGATGTCCGGTTTTGCAGAAGCTGAAGTTATGCGAGCAAAGGGATATACCGAAAAGGACGTCATTCAAGCAGAAGTGCAAAAGGCTTACGCAGAAGGCATTGGTAATATGAATATCAGCGGCGGCGGTGGCGGTGTTGCCGGCGATATGATAGGCCTTGGTGTTGGTATGGCTGCCGCCGGAGCAGTAAGTGGGCAGATGGGCGAAATGTTCAAAGGTTTTGGTGCTATGCCCACAAACGAACAACCCCAACAAACTGCTAAAATCACTTGTCCTAACTGTAATAGCGAAGTTCCCGAAAATTCAAAATTCTGCCTTGAGTGTGGCACCAAAATAGAATTACTGAATGAAAACGAGATTGTTTGTCCCACTTGCGGAAAGAAAACCAATAAGGGTAAATTCTGTATGGAATGCGGGGCTGCCCTTATCGCCAAATGCGCTAAATGTGGCGCAGAACTCCCGAACGGTGCTAAGTTCTGCTTTGAATGTGGCGAAAAACTGTAATATAGGAGAATTGAAATGAAGAAAACATTTAAATCATATTTTGCTATTTGGGCGATTCTGTTAGTCATATTCAATATTATTGCTTTTGTTTCTGTTGGATGGATAAATCAAGAGAAATATACGCCGTCATTTTGGGTGGGTTATGTTTTTATAACTTTAGCCTTTATAGGTCAACTTGTTTGTGCAAAAACTGCTTTTAACGCTAAGAATCTGCAAAAACTGTTTTACAATATTCCTTTAATCTCATTAAGTTGGACAGGTTTAATTGTTTCTTTTGTTATTGGCGGCTTATGTATGCTTATTTCGCCTCTGCCGTATTGGGTGGGCGTAATAGCTTGTGCTATTGTGCTTGCTGTTGTGGCAATAGCCGTTATCAAAGCAAGCGCTGCGGCAGATGCCGTATCTGCCATTGATGATAAAATCAAATTACAGACCTTTTTTATCAAATCCTTGACTGTCGATGCAGAAGGCTTAATTTCAAGAGCACAAACCGAAGAGATTAAAGGTGAATGCAAAAAGGTTTACGAGGCGGTGCGATATTCCGACCCGATGAGTGATGATGCTTTAGTCGCCACCGAAAGCCAAATCACACTTAAATTTGCCGAGCTTACAACTGCTGTAAATGACAATAACCTTGAAACCGTTAAAAAGACCGCTAATGAAGTTATTATATTGGTTGATGATAGAAATAAAAAGTGTAGGTTGTTGAAATGATGTCTCGTATTTCTTCACACGTTATCGAAACAAAAACAAGAGATTATATTAGGAGTGTAGTTGATAATTACTATGAAAACGGCGATGCTCTTTTCAGAGAGTTATCAGAAAGAGATTATGGAATTGATGGTTTGATCGAGCTGTTTTGTGAGGGTGAGCCAACGGGTCAGATTGCCTTAGTACAGATCAAGGGAACTTCAAATACGATACAGCCGCTCAAAAACAAAAATGTTGTATCTTGCTCAATTTAATCATCAAACGCAAAATATGCACGACAGAATAACATTCCTATACTTTTATTGTATGCAACCATAACCAAACCTTACAGCTTTTATTATATTGACGTAAATGAGGCCGTAAACAATATGAATAATTCAATAATTACAGAACAAGGATCTATTACAATACATATACCCATAGAAAATAATGCATTAGAAGATTTAGAGCTGCTTTTTGAAAATATCCGCAATTTCTACAGACGAGGAGATAAACACAATGGCAATATTTAAGTGTAAAATGTGCGGTGGCGCATTAGAAATTCAAAATAATGAAACGGTTGTTGAGTGCGAATACTGTGGTGCTCAGCAAACCCTCCCTAAACTTGACGACGAAAAACGTGCAAATATGTACGACAGAGCGAACCATTTTCGTCGCAACAACGAATTTGACAAAGCGATGGGGATCTATGAACAGATTCTCAATGAGGATAATACAGATGCCGAAGCATATTGGTCGCTTGTTCTTTGTCGTTACGGCATTGAGTATGTAGAGGATCCTTCTTCTCACAAACGAGTGCCGACGGTTAATCGTGCTCAGTTTACATCGATATTTGACGACGATAATTATAAGTCTGCTTTGAATAATGCAGACTCTTATCAAAAAGCTGTTTACGAAAAAGAGGCAAAAGCAATCAACGAAATCCAAAAAGGCATCCTTGCAATTTCTCAAAAAGAAGAGCCTTTTGATGTTTTCATTTGCTATAAAGAAACCGACAATAATGGTCGTCGTACTCCCGATAGCGTATTGGCAAATGATTTGTACCATCAGTTGACTCAAGAAGGGTTCAAGGTGTTTTTTGCTCGCATCACCCTCGAAGACAAACTTGGTTCAGCCTATGAACCTTACATTTTTGCAGCACTTAACTCTGCAAAAGTAATGGTTGCTCTTGGTACAAAACCTGAATATTTTAACGCCGTTTGGGTTAAAAACGAATGGAGCCGTTATCTTGCTCTTATCAAGCAAGGTCAGAAGAAAATGCTCATCCCCGCATACAAAGATATGGATCCTTATGATCTGCCGGAGGAGTTTTCTCATTTACAGGCGCAGGATATGTCTAAACTTGGCTTTATGCAGGATTTAATTCGAGGAATTAAAAAAATTGCGCAAGATGATGAACCGAAAACCACTGTTGTTAGAGAAACTGTTGTTTCCGGTGGAAATGCCAATACAGCTCCGCTTTTGAAGCGCGCATTTATGTTCCTTGAGGATGAAGATTGGAACTCCGCTAACGAATACTGCGAAAAGGTGCTGGATATAGACCCCGAAAACGCATCTGCTTATTTAGGCAAGCTTTTGTCGGAATTAAGGGTTAGAAAACAAGAATCTTTAAAAGAACAAGCAGAACCATTTGATCATAGCAACAACTATCAAAAAGCCGTTCGCTTTGCCGATGAAAAACTGAAAACGGCACTTGCTGGCTACATAGAGCATATCAATACCCGAAACGAAAACGCTCGTCTTGACAGTATCTATACCCGTGCAAAAAATGCAATGTCTGAGGCAAATACCGAGAGTGCTTATAAGGAAGCGGCACATCTTTTTGAGTCTGTTAGTGAATATCATGATTCCGCCGCACTTGCACAATCGTGCTATGAGAAAGCAGAAGTAGCACGGAAGGATGCTAACCTCGCTGAAGGCAAAGCCAAAATGAGTGGTGAGGTTATCTCCAACTACGAATCTGCCATAAAATTTTTTGAATCCATCTCCGGCTGGAAGGATGCAGACGAAAAGATTTACGCCTGCCAAAAGAAGATTGAAGAAATCAAGGCGAAGCAGGAAGCCAAGCTTAAGGAAGCAGAGCGTATTGCAAAGCGAAATAAGAAAATTGCGATCATCACCACCCCTATCGTTTGTGCAATTGTTGCCTTTATTATCGTTTTGAACACGGTTATTATCCCTAACGGCAAATACAACGATGCGGTTGCGCTGATGGATGCGGGAAATATTGACGAAGCATACAGTGTTTTTATGGTACTTGGAAATTACAAAGATGCAGCAGATAAAGCAGGCAACATTCGATTGCCAAAAATCAAAGATCAATTAAAGGAAATAAAGGTTGGAAACTATATTAATTTCGGCGTATATGAGCAAGACAATAACACTTCTAATGGCAAAGAAGATATTGAATGGCTTGTTTTGGATATCAAAGACGGAAAAGCACTTTTGATCAGTAAATATGCACTCGACTGTAAGCAATACAATACAAGTTGGACGGATGTTACTTGGGAGACCTGCACACTTCGGAAATGGCTGAACAAGGATTTTATGAATGCTGCATTTTCTGCCGACGAAATGACTATGATCCCCACGGTCACAGTATCTGCAGACAAGAATCCTAAATACGGTACTAATCCCGGCAATGCAACACAGGATCAGGTGTTCTTATTAAGTATCACCGAAGCGAATATATATTTTACCTCGGATAGTGCAAGAATGTGTAAACCGACAGCATATGCGGTTGCCAATGGCGCTTACGAAAGAAACAGTGGCAACTGGTGGTGGTGGCTGCGGTCGCCCGGCAACGATCAGGATTGTGCCGCCGATGTCCTCAGTGTCGGCGACGTCTTCGAGTACGGCCGCAGTGTCAACTACGATCGTAATGCCGTCCGCCCCGCTTTGTGGATCAATCTGAACTCTTAAATCTTCAAATCTTGAATCATCCACTCAGCGCCGTAGGCGCAA
>CAYQPJ010000034.1:0-16118 GCA_964419515.1 uncultured Eubacteriales bacterium
TTTTCGCGAAATTTGCGCACCTTTTCACACGTTTTCGCCATATTTCGACACGGGATAATGTAAAAAATGAGGTTTGAAGGTAATTTTTTCTGTTTTAAGCCGTCTGTTGCAGGAAGTGTTATATTGCACTATACCGTAATAAGCAAAAGACTTGCATGCAGGGGATAATATGACATATCCGATGCGTGCAAGTCTATGCGCTTAATATGATTGAATCGCCGTGTGCGGAACCGTACGACGGTGGTGTAAGAGGAGGCTACTCAATTAATGGGCAGCCTCCTACTCGATTGTTATTTTTTAAGTGCGTAATGTCTAATGTAAATTCCGACTGTTTTATCATAATCTATAACGTGGAAAAGTGAGCTGTCGTCCATGGGGAAAACAGTTAAATCTTCGCACTCGTTACCGTTAAGTCCGGGAACGGTACGCTCGGAGAAAAGAGTTGTTTTGCCGGTTTTAACATCTACTGCACGAATTGTGTCGGTATTGTCGCCGTCATCACACGAAAGGTAAAGAATGCCGTCGTAAACCTCGCCGCCCTGAATTCTCGTAACGCCCTCCGAAAGGGTGATGTAGTGGTGGAACTCCATTGTTTCAAGGTCAAAGGCGGGGATTTTTTCAACATCTCTGAAGGGTGAGCAGTAAAGGAAGCCGTTATCGGCATCGACTGCAACCCACGGAATGCCGTTCGGGAGCTGCTCTAAGGGCATATGATATGTGTCAACAGGCTCAAGTGTTTCACAATCATATGTAATAACAAGAGGGTGGTCATCGGGAGCGTTTTCAACGGAAGCGTAAATAAGACCGTTGTAATAGCTTATGCCGCCTATGTGGTTGCTATCATAAAGCTTGTTGTATTCCTCGGGAACTGCGTTTAATTTTGACATAACAAGTGAAAAATCCTCGGCGTTCCATTTTGCAAGACCGGTCATATTAACGGCCGTCATGGCGCCGGAGGTGTAGTAGTACTCGCCGTCGGTGGTAATGCCCTGCCCGGTGTACATGGCATTTTCCAAAATAACTTTGTCTGTTTTAACGAGCTCAAGCTCGCCTGTGTTTGTTGCGGAACCAATTCCGACAATGTTTGTAATGAGCATTGCAAGTGCGGTAAAATACGCCCAAATTCTCGCGGGAAGTGTAAAAATATCCATTTAATATACTCCTTGCTTCAAAATGATGTCTTTTTAAAGACTCTTTTTTATTGTATAACGTAAAAGCTATGTTGTCAATATTTTTTAAGAATAATGCGTAAAAAGGCAATGGCGAAAAAATAACACATTATACCAGATGGGGCGCATACTATGATTGTAAATACTATTGCCGAATTTATAAAAAAAGAAAGAAGCACGACTTACTCAGGAGGAGTTCGCTCTCGGAAGAGGACTCGGGCTTCGTTTTGCTCGTGAACTTGAACAGGGCAAAGAAATTGTTGTAAGGACAAAGCGAATTAAGCGTTTGCAGTGTTCGGTATGGAAGCCGTTCACGAAGGAAGAATGAATAACGGAAGTTTACAAAACAGCATATGTTTACATTCTGAATGCTTTTGCCGAAGTGTTTAAAGTGAACGCTTGAAAAGTTGATTTGCCGAAGAACTGCCGTTTCATCAAAATGAAATATCCTTTTGCAAAATGCATACATTTAAATGTAATTTGCAAAAGGAGTTGTTTTTTATGGAAAAAATTAAAATAGGTCTTTACGGCTACGGCAATGTGGCAAGGGGTGTGCTTTTTGCCGTTCAAAAAACCTCGGACCTTGAGGTTAAAGCGATTTTTTCAAAGCGTGCGCCGAGTGGAACAGGGGCTTTTGAGTGTGAGGTGCCGATATATAAAAAGACGGAGCTTGAAGACTTTGAAAATGAGCTTGATGTGCTTATTATGTGTGGCGGAAGCTTTAAGGACTTGCCCTTTGAAACTCCCTTTGCGGCAAGGCGCTTTAATGTTGTTGACAGCTTTGACACGCACAAAAAAATCGGTGAGCATTTTTATAATACCGATAAAGCCGCAAGAGAGGGCAAAAAGACGGCGATTATTTCCGTTGGCTGGGATCCGGGAATATTTTCCGTGTTCAGAGCATACTTTAAGGCGTTTTTATCCGAGGGGTGCGATTTTACGTTTTGGGGAAAAGGCATAAGCGAGGGTCATTCCGAAGCTGTAAGACGAGTAGACGGCGTTTTGGATGCACGGCAATATACGGTTCCGAAAAATGAAGCATTAGAGTATGCGAAAACTGCATTAATAAACGACCTTTCGCCAAGGCAAATGCACAATCGAGAGTGTTATATTGTCGCTAAAGAGGGGGCGGATAAAGAAAGAATAGAAAAAAATGTTGTTAATATGAAAAATTACTTTGACGAATACGATACTAAGGTGTATTATATAAGTGAAGAAGAGCTTAAAAGAGAGCACAGTGCGCTTTTTCACGGCGGTACCGTTATAAGAAACGGCACAACCGGAAAAAACGGTTGTCATACTCAAAGGGCAAGGCTTTCGTTAAGTCTCGGTTCAAACCCGGAATTTACGGGCAGTGTGCTTGCGTCATATGCAAGAGCCGCCGTGAGGCTTAATAAAAAAGGCGAGCTCGGCTGTAAAACCGCACTTGATATTGCTCCGTCGCTTCTTCTTGAAAATGCCGATGCTTTTTGCGGCAATATTATTTAAAAAACAGAGCCTTGTGCTCTTTGTAGAAGGTGGAAAATATGTCGGATCTTTACAATTCAATTTGCATTACCTCTGTAGCCCCCACAATTTTAAAAAACACAGGGATAACTCCCGAGGGTATGGAGGCGGAAAATCCCGTTTTAAACGACCTTATAAAAGAAAAGCTTTCGGGCAGAACAGCGGACAGAGTTGTTATGTATAATCCCGATGCCGTGGGTCTTTGGATTTTCGGAAAATATACCCATATGTTTTCGAAGGCGTTTTTGTGCTCGGATATAGCTCTTCCGATGCTTTCGGTTATGCCGAGTGTAACACCTGTTTGCTTTGCCTCTATGTACACGGGAGTAATGCCGGAAATTCATGGCATAAGGGCATATAAAAAGCCTGTGCTTACCCAAAACACAATTTTCGATGAGTACATAAAGCATGGGAAAAAATGTGCGATTGTTTCTACCGAGGGCGACAGCATTTCAAAAATATTCCTTGAAAGAAATATGGATTATTATATTTACGAAACCGAGGAGGAGGTAAACGGTAAGGCTCTTGAGCTCATTGAAAAGGATGAGTACGACCTTATTGTTATTTACAACGGCGATTATGACGGTACAATGCACTCAAAGGGGCCCGAGGGCGAAGAATCCTTGGAGGCTTTAAGAAGAAATATTGAGACCTATAATACCATAGTTGAAAAAATCAAAGCAGAGTGGAAAAATCACGATGTTATTTACGGCTTTGCACCCGACCACGGTTGTCACGAGATTGACGGCGGTTGTGGCGCTCACGGACTTGATATGGAGGACGATATGAACATTATTCACTTTTACGGCGTAAAGCCGAGGGAAAGCTGACCTCTTTTCTTAAAAGCATAAGTGAAAAAAGGTTCGGAACAGCCATTAGTCCGTTGAAAATATCGGCAACCGACCAAATCAGCTTTGGGGCGCAAATGCCTCCGAAAAAAGCAAGAGTAAGAAAAACCGTTTTATATGGCTTTACAGCGCGCTTACCGAAAAGGTATTGCGCGCTTTTTTCACCGTAAAAGGAGCACCCGGCAAGTGAGGCAAAAGCAAAAATCGCCGTAAGAACGGCAATTGCTTTTTTCGAAAGTCTTCCCAAAACGGAATATGCGGCTATTGAAAGCTCCGCACCGTAAAGCTCCGGATTTTCGGAGTTTTTTCCGCTTACGAGAATTACAAGAGCCATAACCGTGCACAAAAACACCGTATCGCAAAATACCTCAAGCATTGCCCACATTCCCTGACCCTCCGGTGTGGCGCCGTCTGCCTCGCCGTGAATAATCGTAGATGAGCCGAGCCCCGCTTCATTTGAGAAGACCCCGCGTGAAATGCCGTAGCGCATTGCCTTGAGCATTCCGTAGCCGTTTAAGGCTTTGAGTGTGAACGCTTCCCTGAAAATGCTTTTAATCGCCGGTAAAATTTGCTCTTTTTTGAAAATGAGCACGCCGAACGAAAGAATAAGGTATAAAACCGACATAACGGGAACGGTGATTTCGCTGAAATGCGAAATGCGCTTAACGCCGCCCTTTATTATGATGTAGCAAAGCAGGGTGGAAAAAGCGGCTGTTATACACACATTAATTCCGAATTCCGAAAAAAGCGAGCTTGTAACCGAATTCGACTGAGCCATATTGCCCATTCCGAGAGTGGAAAGAAGGCAAAAGGCGGCATAAACCTTTGAAAGAAGAGGCATTTTAACACCGTCTCTTATGTAATAAAACGCACCGCCGCCGTTTTTTGTTTTATATTTTATTCCGAGGTAATTTTCGGAATACGCTGTCATCATCGAGAGTATTGCCGAAAGCCACATCCAAAATACCGTTCCCGCGCCGCCGGAGTAAACAGCGGTTGCAACACCTACAATATTTCCCGTTCCTATGCAAGCCGCAAGCACAGAGCAAAATGCTCCGAAGCGGCTTATGCCGTTTGTTGAGGCTTGTGCGGTATTTTTCTTTTTGAAAAAACCGCCTACGGTGGACTTAGTCCAGGTGCGTATTCCGCTTAGCTGAAAAAAGCCGCTTTTAATACTGAAATAAAGTGAAACAAAAAGAAAAAAGACGAGCATGGGCGCACCCCAAATTACAGAGCCTATTGAATTTAAAATATCCGTCACCGCAATACCTCCGGAGTGATTGATTTTTTACAGTAATAATATTGTATTACGGTAATAAAAAAATATGAGGCAAACGCACCCGTGCGGTGCATTTGCCCCGAAAATTCAGCAGCAGCCGTTTTTAGCCTCAAAGGAACGGCAGCAGGTGGCATCCGAGGTTTGAGCCTTGCAGTTGCAGGCGCCTACATCAATGCCGCTTCTTGAACAGCAGTTACTGTCTGTGCAGTGGTACTTGCAGGTGTCAACGGTGCAGGCAATATGCTCATTTTTGCAATTCTTCATTATAAATTAACTCCCTTAAAAAAGTGATACGGCTTTTGCCGTCAAAATAAGTATTTCCCGTGTTCGCTTTTTAATACCGAAAATGTAATTTACGAAAATATTTCAAAAAAACGAAAAATTTTTTTGAAAAAGGTGTTGACAAAGCGGATATGCTGTGGTAATATGATAACAGTAATTGTTACTACTTAAGCGAAGGAGGCGCGGATGTGAGAAATTCAAAACAAAGAGATGCCGTGCTTCGCGTGCTTAAAGAGTCGTATGACCACCCTACGGCGGATGTTGTTCACGAGCGCGTTAAGGCGGAAATTCCCAACATAAGCCTCGGCACGGTTTACAGAGATTTAAAGCAGCTTCAAGACGGCGGCATTATTACCGTTGTTGAAAGCTCCGACTCAAAGGTTCATTACGAGGGTCACCTTGAAGAGCATCTTCACTTTCTTTGCGAAAGCTGCGGCGGCATTACGGATGTTTTTTGCAAGGCAACTCTTCCCGAGGGCGTTTCGGCGCTGAAGGAGCGCGGATATATTATTCACGCACAAAAAACGGTTTATTACGGTGTTTGCGGTAAATGCCGAAATAAAATAAATTAAACAGGTGAAAATATTTTAAAGAATTTAACTTAAAGGAGTAATTAATTATGAAAAAATGGATTTGTCCCGTATGCGGTTATGTTCACGAAGGCCCCGAGGCTCCCGAAAAGTGCCCTCAGTGCGGTGTTCCCGGTTCAAGGTTCACAGAGGTTAAAGAAGAGTCAAGAGCTTGGGCGGCAGAGCACGTTGTAGGCGTTGCAAAAGGTGTAAGCGAGGAGATTTTAGAAGGCTTAAGAGCAAACTTCTCCGGTGAGTGCACAGAGGTTGGTATGTACCTTGCAATGGCAAGAGTTGCCCACAGAGAGGGCTACCCCGAGATAGGTCTTTATTGGGAAAAAGCAGCTTACGAGGAGGCAGAGCATGCCGCTAAGTTTGCAGAGCTTCTCGGTGAGGTTGTAACAGACTCCACAAAGAAAAATCTTGAAATGCGTGTAGAAGCCGAAAACGGCGCAACCCTTGGTAAGTTTGAGCTTGCAAAGCTCGCAAAGGAGCAGGGACTTGATGCAATTCACGATACCGTTCATGAGATGGCTCGTGACGAAGCAAGACACGGCAAAGCATTTGAAGGACTCTTAAAGCGTTATTTCGGCTAATATAAAGCACTTCCAAGAGGGTAGGATGAATGTCCTGCCCTCTTTTTTGGTGGAAAGAGGGTGGAAACTGCGTCCGCCGCCCTCTCCAAGAGTAGCAAAAGTGGATTTTGAAAAAGTGGAAATATTTTGAGTGGCGCGTGTGCGCCTTGCTCTTAATTTGTTAGTGAGCTGTTAAAGGTTCATTTTTTTTACGCGCCGATAGAATGTATTTCGGTGGCTTTGTCAATAAAAATGTGTAAGTTATTAAAAAAAATAATAATAATATTTTGTCCGCCTTTGGAGTGGAGCGTAGCGGAACGGAGGCGGACAAAAACGGCGTTAACCGAGGTGACCGTTCATTTCTCCTTGCAACATTGCTTCAAACATAGGCCCGAAAATGTCTTTTAACGCGTCCTGCATATCGGCTACACTTTTTGGATTGTACTGCTCGATGATTTGTCTTGCGAGATTTTCTCCGGGTGTGCTTTCTTTTTTCTTTGCCATTTCGTTCATTCCTTTTTTGTCCTTTCTTTTATTGTAGCACACTTTCTCACAATTGCAAAAAGTGTGCAAGTTATTTTTCTAACTTACACACTTTATTTTACAATATCGGTTTTTCTTTCTTTAGCATTTCTTGAATAATAAGTTCTTTTTGTTCCATCGCATTTAATTCCTTCCATGGCACAATGAATCACCTCTTTCGTATCCATTATACCAGAAGACTTACCTATGCGCTGACACTCGGCTTACCGATGCGCTGACACTCGGCTTACCTATGCGCTGAACCCGTACTTTTTTTGATATAGCTTATAAAACTAACAGCTGCTTTTTCTTTGCATCAAATTCTTCTTGAGTAATAGCGCCGCTGTCAAGAAGCTCCTTGTATTTTTTGATTTCATCCGCGGCATTTATGTCGACTTTCGCAGGGGCTACCTCTCTTTGGTCGGAAGCAGGCTGTATGTCATCTGCCGTTACAATTTTGTTCATTGTATTCTGCAGTAAAATAGGCGGAATAATAGGAACAAATATTGCCAAAATCAAGCATAAGGTAGTCAAATCCGAAGAAACACCTTTTTCGGCAGCCATTTTATCTACACGCTGTGCGGTTTTGTATGTCCAATAAATATTGTAATACGGAATAAACATACACAAAAGCAGGTTTTTCGTCGGGTCACGATATTCTTCGCCCTTTGCCGAATTTGTGTAACCCGTCATACGATAAATCCAGATATAATTCCAAATTCCGCAGGTGAATAACAGCAATAAAATATGCTTGATTAAATCGCAATAAGCTTCACCGGTAATTGAAGGTGTAGTTGAAGCTGTAGTTGAAGCTGTAGTTGAAGCTGTAGTTGTAGTGTTGCTTGCTTCGGCATTGTTTTCGATTCCCCTTTTTTCTTTTTTGGGCAAACCTTCGGGATATGCAACCCAAAGTGAGCTTAATGCAAAAGCTGTTACGGTTATAATGTATCCCGCTATTGTACTGATTGTGCTTCCGATGAGCGAACCCCAATAATGACGATATACAAAAATAAGTGATAAAGATATGATGGTACCGAGAACGCACTTTATTGCAATCAATAAAGTGGGGATAAACCATAAACGGTTGGTTTTTGTGGAGTTAGATGAAATGGTTTTTGCCGTAATGAGCGATAAAACGATACAGGCGATAATAAAAATTAAATCCATAATAATCGGTAGAACCAAATGATCTGCAATATAAAGTCCCCAACCAAAATCGTGATCATAATGATAATAATATGAATCACTATATGCACTGTACATTCCATCACTTATCATGATATAGTATCTTATGGAAGAATATACAAGCTGTGCAAGTGCCAACAGTGCAAAAGGTGCAGCTGCGTATTTAGCTCGCACCTTCGTGATTAATACAATTGCTACTGCGGTATATGCCAAGCAAAGTAACAATGACGAGAGTGAACCTGAAATCCAACCATAAGATAACAAGTTACTAGCAAATTCTCCGAGATAGCTTAGCGCATAATATCCGAACAGAATCCCCGCAATTGTAGGCGTTAAATTTTTTGCTTTCATAAATTTAATTCATTCCTTTCAAATTATTCTTGTGCGCCTTTTTCGCCGTGTGGCGGTTTTGGTGCACACCACTTTACATGAAATGTTGTGTTTTTCCTCCTCTCAATAAAAATTAACTGTGTAGGCAATGAAAAGCCTATGTAGTTTATGTTATTGTAGCACATTTGCCTATATAATTCAAGTATAATTTTACTGTATAGGCGGTATTTCTATGGATTATTACAAAATTGGGCAACAAATTCGCAAAATTCGTAAAGCACATGGGCTTTCACAGGAGGAATTGGCAGAAAAAATAAATATTTCAACCACACACATGAGCCATATAGAAACCGGAAATACAAAGCTGAGCTTGCCTGTATTTGTGGATATTGCAACGGTGCTTGAGGTGCGAACGGATGACCTTTTGGACTTTACCCCGCATGCCGCAAAAAGCGTTGCTTCGGAAGAGGTAACATCGGTTCTTGAAAATTGTAATGCAAAGCAGGCGAGGGTAATTGCCGATATTGTAAAATCCGCAAAGCTGTCAATGGATAAGCATCTGTAATATTGAATATGCAAAAATCGGAAAATGCACTTGATATTTTGTAATAAAAAATCAGGAGCGTTTTTTACTTTTCGGTAAAATCATTTTTGAAAATGGCAAAACAAAAAGTCGGTATACGACAGTAAAAATCCGAAGATTTTTATTGTCTACGATAGAAAATATATTTATAAGGTTTTTTCGGGTAACAAAAAACACCGTATTTTCTACGATGCTTTTTGCTTCAAGATTTTTTGTTTTTAATAGGTCTTGTCATGTACTTTTCCTCAAAATTGTCACTTGACAAGCCGAAATCCGACATCATTGTAAGTTATATATTCTATGTTCACCTCGATGCCGGTTAATGGCATTTTTTGCACGGCGTGTAGCCGTTTTTTTGTGCCGTTTGTAAGGTTGAGTCGTATATTTCGTTTGCATTTGAAAGTCCGGAACAATCTTTTCTTGAGTGGTATTTTGTGCCGGTTTTTGTTATGTATACCGTTTTCGAATTTTCGCTTTTGGGAGCCGTTGTTTTGGGTGCTGTTGTTTGCGGAGGCTTTGCCGTAGTGCTCGGCTTTGCGGTACTTTGTTTTGTCGTGCTCGGTTTTGTCGTGTTTTGCTTGTTTGAGGCGGTGGTGCTTTGTTGCTTTTTTGTCGTCGCTTCCGAGGCGGTGCCCGAATGTGAGCTTGAGCCGTCCGAATAATTAATTTTAATTCCCGGCTGAACGTTATAGCAAAAAACATTAAAGCAAATGCCGTCGCCGCCGTCCTCAACGGAGTAAGCCTCTATTTGAACGCCCGACGCTAAAAGGTTACCTCCTTTAAAAACGGGTGTAACGCGGTATGCGACGTGGTTGCTTGTTTCTTTTATATAGTCTGCTACCATGTTTTCAAACGGAAGCATTCCCTTTGTATTAAAATATTTTGTGCCGGTCATAAGGTTTTGCCTGTTCGCATTTTCCGCCGAAAGCTGCCAGCCTATAAGATGAGACCTGTTATAAAGGTATTTGCCGGAAACGCTGTCGTATTTTTCCTGCTTCCAGCCTGTTGGGTAAATATGGCTTATCGAGCCGCGCTCTTCGCCCTCCTTAGGCATTGTTTCCTTTCCGAGGGAGGCAACAGCCACGCCTACTCTTCCCAAGGAGTCGAGTGCACTGTAGCTTTCGTAGCCGACGGTTGTTAATTCAGCGGAAGAAAAAACGGGTGTATTGTTATTGATTACGGCGTAAGGACTGCCGGAGTATTCGGGAATGCTGCTTGAGCCGGCGGTGCTGCTTTGAGAGCCGCTTCCGGAGATATTGCCGTTTGGTATGTAGCTGTTGCCGTTTGGCGCGGAGCCGTTGGCGCTCGATAAGCTCTCGTGTGAGCTTGAAGGTGCTGTCGAAGTCTCCGAGGGGCTTTGCGACAGCGTTGTGCTTGAGTTCTCATTATATGAATATGAGACTTGAGTGCTTTTCTCTGTTGTTTGAAGCGAGCTGTAATAATTTGAGTGCGTGGTGTTTTCTTCTTGTGCTTCCGAGAGGCTTGGGCTTACCGTTAAGAATAAACCGCTGTAAAACAGCACAACCGAAAGGATAATGGATATTATGCTGTTGAGCTTGAGCTTTGATTTCAGCTTTTGAGTTGCTTTAAGCGGTATTGCCAAGGCAGCGGCAATTATAAGAAGCAACGGACCGGCAATTTTCCCCGTGGAAATACCCGTAACGGCTAATATAATAAGTATGACGGTGCATATCCAACGAACAGTAATTGCTTTTTTCATTACTTTTCCTCCATTTGTAATTCGTATGCTTTGTCGAATTGTATTGTAATACGGTGATTATACAACAAAAGCTTAAAGCGGTCAATACTCTTTGACAGTGATAAGATAAATAAAATTACGAAAAGCTCTTGACAAAGAGCGGGGGGTGTGGTATAGTTATCGTACCTCTTGGAGTGGGGTCTTTTTTTTGTGCTGTAAATTCGGAGAAAAGGCCTTGCGTAGACGAGAGGGAGGCTAATCAAAATAATGGAGGTGCCGTTCGTGAGAGTTAAAATTACACTTTCCTGCACAGAATGTAAGCAACGCAATTACAACACTATGAAGGAAAAGAAAAACAACCCCGATAGGTTGGAGATGAAGAAGTATTGCAGATTCTGCAAGAAGCATACTCTCCACAGAGAGACAAAGTAAGGAGGTAGCTTATGGCTGACGAAAAGAAAAAGGTCGAGGCTGAGGTTACCGAGAAAAAAGCCGCAAAGGCTAAAGAGAATAAGCCTAAAAAGGCTAAGTTTAGCTTTAAGCGCGTTGGCGCTGCTATTAAGCGCTGGTTCAAGGACCTCAAGGGCGAAATTCGTAAAATCGTTTGGCCGTCACGCCAAATGGTTCTTAAAAGCACCGGCGTGGTGCTTGCAGCTATTATAGTTATAGGCGCAGGTATTTGGTTGATTGACTTTGCTATTTCGGGTGCTGTTTCGGCTGTTAACAAGGCAGCAACTTCAGTTACCGAAACTACAACGGCAGACAGCTCCGAGGCTGAGTCCGAGAGCGAGTCCGTTGTAGATGATACATCTGCAAGTACCGAAGCTGATACAACAGCCGCCGCTGACTGATTTTAATATCGGCTGTTCGGAGGTGCAATATGGCTGACGATTCAAGATGGTATGTTGTTCATACCTATTCGGGCTATGAAAATATTGTAGCCGAAAACATTGGTAAGTTTGTTGAAAACCGCAAAATGCAAGACAAAATCCTCGGTGTTATGATTCCGATGGAAAAGGTTACGGAAATAAGAGGCGACAAAACCGTTGAGGTTGAGCGCAAAATTTTCCCGGGCTATGTTGTTGTTAAGCTCGCGGTTGAATATGATGACGATAACCAGCCCCAGGTCCCCAACGAAACCTGGCATGCCATTCGCTATACACGCGGCTGCACGGGCTTTGTAGGCCCCGAAAGCAAGCCGGTGCCTCTTACCGAGGCTGAGGTGCAAAAGCTCGGCATTGAGAAGAAGAGCGTTGAGGTAACATACAGCACGGGCGACCTTGTTACGGTTACCGACGGTCCTTTTGAGGGCTTCTCGGGTATCGTCGAAATGATTGATACCGAAAAGAATATCGTTCGCGTTGCGATTTCTATGTTCGGTAGAGAAACTCCGGTTGAGTTTGAGCTTGACCAGGTAAAAGTAACGGTTGAATAAGCCGTAAAACATTGGTAGCTACCGCTAAGCGGTTGTTATATGCAACAAAACAGTTGTTGCGTGTGGGAGGAGCAAGGCGAGCACTTGTTCCGCCATACCACGAATTTTGGAGGTGCAAAACATGGCTCAAAAGGTTGTAGGTCTTATTAAATTACAGATTCCCGCCGGCAAGGCAACTCCGGCACCCCCGGTCGGTCCTGCTTTAGGACAGCACGGCGTAAACATTATGGCGTTCACTAAGGAATTTAACGAGCGCACTAAGAACGATATGGGTCTTATTATCCCTGTTGTTATTACCGTTTACGCAGACCGTTCTTTCACTTTCATTACAAAGACTCCGCCTGCTGCCGTTCTTATTAAGAAGGCTTGCGGAATTGAAAGCGGTTCGGGTGTTCCGAACAGAACAAAGGTTGCTAAGATTACCGGTGAGCAAGTAAGAAAGATCGCAGAACAGAAATTGCCCGATCTTAACGCCGGCTCTGTAGAGGCTGCTGCTTCTATGATAGCAGGTACGGCGCGCAGCATGGGCGTTACTGTTGTTGATTGATGCTCCCGGGTGGGAGGTAAATCCGATTTAACCACTCTGTAGGGAGGAAATTTAAGACTATGAAACATGGAAAAAAATATGTTGAGAGCGCTAAGCTTATCGACAGAGCTAAGCTCTACGAGGTAAACGAGGCTCTTGAGCTTGCCGCTAAATCGGCAAGTGCTAAATTCGATGAAACGGTTGAAATGCATATTCGTCTCGGTGTTGACTCCCGTCATGCCGACCAGCAGGTTAGAGGTGCTGTTGTTCTTCCTAACGGTACGGGCAAAAAGGTTCGTGTTGCCGTTTTCGCTAAGGGCGATGCCGCTAAGGCCGCTGAAGCCGCAGGCGCCGATATCGTAGGCGACCAGGATCTTATGGAAAAGGTTCAGGGCGGCTTTATGGACTTTGACGTATGCATTGCAACACCCGATATGATGGGCGTTGTTGGCCGCTTGGGTAAAATTCTCGGACCGAGAGGTCTTATGCCTTCACCCAAGGCAGGTACGGTTACTCCCGATGCCGCTAAGGCCGTTGAAGAGGCTAAGGCAGGTAAGATTGAGTACCGTCTTGATAAAACAAACATTATTCACTGCCCCATAGGCAAGGCTTCCTTCGGCGGCGAAAAGCTCACCGAAAATGCTATGACGCTTCTTGATGCGGTTATTAAGGCAAAGCCTGCCGCAACAAAGGGTACTTATATCCGTTCTTGCGTTGTTGCCACTACTATGGGCCCCGGCATCCGTGTTAATGCCGCAAAGCTTACGGGCGCACCCGTAGCTGAATAAAAAAACACTTGACACACTTAAAAAAGTGTGGTAATATATCTTAGCTGTTCTAAAGACAGCAGGTACATTAATTTGTCTAACGGTCAACCCCGCCTGCCGAGGAATGCATTTTTCACGATATTATTGTGTATTTATGCCTTTCCCGGTTCGCGGAAAGGCATTTTTTGTTAGATTATTGGTAAAAATTTGACGGAGGTGAATTTTTTTGCCAAGCGTAAAGGTTTTAGAAGCTAAAAAAGCAGAGGTAGCCGCTCTCGCAGAGAGACTTTCCGGTTCTTGCGCAGGTGTTATTGTTGATTACAAGGGCACAAGCGTTGCCGATGATACCGCTCTCAGAGCCGAGCTTCGTAAGGAGGGTGTTGAGTACACCGTTTCCAAAAATACGATGATAGGTCTTGCCGTTAAGGGCACAGAGCTTGAAGGTCTTTCAAGCTGCCTTGAGGGCACAACCGCTCTCGCTACCTGTAAGGATGATTATGTTGCAGCCGCAAGAATACTTTGCAAGTTTGCGTCTACTCATCCCAACTTCACGGTTAAGTCCGGCTATATTGACAACGAGGTTATCAGCATCGAAAAGATCGAGAGCCTTGCAAAGCTTCCCTCAAGAGAAGTACTTCTTGCTACTGTTTGCAGCGTATTCAATGCACCCATCGCGGCTTTTGCTCGCGCTGTTCAGGCTATTGCAGACAAAAACGGCGAAGCAGCTGCCGAATAATTGCTGTAATTATTAATTTTAATTTTATTAAAAAGACCGCCCAAATGGGCTGTTGACAGGAGGAAATTTAAAATGGCATCCGAGAAAATCACTGCTATTGTTGAAGAATTAAAGACCCTCACAGTTCTTGAGCTCTCTGAGCTTGTTAAGGCTGTTGAAGATGAGTTCGGCGTATCCGCCGCTGCTGCTGTTGCAGTTGCTGCACCCGTAGAAGCAGGCGCTGCTGCTGCCGAAGAGAAGACTGAGTTCGACGTTGTTCTTGCTGAGATAGGTCCCAACAAGATCGCTGTTATCAAGGCTGTTCGTGAGCTTACAGGTCTTGGCCTTGCAGAAGCAAAGGCTAAGGTTGACGGCGCTCCCGCTACCATCAAGGAAGCTGCTTCCAAGGATGATGCAGAGGCTGCTAAGGCAAAGCTTGAAGAAGCCGGCGCTAAGGTTGAGCTTAAGTAATTTACTTAACTGATATTTTAAATGGGCTGTAAAAAACTTGTGTTTTTACAGCCCGTTTTTCTATGCTCATTATTTAACCGGTGATTATAAGGGTTGCAGTGAATGTCATATTGAACCGCACTTGTTTTTAATATACGATATTATTGATGATGCTCTTGTTCCGATCTATCGTTTGGAGAGTCGTTTCTAAACGAGCCACCGTAAATGTTACGGTGGCTCGCGGCGTTATAATAAGTAATATTATTCGTTAAACAAAAGCTTGTGAAGCCGACCTTCTGTGATTTCGAGAATAAGCTCCGAGAAAAGGCTGTTTGCCCAGGCAAACCACGGTCTTGTAAAGTCGAAGGGGTCGTTTTTATTGAACGATTCGTGCATTAAGAAGGTATCCGCATGGGTGGTGGTAATTTGAGAAATGCAAGCGCGAATTTCAGAGGGGTCCGTGCTTGTAAGCGCCTGCATAATAAGCGCAATGTGCCAAATTTTCCCGGAGCCTGTGTGGGGGCTTCCTATACCCTTTGCGGCGGAGCCGTCAAAAAACCACGGGTTACTGTCGGAAAGAATAAAGTTGCGCGTATTTTTGTATATTTCGTCCTCGGGCTTAAGGTAACCGAGGTACGGAGCCGAGAGAAGGCTCGGCGAGTTTGCGTCGTCCATTAAAAGGTATTTTCCCTTGCCGTCTGTTTCATAGGCGAAAATTTTACCGTGATTCTCAGTTTCTATAACGGCATATTCCTTAATACCTTCGTCAATGTCAAACGCGAGCGAGCGGCATTCGCTTTCGAGCTTTGTGTCGGAATATCCGATATTGGCAAGCTCCGCCGCCATTTTAAGCGCGCAAACAGCCATCATATTTGCGGGGATAAGGTAGCCGTAGAGGCAACGGTCATCGGAGGGGCGAAAGCCCGACCAGGTCATACCGGTGTATGAAACCTCGTTGCCGAGACCGTCGTTCGGCAAGGTGTCCGTAGAGGGGCAGTCGGGGCGCTTGAAAAAGTATGAGGAACTGTGATGGTTCTGCTCTTTTTTGAAAACAGCCGCAACGTTTGTGAGCATCGTTTTAAAATCGTCTGTAAAAATCGTACTGTCAAGCGTTGTGTTGTAATATTCGTGAGCAAGGTAAATCGGCGCGCAAAGGGAGTCGGTTTCGTATTTTCGTTCCCAAATGAGGTCGTTGTAATAATCCGTTTCGTCGCGAGATTCTCTTTTTAGCTTTGCTGCGCACCATGCATTTGAATACGGGTCGAGATTTACATAGTAGCATTGGCGAGCAATAACGCCGCGAAGGATTGACTTTAGCTCGTCGTCATCATTTGCAAAGCGTATGTACGGTTTAAGCTGTGCTGTGCTGTCGCGAAGCCACATTGCGGGAATATCGCCCGTTATAACAAAATATGTGCCGTCGTCAAGCGGCGTAACGGTTGTTTCTATTGTATTTAAAAAGCATTTTTTGAAAAACGGCGCAAGCTCCGGGTAAAGCCCTTTAAGCTTTTCCTCTGTTTCGGCTGCTTTTTCCGTTAAAATTTTAGGTATAATCATAAGGCTTCTCCGTATGAGTTGATTGTATCGTATATTTTACCATATTTTCGTGGGAATTACAATAGGTTTTGTGTTTTTTGCGAATTTACGTTTTCATAACGGTAAATTACGTTTTTTGTGA
>CAYQPJ010000035.1:0-15361 GCA_964419515.1 uncultured Eubacteriales bacterium
CGAGATTTTGCATTTTGCATTTTGAATTCTGCATTTGCGCGACAAACGTCGCGCACTGTTTTGAATTTGCGCGCTGCTTTGCATCAATTTTGATGCCTTACAACCTCATATTCGTCGCCGTTTTTGTAGTAGGGGCAATTATCGTTTGATGACGATAAAAAGCGCAGGTACTCGTCCTCATCGAGGCTTATATCACAGTAATATTCGTCGTATTCTTCATCGTAGCAATAATTTGCACACATATCGCAAAGTGTCATAGAAGGCTCCTGTTATTTATGGTATTTGCCGTTTGAGTTTATTTGAAATGCTCTGTAAATCTGTTCAAGAAGCATAACGCGCATAAGCTGATGCGGAAAGGTCATATCGGAAAACGACAGCATAAGGTCGCTTTTTTTCTTTACCGCGGGCGAGAGCCCGTAAGAGCTGCCTATTATAAAAACAATATTGCTTTTACCGCTTAATGCACATTTTTGAAATTGAGCGGCGAGAGCTTCACTTGATTTTTTCACGCCTTCAACGCAAAGTGAAATTACATATGCGTTTGAGGGGATTTTTTTGAAAATTTCGTCAGCTTCCTTTGAAAGCGCTGTCGAAATTTCTGCCTCGGAAGGAGAGTCCGAGAGTCTTTCCGGTGTAAGCTCAATTATATTAAGCCTGCCGTACGGTGAAATTCGTTTTGAGTATTCGTCTACGGCACTTTTTAAATATGCTTCTTTAAGCCGACCTAAGGCGATTATTGTAATATTCATTATGAAAGTCCTATATATCTTGCAGGGTTTACTCTGTTGCCGTTAATTCTTACTTCGAAGTGAAGGTGCGCGCCGAACGACCAACCGGTATCGCCGACTCTGCCTATTGCCTGACCCTTGTAAACGGTATCTCCCTTTGAAACGGAAATAGAATTGTTAAGCATATGGCCGTAAAGAGTTTCTATTCCGTTACCGTGGTCTATAATAACATAATTTCCGAAGCCCGTGGTGCTCCAGCCGGCGGCAACAACCGTGCCCGAGGCACCTGCAACAACAAGCGAGCCGGAGGCGCCTGCGCCCGAAATATCTATTCCGTGGTGGTAGCCGAGGTCTCTTTCGCCGAATTCGGAGGTTACCTGATAAAGCCCTACAACAGGCCAGCAGAAGTAGCCCTTTGTTTGTGTAACGGTATATGAGCCCATTGAAAGGCTTTCGGCTCTCATGCCGCGCTCTATAACCTGTGAAACGGGCTGAGTTACGGTAAGGCTTGTGAGGTGTTGTGAAAGCACCTTTTTGTCACCGTTGTAGGTAACAAGGTCTATAACGTATTCCTGACCGTTTTGTCCTTCGCGGCGCACTCTTGAGTCGCCGATAAAAAGCTGATTTGTTTCGATTTCAACGGTGTCATACTCTAATGAGGATAGCGTTTTTTCGCATTCAACGTGGCGTGGAGTAATAAGACCGAGCGTTTTTATCATAAGTCGGAGCTTTTCCGTGCTCCAAATTTCATCACTGTCTGTTTTTTTGTAAGTATAGTCGAAGGTAACCTCGTTTGAAAACGAAACGGTGGAATCGGGATATTCATTTTTACAATCTTGCAAGACCTCTTCCATAACAGCCTTTGCCGAAATAACATCGGTAACACAGCAAAGCGGCTCCGAGCCTATTGTAATTCGACAAACCTTTTCGTAATCGGGAAAGGCAAGCTTCATTATTTTTTCAAAAGCCGAGTCGACGCTTTCAATGTCTGCGGCTTCGGTTTTAATCTCGGTATATGTTAAGTCAAGCGATTGTGTTCCGCCTGTTTCGTTGAAAACGAGCGTTTTTGCAAAGTCAAGCTCTGCCGCCGAGGAGAGTGTTGCTATTTCCTCGCCGCCGAGGCTTACCTTAACTGCCGAAACCATTCTGCTTTCGGCAAGAATCTTAAAGCCGGCGCCACCTATTACAGCCAAAATAAGCAAAACAGCGCAAGCTCTGACGGCAACCTTTTTGATTTGCTTTTTTCGGTCTTCGAAAACGGGAAGGAAAATACGCTTTAATGTATGTAATATTTTAATAAAAAGCTTTTTTAAAAGATTAATCGCAAAAAAGCCAAGCTCCGAAATATATGTGTACAGTGCTTTGAGCACAAAGACACCTCTCTTTTAAAAATATACTGTTATTTTATCATAATACGTCGCAGTTAACAAGTATAATTTAAAGATAAATTGTAAATTATGAGGTAAACTTAATTGTAAATAATTAAGGGTATTGTATATTTTGGGATTATGTGGTATTATATTCCGAGATGGTGATAGTATGAATTCCAATGAAAAGCCGGTTGAGTATTACCGCACCTATGCGGAAATTAATCTTTCGGCAATAGAAAACAATTTAAGAGAGCTTAAAAGAAAAATTCACGACGGTGTTAAGGTTCTTGCCGTTGTTAAGGCAGATGCTTACGGTCACGGTGCCGTTGGCGTTGCGCTTGATATTCAAAATGAGGTAGATTATTTTGCCATAGCGGAATTGGGAGAGGCACTTGAGCTTAGAAGGGCCGGAGTTGTTAAGCCTATTCTCATTCTTTCATATACCTCACCAAAGCAGTATGAAGCGATTATAGAGAACAGTATTACCCAAACCGTTTTTAATTTTGACGATGCGGTTGAGATTTCAAAAACGGCACAGCGCTTAGGAAAAACCGCGCTTGTTCATATTGCCGTAGATACGGGAATGTCAAGAATAGGGTTTGCTTGCAATTCCGAGAGCGCCGATACAGTTGAAAAAATCACAGAGCTTTCGAATCTTACCGTAGAAGGGCTTTTCAGTCATTTTGCCTGTGCCGACAGCCGCGACAGAGACTCGGCAAATCATCAGCAGGCACTGTTTTCGGATTTTGTGAAGGAGCTTGAAAAGCGTGGCGTTGAAATTCCTTTAAAGCACATTTGCAACAGCGCAGGGCTTTTAACCGGTTGTGAGCAATACGATATGGTGCGTCTGGGAATTGTGATGTACGGTCTTTATCCCGAAAAGTGGCTGAATGACGGCAGTGTTAATATTAAGCCCGCCATGCGTATTGTAAGCCATATTACACATCTAAAGGACGTTCCCGAGGGAACGGGTGTAAGCTATGGGCACACTTATTTTACAACTAAAAAGACGCGAATAGCAACTGTTTGCATAGGCTACGCAGATGGCTATCAGCGAGCGCTTTCGAATAATGCCTGTGTTATTGTAAACGGTGAGCGTGCGCCGATTATAGGCAGAGTTTGTATGGATCAGCTTATGGTAGATGTTTCGGGAATTTCAAATGCACGTGTAGGCGATGAGGTTACAATTCTCGGCTCCGACGGCGAAGCCGAAATAACTCCCGAGGAGCTTGCAAAGCTTGCGGGTACCATTAATTACGAGGTTATTTGCCAATTTCAAAAGCGTGTTGCCATAGTGCATTGCAGAAAATAAAAAACGGCGGTTGATAAAAATGAAAACGCTTGTTATTAAGCTCGGGCTTGCGGGGTTAAGGCTTTTGTACTTTTTTATGAAGCTTTTTCCGCGAAAAAAACGAATAATAATGCTTTCAAGAGAGAGCGATACACCGCCGGTGGATTTTATTTTGCTTGAAAAGGAAATTAAAAAGCAGCTTCCCGGGGTAGAGGTAAAAATGCTTTGCGAGCTTCTTTCGAGCAAGAATGTTTCAATTGTAAAAACCGTTCTTTTTACGCTTAAAAGCATGGTACTTCTTTCTACCGCTTCTTATTGTATAACGGATACCTACAATGTTGCCGTATCGGCTTTAAAGCATCGAAAAAATCTTAAGGTAATGCAAATTTGGCACGCCTTGGGAGGTCTTAAAAGGTTTGGCTTGAGTGCTCTCGGAACAACGGGCGGTCAAAGTGAAAAAACGGCAAGTCTTCTTTCGATGCATAAAAATTACGATATTATTTGCGCGCCCTCAGAGTCGGCGGCAAGGCTTTACGGTGAGTCCTTCGGCTACGGTAAAGACAAAATAGAGCTTCTCGGAATGCCGCGAGTGGATTATATTATTGACGGCGGCGATGAAAAGGAAAAACGCGTCGAAGAAATAAAAAAAGAATATCCCACCGTTGTAAACGGAAAAAAGAATATTCTTTATGCCCCAACCTTCAGAGCGGACGGTACATTTTACCTTGATGAAATTTTGAAAACCGTGGATTTTTCAAAATATAATCTTATTGTTAAAATTCACGATGTTGACAAAAAGCACGGTCTTCCGGAAAATGTTGTCAATATTAACAAAAGCCTCTTTGACATTTTTCCGCTTGCGGATTATATTATTACCGATTATTCCGCAACCGCCATGGAGGGCGCACTTACGGGAAAGCCGCTCTTTTTCTATACATATGACATAGAGAGCTATCTTGACGAGCGCGGTCTTTACATTAATCCGCTCAAGCTTTTCCCTGAAATTGCATTTAAAAGCTTTTGCGATATTTACCGTATTATAGAAGGCGGCGACTATCCGTTTTCGGCGCAGCAACGTCTGCTTGAGCTTTCCGTCTTAAACGCCGATACCTTAAATACAAAAAGAATTGTAAATAAAATACAGGAGACTCTCATATGAAAGTAATCTTAAGTTATTTTAAGCTTTTGGCGCTCAATTTAAAGGAGCATCGCGACAATATTCCGCAAATTGCAAAGCTATCTATAGCGGATCTGAAAAAAACATATTCCGGTGCGGCTCTCGGCTGGGCTTGGGCGGTTATAAAGCCGGTTGTTACAATATTCGTTTATTGGTTTGCAATTGAAATAGGCTTGAGAAAGGGCGGCGACGTAAACGAAATGCCGTATATTCTTTGGCTTATTGCGGGTATGGTGCCGTGGTTTTACATAAGCGACACGTTAACGGGCGGCGCGGACTGCATAAGGCGCTACAGCTATCTTGTTACGAAAATGCGCTACCCGATTATGACAATTCCGACCTTTACAAATCTTTCAAAGCTTTTTGTAAACATAATACTTACACTTGTTGCCGTTATAATTTTTTGGGCGGCAGGCTACAAGCCGACCGTATATCTTTTACAGCTTCCGGTTTATATTTTCTTTATGTATATGCTTTCCAATGCGTGGGCGCTTTTTGCGGGTATGGTAAGTGCCATAAGCAAGGATTTTTCAAATCTCGTAAAGGCCTTTACAACGGCTGTTTTTTGGCTTTCGGGCGTTATTTGGGATATTAACAACGTAATGGACAAGCCTGCGCTTAAGGCGTTTATGATGATAAACCCCGTGACGTTTATTTCAAACGGCTTTCGCAATTGCTTTGTAAATGAGGTTTGGTTTTTTGACCAGCCTAAAAGACTTTTGTATTTTATTGTGATTTATGTGTGCATGGCGTTTTTGTCGCTTTGGGCGTATAAAAAGCTTCGCAAGGAAATTCCCGATGTACTTTGATTTAGAGGTGACGGTATGAGTGATATTGTTATAAGCTTTAAGAATGTTAGTAAAATATATAAGCTTTATTCGAGCACACGTGCGCGCCTTGCGGGAGTTTTTATTAAAAAAATACCGCACAAGCTGAAAAAGGCGGTTGACGGTGTTTCGTTTGATATAACACGCGGCGAGTCTGTTGCACTTTTCGGAAAAAACGGCGCGGGAAAATCCACTGTGCTTAAAATGATAACAGGCGTTGCGTTTCCTACGAGTGGTGAGGTTACGGTTAAGGGCAGGGTGAGCGCCCTTTTGGAGCTTACAAGCGGCTTTGATATGGAGTTTACGGGACGTGAGAATATTTTCTTGAAGGGTCACATATTGGGGCTTAAGGATGAGGAAATCAAAGAGCTTGAGGATACAATAGTCGAATTTGCGGAGCTTCAGGATTATATTGACCAGCCCGTAAGAACATATTCAAGCGGTATGAAGGCGCGCCTCGGCTTTGCCATTAACGTAAATATTCGTCCGGAGATACTTATTGTAGACGAGGCATTAAGTGTTGGCGATGCCGCATTTAAAAATAAGTGTAAGGCGAAAATAACCCATATCATAGAAAAACAAAATGTTACAATGCTTTTTGTAACGCACCAAACGAGCGTTGCCGAGGAGTTTTGCAAGCGCGGAATTGTAATGAAAAACGGCAAAATAATGTTTGACGGTGCCGTGCACGATGCCGCGGTTTATTACGAAAATATGTATAAGAAGAAATAAAAAGTTAAAAAGCTCTCCGACTCGTTTTTGATGTTGGAGAGCTTTTTTACAGTGCCGATGTTTTTAATTGCAAAAGATAAACGCGGGCAAAGTGTGCGCCATTTTGTCAATAGAACGAATACGCTCGCAATTATCTATAATAAGACCCGGCTTGGTGTTTTTCGCGATAAAATCAACAGTCGAATGCTGTTTTCATCGCAGTTTTGTTAGATAGTATATCAATCTCCGATCGGAATATGCGTATAAATCGAAGGAAAATGCAGTATAAAAAAGGTGTAGTCCCGTAAGCGAGACTACACTGTTTTTTGTTGTGAGATTAATTATGTTGTTTTGAAGCTTTTTATGCATCAGTCGAAGGCTTTTCGCCATCCATTTTAAGCTTTTGCTGTAAAGCGGCCTCGGCACGCGTTTTCTCAAGGTCGAGGTACATTCTCTCTCTTGTTTTGGCATCAATGTTATAGAAGCACATCGGAACAAGGCAAAGATAGTCAAAAACAAGTCTCGGTGCATATGCCGCAATGAACATCTTAAACATTGTATCAACGGTGTGAACCGAGTTAAAGCCGGCCTCATAGCCTGCCCATTTTTCAAGAAGGAAGGCATTTATAAGGTTAAGAATAATATCTTTAACCTTGTTGATGTAACCGGTTAAGAGGTTGATTGTGGCTTCAACACGGTAGCCGTTTTTCCACTCGCAATAGTCAAGAACCTCGTAATTGATTTCGTTGGAAACAACGCGTCTCGTGGCGTAGAAGACCATTTCGAGGCAGTTGCCCAAGGAGAAGGCTATTGTCATAGGAATCTTTTTGCGATAGAAGCCGTTTTCCTTGCCGCCTATTAAGCCTACAAGCAGGAAAGCTGTTTCGGAGGCTATAACAGAGCCGCGCGAGAACATCCAAAGTGTTTTTGTTGAGAAGCGGCGTCTGAATTTTGTTGAAAGCGGGTAGCTCGCGTATGAAACGGGTGAACCTAAAATACCGCCGACAACGCCTATGGAGTTAAACTTTAAAACATCCGAATAATAAAGTGATTCGCTTGTTCCCACGTTAACGCCGTCTATAAAGCCGGAGAGGGTATAAAGAAGAAGCGGCTTGTTTTTAAATACCGTTAATATACCCTTTATCGGGTGCGGCGGCTTTTCGGACTGGGGAACGCGTTCCTTACTTACAAAAGCCCAATACATATTGGGGACGTTGGCGATAACCCAAACGATAGTTTTCATAATAACGAAGGTTTTTACAACGTTAAGGTTTAGCTTGCCGTTTTCAATAAGGTCGAATATTGCGCCGCCTATTTGGCTTGGCAGCTTTGAGCCTAATTCCGAAACGAACTTAGCTGCCAAAAGAAGCGAAGAGCGTTCGTTGGGGTTCGGGGTGAAGACGTTGTCTATGTAACCGCCGCCGCCTACAAAGGCATTAACGGTTTCGCTTAAATATGCAACTGCCATATATACCCAAAGCTTTGTGCCCATATCAAAATTAAGATTCATGGCAAGAAGCGGTAAAATGCAGTTGAAAAATCCGATTAAAACATTGGGAATAATCGAAAGGAATTGGAAGGGCTTAAACTTACCCCAGCGCGAGCGCATATTGTCGATAATCGCGGCGGAAAGGGGGTCGTTTATCATATCGTAAATTCCGAGTCCGATTTTTGCCTTGGCGTAGCCCGTGGGTGAAAGGCCGTAAATTTTATAAAGGTGGAAGTCCGAGCCGATGTCGTACTTTCCAAGGCTGAGGTCGCCGAATGCGGATTTTAAAATATATGCAACGCGCTCTTTTGTGGAGCAAAAAAGACGGTTCATATATGCGGGCGTTTTAAGGCTGTCCTCAAGGGAGTAATTAATTTCGGTGCTCTCGTTTAAGGCAACGTTGGTTTCGTTTTCAGCCATTTGCGCTCACCTCGCTTTTTTCTTCTTCTTCTTTCTCTTTTTTGGCTTTTTCGGCTTCTTCAAGCTCTTTGTCCTTTTGAAGCTGAATTTCGGTAAGACGCTTGTACATCTCTTTACGAAGCTCCTCGTGAGAAACGCCGTCTTCTATCATTTTAAAGTACTCTTCAATCGGAATGCCGCCAACGTAGCACTGCTTATGGTGAATTTCCATTCCCTTTTGGTAAATGATTATTTCAAGCACAAAATTGACAATGAAAAGTGCTATGTAAAGGAAGGTGCCGACGGAAAGCGAGCCGTATGCACAGGAGCTTACGGGGGAAACGGCAAAGCAAATTGCCGAAGCCATGGAAAACGCAAGCATTAAAATGTTAAGCGCGTAGGCTCGTTGCTTGCCCTTGGGAGAGCACGCAAGCGTGAGCAAAATGAAATGAACGAGAATAAGCACAACGCTTAAAAGGAAGAGAATTGCGGAAATAAGGAAGGGGGCATTTTCGGAAAAGCTGCCGAAAAGTGCGCCTATATCAAGGTCGCCGAACATATTGTAAATGTCAAGCACGGTGATATTGCCGCTTTTCTCGGGCATAGGTGCGGAAAAATTCGCTTTCACAAGCGGTAAAAACAGCGCGCCTATGGGTAAAAGGCTTGTGAAAATTCTTGCCACGGCAAGCTTATTTCCGGCAAAGGACGCTTTTAAGCGGTCAATCTTTTTTTGGAAATGATAATTTTCAACTTCTGCCTTGTCTGCATCCAGCATAAGACGCTCTTGGATATCGTACAAAACAATATTCGCGCCGCAATGCGGACAGGTTTGTTTCCAATCAACGAGTTTTAGGTGCTCGTTACATTTGGGACAGTTTGCCATTACATCACCTCTGATGTTTTGTTTCAGCCAACGTGACTGAGTGATAACGTAATATTAACATATTTTTTTCGACTTGTCGATAGTTTTTTAGGAAAAATGTGAAGAAATATTTCGAAGTTTTTAATGGCACCTTAGTTTTGTTAATGAGGTGTTAATTTTTAAATAAAAGCCCCTGAAATTATCCGGAAAAATTTTTTGCGTGATATTCATAAAGGTTTATTCAATCCGGAATTTGCGTGGCTTCTTTTTTCGGCTGAAAAATGCCCCCGAAAGGCTGCTGCTCTTTTCGGGGGTTGGTTATTATGCGATTTATTATTTCGCTTTATTTGTTTTTCTTCTTATTGCTTTGCCGATTTCAAATGCGGGGAGAGTTGTAGCGGCAAGAAGAAGGCTTATTAAGAGCTCGTTAAGCTGGAAGGTGCCGGGTTCAATGTCGAAAACCTGCTGAAGACCGGGTGTGTAAATTGCGGCAAGTGTGAGAAGTGACGTAACAACCGCCGCACCTATAAGCCACCAGTTCATCTTTTTAAACATATCCTTTGAGAATATCGAGCCTTGTCTTGAACGCATATTTATAGCGCAGAACATCTCCGCGAAGTTTACGGTAAGGAATGCCATTGCCATAGCGTTTACGCAGGTGGCTTCTGTGAACACGGAGCCTGAAAGGTGACCGGTTTCAATATAGAAGCCTATAAAATACGAGGCAAGCTCTACTATCGCAATATAAATGCCCTGCCAAACCATATCAAAGCCCGCGCCATGTGAGAAGATACCATCGGTTGTTGCACGCGGTTTTCTTCTCATAAGGTTGCCCTCAGCCTTTTCCATACCGAGCGCGAGTCCCGGGAGAGAGTCGGTTACCATGTTAATCCATAAAAGGTGAACGGGTGAAAGAAGCGTAAAGTGAAGAATAGAGGCAACAAACATTATTATGATTTCGCTCATGTTTGTTGAAAGCTGGAATTGAATTACCTTGCAAACGTTGTCATAAATTTTTCTACCCTCTTCAACGGCATTTACGATTGTGGCAAAGTTGTCATCCGCAAGAACCATATCGGAAACGCCCTTCGTAACGTCTGTTCCCGTAATGCCCATGCCAATGCCTATATCGGCTGACTTAATGGAGGGGGCATCGTTTACGCCGTCGCCGGTCATTGCGGTAACCATTCCGCGAGCCTTCCACGCTTTAACGATTCTTGTTTTGTGCTCGGGTTGAACGCGCGCGTAAACGGAATATTTAACAACCTCTTCCTTAAGCTCTTCGTCGGTAAAGGCGTCAAGCTCGGAGCCGAGGATTGCTTCTGAGGCATCCACGATAATTCCCAATTCCTTGCCTATGGCAACGGCTGTGTCCTTGTGGTCGCCCGTAATCATAACGGGGCGAATTCCCGCCTCGCGGCATTGCGCTATAGCATCCTTAACTTCGGGTCTTACGGGGTCAATCATACCTGTAAGTCCTACAAAAATAAGGTCGTTTTCAAGCGCCTCGGGAGAAAGGTCCTCGGGAAGGCTGTCGTACTTCTTCATAGCGGCGGCAAGAACTCTTAAGGCCTTGTCTGCCATACGCTTGTTTTCTTCGGCAATTTCCTTTGCAATTGCTTCTGTCATAGGCACAACCTTGCCGTCTCTTAAAGCGAATTTGCAAAGCTTAACAACAACATCGGGCGCGCCCTTTGTGTATTGAACGATGCCGTTTTCCGTTTTGTGAACGGTGGACATCATTTTTCTGCCGGAGTCAAACGGAGCTTCACCTACACGCGGGCTTTTTTCGGAAAGTTCGTTTTTGTTAAGACCGAGTGAGTTTGCATATGCCACAAGTGCCGCCTCTGTAGGCTCGCCGGTAACAACGCCCTCGGCATTTATATTTGCATCACAGCACAGTGCGCTTGCTATTGCAACAAGCTCTTTGTTGTCGCCGTAGCAGTCAACAACAGTCATTTTATTTTGAGTAAGAGTACCTGTTTTATCGGAGCATATGATTTGAGTACAGCCGAGAGTTTCAACTGCCGTAAGCTTTCTTATTAAAGCCTGGCGCTTACTCATGGCGGTAACGCCGATTGAAAGAATTATGGTAACAACCGCCGGAAGCCCCTCGGGAATTGCGGCAACCGCAAGTGCTATTGCGGCAATAAAGGTGTTAAGTGACGATTCGCCCAAAAGCTGCCAGCTGAAGCTTTCGTTGCTTAATACCATGGACTCGACAACGCCTACGGCAAAAACAAGAATGCAAATGCCTATAACAAGCTTTGTTAAAAAGCGTGAAAGCTCGCCCATTTTCTTTTGAAGGGGAGTTTCTTCCTTTTCGGCTGAGCTTAAAGCATCGGCTATTTTGCCCATTTCGGTGTTCATTCCGGTGCCGGTAACAACAGCCTTGCCTCTGCCGTAAACAATGGTAGAGCCGCTGTAAAGCATATTTTTTCTGTCGCCGAGAGCTACATCCTTTGATGTGTCCTTAAGGTAAAGAATGTCAATCATTTTGGTAACCGGCACGGACTCGCCCGTCAGCGCAGCCTCTTCAACCTTTAAGCTGTGAGACTCAAGTATGCGGCAGTCCGCGGGAACGGCGTCACCGGCCTCAAGAACAACAACATCGCCTACAACAAGGTCTTCACTTTTTACGGTAACAATCTCGCCGTCTCTTAAAACGCGGCTTGTGGCGGCGGTCATTTGCATAAGCGCCTCCATGGCGGCCTCTGCCTTGCTTTCCTGAATCAGGCTCATAATGGTGTTGATAATAACAACAATGAGTATTACAAGAACATCGGCAAAATCGGCAAGGCTTGCGCCGCCGCCCTTTGTTGTTTCAAAAACGGTAACAACAGCCTGAACAAGTGCCGCTATAAGCAGCATTATAATCATAGGGTCGGCAAGTGAAGATATGAATTTTTTTGCCAGACTGTCTTTTTTTGCCTCGGCAAGCTTGTTTTTGCCATTTTCGCCGAGCCTTTTGGCAGCCTCTGCGGAAGAGAGGCCGTTTTCGGAGGAATTTACCTCTTTTAAAACGGCTTCAGCCGATTCAAGGTAGTGCTTCATTAAATTAACCTCTTTTCATTTTTTTGGGAATAAAAAAAGACTTTTACCGTAATTAACGGTAAAAGTCTCACTCTTTAAGCAGGTCACTTAAGGTACTGCCGGGCAAAAGCCGGGATTGACGAACAGTACCAAGCAGCGGCAATGCCGCTTACCGAGTTACTCCCTCTTACGATTGTCATTATACACGATAAAAAAGTATTTGTAAATACTTTTTTAGAAAAATCAACGGACATTTTTTTTGGGGTGTGTCCCTGAACTCGAGAAATGTCGAACTATTCATTGGGGATTGTATGCACAATGTGTTATGCGTTGATACGTGTATTTTGTCGCTGTTTATTTCGGCGCAATAACAATCGGCTGAAGCTGCTTTCCTTTAAGTGCCTCAATAAGTGTTTCTTTTATTTTTGTAAAATCCGAGACCATAGAGGTTGGCTTTTTTTCAAAGCTGTCCTGACCGAACGGTACAAGGTAGATGTTTTTGTAATTAAGGAGCGCACCTATATTTTTAGCTGCGTTTGAAAGTGCATCGTTTGTGGAGGGCGCTATAATAAGCGGGCGCGCGTTTCTTAAATGCGCCTTTGCGGCAAGTGTTACGGGAGTATCGGTGATGCCGAGGGCGAGCTTTGCGAGCGTGTTTCCCGTGCAGGGTGCAATAATAAGCGCATCTAAGAGTTTTTTCGGGCCTATTGGCTCTGCCTCGGGGAGAGTGTGTATTATATTGTTACCGGTGCAGGCAGTGATTCTTTCTCGCCAATATGATGCAGAGCCGAAGCGCGTGTCGAGCTTGTAAGCGTTTTCGGACATTATGGGAACGACGGAAAAATCGGATTTTACAAGTCTTTCTATTTCACAAAAAACCTTTTCAAATGTGCAAAAAGAGCCGCACATTGCAAAGCCGATTGTTTTCAAGCTATCAGCCCTTTCTTTAAAATAATGGGTAAAATCGTTTTTCCTATTATTTCTCCGGCGGTTTTCGGTGCAACTCTTCCGGGGAGAGAGGGCGCCTTTATTGCCGTGAGTGCGTAAGCTCTTGCGGCTTTAAAATCAATTCCGTACGGTGGTGAGGCGACCTCAACAAGTAGGCAATCCGGCTTTAATTGCTTCATTTCGTCATTGCCTAAAACAGCGGACGGAACGGTGTTTATAACGGCGTCGAAGTCTTTTTCGCCATGCTTCAATTCGTCAAAGGTGCAGGTGTTAATTAAAAGAGTCTCTGCTTCGGCAGCGGCGCGGCGGCTTCTCACAACGGTGGTTACATTTGCATTGAGTGATTTTAAGGTGCGGCAAATTGCTTTCCCGACCTTGCCGAAGCCCAAAACGGCGCAGCTTGATGAATGCACCGTAATGGGAAGCTTGCTTATAAGAAGCTCGGCAACGCCCTCTGCCGTGGGAACGGCGTTGTAAATCGCCAATTCCGGAAGCTCAAAGTAGTCGCAATAGTAAATGCCTTTAATATAAAGCTCCTCTGTAAAGCTTTTTGGAAGCTGCCCTCCGAAAACGGCTTTTTTATTGTCAAGAAGCGCAAACAGCTCGTGTATTGAAATTTTTTCGTCAAAAAGCGGTGTGTTTACGGTTTCTCTGTCACGGGTGAAGGGCAGAGGAAGTATAATCAAATCTGCGGTGCTGACCGCCTCATTAAGCGTTTTAAAGCATTCTGCCTCGCGAAAAGCATAGTAGCAAACATCAAGCCCTTGCTTTTCAAGGTATTCGCCAAGGTATAGCGAACGGTTGTCACCGCCGAGAATAAGTGCTTTTTTATTCATCGTTTTCATTCCTCTCGCGGCACAAAATAATTATGCCTGCTATATAATATTCGAGAGAGAAAAAGGAGTGAATAGGTTTGTGTAAGCTCAGAGGGAGAGCGCTATTTAAAGATAATTCCGTTTTTTTCCGAAAAGCGCCAAAGTGTTATAGCAATTACAAGACAGATAAGCTCCGCAACAGCTACGGTGTACCATACGAATTCCGCACCGAATATTTTGGGTAAAAAGGTAATGCACAAAAAATTGAAAATAAAGCTTCTTGAAATATTCAGCACAGTTGCGTATTGAGAACGCTTTGTTGAAAAAAGATATGATGCGATAACTGCACTTGATGTTGCAAAAATGAAATTAAGACAATACTTCGGAAGTGAGCTTTCAACAAGCTTAACAGCTGCTGAGTTTGCACCGAACATTATGGAAACGGGCTTGCCCATTAAAAAGGTAAGAACAAATACAACCGCGCCGCCTACCGCACCGAGCAACAAGCCTGATTTTATGTAATAACGAAGGCTTTTTTCATCCTTTTTTCCGTAGCTTTGACCGAAGAGCGGCTGAATTCCCGTGGAAAGACCGTACATAAGCGATGCAAACAGCGAACCGACATAGCTTATTACGGAAAATGCGTTAACGTGCGGATCGCTTATGCCCATTAATACGCGGTTGACCGAGGCGGTTGTAACGGGTGCGGCAAATTGTGAAACCATTTCCGGTAAGCCGCGAATAACAAGCTTTTTAAAAAGTGTGGGTTGCAGCTTAACACGGCAAAAAAACAGCTTGCCCTTCTTTCTGAGAAAATGCGAAAGCAAAAACAGTACGGCAAACACCTGAGAAGCACCGGTTGCAAGTGCTGCGCCTCCAATGCCCATTTTAAGAGGGTAAACGGTAAGCCAATCGCCGAAAATATTAGCCGCGGTGCAAATCAATGCGGCTCCTGTTGAGAGCTTGGGACTGCCGTCGTTGCGGCAAAAGCTTGAAAAGCATGTGTAAAGTCCGGCAGGAATCAGGAAGATTGAATAATAAAATATGTAATCCGAAACCATTTCACGGTATGTTTCGGTTGCGCCGAAAAGGTCGGCTATATTATCGGAAAACATAATGCCTACAACGGTTAATACGGAAAAAACCAAAAGGTTTGCAAGGACTGAATGCATAAAGGCGTCGTTTGCACCTTTGCTGTCACCGCGTCCTAAGCGAACTGCCGCAACGGCGACGCCGCCGGTCGCGAAAAGTGCCGATAAAGCGCCGACAATCATAACGTAAGGGTACGCAACATTAACCGCGCCCAAGGCATCTGTTCCCACGCCGTTACCCACAAAAATCCCGTCTATTATTGTAAGGAGGAAAAAAGCCGCATTGCTCACCATTGACGGGACAATGTATTTTTTTAAATTGTTTTTTTGCTCGTTCATAATTCACCTTTATATTCTTTGATAAAATAGAAACGCCGAGAAACTCGGTGTTGTTCTTTGGTATTTAAAGTGTATTGTATCATAATTAACCGTATTGTCAACGGCTTGTGGCTGTATAGCTGGACAGCGAAAAAAATGAGGGGATATAATAAAAGAAAAACATTTTTAAAAAGATGAAAAAAACGCTTGACAACAGAGAGCTTTGTGTGTATAATACTTCTTGCATTTGCGGATGTAGCTCATCCGGTAGAGCGCCACCTTGCCAAGGTGGAGGTAGCGAG
>CAYQPJ010000036.1:0-14519 GCA_964419515.1 uncultured Eubacteriales bacterium
CCGCGTTCGCCGCAATGCGCGACATTTGTCGCGCAAATGCAGAATTCAAAATGCAGAATGCAAAATCTCGGAAATCGCCGAGGGCGATTTGATTTGTAAAGCCTACGGCGTACGATAAATGTGCGGTAATACCGCAATTTACGGCAATAACACACCGTAGGGGCGTTTTTTAAACGCCCGCGTTCGCGCCCCGCGCGAACAAACCCGCCAACACGCAAAAACAAACGGGTTACGCAAAATTCCCATTTAAAAAATTTTATATGACAAATTAAAAAACACCAATGCTAAAACGGATTGTTTCCCGTGATTGCATTGGTATATTTTTTATTATAATGCGTTATATATCGCACCACACCGTAGGGGCGATTTTTAATCGCCCGCGTTCGCCGCAATGCGCGACAAACGTCGCGCACTGTTTTGCATTTTACATTATTGCGGTCCCAGCACCACCGTCGAGCTTTCGGTGTCGTAGCTGTAGTTTGCCATATATTGACGAAGAAGAACAACGTCCTTAAGGTCAACCTTACCGTCGCCGTCTGCATCTGCACCGGGCTTAACCTCAACAGATGATGTTTCGGTCTCATACACATAGTTCGCCATATATTGACGAAGAAGAACAACGTCCTTAAGGTCAACCTTACCGTCACCGTTTGCATCGCCATAAACTACGCCAAGGTCTTTTGTTGTTATTATATATTCACTGAAATGGTCTGTTACAAAAATGAAGCTTTCGCCGTCAAACACAGCTTTCATATCGGTATAGCTTCCGTTTGCCTCCTTACGGAAAACCTTACAAGCACTGCCGGCAAGTGCTTCGGGAACGGGAATTTTAACAACAAGCTTGCCATCGGGCTGAACAGCCTCGCCGCCCTTTTTAAGGGTAATATCGAACGAATAGCCATCTTCTGTTGCTTCAAGCTCCTTAACCTCAAGCACTGTTCCTTCGGAAAGCGAGCCTGCAACGGAAATACCCGTTGAATCTGTAACCTCGCCCGTTACCGTAACAAAGACAAAGCCGTTATCTACCGCATATTTTTGCGCGGCAGACCCTTGAACACCGCAAAGAGTAAAGTCCTCAACCTTCGGGTATACCCTTTCACCGCGTTTGCTGTCATAGTAACTTTCTCCATATCCAAACGCTTTCTCCCCGATTGTTGTTACGCTTTCGGGAATTGTAACAAGCTTAAGACTTGAACAGCAATAAAATGCGTCTGAAACAATTTCCGTTACACCCTCGGGAATTTCAACAGCCGCAAGGCTCGTGCACTCTGCAAATACATAATCGTCTATTTTCGGCAAACTGCTCGGGATTGTTACAGATGTAAGACCGGTGCAGCCAAGGAATGCACCCCAGCTAAGCTTGGTCACGCCCTCGGGAATTACAACAGCCGTAAGGCTTGTGCAGCCCGAAAACGCCGTGCTGCTGATTTCCGTTACACCATCGGGAATTTCAACAGCCTTAAGGCTTGTGCAGCCCGAAAACGCCGCGCTGCTGATTTCCGTTACACCATCGGGAATTTCAACTGATCTGAGGCTTGTGCAGCCCGAAAACGCGGAAACACCCATATCCGTAACGGTATTCGATATTTTCACGGATTCAAGACCCGTGCAAAACTCAAAGGCACCCGTACATATTCTCGTAACACCGTCCGGAATTACTACAGATTTAAGGCTCGAGCACTTTTTGAACATACCCGTGCCGATTTCTTTCAAGCTACCGGGAATCTCAACAGAGGTAAGACTCGTACAACCGTAAAAGACATCCACGCCCACATTTGTTACACTTTCGGGAATTACAACAGATTTAATATGTGTATTGTTTTCAAATGCATCGTAGCGTATTGAAGTAACGCTACCGGGAATTTCAAGGCTTTCAACCGTATTACCCTCGGTGCACTCATATAACGCTGTTTTATCGGCATTATACAAAATACCGTTATCATCACTTGAATATTCAAGGCTGCCTTCATCTACATAAATTGCCTCAAGCTTTGTGCAATCACTGAATGCGGTTGCATCTATATTTCTTACGCCCGCATGAACCTTTAACGATGTAAGCTCCTCACAGCCCAAAAAAGCATTCGCATATACCGCCGTGCAAATCTCGGGTATCGCATAATCCTTTGTGGAATGACCTGCCGGGAAGGAGTGCAAAACAACAAGACTGCCGGTTTCAAAAAGAACACCGTCAATACTTTTAAAGCTTGTGTTGCTTTTATCAACATTTATCTCTTCAAGACTTGTTGAAGAAGCAAAAGCACCATAGCCTATTTTTTTTACGGTTTCGGGAATTGTCACAGAGGTAAGATATACACAATTGTACAATGCTCGATCTTCAATTTCAACAACAGGAAGTCCTTTGTATTCCGAAGGAATTATAAGCTCGCCTCTTGCGGATTTATCGCACCCGTGAAGAATATAACCGTCTTGGCTGTAGTTCAATATAAAATCCAAATCGTTCACGTCTG
The DNA here is from genome assembly GCA_964419515.1 of uncultured Eubacteriales bacterium. Lineage (GTDB taxonomy): Bacteria > Bacillota > Clostridia > Oscillospirales > Acutalibacteraceae > DTU089. The sequence goes on from CAYQPJ010000036.1 coordinate 2,469, forward strand.
CCGCAAAGCTCGGCAATGCAAATACGGGAAGTGCGCCGAAAATAAGCGCCGCCGCCAAAATGATTGACAAAATTTTTCTTGTTCTTGATACTTTCAAATCAATACCTCCATGGCTTAGTCTATTTGCCGCAAACACATTATACAACCGCATTTTCTTATTGTCAATATATTTAAAGCTCTGTGCGCAATTCCGCAAGGCAAATTTAAAAAAAGTCGTTACAAAAAATTACATTTCCCTCGAAAACACGTTTCGAAAAGCTGCGCGTTATCGGAAAAAGTCGTTATAAAAAGTTGCATTTTCTCAAAAAACTCTCTTGAAAAAGTTAACATCATATGACATTTTTAATACTCTTCCTCTGTATATGGCCATTTTTAATTCGTGAGCCGTAATTAATAGTTTTCCGCCTTAAGCTCAAAAAAGCTTTGAGGGTGCTCGCACACGGGGCAAATTTGCGGAGCCTTTTCACCTATGATTATATGACCGCAATTGCGGCATTCCCAAAGCTTTACGCTTGACTTTTTAAATACCTCCGAATACTCAACATTGTGAATAAGCTTTCTGTAGCGCTCCTCGTGCGCCTTTTCAACATCCGAAACAAGCTTGAATTTTGCGGCTAATTCAAAAAAGCCCTCTTTTTCGGCATCCTCCGAAAAGCCCGCATACATATCCGTCCACTCGTAATTTTCGCCGTCTGCGGCGGCAACGAGATTTTCTGCGGTTGAGCCTATACCGCCAAGCTCCTTAAACCAAAGCTTTGCGTGCTCCTTTTCGTTGTCGGCGGTTCTCAGAAAAATTTCCGCAATCTGCTCAAAGCCCTCTTTTTTTGCAACCGAGGCAAAATAAGTATACTTATTTCGCACCTGCGATTCGCCTGCAAAAGCCGCCATAAGATTTTTTTCGGTTTTGGTGCCTTCGTATTTATTCGACATAAAAAAACTCCTTTGAAAAAATATCGTATAGATATATATTTTCAAAGGAGCTTTGATTTATACCTTATTTAGTTGTTTTTGTTCTGTTTTTTCGTGCTTTTTAAAAATCAAATTCAATACTATACTTAAAGCAAGCATAATCACCGCAACGGTAACCCAGCCGAAGCCGTCCGAATACATAGGAAGAACACCGAATACATCACCCACACCGCCGAGAGCAAGTCCCGCATTTTCCAAAGAGTAAACAACGCTCACACACGCCGTACCGAAAACAGTTAGCGGATATGCGAAGCGGTTTGATTTCCATAAGCTGTGGCTGAGTCCCAATATTATAAGGACTATGGAAACGGGGTAAATCGCATTTAAAATCGGTACCGAGATGCTTAATATGGTATTAAGCCCGAGGTTACATACAAAAAACGAAAAGCCCGTTATAACGAAGACCCACGCTTTGTAAGAAATTCTTTTAAAAAGCTTTGAAAAATATTCGGAGATTGAATTTATAAGACCGACGCAGGTTGTAAGACAGGCAAGCGTAAATATCGCCGCCAAAAGAACTGCTCCGGGAGCGCCGAAAACCTCCTTGACAATACAGCGAAGAGTCCATGCACCGTTTTCCGCAATATTGTAAACACCGGAGCTTCCCATACCCATAAATGAAAGCATTATGTAAAGCACGGCTAAAATACCGCCTGCGAAAACGCCTGTTTTCACCGTGGTTTTCACCTTGTCGCCCTTTTCTTTAATCCCGAAGCCCTCAAGCGCGGTTGCTATAACAAGCCCGAAATTAAGCGCGGCTATTGTATCCATTGTATTATAGCCTTCTGTAAAGCCCTTTAAAAATGCAGAGCCTTCATAGCCGCCCGTGGCATCCGCTATTTTGATTTCACCTTTAAAAAGGTAGCTTATAAAAAGAAATACGAGAAGAACAAGAAGCGACGGGGTTAAAAAATTACCGACACGCTTAACGAGCTTTCCGGGCGTCATACAAAGCCACAACGCGACCGCAAAAAACAGAAGTGAATAAACAAGCATAAACACAGTTGTATTTGCGTCCTCCGGAAGATACGGTGCAATAGCCATCTCAAACGGCACGGAGGCGGCTCTGGGAATACCGAGTCCGGGTCCTATTGAAACATAAATAAGTACGGTAAAAATAAGTGCGAATTTTTTGCCGACATTTTGACCCAAGCGATCAAGACCGTCAAAACGTGCAACAACCGCAACACCCAAAACGGGAAGGACTACAGCCGTAATTATAAATCCGAGCATTGCAAGCGGCATACTGCCGCCTGCGTTTTGCCCCAAAAACGGCGGAAAAATAAGGTTACCTGCTCCGAAAAACAGAGAGAACAGCATAAAGCTTACGGTTACGGTATTTTTCTTGCCGAGCCTCATTACACCCTCCTGAGAGAAAGCGTAACCTTCTCGCCGTTAATATCCCATTCTTTTTCGCCTTCGCCCTTAACAATTTCATTTGAAAGGACTACCGCGGAAACAGTCTGCTCGTTCTTCTTTGCGATATCAAACACCTTTTCGCTTCCGCCCATTGTTACCGAGATTCTGTCCGTAACGTTAAAGTCGGATTCCTTACGCATTGTCTGAATTTTACTGATAAGCTCTTTTACAAAGCCCTCTTCCAAAAGCTCCGGAGTAAGCGTTGTGTCGAGCGCTACCGTAACACCCTTATCGGAAACGGTAAATACGCCCTCCTTCTGCTTTGTTTCAATAAGAATATCCTCTACACCAAGCTCAATATCACCGCTTGAAAGTGTAATCGTAATTTTGCCGTCCTTATCAAGCTGAGCCTTAGCCTCGCTCGGAAGAAGAGAAAGAGCATTTCTTATTTCACCGAGCTGCTTGCCGAACTTCGGTCCGAGAGTTTTAAGCTGAGGCTTAAACACATACGAAACAAGCATACCCGCATCCGTTATAAAATCAACGTTTTTAACATTAAGTTCCTCACGGATTATATCGCCGAAATAGCCCTCAACCTTCTTCTCGCACTGAACATACATTGTGTTAAGCGGCTGACGGTTTTTAATGTTCGAGCCGTTTCTTGCCGCTCTGCCGAGAACAACAATATCAACAACCTCGTCCATATCCTTTTCAAGAGCCTTGTCAATATATTTTTCAAGAACCTCCGGAAAGTCGCAAAGATGAACACTTTCGGGGGCTGATTTGTCAACATTGCAAACAAGGTTGCGGTAAATAGCCTCTGCCATAAACGGAATCATAGGCGCGGCGGTTTTTGCCGTCACCGTAAGCGCCGTGTAAAGTGTCATATATGCCGCCGTCTTGTCGTCGGTCATACCCTGTACCCAATAGCGCTCTCTGCCGCGGCGAACATACCAATTGCTCATTTCGTCCGTAAAGTCCTGAAGAGCCTTTGCCGCCTCGGGAATTTTATAATCGCCGAGACATTCATCCACCGTCTTAACGGTAGAGTAAAGCTTTGAAAGAAGCCACTTATCCATAACGGTAAGCTTGCAATCCGACAGATTATATTTTGTGGGGTCAAACTCATCTATATTTGCGTAAAGCACATAAAAGGCATACGTATTCCAAAGTGTGCCCATAAACTTACGCTGACCCTCCGTAACAGCCTTACCGTGGAAGCGGTTGGGAAGCCACGGCGCGGAGTTTGTATAAAAATACCAGCGTATGGCATCGGCACCGTAAGACTCAAGCGCATCAAACGGGTCAACGGCGTTACCCTTTGACTTACTCATTTTTTGTCCGTTTTCATCTTGAACGTGACCTAAAACTATAACGTTTTTATAAGGTGCCTTATTAAAAATAAGTGTTGAAATAGCAAGAAGCGAATAGAACCAGCCTCTTGTTTGGTCAACAGCCTCCGAAATAAAGTCTGCCGGGAACTGTGATTCGAAAAGCTCTTTGTTTTCAAAGGGATAGTGGTGCTGTGCAAAGGGCATTGCCCCCGAGTCAAACCAGCAGTCAATAACCTCGGGAACGCGGTGCATCTGCTTGCCGCAATGCGGACATTTTATTGTAACCGAATCAATAAAGGGTCTGTGAAGCTCAACCTCCTCGGGGCAATTGTCACTCATACTTTTAAGCTCCTCAACAGAGCCTATGGCGTGACGGTGACCGCACTCGCATTCCCAAATATTAAGCGGAGTACCCCAATAGCGGTTACGTGAAAGTCCCCAATCCTGAACATTTTCAAGCCAATCGCCGAAACGACCCTTGCCTATGCTCTCGGGAATCCAATTAATTGTATTATTATTTCTTATAAGGTCATCCTTAACAGCGGTCATTTTAATAAACCACGACTCGCGCGCGTAATAAATAAGCGGTGTTGAGCAGCGCCAGCAGTGCGGATATTCGTGTTCAAACTTAGGCGCATCGAAAAGAAGACCGGCTTTTTCAAGATCAACAAGTACAAGCTTGTCGGCATCCTTAACAAATGTACCCTTATACGGTGTAGGCTCCGTCATCTCACCCTTACCGTCTACAAGCTGAATAAACGGAAGGTCATATCTTCTGCCGACTCTCGCGTCATCCTCACCGAAGGCAGGCGCACAGTGAACAATACCCGTACCGTCGGTCATTGTAACATATGAGTCACACATTACAAAAAACGCCTTTTTGTTCTGCTTATCGCAAAGCGGCTTAACATAAGAGAAAAGCGGCTCATATTCTTTATACTCAAGCGACTTTCCGGGGAAGCTTTCAAGAACTGTATATGCCTCACCCTCATTCTCCGAGAGCTTTCCGAGAACCTTCGAAAGAAGTGCCTCTGCCATATAATAGGTAAAGCCGTCCGATGCTTTAACCTTGCAATAGGTATCATCGGGGTTTACGCAAAGCGCAACGTTTGAAGGAAGAGTCCACGGTGTTGTGGTCCATGCGAGAAAATACGCATCCTCGCCCGAAACCTTAAAACGAACAACAGCCGAGCGCTCCTTAACGGTTTTGTAGCCCTGAGCTACCTCGTGAGAAGAAAGCGGAGTTCCGCAACGCGGGCAATAAGGAACTATCTTAAAGCCCTTGTAAAGAAGGCCTTTTTCGTATATTTGCTTTAACGCCCACCACTCGGACTCTATATATGAGTTGTGGTATGTTACATAAGGGTCATCCATATCCGCCCAAAAGCCTACGGTACGTGAAAAATCCTCCCACATACCCTTATACTTCCAAACGCTTTCCTTACAATACGAAATAAACGGCTCAAGACCGTATTCCTCTATTTGCTCCTTTCCGTCAAGCCCGAGCATTTTTTCAACCTCAAGCTCAACCGGAAGACCGTGCGTATCCCAGCCTGCCTTTCTCGGAACCATACAGCCTTTCATAGTGCGGTAACGCGGAATCATATCCTTAATAACACGTGTAAGAACGTGGCCGATGTGCGGCTTACCGTTTGCCGTAGGCGGACCGTCATAAAAAACGTACGGCGTGCCGTCTTTTCTTAAAGAAATGCTTTTTTCGAAAATTTTGTTATCCTGCCAAAATTTTTCAATCTTTTTTTCCTGTTCAACAAAATTAACATTAGGTGAAATAGGTTCGTACAACTTAAAATCCTCCTTATTTTATTGCGTAACGGGAACAAAAAAGCCCTGCCCTAAAACAGGACAAGGCATAATTCTTGCAACCACCCATTTTACGCATACAGTGTATATGCTGCCCTTGTAACGGTAGGCACCCGGAGAGGCTTACTGAAAATTTCGGCCCTCGGCTCAAAAGTGATTTTCATACGAGCTGTTGTATCGGGCTTACACCGTCCCCGACTCGCTTAAACTGAAATCCCGTACTACTTGTCTTCGTCACAGCCTTTAAGGTTTCAACGCATATATATTACCACTATTGCTTCAATAATTCAAGTGTTTTTTATTTTTAACTTCGATTTTAACTTCATTTTTGCCCTCAATAAAGCAATTTTTTTAAAAACGCTTTACTTCAAGAGGGGGTCTCGTGTAAAAACCCCCTTGTGTTGTTCCGGAAAGCCGTCAACCAAGCGTAACCTTCGAAACAATTTCGCCTCCGCTTTTTTCAAAGGAAGCTATTTCGCCCTCTTGCTGTTCGTAAAAATAAACATAATCGCCCGTGAAGGTAACTCTCGAGGAGCCGGCAGAACCGGTAACTTCATCACCCGAATAACCGATATACTCCTTTAAAAGCGTAACCGTTCTTCCACGTTCATCAAGCTTAAACGAATATGCTCCGGAGGTAGCGGTATAGGTGTTAATGCTTGTTGTGGGATTATAATAATCCTCATAGCTTATAAAAGGAATATAAACTATCCCGTTTTCATTATCAAAGCACAACGCCTTGTGTGAATAAAGCGCAGCGCTGTAAATGTGCTTTGAGCTGTAGGAGCCGTCATCGCCGCTTATATCTTTTCCGTTTATTTCGTATTTTGAAACCTCCTTAGGCTCTGCCGGGTTTGAAACGTCAAAGAGTGAAAGCTTTAAGCCATGCCCTTGTCTTTCCTCGTCGCCGTCAACACCCACTCCCAAAAGAAGCGTATCGGAAACAGGATGAAGATAGGTAGAAAAGCCCGGTATTTTAAGCTCACCCGTTATTTTAGGAGCAGTGGGGTCCTTAAGGTCTATTACAAACAACGGGTCAACCTGCTTAAAGGTTACAACATATGCCGTATCACCCGAAAATCTTACGGACTTTATTGTTTCGCCCCTTGCTATTCCTTCTAAAATGCCAACTTCTTTAAGCTCGCCGTCAAGAACGGTAACAAAATTTTCAAGGCTGTCGCCCCAATTGCCCGTTGTTGTGGCAATTCTCAAATAGCCGTTGTACTCATCAACACTGAATTGATTAAGCGCCCTACCCTTTACCGTTGTTTTTCCGCAATACTCAAGACTGTCGCCTATTTTAAATTTTATAATTTCCGTTTTTAAAAGACTGTCATCGGAAAGCTTGAAAATTTGCGCAACGGTATCTACTCTACCGCTTCCCGTAGCGCCTTCATAAACACTTGAGGTCACATAAAGTGTCTCGGCAGTGCAATAAACATTTCCTCCGCTGCCGAGAATTGCCTTAACCTCAAAGCTTTCGGCACCTTTTTCCACATCTGTAAGTGAAACAACGGCGTAGCGCGAATCACGAATAACCTCGGTATAGTAGATGCAGTCGGAGGAAATTTTTTCAACCTCGCCGTTCACGCCTGCCTCCGGAATGCAATCCTCCTTAACCTCTTCCTCCGAGAGCGTAATATTAACGTACTTATCTGTAATTACAACAGCCTTTCCGTTTGTCATTCTCGATGAAACATATGCGCCTGCCTGCTCCGTGCGCCAAAGCTCAACGGGCTTTTCCTTTTTTGAAATATCAAAGCAAATCAAAAAGGTTTTATCATAACAACCGCCGTAAACAACGCAGTCCATTGCCGCATTTGTGCTTTCTTCATCATCCGCTACCACAACAGCGTAAAGTCTGTTTTCCGAAACAAAAAACTCCTTTACCTCGGCGTAAAACACTTTATCCTCGTCGGAAAACTCAACCTCTGCCCTGCCGACATTTTCAAGCTCTCCGTTTTTCCCTTGCTTTACAATCGAAACTGCACAGTCAAAGGTAAAATCCTTTGCGGTATCAACCTTCTCGCCGGCAATGGTATAGGTGCCGCTGCTCAAATACAAGCTGTCCCAATCGGCATTTGAAGGAGCTACGACATAAATATATTCACCGTCATTTTTAATAATATCGGCTTCGCTTACGCCCTTAACCTGCTCATTTGTTTTACCGTGCACCGTACCGCCGGTGCCGCCGGTTGAGCTGTTCACCAAATCTGAAGCAGCCATATCCTCGGCTTTGGCACCAAAGCCGCCGTTAAAGACATCAAAAAAGACGTTATTGTATATTTTATATCTTTTTGAGTACCCTACAAAAAGCTTTTGAAGCTCGGTGTAATCACGCTTTACATTTTCGGCAGATGCTGTGCCTTTGTCATCGGAAGCTACCGGCTTTTCGCGCTCCCAAGGCTTTAAGGTAATCATTGAAGTAAATACAAATACAAGCACCGCCGCCGCGGCTATTATGCGCATAAAAAGCTTTTTGCGGCTCGCCCTTGATTTTTTGCCGCTTTTTGTTTTTTCAACCGCCGCTCCCTCACTTTCAAAGGTGCTTTTTTCACACAGCATTTTTTCGACATTTTCCGCGAAAAGACTCTCGGGAAGTATTATTTTTTCGTTTTCCTTTAAAATACCGTTAAGTCTTTCAAGCTCCTCTGCCGAAAAAACCTCGTTGTTTTCAAAATTCTTTTTCATAAAAGTCAGCCTCCTTTGGCATTCTCAAGAAAGAAATTTTCGCAATTTTTCAAGCGCACGCTTTTGGCGCGAGCGTACCGTTGAAGGCGGCATATCGAATATAATCGAAAGCTCATCACTTTTGAAGCCGCCTATTATGGAGAGCAGTACAATTTGACCGTCAGGCGGCGTAAGGCTCGAAAGCGCCTGTGAAAGCTCACACCCCAAAAAGCCTGTGCCCACATCGTCCGAGGCGAACAGATACTCCGCACCCCCGGTGTCAACAGCCTCAGGATTTTTACCGTTTTTAATAAGCGCTGTTTTGCACTTATTTGAAAGAATCTTAAAAAGCCACGACTTAAAAAGCTCGCACTCTCTTAAGCTTTTAATGCTTTGCCACGCACTCAGCAAAGCTTCCTGCACGGCATCCTCGGCATCCATCGGTTTTTTCATCATATACAGCGCAAAGCGATACATATCATCCTTATAAAGCCCGTAAAGAGCCGAAAAAGCATGAGCGTCGCCTTGCTTCGACTTTTGTACAAGAAAAGTAATATCTGTTTTCATAAGCATACCTCGCGAAGGTTTGTTTTTTGCTCTCCGACAATAAGAGCGACCCCGCCGCATTTTTGTTGCATTAAAAAGCAAAAAATTCAAATAAATGTAAATAAACAGTTAAAAATTCACCAAAACCGCCTAAAACCATTGTAAAACATTTGCAATAACTTATCAAGTGTGATATTATTTATCTTGTACATTTATAAAATGAAAGGACAAACTCTTATGTCTTTATTAAAAAAGCTTTTCGGTGACTATTCCACCAAAGAAATAAAACGAATAAGCGGTACAAAGGACAAGGTGCTTGCTCTTGAAAAAGAGTATTCCGCACTCTCCGATTCCGAGCTTCAGGCTAAAACCCCTTATTTTAAAGAGCGCTTAAAAAACGGCGAAACACTTGACGATATTTTGCCGGAGGCTTTTGCCGCTTGCAGAGAGGCGGCATGGCGTGTGCTTAATATGCGCCACTACCCCGTTCAGATCCTGGGCGGCATTGTGCTTCATCAGGGCAGAATTGCCGAAATGAAAACAGGTGAAGGCAAAACACTCGTGGCAACGCTCCCTGCGTATTTAAACGCACTCTCGGGCGAGGGCGTTCATATTGTTACCGTCAACGATTACCTTGCAAAGCGCGACTCCGAATGGATGGGTAAAATCTACCGCTTTATGGGTCTTTCGGTCGGTCTTATTATTCACGAAAAAACAAACGAAGAGCGAAAAGAAGCATACGCCGCAGATATTACCTTCGGCACAAACAACGAAATGGGCTTCGACTATCTTCGCGACAATATGGTAATGTACGCCTCACAGCGCGTTCAAAGAGGTCACGCCTTCGCCATTGTGGATGAGGTTGACTCAATACTCATAGACGAAGCAAGAACCCCCCTTATTATTTCCGGTCAGGGCGATGCCTCAACGGACCTTTACAGACTTGCAAACGACTTTGTAAGACGTCTTAAAATGGTAAAGGTTAAGGAGCTTGACGACAAGGTTAACGCCGAGGAAATAGCAGAGCGCGAGGAAGGCGACTACCTTGTTGACGAAAAGGCAAAATCGGCAACACTTACAAAAAGAGGTATCCAAAAAGCAGAGGCTGCCTTCGGACTCGAAAACCTTATGGATGCCGAAAACCTTACAATTCAGCACCACATTAACCAAGCCCTAAAGGCGCACGGCACCATGCACCGTGATATTGACTACGTTGTTAAGGACGGTCAGGTGCTTATAGTAGATGAATTCACGGGAAGAATTATGCTCGGCAGGCGCTACAGCGAGGGTCTTCACCAGGCTATTGAAGCAAAAGAGGGCGTTAAGGTTGAGCACGAGAGCAAAACTCTTGCCACAATAACCTTCCAAAATTATTTCAGACTTTACAAAAAGCTTTCCGGTATGACGGGTACAGCGATGACGGAAAGCGAGGAATTCCAAGAAATTTACTCACTTGACGTTGTTGAAATTCCCACAAACAAGCCCATGGTTCGTGTAGACAACGACGATGTTCTTTACAAAACCGAAGCTGCAAAATACAATGCCATTATAGAAAAAATCGTTGAATGCCACGCGAAGGGTCAACCCGTGCTTGTAGGTACGGTAAACATCGAAAAGAGCGAAAAGCTTTCGGCTCTTCTTAAAAAGCGCGGCATAAAGCACGAGGTTTTAAATGCAAAGTTCCACGAAAAGGAAGCCGAAATAGTAGCCCAGGCGGGCAAGCTCGGCGCTGTTACAATTGCCACGAATATGGCGGGTAGAGGTACGGATATTATTCTCGGCGGTAACCCCGAATTCCTCGCAAAATCGGAAATGCGCCGTATGGACTTTACCGAAGAATTAATCGCAGAGGCCACGGGCTTCGCCGAAACAGACAACGAGGAAATTTTAGAAGCGAGAAAAACCTTCAGAGATCTTGAAGCAAAATATAAAGCCGTTACCGCTAAAGAAGCGGAGCTTGTAAGAGAAGCGGGCGGTCTTTTCATAATCGGCACGGAGCGCCATGAGTCAAGACGTATTGACAATCAGCTCAGAGGCCGTTCGGGCAGACAGGGCGACCCCGGCGAAAGCCGCTTTTACCTTTCTGCGGAGGATGACCTTTTAAGACTTTTCGCGGGTGACCGCTTCTACAATACCCTTGATATGTTCAAGAGTATTGGCGATATGCCCATTGAAGCAAAGCTCTTTACAAGCACAATAGAAAGCGCCCAAAAGAAGGTTGAAAGCAATAACTTCGCAGTTCGCCGCAACGTTCTTAAGTTTGACGACGTTATGAACAAGCAGCGCGAGGTAATTTACGGTCAGCGTAATCAGGTTCTTGACGGCGCGGATATTTCGGCTACTATTCAAAAGATGATTGTAGATACAATAAGCGAATCTGTAGACTTCTACTGCCCCTCTCACGTTAAAAAGGACGAGTGGAATATTACCGGGCTTGCAACAAAATACGGCTGGCTTATTAAAGAAGAAGAGATCGCCGATCTTAACAAAAACGAAGAAATCGCCGAATATATGCTTGACAAGGCTCAAGCTCTTTACGACGAGCGAAAAGCCGAGTTCGGCGACGAGCTTATTAAAGAGATTGAACGCACGGGCCTTCTTCGCAACGTTGATATACGCTGGATGGATCACATTGATGCCATGGATCAGCTGAAGAAGGGAATTTATCTCAGAGCGTACGCGCAAAAGGACCCCGTTATTGCCTTCAGAGAAGAAAGCTTTGATATGTTCGACGAAATGTCCAATGATATAAGAGAAGGCACGGTTGACTTTGTTTTAAGAGTAAGAATAAGAAAAGAAGCTCCCGTTGAAAGAAAGCAAACCGTCAAAATAACCTCAACAAGCGGCGCGGATGACGGCTCCGTAAAAAAAGAGCCCGTTAAAAAGAGCAAAAAGATCGGCAGGAACGACCCCTGCCCCTGCGGCTCCGGTAAAAAATACAAAAAGTGCTGCGGTATGAACGAAAACAATTAAAAAGCAAAAACAACCGCAGCCTGTGAAGACAATGTGCTTCATAGGCTGCGGCTTAATAATAAGCTTTTAAATACCCCTCGGACTATTTGTTGGAAAATCAATTAAAAAATCAAATTTCATTTTTTTGTTGAAAAATCAATAAAGTTTTAGATTATCTTTTCATATCTTGGCAAATGGCGGTTTAGCTTGGAAATACAGGTTTTTCCTTGCATTCGCTCCATTCCCCTCAAAACAAATTCTTCGACCTTAAACGAGTGGGTTTTTGTGCAGGTTGCGGCGCGAAGACGGGAAGCAAGGCTGTCGCCTTGCGAGCGGATTCAAGCCGCAAAATGCCGAAAATACGCTGTTTAAGGCGAGTTCGAATTCGTCGGCTGCGGTT
>CAYQPJ010000037.1:0-13450 GCA_964419515.1 uncultured Eubacteriales bacterium
ATTTTGCATTCTGCATTTTGCATTCTGCATTTGCGCGCCGTGCGCGCACTGTTCTGCATTACTTCCAATATTTAAGCTTTTCGAGCCTTGAAAGAGCTTCTGTAAGCGTGTCGTCCTTTTTCGCGAAGTGAACACGGACTATATTATTAATATCCTCTTTAAAGAAGGAGCTTCCGGGGACGCAAGCCACGCCTATTTCGTGAGCCATTTTTTCGCAAAAATCAACGTCGGATTGACCTTTTTTAATATAAGGAGAAATATCGGCAAGCACGAAGTATGCACCCTGAGGGTCCGTAAAGGGGATTCCGATATTTTTAAGTCCGTCGGTGAAAAGCTTTTTCATATGGGCGTAATGGTCGCCGAACTCTTTATAATAGCTGTCGGGCATTTCAAGTCCCACTACAGCCGCCTCCATTAAGGGCGATGCCGCACCGACGGTGTTAAAGTCGTGATATTGCTTAATTCTGTCCATAATGTGCTTGGGTGCAACGGCGTAGCCCAAGCGCCAGCCTGTTATTGAATATGTTTTTGAAAGACTTGAGCAGCTAACTGTGCGCTCCCACATTCCGGGAAGAGAAGCCATATATGTATGAGTATGTCCCTCGTAAATAATATGCTCGTAAACCTCGTCCATAATAGCGTAGGTGTCGTATTTTTTGCAAAGGTCGGCAATAAATTCAAGCTCTTCTTTTGTAAAGACCTTGCCGCTCGGGTTTGAAGGATTGCAAATTAAAATAGCCTTTGCGCCTGTTTTGAAGGCGGCTTCAAGCACGGCGGGATCAAAATTGAATTCAGGCGGAGTAAGCGGTACAAAAACAGTCTCACAGCCTGCCATAATAGCCTGCGCCTTATAATTTTCAAAATACGGTGAGAAGAGAATAATCTTGTCGCCCGGGTTTGTAAGTGCGAAAATCGTATCTACCATAGCCTCCGTAGAGCCTATTGTAATAACCATATCCGTTTCGGGGTCAACATCTACTCCCATAAAGTGCTTAAGCTTTTTTGAAAGTGCATTTCTGAAATTCGGCGCACCCATTGTTATGGGGTATTGGTGCGGGCCGAGTGCGCTAACCTCGGCAAGACGGTCGGTAATTGCCTTTGGCGGGTCAAAATCCGGAAAGCCCTGTGCTAAATTAATAGCGCCGCAGCTTAAGGCAATACGTGTCATACGGCGTATTACCGAATCGGTGAAATATTGGTTTTTTCTGCTCATTTCCTGCATAATATTCAATCCTTCCTGTTATAAAGCGAGCGATTTTTTGTCGGCTGTTTTCAAAGCGCCGTTTTTAACGGCATTTTCAAAGGGTGCGTACTCCTTAAATTTAAAAATCATATAAGCGCACCCGTCGGATTTCCCAAACACGGAGTACATATATTCAATATCTATCCCGTTTTCGGAAATAACGTGTAAAAGCTCGTTAAGTCCGCCCGGACGGTCCGGCACGGCAAGCGCCTCAACCTTGTTTTTTGAAACAACAAAGCCCTCTGAGGTGAGCGCCGAAAACGCCTTTTCGGAATTGTCCGTAATAAGGCGCAAAATGCCGTAATCTACCGTTTCGGCAATATTTATTGCGCGCATATTCACACCGTTTTTTGAAAGAATATCGGTTATTTGCACAAGCTGTCCCGTGCGGTTTTCAAGGAATACCGAAAGCTGAGTAATCATAAATTTTGCCTCCTTAGCGGAAAATATTTTAATGTAATTTTCGTTTATCTATAACGCGAACCGCCTTGCCCTCGCTTCGTACAATGGACTTAGGCGAAACAATTCTTACCTTAGCCTTAATGCCGAGCATTGTTTTAAGCGCGGCAACAAGGTCTTTTTCTTTTTCGGCAATTTTGCCGAGCGAGTCGGAGAAGGTGTCCTTTGTCATCTCTACAAGCACCTCGAAAACATCAACATTATTAACGCGGTCGATAACAATTTGATAGTTTGCCGGGTAGCCGTTTGAAAGAAGCACCTCTTCAATTTGTGACGGGAAGACATTAACGCCTCTTATAATAAGCATATCGTCACTTCTGCCGGAGGGCTTGTTCATTCTTATATGCTCACAGCCGCACTCGCATTTTTCTGGAATAAGCGAGCAAATGTCACGCGTTCTGTAACGAATTACGGGAAAAGCCTCTTTTGTAAGAGAGGTAAACACAAGCTCACCCGTGCTGCCCTCGGGAAGCACTTCGCCCGTTTCGGGATCGATTATTTCAACAATAAAGTTGTCCTCCCAAACGTGCATTCCGTGCTTCTTTTTGCATTCGCACGCAACGCCCGGACCCAAAACCTCCGAAAGGCCGTATATATCGTAAGCATCTATTCCGAGACCCTTTTCAATATCTTGGCGCATACTTTCCGTCCACGGCTCCGCACCGAAAATACCTACCTTGAGCTTCAGCTTATCCTTAACGCCCATATTTTCGATTTCCTCGGCAAGGTAAAGTGCATAAGAGGGTGTACAAAAAAGCACCGTAACGCCAAAGTCTATCATAGTTTGAATTTGAAGCGCGGTGTTGCCCGTAGACATCGGCACAACCGTAGCACCGACCCTTTGAGCGCCCGCGTGCGCGCCGAAGCCGCCCGTAAAAAGCCCGTAGCCGAACGAAACCTGGCAAACGTCACCTTTTCCCACGCCCAAGGAACGAAGCATTCGCGCAATACACTCCGCCCACATATCAAGATCGTTTTCGGTATAGCCCACAACAATCCTTTTACCCGTTGTGCCGGAGGAGGCGTGAACTCTCACAACATTTTCAAGCGGCTCGGCAAAAAGACCGTAGGGGTAATAATCTCTTAAATCGTTTTTGTAAGAAAACGGAAGCTTTGAAATATCCTCAAGCCCGTTAATATCCTCGGGCTTAACTCCCTTTTCATCCATTCTTTTTCTGAAGCACTCTACTCTTTCGTATGAGCGCTTAACCTGCTCTTTAAGCCTTTCACCCTGAAGTATTTTTAACTCCTCGCGTGAAAGTGCTTCGTAATTTTTCTCCATAGTAATCATCGCCTGAATATTAAAGGTTGTAGCCCAAGTCAAATGCCTTGAGGTTTACATCGCGGAATTTTTCGGGCACCGTTTCTTTTACGGTATTTACCCATGTTGTGTAAGGAATATCGGTGCTTTTTGCGAGAACGCCTATAAGCACAACGTTTACGGCCTTTGCACTGCCTGCGGACTCCGCCGCCGAAAGCGCGTCAAGCTCGGTAACATCCGCCGCCTCGGAAAGCTTTTTTACAATATTTTCGGGATAATCCGAGGCGCCCGTAATTACCGGCATTGGATTGATTTTTTGAGTATTGACTATTATTCTGCCGCCTTTTTTAAGGTACGGAAGCGCGCGGTACGCCTCAAGCTCTTCAAACGCGAGAATAATATCCGCCTCGCCCTTATCTATAACGGGAGAGTAAACCTTTTCGCCGAATTTTACATATGTAACAACGCTTCCTCCGCGCTGACTCATTCCGTGAACCTCGGAGACCTTAACGTCAAAGCCCTCGCTTATAACGGCATTGCCGAGAATGCGGCTTGCAAGAAGCGTTCCCTGACCGCCCACGCCGACAATCATAATGCTTTTAGTTTCCATTTTTCGCACCTCAATCCTTTTTCGAAATAGCGCCGAACGGACAAACACCCGTGCAAAGCGAACAGCCGTTGCATTGCGTTTTGTCTATTGTAACGGCGCCCGTTTCTTTGTTTACGCTTATAGCCGGACAGCCGAGCTTCATACAAAGCTTGCATTTTTTGCACTTTTCGCTGTCAATTTCACAGCAGCCGGTATATTTTACGGTTTTCAAAAGAGCACACGGGCGTTGAGCTATAATAACGGAAGGCTCATCGCATTCTGTTTCAGCCTTTACGGTTTTTTCAAATGCCTTAACATCAAACGGGTCAACAACCGTAATACGCTTAATGCCCAAGGCCTCGCAAAGCTTAATTAAATCGGTGCCGACGGTCGGCTCCTTTCTTATTGTAAAGCCTGTTGTGGGGTTGTCCTGGTGACCGGTCATACCGGTAATTGAGTTGTCTAAAATTATAACGGTATTTGCGCCCTTGTTGTAAACAATGTCGGTGAGTGCGGTAATTCCGGAATGCATAAAGGTGGAGTCGCCTATTACGGAAACAAGCTTTTTGTTAAATTCAAGTCCGCGAACCTTTGCCATTCCGTGAGCTGCGCTTACAGAAGCACCCATACAAATTGTCGTGTCCACACTGTCAAGCGGAGCAACCGCGCCGAGTGTATAGCAGCCTATATCTCCGGAAACGGTAAGACCGAGCTTTTTAAGAACAAAGAAGGTGGCTCTGTGGGGACAGCCGGGGCACAAAACCGGCGGGCGCGCCGGGATACTCTCGGAGGGTACAAGGCTTTCGGGAGCCTTCTTATTCAAAACGGCTTCACGAATCATATTCGGTGAATATTCACCTAAAAGCGTAAAGCGCTCCTTGCCGTAAACCTCAATACCCGCCTCACGGCAAATGCCCTCCAAGAAGCCGTCAAGCTCTTCTATAACATACACAGCCCCACACCCTGCGGCAAAAGTCTTTAAAAGCTCTGTATTAACGGGGTAAACCATACCGAGCTTTAAATAATTTACGCTGTTTCCCAAGGCCTCTTTTGCATATTGATACGAAATTCCTGCGGTAATAACGCCTATGTCACTGCCGTTCATTTCAATCTCGTTGATTTTTGCGGTTTTTGCGTATTCGGTAAGCTTTTTTGTGCGCTCCTCAACAAAAACGTGACGTTTAATTGCCATTGCGGGCATCATAACGTTTTTGGGAACGCTTTTTTCATATTCCTTAAGCGGAACATCTTCGCGCTCGCAAATTTCAACAAGACTTTGCGAATGCGAAACGCGCGTTGAAAGTCTTACAAAAACAGGTGTGTCGAATTGCTCGCTTAAAGAGAAGGCAAGCTTTGTAAATTCCTTGCATTCCGCGGAATCCGAGGGCTCTAACATCGGTATTTTTGCGGCACGTGCGTAGTGGCGCGAATCCTGCTCGTTTTGAGAGGAATGCATTCCGGGGTCATCGGCAACGCAAAATACGGCGCCGCCGAGAACGCCTATGTAGCTGTCCGTAAAAACAGGGTCTGCCATTACGTTTAGCCCGACGTGCTTACAGCAGGTCATACTTCTGCCGCCGGCAAGTGAAGCGCCTATAGCCGCCTCTGCGGCAACCTTTTCATTCGGTGCCCATTCAACATAAACCTCGTCCTCCGGGAATTTTGCCATGCATTCGGTTATTTCGGTACTCGGCGTTCCCGGATATGAGGAAACAAAGCGAACGCCCGCTTCATATGCACCGCGCGCAACGGCTTCGTTTCCGAGTAAAAGCTTTTTTGTGTTCATAAAAAATATACCTCTTTAAACCTCTTAAAATTACATTTCAATCTGTCTTGCTACAACGCTTTCACCGCAATATTTCTCGCGAAGCCTCGGCTTTTCTATTTTGCCGGTCGGATTGCGCGGAATATCGTCAAAAATAATTTTCTTCGGGCGCTTGTAGCGCGGCAATGCGGCACAAAACTCATTGATTTCCGCTTCGGTACAGCTCTCGCCGTTCTTAATTTCTATAATAGCCGCGGGAATTTCACCGAGACGGTGATCGGGAAGTCCTATTACGGCAACATCCTTGATTTTTTCATACTGTCTTAAAAAGTCTTCTATTTGAACGGGATAAAGATTTTCGCCGCCCATTATTATAACGTCCTTTTTACGGTCAACGAGGAATATAAAGCCGTCCGCATCCTCCATTGCCATATCGCCCGTGAAAAGCCAGCCGTCGGAGAGAACCTTTTCGGTGGCTTCGGGATTTTTGTAATAGCATTTCATAACGCCGGGACCCTTAACCGCAAGCTCGCCGACCTCGCCCTTTTTAACCTCACGGTGACATTCGTCAACGATTTTTGTTTCCCAGAGGTAGCCTGCCTTACCTATTGCGCCTACCTTTTCGGTATTGCCCACGCCCAAATGAACACAGCCCGGGCCCAACGACTCGCTGAGGCCGTAGTTTGTATCGTAAGCGTGCCTCGGAAACACCTTAAGCCAACGCTTAATAAGGCTCGGCGGCACGGGCTGAGCGCCGATGTGCATTAATCGCCACTGGTCTAAAAGGTAATGCTCAAGCTTTATTTTGCCGGAGTCTATATCATCGAGAATATCCTGCACCCACGGCACAAGAAGCCATACTATTGTACATTTTTCCTCGGTTACCGTTCTTAAAATCCATTCGGGCTTTGTGCCCCTTAAAAGAACAGCCTTGCCGCCTGTTAAAAGACTGCCGAACCAATGCATTTTTGCACCCGTATGGTAAAGCGGCGGTATGCATAAAAATACGTCGTCCTTTGTTTGGGAATGGTGACTTTGCTCTGTAAGACAGGAGGCAACAAGCGCCGAATGCTTGTGTAAAATTGCCTTCGGAAAGCCTGTTGTGCCGGAGGAAAAGTATATTGCGGCATCGTCATTTTCATCGGGAATTACGGGCGGCTGACTTGATGAGCAATAGCTCGCAAGCTCAAGACCGCTCTCCGCGTAATCCGGAGTGCCTTTTCCTATAAAAAAGCGAGTTCCCACAGTGGGAATTTCAGCTTGAATAGCATCAAGTCTGCCCACAAATTCGGGGCCGAAAAACAAAACCTCGACATCGGCAAGCTCTAAGCAGTATTTTATTTCATCGGAGGAGTAGCGGTAGTTCATTGGAACAACAATACACCCCGCCTTTAAAATTCCGAAGTATATAGGCAAAAATTCAAGACAGTTCATCATCAAAATTGCCGCCTTTGTACCGCGTTTAATGCCTCGACTTAAAAGGAGATTTGCAATGCGATTTGCTCTGCGGTCAAAATCCTTCCAGGAAAGCTCCCTTCTGTAGGGCGCATCCGGGCAAGCTGCAGAAACAAGACTTGCCTCTCGCCAGGTTGCGGCGCTGTCGCGCTCCTCCGAGGGGTTAACCTCAACAAGCGCCGTATCGCCGCCGTAAAGACGAGCGTTTTTTTCAAGAAAATCTGTAATAATCATCTGTTCACATCCGAATTTTCGCAACGGCTTTGCCGCCGCGTAATAAGCAATAAGCATTCTCGGACTTTTGTCCGAAAAAAGCTGCAAAAACACATATAAAGCCTGCCGATATAAATGCTATACGGAAACAAATATGTATATAAAAACGCCCCTGCACAAAACGTGCAGAGGACGAAAAACCGCGGTACCACCTCTATTTGCCGCCAAAGCAGCCTCACGGGTACAAAATTTATACCCCACGCTGTAACGGGCATTCCCGTCTGCCCTTACAAGCCTGAGCCTTCGGGACAGCTGCTCCAAAATGAATTCGGGTAAAATAAACCGATTGCCTCGCACCACCCCGGCAACTCTCTGACAGCTACATAATACCGTACTTGTTTTTATCATCGCATTTTCCAAAACCGAATTAATTAAATTGATATCTAATCATACCACTGCAGCCGCCGATTGTCAAGACCCAAAGAGCAATACGCGACGGTACTCAACAGTGCGCGACAAACGCCGCGCATCACCCTATTTAACTTCTTTTTTCTTTTTCAACAGCAGCACGAGTGCGACTGCGGAAATTACGGCAAGCATTAAAAGACTTATTATTGCAATAACTGTAAAAATCAAGGTTCCCGTGCTTGTTTTTTGAACGGAATCGGCGGGATTTGCCGAGGAATTTATATTAATCGAAGAAATTCCCGAGCCGACGTTATTGTTATTGTCTATTAAAATCCCCTCGCCGAAGGCTCCCGTTGTACTTTCATCGGCTGTGACCTCTGTCGAAGGAGCGACGGTTGTGTCTGCTTTTTCGGATATGTCGGACTTATTGTCCGTAATGCCCGAAATGCTGTCGCCTATTTGATCTGCAATATCTCCCGCACCCGCCACAAGGGTTTTAAGCGGTGTCAGCGCATTTTTAAAATCGCCCAAAAAGCTGTCGGGAATGGCATCCGCTACGACAATTTGCCCTGCCTCGGCAAAGTGCATATAATCGGCGGTATACAAATCGTCAAGCTTATACCTGTCGCTTTTGTCTGCAAGCTCGGAAAGGTCAACGTAGCCGTCGGCTTCCTTATTCGTTCTGATCCATTTATTAACCTCGTCGCAAAGCGCCTGTGTTTCCTCATCCCAGGTAAGGTCAACGCCGCTCGTGAGAAGCTCTCTTGTGTAGCCCTTCCACGGTGTTATTTCAAAGAAATAAATCTTAATTCCCTTCTTATGTGCCGCCGAAATAAGCGCTTTGTAGCCTTCTATAAGCTCTTCAACGCTTGCCTCGGGTGCGATACCCTGCATACTGCTTGTTCTCGGATGGAGAATATCATTTACGCCGACCTTTACGAATATTTTCGTAACTCCCTTTTGATTGAGAGCATCCTCCTTAAATCTGTCTATAAGCGCCGGGCCGTAAATATTTCCGAGAAAGCCTACGCCGTCGTACAAAAGCCTGTTGCCGCTTATTGCCTGCTGCAAAACTCCCACATTTGTAACGCCGGAGCCGACAAGCTTTTGAGCTACAAGCTCGGGAATGTTGTTTGCAAGAGTAGAGTCACCTATAAAAACAATCGACTCTGCGCCGCTCGCCCAAACATCCATATTAATAAGGTATGGAATGGTATTATAGGAAAGCCCCGAAATTTCATTTGAAACGGGAGAGCTGTTTGAAAACTCGGCACTTGTAAGCCTGTTACCTACTGTAATATACGCCTTTGCGCCTACAAAGCCTTCGGTGCGCATTTGCTGATATGCGGAAACGTAATACGTAACCGCAAGCGTTTCAAGCGCATCAACCTTCATATCAACGGGGTCTGTGTATGCATATTCCCCCGCCGGGATTGTAAAAGACGACTCGCCCTTAACCGTAAGCGGCAAAAGCGTTTCGGGGACTATTGTGCTTGAGTCCGGGGAAACAGCCCTTGCAACATTAATTCCGTTGATTCTGATTTGAGAATTTCCGAATAAATTAGAAAGCTTAAAGCGAACGCGTGTTCCGGAAAGCGTAGGCTTAATCAAAATTCTTACAGTAGAATTCATAAGAAAATCCGAAAGCTTTACGTTATTGCTTTCAACAACGGCTTCTACGGGAGATGTGCTCCACGCACCGACCCACTTGCCGCCGTCCTTTGCAAGCACCGAAACGGAAAGCGACACGCAAAGCGTTACGGCACACAAAAAAATCGCCAAAGCCCTTCTTAAGAATTTCATATATATCACCTGAAAACATAATAGCATTTACGACCGGGTTTTTAATTCCTTTAAAGAAAAATAATTCGGCGAAAGCCCCGTGAATTTTAAAAAAACGGCGAAAAATAAGGCTTTGCGCGGCGCAAAGCCCTTATTTATTTAAGAATTATTAATAAGTACTTACAAAAAATCAATAATACCTCATTAAAGCCACAACCTTGCCGAGAATTGCAACCTCGTTTGTGATTATCGGCTCAAACTCATCGTTTTCCGGTTGAAGCCTAAAGTGACCGTTTTCCTTATAAAATCTTTTAACGGTAGCCTCATCATCAAGCATGGCAACTACAATTTCGCCGTTTTTCGCGTAAGGCGTTTTTTCGGCAATTACAATGTCGCCGTTTAAAATACCGGCCCAAAGCATACTTTCGCCGCGAACTCTCAAGGCAAACAGCGACTTATCGCGCGAGACCTTACCCGAATAGGGAATGTAGCTTTCAATTTGCTCAACCGCAAGAATGGGAATACCGGCGGTAACCGTACCCAAAAGCGGAACGTGAGTTATGTTTTCCGCTTGACCGAGAATGCGTATTGAGCGCTTTAAAAGCGGGTCGCGCATAATGTAGCCGGCTTTTTCAAGCGTGTCAAGGTTAGTTTGAACAGACGAGGTGGATTTAAGCCCTACGGCGGCGCCGATTTCTCTGACCGACGGAGGAACACCGTCCTGCGAGCGCTCTACTAAAAATTCATATATTTTCTTTTGAGTTTCGTTAATGGGTTCCAAAAGCTCACTCTCCCGAACAAATATTCTTTTCCTGCTATTAATATAACACATCTTTTCCGAAAAAGCAAACATTTGTTTGCATTTTTTGAAAAATTTTTTTGTATTAATTCCAAGGTGATGATATGTACAGGATTGTAAGCTCAAAAAAAGCGATCACGGCATCGGCTGTTGCGGGAATTTTAAGTCTGGTGGTCTGCTTTTTCGGCAATGCGCCCTCATTGGCGGTATTTTCCGAAAAAAGCATGCGCCTGCCGGTAATAATGTACCACCAAATAAGCGAAAACAGTGCGCTTTGGGGGCAATACGTTATACCCGAAAGCACCTTGCGCGAGGATTTTAGCTATATAAAGAAAAGCGGTTACACTCCCGTAAGCTTAAAGGCTGTTACGGAATTCATTTCAAACGGCACTCCCTTACCCGAAAAGCCGATTTTAATAACCTTTGATGACGGCGAACGAAGCTTTTTGACTAAGGCGTTGCCGCTTTTAAAGGAGTTTTCGTACCCGGCGACCGTTGCGGTTGTAGGCTCACTTACCGATTTATATACAAAAAACGGCGAAACCGACGACCGCTACGCCTACCTTAATTGGGATGACCTTAAGACGCTTTCGGAGGAGCCCCTCGTTGAAATTATAAACCATTCGTACAATATGCACTCGCTTACCGCGCGAAGAGGCATGGGCAAGGCTCCGGGCGAGAGTGACGGCGACTATACCGAAAAAATCAAAGAGGATTTCAAGCTTTTCAACAGCGCATTTTTAAATCATCTCGGAAAAAAGCCAACCGCTATTGCCTACCCCTACGGCATTAAAACGGATATTCTTTCAAAAATCGCCGCCGAAGAGGGTTGCGCCGTTGCGCTTACGTGCCTTGAAAAAGTAAACACCTTAACTCAAACGCAAAATAAATCAAACATCAAGGCTCCGCTTGAGCTCGGAAGATTTAACCGACCGTACAGCAGCTCCTCTCACGACTTTTTCGAAAAAAGAATTTTACCCGGCAAATAAGCGCGTCGCGTAGTCATACGTAGCCTGATATATAAAGCATCGACCTGCTTTTTTGCAATGTATATAAAAATAAGCAGTGATTATTATGTAATATATATAATTTTTGCATTTTCATCAAAAAAACCATTGAAAAAGATTAAAATATATGCTATTATGACAAAGTACAGTAATTTGAAGTCGCCAAGGCGGCTTAGGGAGGAATCAGTTTGAAAGCGTACACTACCGATAATATAAGAAACGTTGCCATTGCAGGCCACGGAGGAAGGGGCAAAACCACTCTTGCAGAGGCTATGCTTTACCTTTCAGGCTCATCCGACAGACTCGGCAGAGTTGCAGACGGTAACACAGTTCTTGATTTTGATGCTGAAGAAAAAAGAAGAAAGGTTTCCGTTTCTTCGGCTATGGGTTATATTGAATGGAATTCCAAAAAGGTTAATATTATAGACTCCCCCGGTCTTTTTGACTTTGAAGGTGGCAGAAGCGAGGCTCTTCGCGCTGCCGAGACCGTTATTGTCGTTCTCGCGGCAGGCGGCGGTGTTGACGTAGGCGCCGAAAAGGCCTTGAGAGCTGCCGGCAGAAAGGGTCTTTCAAAGCTCATCGCCGTTACGAGATGCGATGCGGAAAACGCCGATTTTTACAAAACTCTCGATGCTCTCAAGGAGCAGTACGGCACGGCGATTTGCCCCGTTGTTGTTCCTTATATGCAGGGCGGCAAGGTTGATTGTTATGTAAACTTCCTTCAAAACAAGGCGTTTAAATACGATAACGGCAAGGCTACGGAGGTTCCAATGCCCTCCGACGCCGCAATTGAAAGCATTCACGAGGCATTTACGGAGGCTGTTGCCACAGCAGACGATGACCTTATGATGAAATTCTTTGACGGTGAAGCCTTTACGCATGACGAAATTGTATTCGGTCTTTCGCGCGGCGTTTTAGACGGAACGGTTGTTCCCGTATACGCCTGCTCGGGCTACACTCTTGAAGCAGTAGACCTTATTCTTAACGGAATTACAAAGCTTTCGCCCGCACCCAAGGGCGAGGAAGGTCTCGAGTGCTCCGAAAACGGACCTCTTGCCGCAATTTGCTTTAAGACCGTTGCCGACCCGTTCGTTGGTAAAATGTCCTTCTTCAAGGTTGTTTCGGGTAAGCTCACTCCCGATGCGCCCGCTTATAACGCTCGCACCGAGGAAAGCGAAAAAATGGGCAAGCTTGTTGCCGTAAGAGGCGCAAAGCAAGAGGATGTTCCGTTTATTACCGCCGGTGATATAGGCGTTGTTACAAAGCTTTCGGGCTTTAAAACAGGCGACACGCTTTGCGACCCCAAAAATCCCGTTACTCTTAACGGAGTTGACTTCCCCACACCGTGCTACGCCATGACGGTTAATGTTGTTAAAAAGGGCGAGGAGGACAAGGTTGCCTCCGGTCTTACAAGGCTCTCCGAGGAGGACGGCGCTCTTAAATTCTATACCGACAAGGAAACAAAGGAGCAGGTTATTGAGGGCTTGGGCGAGCAGCACCTTGATACGGTTGTTACAAGACTTAAAAATAAATTCGGCGTTGAGGTTACTCTCACCGTTCCGAAGGTTGCTTACAGAGAGACTATTCGTAAGTCCGTTGATAAGCAGGGACGTCATAAAAAGCAGTCCGGCGGTCACGGTCAGTTCGGCGATGTTTGGATTCGCTTTGAGCCTTATATGGGCGAAGAGGACTTTGTCTTCACCTCGGATGAGGTTGTAGGCGGAGCTGTTCCGAAAAACTTCTTCCCCGCTGTTGAAAAAGGCCTTCGCGAGTGCATCGCAAGCGGTCTTATAGCAGGCTACCCGATGGTTGGCATTAAGGCTGCCCTTCATGACGGTTCTTATCACCCCGTTGACTCCTCCGAAATGGCATTCAAAACTGCCGCAAAAATCGCATTTAAGGCAGCCGTTCCCGAGGCAGCTCCCACAATATTAGAGCCGATTATCACTCTTAAAGCGTATATCCCCGACAACGATCTCGGCGATATTATGGGCGACGTTACAAAGCGCCGCGGCAGAGTTCTCGGTATGGGTCCCGCAGAGGAAACAAAAATGCAGGAGCTTGTTGCAGAGGTTCCGAAGGCGGAAATGGGCGACTTCGCAATTACTCTTCGCTCTGTAACAGCCGGCAGAGGCTACTTCACAACGGAATTTGCACGTTATGAAGACGCACCCCAGAACATAGCCGAAAAGGTTATTGCAGACGCTAAGCTCGATGACAGCGAGGATTAATTCGCAGCAAGTCACATAAATGCAAAACAATGCACGCTATGCGCGCATGGCGCGCACATATTGCATACCAACGTAGGGGCGATTTTTAATCGCCCGCGAACGCCGCGAGGCGTTCTCGCGTCGCAAGACGCGATATATAACGCATTATAATAAAAAATATACCAATGCAATTCACGGGAAATCATCCGTTTTTGCATTGGTATTTTTGATTATGAAATATATTCTCGGTTTCGCCTCA
>CAYQPJ010000038.1:0-13272 GCA_964419515.1 uncultured Eubacteriales bacterium
GTGCGCGCACTGTTTTGCATTTTGCATTCGTGTCCACATTTGTGGACACGTTAATATGCGCATTGTTATATTTTCATTGCAACGTCATATGCGCGCCAAATTACCGAGCGAAGGTTGCCTATTGCGAGGCAGTCGCCTACGAGGTAAACATTGGAGCTCTTTTCGGCTATGGGAGCGGGAATGTAGCCGGCACAGCTTATTACGGAGTCGCAGGGAACGGTAATTTCCTTGCCGGATTTTTCCGTGCAAACAACAGCGCCGTCTTTAACCTCTTTGAGAGTTGTTTCAAGGTAAACGGGAACCTTATTAAGCTCGAACCATTCGCGAAGGTACGAGGAGTTTGCAAGGCAAACGCCCTTTTGGCTTACAAGGTCGTCTTTCATTTCAATAATAACGGGCTTGTGACCCTTAAGTGCAAGCTCATAAGCAATTTCGCTTCCGGTAAGGCCGCCGCCTATAACGGCAACGGTTTCGCCGACGGGTGCACCGTTTAAGAAGTCGCACGCTTCAACCATTTTTTCGTAGCCCGGAATTCTTTTAAGCTGTCTGGGGGTAGAGCCGGTTGCAACAATAACGGGTGCGCCGCCGAAATCGGCAACGGATTTAACCTCATCGTTAAGGTGAATCTCAATTCCGAGAAGCTCCATTTGGTGAGTATACCATTTAAGAAGCTCGCGGAGCTTGCCCTTATATGATTCGGCGCTTGCGGGGATAAAGGTACCGCCCAAAACGTCTGATTTTTCGTGAATTACGGGATTATGGCCGCGAAGCTTGAGAACGCGGGCCGCTTCCATACCGCCTATACCGCCGCCGACAATATGAACTGTTTTGGGCGAGTCGGTCTTTTTAATGTAGTGCTTTTTCCATTGCATCATCTCGGCGTTTACGGCACAGCGAGAAAGGTGAAGGCTGTCCGAAAGCTCCTGGTCATTGGGAACGCCCTTATAATGGCACATATTAAAGCAGCCGTTGTGGCAAAGAATGCAGGGACGAATGTCATCCTCATTGCCGTTAATAAGCTTTGTAACCCATTCGGGGTCTGCAAGGAAAGGTCTCGCAAAGCCGGCACCGTCTAATTTGCCGTCCTTTACGGAGTCTGCTGCAACGCGCGGGTCAAGTCTGCCGGCGCAAATAACGGGAATGTCAACAAAATTCTTAATGTGCTCAACATCTTGAAGGTTGCAGTTTTCGGGCATATATACCGGCGGATGTGCCCAATACCAAGCATCATATGTACCGTTATCGCAGTTAAGGCAGTCGTAGCCGGCATCCTGAAGATATTTTGCCGCTTTTTCGGATTCCTCCATATCGCGGCCAACCTCTACATAGTCCTCGCCCGGAAGAGCACCCTGACGGAAGCCCTTTGTTTTTGAAAGGACACTGTAGCGAAGCGAAACGGGGAAGTCGTCTCCGCAGGCCTTTTTAATGGCCTTAACGATTTCAACCGCAAAGCGATAGCGATTTTCAAATGAGCCGCCGTATTCATCGGTACGCTTATTTACATATTTTAAGGTGAATTGGTCAAGAAGGTAGCCCTCGTGAACGGCGTGAACCTCAACGCCGTCAACGCCTGCCTCCTTCAAAAGCCTTGCGGACTCGGCAAAAGAGTCGATAAATTGCTGAATCTCAGCCTTTGTCATCTCGCGCGAGGGAACCTTGTCCGACCAGCGGTTGGGAGAGGGACTGGCTGAAGCGGTGATTTTGTCAAGATTCATAAAGGGCTTGCTCAAAACCTTTAAGGCAGGGTTTGTGTAAAGCATTTCCATCATACTGCTTATTGTAAACGAACGACCGAAGCCGGCGGTAAGCTGAACAAAAAGCTTTGCGCCCGTTTTGTGGAATTCGGGCATCCACTCCTTAAGGTCTTTAAACATCTTTTTGTTTTTGTGAAGCCATTGTCCGAACATCGGGTTGTAAACCGGCTGACATCCGGGAAGCACAAGACCTGCGTTGTTCTTGGCAACCTCAAGAATGAAGCGCGCGCCGTCCTTGTCAAAATGGTTCTTTTCCATCCATCCGAAAAGGTCCGTACCGCCCATACTTGTTAAGACAATACGGTTTTTAATTTCGCAATTGCCTATTTTCCAGGGGGTAAATAAGGGTTCCAATCTCTGATCCATAATTCGTTCCTCCAAAGAGTTTTTCCTTTTGCCGACACACATCGGCTCTTTTACTTATACAGTATAACACATATTTCCGAAATTGAAAACTGTTTTTTTAAAAAAATGGAAAAACGGCATTTTGTGCATTCCGGTTTATATGACGATGTGCTCATAAAGGCTTGATATTTTCGGTTTTTTATTCATAATATTTATTTAATATTATACACGCCCACTGTCAAGTTAATTCGATTTTTTCTTGACAATAGGCGTGTTTAAAGAAAAATTCAGTTTTTCATTTTAAATGCATTAGACGTTGCTTCGTCCTCGTATTGCTTTTTGTAAAGCTCGCTGTAGTAGCCGCCGAGGCTTAAAAGCTCCTTATGCGTGCCCTGTTCGACGATTTTTCCGTTTTTGACAACGAGAATAAGGTCCGAATTGCGCACGGTTGAGAGGCGGTGGGCAATAACGAGTGAGGTTCTGCCTTTAATAACCGTTTCTATTGCGGCTTGAATTTTTTGCTCGGTTATTGTGTCTACCGAGGCGGTAGCTTCATCGAGAATTAAAATTTTCGGATTTGAAAGCACGGCACGTGCAAATGAAATAAGCTGCTTTTCGCCTGTTGAAAGAAGGTCGCCGCCCTCGCCCACATCGCTTAAAAGGCCTTTTTCAAGGCGGTTTACAACGCCTTTTGCCGAAACAAGCTCAAGTGCCGCGTCAATTTCCTCCTCGCTTGCCTCCGGGTTGCCGTAAAGAAGATTTTCTTTAACCGTTCCCGAGAAAAGGTGAGGCGTTTGAAGCACATAGCCTATTGCGCTGTGAAGCCAAAGCTGTGAGCGCTCGCGAGCATCACGCCCGTCAATTAAAACCTTGCCGCTTGTGGGTTCGAAAAAGCGGCACACAAGGTTTACAAGCGTGGATTTTCCGGCGCCCGTTTCACCTACAATGGCAATGCTTGAGCCGAAGGGGATTTTGAGGTTAAAGTGCTCCAAGACATATTCATCGCCGTCCGGATATTTAAAGCTTACATCGCAAAATTCAATATCGCCGCGAATTTCCTCCCAATTTTCCTTTTTGGGATTAAAGCAGTCGCCGTATTTTTCCAAAACCTCGGGAGTGTCAACCACATCGGATTTTGTTTCCATAAGACGTGAAAAGCGTTCGATGTTTACCTGCGTTGTAATAAAATCGGAAATACAGTCTATAATCCAGCGCACCGGCTCCATCATACCTTGAGCATACGACATAAACATTGAAAATGTGCCGACCTCCTCCTTTGCTATATAGCCGCCGCGCCAAAGGACAATTGCAAGCGCAAGCGAGGAGGCGAGGTTGAGTGTTGCGGAGAAAAGGCCGCGAAGGTGTGCTCCGCGAACGGATTTTTTGAAAAGCGCCTTTGTTTCGCCGACAAAGCGGCTTGTCATTTTATCTTCAATAACAAGAGTTTTAACGGTTTTGGCACCGGTAATGCCCTCGTTGAAGCTTCCCGTGATTTTCGAGTTCATTTCGCGCATTTCGCTGTTTACGTCTATAAGCTTTTTTTGGAATACCGAAAAAAGCACCGCAATTAACGGAATTATAAGCGTAACAAGCGCGGCAAGGCGCGGATTCATTGCAAACATTACAATAACCGCACCGAAAAAGTACGAAAATTGCCAAACGCCCTCCATTAAGCTCCAGGAAACAAGCGAGCCGATTCTTGAGGTGTCACTCATAACACGCGCGTGAATATAGCCCACGCTGTTTTGGTTATAATACGAAAACGACAGTGTTTGAAGGTGGTTAAAGGCGGCGTCTCTGAGGTCCTTGTTTACGCTGACCTCAATTTGCATTGCAAAATAGCACGAAATGTAATTTACAATACCGGTTAAAAGCACTGCCGAAACGTAAATTACAATAAAATAAACAAGTGTGTCGAGTGTGCCCTCGCCGATAAAGTGATTTAACGCGTAGCGCTGTAAAAGCGGCGTGAAAATATCAACACAGCTGCCCAAAAGTCCGCAAAAAATCATTATAACGACCTTTTCGCGGTATTTTTTCAAATACGGCAAAACCTTTCCCAAGCCGAAAAAGGGAAGGTGCTCGCGCTCTTTTTTACTTTTTTTCAAAGCTCTTCCCTCCTTATTCCGTAACAAAGCCCGACTGTATTTCGTATATTTTTTTATACAGTCCGTCTTCGTTTTTCAATTCGTCATGAGTTCCCGTTTGAGCTATTTTACCGTCATCGAGAACAATAATTTTATCTGCCTTCATAAGCGTTGTAATTCGGTGAGAAATAAGAATTATGCTTGACGAGCCGAAGCGTTCTTCAAGCGAATGCCTTATTTTCGCATCTGTTTCCGTATCTACCGCCGAAAGCGAATCGTCAAAAATCATTATCGGCGCATTGCCGGTTAAAACGCGTGCTATTGCGGCGCGCTGCTTTTGACCGCCCGAGAGCGTTACGCCGCGCTCGCCCACGAAGGTCTCGTAGCCCTTTGAAAAGCCCTCAACCGTATCATCAAGGCACGCCGCCTTTGACGCCTCGCGAATGTCGTCAAGAGTAAGCGAGTCGTCGGTAATGCCTATATTTTCCCTTAAGCTTCTTGAAAAAAGGTACGGCTCCTGAAGGACAATACCGATGTTTTTTCTTAAATGCTCTGCCTTCATATCGGCAATGTCAACGCCGCCAATTGTTATTTTTCCGCAATCGGGCGAGAGGTCGTAAAGCCTGTCAAGAAGCATTACAAGAGTGGACTTTCCGCTTCCCGTTCCGCCTAAAATGCCGAGCGTTGTGCCGCCCTTCATTGTAAAGCTGATGTTCTTGAGAATATCCACAGAGCCGTCGTAAGAAAAGCTGACATTTTTAAATTCAATATCTCCCGTTAAAGGTGGAGTAACGGCATTTTCCCTGTCGCACTCCAAGGGTGACTCCAAAATATAGCGAACACGGTCAATCGAAACGCCCGCCTTGCTCAATTCGGAAATCATTCTGCCGAGCTGGCGAATCGGCCACATTAAAAGCGTGTTGTATGAAATAAACGCAATGTATTCTCCGGCTGTCATTTTGCCGTTAATGCAAAAGGCGGAGCCGAACACAACAACAAGCATTATTTGAAGCCCCGAAAGAATATCGGAAACACTCCAAAAGCGGCTCATAACCTTGGAAAGCTTTATCCAAAGCCCGGTGTAGTACTCGTTGTGCTCCTTAAAACGGTCGCGTTCATAGCGCTCTCTGCCAAAGGCTCTTACAACGCGCACACCCGTGAGATTTTCCTGCGCCATTGCGGAAAGCTTGCCCTCGTTGTCATCGCAAAGCGCAAAGCCTCTGCCGATTTTTTTGTGGAACATTAATGAGTAAAGCACAATAATAGGCATGGGAATCAAGGCTATAAGCGTTAAGCCGGGATTCATCGAGAGCATAAAGACTATTGAAAAAACAAGAAGAATAACTATTCGGAAAATAGACGTAAGCTGCTCCGAAACGAAATTTTTTGTTGTTTCAATGTCCGAGGTGCAGCGCTGAATAATGTCACCGGTGCGGTTTTTCATATGCCACGAAAACGGCAGACGCTCAATGTGATAATACAGCGTATCGCGCATATTTTTAACAAGCTTTTCGGAGGCGGCGGTGTTTGATACCCTGAAAAGGTATTGCGACAAAACCTTGATTGCCGCTACAATTACTATTGCAAGCGCCATAATCCAAAGGTGCTTGCCAAGGTATGAAAAGCCGCCCACAGCTTCGACAAGCCTCATAACAGGCTCTGAAAATGTAGGCTCATTGCCGCCTATTGCATTGTCAACGGCGGCACGTATTATTTGCGGATTTATCATATCCGCAAGCGCCATAATACCGGCCGAAAGAATGCTTACGCCGAAAAGCGCACGGCATCCCTTTAAAAATTGCCATATTACGGCAAGCTTTTTGCGCCCCTTTTCGGGCGCAACCGAAATTTCTTTTTCTGTAGTATTCATAAAATCAAAAAATGTGTCATGGCATATAAAAATGCCTGCTTTGAGGCGGTACGGTTTTTTCGAAACGAAATACGAGCTGCTTTGAGAGGTAAAATTCGATATTTCGACACCGATTCCGAAAATAAAATTCGAGATATTTCGACACGGCAAAATGCATACAATGCTTTACCCGAATAAGCCTGTGAAAAAGCATCCTTTCACAAAGCCGCCCCTGCGAATAAAAAATAAGCCCTTTTCGAGACACGGGAAAGGGCGCATATAAAGAGCCGCAAAAGACGTAGGTTACCGCCCTTTGAGGCTCATTGGTATTTTATAATGAATAACACGTTTTGTCAAGAGATGCATATAATAAGTCGCCCTTTTGCATTTTAAAAATCCAAAAAGGCGACCTTTTATTAACGCCGATAAGCAATTCTTTAAAGGATTATAAGCTCCTTGGGCGCGTTTGTGAGATTGCGGCATTTATCCTCGGTAATAAGCGCCATATCCTCAATTCTTACGCCGAAGCGCCCGGGAAGATAAATACCCGGCTCAACCGTAACAATATTGCCCGGCTCAAGCGTTGCCTCGGAGCGCGGCGAAACGCTCGGCAGCTCGTGAATTTCAACACCCACGCCGTGACCCGTTCCGTGACCGAAATATTCACCGTAGCCGGCAGCTTCAATAACGTCGCGTGCGGCTTTGTCGGCATCGGCACAGGAAACACCGGGCTTTAAAGCTTCAAGCGAAGAGAGCTGAGCCTCTAAAACGGTATTGTAAACCTTTTTTTGCTCGTCGCTTATTTTTCCCACGGCAACGGTTCTTGTCATATCGCTGTGGTAGCCCTCAAACAGCGCGCCGTAATCCATTGTAATAAAGTCGCCGTTCTCAACTTTTTTAAGTGTGGGAACGCCGTGCGGCATTGATGAGTTTTTACCGCTTACGGCAATTGTTTCAAACGAAAGCCCGTCGGCACCGTTTTTAAGCATAAAATATTCAAGTTCAAGGGCAATGTCCTTATCCGTAACACCGGGCTTTATGTAGCCCAAAATGTGGTCAAACGCCTTTTCCGCAATGCGCTGAGCCTTAACGATTTTTTCAACCTCAAGCTCCGATTTAACGCTTCTTTTTGCGCCTATAAGCTCTTCTGTCTCGGGAAGAGCCTTAATCTCGCAAAACGGGAAAGCTCTTTTAAAGCCCTCAAGCATTGTAACGGTGAGGTTGTCGCTCTCGGTATAAAGAGTCTTTATTCCGGCTTTTTCAAGGTAAGGAACAAGCGTGTCCTTCATACTTTTGAAAAGTGCCGTGCGGCAGGCGGTAACTTTATTTTCCGCCGCCTCAATATAACGGCTGTCCGTAAAAAACACGCTGTCGGATTTTGTGATAACAAGGAATCCGTCGCTCGCCGCAAAGCCCGTAAAATAAAAGCGGTTTACCTCGGAGGATATAATAACGGCCTCGGATTCGGATTTTAAAATTGAAGAAAAAACCTGAGATAACATAAATATTTGCCTCCCTGACAAAATCTTTTTAAAACGGAAAAATAAAGAGATGAAACCGAGGTTCCATCTCTTCGTCTTTAATAAAATTTACGCTTACGAGCAGCCTCGGACTTTTTCTTTCTCTTTACAGAGGGTTTTTCATAGTGCTCTCTCTTGCGAACCTCCTGAATAACACCGTCTCTGGAAGTCTGTCTTTTAAATCTGCGGAGCGCGCTGTCCAAGGACTCGTTCTCTTTAACTTTAACCTGACTCATTTATAGTTCCCTCCCTCCGCATTACCTGCAAAGGTACAATTATCAAAATACAGTGTCCATTATACCCAAGTCAACCGTTATTGTCAAGGGGATTTTAAAGAAAATAGTAATTTAATTCGAAAAAAATCAATATTTCACCGTTTTTTTTGAGCGGTCGGTGTGTAATACGGATTAAATATCATTTCGGCTTTTTAATTAAATACGGCAGTGCGGTAAGAGCGGATATTACGGAAGCGGTGAGGTCGGCCAAGGGTGTGGCGTAGGCTATGCCGGAAAGACCGATAACGTTGTTTAAAAGGAGCATAAGCACAATATCTATACTGCCCTTTCTTAAAAACGAGAGCACGAAAGGCTGTGTTTTTTTGCCAACCGCCTGAAATACCGTTATAATCATAAAATTAAGCGAGGTTGTGGGGCAGGCAAGGCAAATTATTTTAAGAAAATGTCTTGCATACGAAACGGTTTCCTCATCGGCGATAAAAAATCTCGAAACAGGCTCTGCGGCGAAATAAAGAAGCACCGTGCCGCAAATTGCCACGGCAAGGCTGTATAAAACAGCGGTTTTTATTACGGAGCGCATCCGCTTTTTGTTGCCGGAGGTGTAATTGTAGCCGATAAGCGGAAGTGTGCCTTGAGTCATACCTTGAGCTATGGCAAAAGCCAAAAGGTCGATTTTTTTTGCAATGCCCATGCCGGCAATTGCCGTTTCGGAATAGCTTGCCACGGTGTGGTTTAAAACCGTATTTGACACTGTGGACATTGTCGTCATAATAAACCCGGGAAGTCCCACGGAAATAACCTCCGAGGGGATTTTGTTTTTCACGGAATATTCGCGAATATCAAGTGTTATTGCGCTTGTTTTTTTGTTGCTTAAAACAAAGCATATGAAAAACATCATTGCCGCGGCATTTGAAAGCATTGTTGCAAGAGCCGCGCCCTCAATATTCATTTTGAATACGAAAATAAATATAGGGTCAAGTACTATATTAAGTACACCGCCGAAGGCAATTCCGAAGCTTGCCGCCCTTGAGTACCCCTCGGCTCTTATTAAATGTGCAAATACCGCGCTCATAACCGTTGGGAGTGCGCCGACAACAACCGTCCAAAAAATGTACTGTCTTAAATACTCGTATGTTTCCTTTGTTGCGCCGAGAATCGGAAAAAGCACCGACTGAAGTGCAAAAACGAGAAGTCCGAACAAAAGCGAAACAGCCGCGCAGGTATAAATGCAAAAGGCCGCCGTGTTGCGCGCTTTTTTTCTGTCGCCTGCGCCGAGTGAGCGTGAAATAAGGCTTGAACCGCCCAAGCCGAAAAGATTTGCAAACGAGGTCAACAGCAAAAAGCACGGCAACGCAAGCGCCGCGGCGGCAACCTGCGCAGGGTCGTTGAGTCTGCCTATAAAAAACGTGTCCGCCATATTGTACACAACGGTTATAAGCTGGCTTATAACCGTCGGCACGGCAAGCGAAAGTACCGCTTTTTTTACCGGCGCCTCTTTAAATAAATATTCCTTACTCCCTTTCAAGAGTATCGCTCCCTTTTTTTCATTTTCCGAATATATTGTATTCCCTTAGGTCGCTCTTGTCAACGATTTCGATTTACAATAATATCGACTTTTTATTGAAACTTCAGGTTATTTTTTCGGGCTTTGAACTTTTTCTCACTTCTACCCGAAAATCAATCACTTCCGCCGCGCGTATTGCAATCGAAATTTTATTTGATAAACTGTAATCGGAAGGAAGGTGAAGCCGATGCAGCTTGTTGACTTTTTAAAAACGAAAGAATAAAACAATTGTAACGGAGGTTTTTTTATGTTATTATTTATTTTAGCCGTTTTCGCTATTTTGCTTTTTGTAATTCCGGCTGTTTCTGCGATTAATATGAGGTTCTACGTGGCATTACATCGGTTCCGCAGCTTTAATTTATAATACAAATAAAACCGTATCGTTTTTAAGCGGTGTTACAGGATTGAAAATAAAGAATTGGAAAACATATACTTGGGATGATGATTGCCCCAATATGGCATTAACAATATCGCTTATTAAAAACTTTGCATTACTTTATTGAATTCGGGAGTTGGTGAGTCCGTATGAAAAAAACAATTAAAAAACATAAAACAAAAAAATGCGATAATTGGTGTTCTGCTTTGCTTTTGGCGGTCACAGTGCTTTTAACCGCCTGCATTTGTGTTTTTTCAAGCTCTCTCGGTAAAAATGAGGTTTATTATACTTACATACCGACATTGGGGGCGGTGGCAAAGGCCGGCGGTAACGACAATTTTTACTATGCCGACTCGGTTAAAGGCTTTGAAGGCGAAAATTACGAGCTACTTGATTTTTTCGCTTATTTTGACGAGAACAAAGGCTGTATTGATGTGAATTTTTCCGTTAAATGCACGGGTGACAATGAGGCGTTTGTGCAGGAATACGGCGCACTTTACACTCCCGTTGAGGAAACGCAGGAAATGAAAACTCTCAGCGGCAAGAAGCTCAAAAAGCTTATGGACAGCTGCAGACCGAGAGTTTTTCTTAAAAACGGCGAGCTTGAGGGCGATACAGTTCGCTTTTGCGGTTCATATAAATATTCTCTCGGAGATAGGCAATTTGAATTAGCCACACGTCATTTGAAAATTACCTTTGAATTTAAAGAAAAGGTTGGTTTCACAACATTTAAAAAAATTGCCAAAAGATTTAACGTGGGAAACGGGATATCACTTTTTTTGGCAGACGGCTCACACTGTGATTCAACAGGTGTGTTTGCGCTTATTGAATCCGACGGCTCGACAATCCCGCAGGAGGATATAACCGAAAAAACAGATATTAAGTTTTTTGATTCCGAAGGTAGGGAAATAATTAAAAATATTTTCCCGCGCGAGGAGGAAACAGCTGTATTTGAAAGCGCCGAAGAGACACCGTATTACTTTTTCAATATTTCTCTTGACGATATTTCGGCAGTAAAGCTCGTCTTAAGCGGTACAAGAGTAAACAAAACAGCGCCGATAGATCTTTTTTCTGATACTGTTTTCGGGAACCATTTTATTCCGGTTCGTATTTAAGAATAGGCAATGTTAAGATTGTTGATGACGGCATAACATTTAATGCAGAGGCGCTTTGTGACAATGAATTAAGCCGAGACGGAACAATCGTTTTTGAGGCGGGCTTTAAAGAAAACGGCAAGGTGCCTTTTATAACAGACCTTAAAACGGGCAAATCCGAAGAGCGCGTAACCTTATGTCGCGCCGACGGTGAAAAGGAGTTTAAAATAGAGCTTCGCAGCCCCCAAAAGGTTAAGAAGTGCATTATTTTCGGCGGCGTTTTACTTGAATACACGGCAACGGTAAATATTTAGTCTATTTTGATTTATTTCACATTATTTTAAACGAGGAAAAAATGACAAGAATTCTTATTTGTGATGATGAAAGCGCTTTTGTTTTTGAGATAAGCTCACTTTTACGTGAATTTGAAAGCAAGCACGGCACAGCCTTTGATATAACATCTAAAATCGACCCCGAAAGCGTTCTTCGTGAAGAGGCCTTTTACGATATTGCCTTTATTGATGTTGAGATGCCGGGTATTGACGGAATAGAGCTTTCAAAAAGGCTTTATGAAATAAACAACGGGATTCTTGTAATTATAATTACCTCTTTCCAAAAATATCTTGATGACGCTATGCGTATTCGAGTGTTCAGATATCTTTCAAAGCCTCTTTCAAGGGAGCGGTTTGAAAGAGCCCTTGCGGAGGCTCTTGAGGAGCACAAAAGGCAAACACGTTCGTTTACCGTAAAATGCGGTAACACAGCCGTGCTTATAAATACATTTGATATCCTGTATATCGAAAATATTAAGCACGGCTGTATAATTCATACAAAGACAGGCGATATTAAAACTTCGCAAAAGCCCGCTCAAATATTGGCAAAAACAAATTGCGCAGATGCCTTTGCGGTTTCGCATCTCGGAATTACCGTTAATCTCGCAAATGTTGTGGGGCTTGACAGAAACGGTGTTGTTTTGAAAAAAAACGATGCCGAAACACTAAGCACATATGTTTCTCAGCGGCGCTATAAGGATTTTAAAAATGCATTTTTGAATTATACGGGAGGCTTATTATGAGCACGGCAGTGCAAGTGTTAATTTGTTTTTTTACACAGCTTATTTTATTTTTCTATTTTGACGGCAAATATAAATCAAAAAAGCGTTCATTGCGTACTTTTTCGGTTTTTATCGTTTCATTGCTTTCTCTTTGTGCCCTTGCTGTTTTAACGGAGCAAAGCGTTAAAGCGTATGCTTTTGAAGGTGCTGTTGTTTTTATAAGCGCTTTGGCTTTCGCTTTTTTATGCTATGAAGCAACCGGAAAAAACGCAATGCTCGATGCGCTTTCACTTACGACATTTAAAATTTGTGCCGATATATTAACGGAAAGCTCGCTTAAAATATTGTATTTTTACGGCGGTGCGCTTATCTCGGCGGAGGTTTCCGTATTTTTATTACAGCTTTCGGTTTCGGAAATTTTGTTTGCGGCGCTTGTTGCCGTTTTCCTCAAAATGCAAAAGCCCGAAAACATTTTTATAATTAACAAAATTTCAAGTGCGCTTTTGTTTTTTCCGATTGTATCTCTTGCGATTATAATACTTTTGTTTGTTTCATCCGGAAAAGCAGGAGCTTCGGGAGAGGTTGGCACGGCATTTACGTTGATTTCAATGCTTCTCGTTTGCGCTAATGCGGCACTTTTTGCGGTATATGAAAAAATTACCGGAGTTTTAAAGCAAAACAGCGATTACGCAATTGCCGTTCGTCAGGAGGTACTTGACCTTTTACATTATGAGGAGCTTGAAAGAAAACAAGAAAGCTCTCAAAAGCTCATTCACGAAATCAAAAATCACCTCAGCACGGTACGGGCACTTGCAAAAAACGATAACGCCCCTGAAATTGCCGATTATATTGATTCGATTTTTGAGGATAGCGGCTTTGATCATACAAGAGAATTCAGCCGAAACAAGCTTGTTAATATAATAGTAAGTCGCTACGCGGAGCTTTGCGAAAAAAGCGGAATAGTCTTTGATGTTGACATAAGAGACGTTCCGTTCGGGATTTTAAAGGAAAGCTCTCTCACAAGCTTTCTTGACAATATTTTGAAAAATGCTTATGAGGCGGCACTTAACTCAAGGGAAAAAAGAATTAATTTGAGAATAGAGCTTAAAAACGAAATTGTTTTAAAAATCTATGCCGAAAATTCGTGCGATGAAAACCCGCAATTTGAAAACGGTATTCTCCTTACAACAAAGCCCGATAAAAAAAGCCATGGTTACGGTACCAAAATAATAACAAAAATTGCCGAGGAAAACGGCGGCACGGCAAGCTTTGTGTACGACGAAAACGAAAACCTCTTCAAATGTACGGTTGTTATTGTATAACAACCTCACAAAACAGAGCCAAATCGCGGCTTTCGCCGTGCCGCACGGCGCGCAAATGAAAAACAGTGCGC
>CAYQPJ010000039.1:0-12937 GCA_964419515.1 uncultured Eubacteriales bacterium
TCTCAATCACTTTTTCTACTCCATTTTAGTCTCACATCTATTGTAACTCTACATAAATTATTTTCGTAATCTTTCTCTACCCATTGAAAACGGAATTGAAATGTGCTACAATTTATTTTGTAAAAATATGCTATTGGTAAGAGGTATATATTATGATAACGGTAAAAGATGCTTTTTTGACAGGTGAGCGCGCCATGTTTGACGTTCACGATGCGGAAATAGAAAATACAATATTTGCAGACGGTGAGTCACCGCTTAAGGAGTGCACCGATATTTCACTTGAGGGCTGTAGCTTTAAGTGGAAATATCCGCTTTGGTACTGCAGTAATGTTAAGGTGAACAATACAACATGGTTTGAAATGGGCAGAGCGGGTGTATGGTATACAAACAACATAACAGTAACAGGCTGCGCTATTGAGGCGCCGAAGAATTTCCGTCGATGCAAAAAGCTTTTGATTTCGGACTCATCGTTACCGAATGCCGCCGAAACGCTTTGGAGCTGTGACGGTGTTGAGCTTAAAAACGTTGTTGCAAAGGGCGATTATTTTGCGATGAATTCGCAAAATATGACTGTAAGCGGTTTAACACTTTACGG
This sequence comes from uncultured Eubacteriales bacterium, assembly GCA_964419515.1. GTDB lineage: Bacteria > Bacillota > Clostridia > Oscillospirales > Acutalibacteraceae > DTU089. Next base: position 596 of record CAYQPJ010000039.1, read on the forward strand.
TAATTACTCCTTTGACGGAGCAAAAAATGTTGAAATAACAAGCTCTAAGCTTCTTTCCAAGGATGCTTTTTGGAACAGCGAAAACATTACCGTGCGAGATTCTTTTATTTCCGGTGAATATCTCGGCTGGAATGCGAAAAATCTTACTCTTATTAATTGCACGATTGAGAGTCTTCAAGGTCTTTGTTATATAGAAAATCTTACACTCAAGAATTGTAAGCTTCCGAATACAACACTCGCTTTTGAGTATTCAAGCGTTGATGCGGATATAATAGGCTCTGTAAACAGTGTATTCAATCCCACCTCCGGCACAATAACCGCCGACAGTATAGGTGAGCTTATTTTGGAAAAGGATAAAATAGATCCCGAGAAAACAAAAATAGTTATAAGAAATTAATCGGTTTTGAGGTGTAAAGCTTGAAATATGATTTTGATGCCGCTGTAAACAGACGCGGAACAGATTCAATGAAGTGGAATGTAGCTGAAAATGAGCTTCCAATGTGGGTTGCCGATATGGATTTTTGCGCCGCTCCCGAAATAAGAGAGGCACTTGAAAAACGCGTTTCTCACGGCGTTTTCGGATATACGGAAATACCGGAGGAATGGTATTCGGCATATTCTTCCTGGTGGCAAAAACGTCATGATTTTAAAATCGAGCATGATTGGCTCGTTTTTTGCACGGGTGTAGTTCCCGCAATATCAAGCATTGTTCGCAAGCTTACCACTCCTGCGGAAAATGTTCTTATAATGACACCCGTTTATAACATTTTCTTTAATTCAATATTAAATAACGGCAGAAACGTTCTTGAAAGCAGGCTGCTTTACGACGGTAAGGAGTACCATATTGATTTTGAGGATCTTGAAAAAAAGCTTTCAAATCCGCAAACTACTCTTATGATTCTTTGTAATCCCCATAATCCTATAGGTAAAATTTGGGATAGAGAAACGCTTTTAAAAATAGGGGAGCTTTGCAAAATTCACAATGTAACCGTTTTGTCGGATGAAATTCACTGTGATATTACAGACCCCGGTATGAAGTATATTCCGTTTGCAAGTGTGAGCGATAGCTGTAGGCTGAACAGTGTATCATGCGTTGCGCCCACAAAGGCGTTTAATCTTGCCGGGATTCAAACAGCGGCTGTTTTTGTGCCTAATCCCGTTTTACGCCATAAGGTGTGGCGCGGACTTAATACCGATGAGGTTGCAGAGCCTAATGCATTTGCCGTTACGGCGGCTGTTGCGGCGTTTACAAAAGGCGGCGAGTGGCTTGATGGCCTGCGTGAATACATTTTGGGTAACAAAAAAAGAACCTTGGATTTTATCGGAAAAAGCATTCCGCAGATTTCGGCGGTGCCTTCAAGCGCGACTTATCTTTTGTGGCTTGACTGTAAAAGGCTTTCGGCGCCTTCTTCTGAAATTGCCGAATTTATTCGTGAGAAAACGGGACTTTATCTCTCTTCGGGAACAGCATACGGCGGCGACGGCGAGAGCTTTTTGAGAATGAACCTTGCTTGTCCCCGTAAAACACTCGAAGACGGACTTTCAAGGCTTAAACACGGCGTTGAGCTCTTTGAAAAAGAGCGCGCGAGACGTTGACAATTACTTTTGCTTTTAGTATAATTTAAAGGTTATTTACGGTATATTTGAATTTTCGGAGCTGACATGATTTGAAGTTTAATTCCTCCGCTATGACACGCGGACCGCTTTTTAAAAATATTTGGTTGTATACCTTTCCTATAATAGTAACGGGTGTTTTACAGCTTCTTTTTAATGCCGCCGACTTAATTGTTGTGGGCAGATATTGCGGTAGTGTTTCCGTTGCCGCCGTAGGTGCAACGGGCGCAGTTACAAACCTTATTGTAAACCTTTTTATTGGCCTTGCGGTCGGTGCGAGCGTTTGTATTGCTCAAGCGGCAGGCTCAGGCGACAGTGAACGCCTCAGAAGACTTGTTCACACGGCAATGCCCGCATCGGCTATATGCGGCGCACTGCTTACGGTTATAGGCGTTTTCGAGGCGGAAAACTTTTTGAAATGGATGGACACGCCCGACGATGTTATAGAGCTTTCTACCGTGTATATGCAAATTTATTTTGCCGGAATGATCGGAAGTATGATTTACAACTTCGGCGCGGCAATTTTAAGAGCCGTTGGCGATACAAAGTCACCGCTCTACTTTCTCATGATTGCGGGCGTGCTTAATGTTATATTAAATCTCGTTTTTGTAATTGCTTTTAAGCTTGATGTTGCCGGTGTTGCCATTGCAACCTCTGTTTCTCAGGCCGTTTCGGCGGTACTTGTTGTAATTACGTTAATGCACCGCACAGATGCCGTAAGGCTTTCGCTTAAGCATATGAGAATTTACAAAAAGGAGCTTTTGCAAATTATACGCTTCGGCTTGCCCGCCGGCATTCAAAGCTCGCTTTTCTCGATTTCGAATGTAATTATACAGTCATCAATAAATTCATTCGGTTCTGTTGCAATGTCGGGTAATGCCGCCGCAAGCAATATAGAGGGCTTTGTTTACACGGCCATGAACGCCTTCAGTCAAACCTCAATGAATTTTGCCGGTCAAAATCACGGCGCAAGACAATACAAGCGAATTGACAAAATTGCCGCTATATGCATTTTAAGTGTTACGGCTGTGGGTGTGGTTGTTGGTACCGGTGCATATCTCGGTGCGGATGGGCTTTTGAACATTTACATTACGGATTCCGCAGAGGCTATTATGTACGGAAAGCTCAGAATGGAATTTATTTGCCTTACATATTTCCTTTGCGGCGTAAATGATGTTGTAACGGGACTTTTACGCGGTATAGGCTCATCTATACTTCCGATGATTATAAGTGTTGTCGGCATTTGCGGTTTGAGAATTCTATGGATTACACTCGTTTTCGGAAAGCCGGAGTTTCACACGCTTGAGTCGCTGTACTTTTCATATCCGCTTTCGTGGGTTGTAACGTTTACAACGGAGCTTATAGTGTTTATTGCACTTAACAATAAGCAAAAAAAGAAAGCACAAATTAATGAAATAATTAAAGTTTAAAAGGAAAGGAAAAATTATATGAAAACAACGACAAAAAGACTTGTTTCGCTTTTAATAGCGGCGGTTATGTTTGTTACGCTTTCGGTTCAATCATTTGCACTCGGTGCCGATGCTTGGGAACAGACCTTTAGCGGCAAGGATGCGGCGGCGGGCATTATTATGTTTGTGGGAAGCAGTGAGTCGGAACGCAATTTTTCATGGTATTCCGATTCAAAAAGTGTGCCTACGGTAACAATTTCCGAAAAGGAGAACTTAACGTTACCTCAAACCTTTGCGGGAACAGCGCTTAAGGCACCCGACGGTGATTATGCAAATAAGGTTACCGTAACGGGTCTTAAGGAAGATACAACATATTATTATATGTGTGAAAGCGAAGGCTTTAAATCCGAGATTTACAGTTTTAAAACGGCAAAGGGCACGGATTTTTCGGCTATGTATGTTACGGATATTCACATTACCCGTAATGACAGCTCCAACGCGAACAGCTTGAGTGATTCGGCTCGAAAATTCAGCAATATTTACGGCGAGGCTCTTAAAAGAAACGGAGATATTTCGCTCATTCTTTCTGCAGGTGATCAGGCTACGGATGGTCTTGAAGAAGAATACAAGGCCCTTACAGCCGGAAAAAATCTTAAGGGCGTTTCATTTGCAACAACAATCGGTAACCACGACCGTAAGGGTGTTGCTTATAAAACCTTTAAAAATGTTCCCAACGAGGACAGTGAAGCTAATATCGTTTCTTATAACGGTGCCGATTATTGGTTTGTTAAGGGTAATGCGCTCTTCCTTGTAATGGATTCAAACAGCGGTAACGGTCAGGCTCACGCAGAATTTGTAAAAAGAGCGATTGAAGCAAACCCCGATGTTAAGTGGAAGGTTATGATGTGTCACCACGACCTTTACAGCGGCAGAATTCCGCACAGGGAAGACGAAAACAGCTTCCTTCGTATGATATGGGGTCCTATTGCGGATGAATTCGGAATAGACCTTGTGCTACTCGGTCACAGTCATTATTACACGGTAACGAATGTTTTATTTAATAACAGCGCCGTTGCCGATTTGGAGCAGGAAATGACTAATCCCAAGGGAACAATATATATGGTATCCTGCTCTGTGACACGTCCGAGAAATGATGCCGAAATCGGTCTTAACAATGAGTGGATAGGCGCTGATTATCTTACCGATAAAGCTACCTACAACATTCTCGATTTTACCGAGGACAGCGTTACGGTTAATTCTTATGAAGAGGGAAGTGAGACTCCGTTTAACAGCTTTACAATTACGAAAACAAGTGAAAACGGCGGTCACGGCGAAATAAGCATATTTGCAGAGCTTAAAAATCTTTTTGTAAGAGTTGTGGGTATGATTTATACTTACATTAATAACTATTCTCTTTATTTTGACCTTAAAGAAAAGGGCTATGATGTAAGCTTTTTTGAGGTTGTAATGGGAAATAGCAATAAATTTTAACGCGGAATTCAAAATTCGGAATGCAAGGCTTTGAATTTCTCGGTAATTTGATTTTGCTTGCACCGTGAGCGAGAAAGCCTTAGGCATAAAAATATAAAATATACCGATGTAATTAAGAGGTGAGTTCGTTTAATTACATCGGTTTTTTATTATTTGAAATTTAAATGAAAGCTATTGAAAAACCGCGGTGGGTGTGACATAGGTGAAATGAATAAACGGTGTCTTTGTGCCTGAAATAATAAATAGGAGATTTTTTGTGGGAATCAAAAGAGATTTTTATTTAAATAAAATAAAACGTGAGCTGTAAAAAACTTTTTTACAGCTCCGTTTTGATTATTAATATAGTGATATTTTATTTATGAGCGGAACATCGCGCGAGGATGCAATGAAAACACGAAGGCGTGAAGCGGTAAACGGTTCCTTTTCTATAATTTTTCTTGCACCTATGGTCGTGCCTTCAAAAACAGGCTCTTCTAAGTCATATTCGTTAATTTTGTAAACGAAAAAACTTTCTACTCTTTGACCTTCCTTAATATCCTCGGCAAGCTCAATGAATTTTATTGTCTTTTCTTCACCCAAATCAATGTCGAAAATAACTTGTGTGTCGCTGTCTTTATATGGGTGAGAGGTGATTTTCGCGTTTTTTGCGAGGTCGGTTTTGAAGCTCTCTTCAATAAGCGCACCAAGCTCCTTGAGTCTTAAAGTGTCACGTGGGTCAAGGAGCCCGTCGGGCTTTGGCGGAACGTTTAAAATGAAGCTTGCATTGCCGCCGACGGAGCGAAGGTATGTATCAAAAAGCCTTTTTAATGAATGTGGCTCTTCATTTTCGTGATAAAACCAGCCGGGTCTTATGGACATATCAACCTCGGCAGGTGAGAATACAAGCCCTTTTGAGTAAAGAATATTTGAAAGTGCGCCTATATTTTCGTTTGTGTTGTACATATATGAGAGGTCGCCTTTAAGGGGACCTGCAGTCGTTTGAATATCCTCATTGAAATAGCAAAGCTCCGAGGGCACAACAGCCCACTCGGCGTGACGTGTGTCGCCTGCTTCGTTGCCGCACCAGCGGATTTCGCCGTGGTCGTTAAAAATAGTTGCATTTGGCTGCAGCTTGCGAATTAATTCAAAAAATCCCGGGAAGTCATATTCTTGCTTTTTGCCGTTAGGTCCTTCACCGCAGGCGCCGTCAAACCAAACATGGAATATTTCACCGTAGTTAGTCAAAAGCTCCGTAAGCTGTGCTTTGTAATAGTCGTTATATTCGGGCGTGCCGTAAAGCGGCGAATTTCTGTCCCAAGGTGAAAGGTAAAAGCCGAATTTAAGACCGTGACGGCGGCATGCATCCGAAAGCTCCTTTACAATGTCGCCTTTGCCGTTTTTGTATGGGCTGTTTTTCATGGAATGATCTGTATATTTTGTTTGCCAAAGACAAAAGCCATCGTGATGCTTTGCGGTGATAACAACGCCCTTCATTCCCGCCGCCTTGAAAGTTTCGCACCAGGAGTCACAGTCGAGGCTAACGGGGTTGAAAATTGCGGCATCGTCTGTGCCTGTGCCCCACTCGTTTCCGGTATAGGTGTTGGGTCCAAAGTGAACAAATGCGTAAAACGGCGTTTCAAGTAAAAGTCTTAATTGACGCGCATTCGGTTTAACGTGTGCGGCTTGCTTAATAAAGTCGGTCATAATTTGTACTCCTTTAATTTGCTTCAATACCGATGCAATAATCATCCTCGGCTCCTGTAATTTTTACGTTTGAAATTTGTCCCTTGCGGTTTTTCTTGTCATAAATTCTTACGGGTGTATAGTTTTTTGTATAGCCCTCCGAAAAGTCGTTGTGCTCTGTTTCGAAAAGAACCTCTACGGTTTTCCCGATTTGTTTTTCAAGAAATTCGCGCCTTATTTCGGTTGCGATTTTTGAAAGGCGTTTTGCTCTTTCCTCTTTAACTGAATTGCTTAATTGAACCATTGCGGCGGCGGGTGTGCCGTTTCGCATGGAGTAGGGGAATACGTGAATTTTTTCAAAGCCGATTTCCTTTGCAAAGCGAGCTGTTTCGCAAAAATCCTCTTCTGTTTCCGTAGGGAAGCCTACGAGAATATCGGTTGTGATTGTAGCCTCGGGAAAGGCACTTCTTAAGGCCGTGGCAAGCTTTTTATACTCATCGGCGGTGTAGTGCCTGTTCATTTTTTTCAAAACGGGCGTTGCGCCGCTTTGAAGTGAAATATGGAATTGCGGACAAAGCTTTTTTACACCCTTAAGACGCTCAAGCATATCGCTTGTAATGTGATCCGGCTCAAGAGAGCCGAGGCGAACACGGCGAATACCATCATATTTTTCCGCGAGTAAAAGTGCATCCGGGAGGGAGTGGGGGGTGTTTTTGCCGTAATCCGAAAGATTTATGCCGACAAAAACGACCTCTTTATAGCCGTTTTTTTCGAGTGCGGAAAGTTCACGGTCTATATCTTCAAGGCTTTTTGAACGTGATCTGCCGCGTGCAGTGGGAATGAGGCAGTAGCTGCAAAAGCGGTCGCAGCCGTCCTGTATTTTTAAAAATGCGCGCGTGTGACCTTCAAAGTGGGTAATACCGCAGCCGGAAAACCCTTCGCCTGTAATATGCTCATCGTGAGCGTTTAGCCTTACACCTCTTTTTGAAAGTGCGCTTTTTGTAAGCTTTACAATATCCTTATTGTTTTTGTTGCCGAGTAAAAGATCTACCTCTTTAAGGTCAAACAAAAGCTCCGGCTCTGCCTGTGATGCACAGCCTGTTAATACCATAAGCGCATCGGGCTGTAGCTTTTTTAGCCTTCTTACGGCTTGGCGGACCTTTCTGACACTTTCGGCAGTTACCGTGCAGGAGTTTACAATTATGATATCCGCTTTTTCCGGTTCATTTGTGACGGCGCTTCCGTTTTTTTCAAACATTTCGCCGATTTCCTGGGACTCGTACTGGTTTACCTTACAGCCGAGCGTGTAAATATATACGTTCATTTATATATAACCTCAAAAAATAATCGCTTCGAATTTCTTCGAAGCGATTATATCACATATAGTTAAAATATGCTACCGTTAATTTAAAATTTTAAAATTATTTCGGGAAAATGTGACTTCCGCCCATGCCGCCGAAAACGCCGTTTTGGTAAGTATCGCTGAAGCCGTTACCGCCAAATACGGAATAAATAACGTCATCAAGGAATTTTGCAACCTTGTCAAGAAGCTCGTTCATTGTGTTGTCCTCGGCAGCTTTTCTCTTGCCTACGGCTCTCAAAGCGTTAAGAAGTCTTTCGGTTGTTGCATCTGCCTCGTCGGGGTCACAGATTGTTGTGTTAAGAAGAGCTGTAGCCTCGTTGTAAGCTGCGTGAAGCTCGGCGATGTCGTCTGCATCGTACTTTGTATTGTCTAATGCATACTCCTCGAATACCTCATCGGCCTCGTTGAGATACCAACGGAAGATGTTCTTTGTATTTCTGTTGCCGTTGTATTGCGGATAAGCATCTGCTTTATCTGCAACAGACTTAATTTCACCTGTAATAAGTTGACCTACAAGCTTAATAACAACATCGTTTCTGCCAACCTCGTGGTGCTGACCTTGGAAGAACCAGCAGTGCTCGGGGAAGAGGCAGGTTGAAGCGTCAATGCTTCCGTCGGGAGAAATGTACTTTGTTGTTGTGGGAGCGTAATCGTCGGGAAGAAGCTCACCTGCGGGGGCGTATGTTGCGCCGAGAGAGGTAGAGTCAATGTCGATAATACCGTCGCTGTTTGTTGTCTTCGACGAATTCATAATTGCGAAGAAGTTGTAATCATACTTGCTGTAATCAAGACCGTAGCCGCTGATTGACTGAACAAGAACGCCCTGAGAGTCAAGCTTTTTGAGGTTGTCCTCAAGGTGAAGCTTTGCCTCTTGGAAGGCTGTGAGCTTTTTGTAAAGCTCTGCATACTCGGGATCTGTTGCGATGTAATCGTATTTAGCCATTACGTCATCAAAGCGATCCGTGGGAATCATTGACCAGAACTGCGGGCAGTTGAGCATTAACGTATCAAGAAGACCGTCAATCGCGGCAGTGAGAATTGCATAGAATACCTTTTTGGGGAATATTCTTATAAGGATGTTACAAATATGACCGAGAGCTGCGGAATCCGAATTCTCTTCCATTATTAAAGGAAGATATTCATAATAAAGGAATTCATCGCTTATATCAAAGTTTCTGAGATAGAAGTCACCCATAATGTCTGTACCCTGAAGGCAAGCTACAACATTTATAACGCGGTTGATATCTTCATAATATTCACCGGAGGCGCTCTTAATGTCCTTCTTAAGTTCAAGGTAGGCTGTAAGAATTGTGCCGCCGAGAGATATTGTTGCAATGTTTACCTTATCAACGCCTCTTTGCTCTTTAACCATCTGAATATATTCGTCAAGCTTTTCGGCTGAAGTCATGGGGTCGCCTATAAGCGGGAAGGCAAATACATAAAGATTGTCTTCGCCAACCTGGTCCTTAATGGACTGCATGGGAATCATTCTGTAGAAATAGTTTCTGTCATCCTCTGTCATTTCGGAAACGGGGCAGTTGTATTCAACCGTTTTAAGGTTGTTTACGGGGTTGCCCGATTTGTCCGAAGCTTGGATTGAGAAAAGCTGCGAAACGGTGCTGTAAACAGCTTCGGAAAGACCGTCATCCTCTTGCTTTATAAGTGACTTTGAAAGCGGAAGAAGAAGTGTACTTCCGAGAACGGAAACAAGCTTGGACTCATCGATAATAAGAAGACCGCCCGAAAGCTCATCACCGTCTGCATTAACGGCGGGGTTGCCGTTTTCGTCGGCAAGGTAAGAGATAGACTGACTAATGCCGGGAAGAATAATCGTGGGAAGAACCTCTTCGGTATCCTCGGAATCGGCCGTAGCCTTACCGGAGAAAAGATTCGGAGACTCTTTCATGATTTTTGCGGCATCGTCAAGGCTGTTTACCGAAATAACGGCAGAGCCGTCACTTAAGGTTGTTACCGAACCGCCTGCGTTGAGAACATATGCAGCGGCAAAAACACCTGCGCTCGCAACGGAGAAAACCATTGTGAGGGCAAGAAGTAATGCCAATACACGATTCCTTGTGGTTGTCATAGGAAATAATCCTCCTTAAATATTTATACAAATAAATAATACCATATCTTTTCAAAAATTACAATAACATATTTGGGTATTTTTTAACAAAAAAATAATGTGGTATTTGTTGACTTTATCCCGGAAACCCGTTATAATTCCATTACCGAAGAAAAAATGTGAAAAACGAAGAATCAAAATAAATTCTATTTGCACCTTTGTATACATATTAATTACTGTTGACAAAGGAGCTGAAAGCAATGTTTGTATTTTCCGTTAATCCGAAAAAAACGGTGCGTTATTTTTTACCCGTAGGAGTTATAGCCGTAGCCGCAGCTTTTTTTCTGTTTTTTAATATTGAGCGCGGTGCCGCAAGTGCCGCCTCGGGCAATGCTTTAAGCTATAGGGCAGGCACCAAGGAGGAGAGACTCGGTTTTATTTCTCAATTCGGGTGGGAGGTTTCCGAGGAGCCGGCCGAGGTAAGAGAAATTGTAATACCCGATGTTTTCGACGAAGTTTACGAAAACTACAATGAGCTTCAAAAAAAGCAGGAGCTTGACCTTTCGCTTTATTGCGGAAAGCGTGTAAAAAGATGGACGTATACCGTTATAAATTATCCCGGCTACCCGGAGGGCGACGACAGCGTGAGAATTAATCTTCTTGTATTTGACGGACGCGTTGTCGGAGGAGATGTTTCTTCGGTAGAACTTGATGGGTTTATGCACACATTTTATAAAGAGTGATTTTATTGAAGGAAAGACTTGACAAAATTCTCGCTTTGAATCTCAATATAACAAGAAGCGAGGTTAAAAAGCTTTTAAAAAGCGGCGCTGTTTTCGCAAACGGCGCTGTTGTGAAAGACGGCTCCGAAAAGCTTGACCCGGATTCGGACAAGCTAACGGTAGGCGGCAGAGAACTTATCTTAAAGAGGTACGTTTATATAATGCTAAATAAGCCGGAGGGAGTTGTCAGCTCAACTTCGGACACGCTTCCGACGGTTATTGATATTTTGCCGGAGGAATTAAAACGTAAAAACCTTTTTCCCGCAGGGCGGCTCGATAAGGATACAACGGGCTTTTGCCTTATTACCGATGACGGCGATTTTGCCCATCGAATTCTTTCTCCGTCAAGGCACGTTGAAAAGCAGTACATAGCTCACGTCAGCGGTAATATTGATATAAAAGCGGCAACGGATGCTTTTCAAAGAGGTGTTATTTTGGGCGACGGAACGGTGCTTCTCGAAGCGGAGCTTTCGTTTATTGAGCGAGACGAAGAGGAGAACGATGTTTTTAAGGTTACCGTAAGCGAGGGTAAGTACCATCAGGTTAAAAGAATGTTTGCCTCGGTCGGTGGCAGAGTCGAAAAGCTGAAACGAATTTCAATAGGCGGTCTTTTTCTCGATGAAAGGCTTCTTCCCGGGGAGGCAAGAGAGCTTACGGGGGATGAGCTTTTGCTTATAGAAAGGTAATCTTTAAAATCAAAAACAATGTTTGAAATTTTGCGGATTTCATAAAAATTGTCGTGTTTTTACCTGTTTTTCCTTTTTTCGTCAATTTTACCAATGCTTTTACTATGTGCATTTTTGCAATAAAAACCGCGAAACACCGCGGGAAATTAACAATTTGCATAAATAAATTCGCGAAATATCAAAAAAAGGCTTGCATTTTTTGTTGAAGTTGTGTATTATGTATAAGAGCAAAAATTAGAATCCTGGTCGGAGGTTGTTAAAATGTCCAACAGATTATTTCAAAGCGTAATTCACCAGATGCGTGATGCCGTAGACAGAACAATAGGCGTTATCGATGAGTCGGGTGCTGTAATTTCCTGCAGCAACCTCGGCAGAATAGGCGAGGTGCTTGATATAAACCTTACAACGGTTTTCTCGGCTTCTTCGTTTATTGCCCACGACGGTTATCTTTTCCAAGGCTTCGGTACTCATATGCATCCCGAATACGCCGTATTCGTAGAAGGTGAGGATGCACTCGCTCAGGGCTATGTAGGCCTTTTGTGCATTTCGCTTTCGAGCATTAAGCAATATTATGACGAGAAGTATGACAGGGCGAATTTTGTCAAAAACATTATTATGGACAATATTCTTCCCGGTGATATTTACCTCAAGTCAAGAGAGCTTCATTTTAATAATGAGGCGGCAAGGGCGGTTCTTCTTATTAGATTCCCCACCAAAAACGAAATTTCCGCTTTTGATACGGTTCAAGGTCTTTTCCCGGACAAAAATAAGGACTTTGTTATTAACATAAGCGAAAATGACATTGCAATTGTAAAAGAGGTTAAGAGTGATATTGAAAGCCGTGACCTCGAAAAGCTCGCACGCTCTGTTTGTGATGCACTCTCTGCAGAGTTTTATACACATCCTCTCGTAGGTATAGGCACACCTGTTGTGGGTGTTAAGGAGCTTGCTCGTTCCTTTAAGGAGGCACAGGTTGCTCTTGAGGTAGGTAAGGTGTTTGATACCGAGCGCAATATTGTAAGCTACGATCATCTCGGTATTGCACGTCTTATATATCAGCTTCCCACAACTCTTTGCGATATGTTCTTAAAGGAGATATTTAAGGTAGGCTCCATTGAAACGCTTGACCAGGAAACTCTTTTCACAATTCAGCGCTTCTTTGAAAATAATCTTAATGTTTCCGAAACCTCAAGAAAGCTTTTTGTTCACAGAAACACTCTTGTTTACAGACTTGAAAAAATCAAAAAGCTTACCGGTCTTGACCTTCGTG
>CAYQPJ010000040.1:0-12167 GCA_964419515.1 uncultured Eubacteriales bacterium
TATAAGAAAGCTTTAATTTGTTAAACTGTGAAAAACAAGAATTCTTGTTGTATTAGTATCTAATGTAATTTCAATTTCATTTGCAGGCTCGCTTGATGAAATTGCGGATATGTCAGCTAATTATGTTTTTTAGTCGAGTTAGGCTATTCGGAGAGGTTTTTGGACGGTTTGGCGGTAAACATATATAATTCGCCGGCTCATGCCGGTTTATACGAAATCGGTCACTACACCGATATATCAAAGCCAGTCGGCGAAATTGCGGTTTTCGAGCTTTGCTGCACGAGCACCGAGAATGTTAAGGATTTATCGGAGCTGTATTTCAGATTTGACTATGTACATAAAACGGAGATACTTGAAACTGCTTTTGCAATAGGTTTTTCGTTGCTTTTTGTTGCTGTAGTTGTATTTTTTGTGATAATTCTGTGTCAACGCAGGAAAAACGCCAAATAAGAAAAAATTATCGCGCCGATTGTGACAAAAAATCTGCCACAATCGGCGCGCTGTGATTATTGCATTTGATACATTTCACAAAAATTTGCCGCTGTTTTTCGGTTTGAGACCTTAATTTACAAAATTCACTAAAACGGCTTGCCGATATTGACATTTTGAGGGTTGTGTGCTATACTTTTTCCAATAAATCTTTAAGGACGATACGAGAGATCGGCAAGATTTAACGAATACTGTTTTAAAGGGCGCAAAGCGCTCTTCTTGTAGCGTTGTCTTGCAGTCGGGGCAGTGCTTTTTTTGTGCCCCGGAAAGGAAAGTTATGAAAAAAATCAATGCTGAGCTTATAGGTTTTAACGATTTTGAGGCTGCGAGAACTTGCGCGGCGGACTTTCTTTTTCTTAATTCCGAATATAACACTCCGGAATATACTGTTTTTCCCGGTTTTTGCGATGTGCACGTTCATTTTCGCGAGCCGGGCTTTTCTTATAAAGAGACGGTTTTTTCGGGAACAGCGGCGGCAGCGCACGGAGGCTTTACGGCGGTTTGTACAATGCCGAATTTAAATCCCGTTCCGGATTGCCCCGAGAATTTGGAAAAGCAGCTTGAAATAATAAGAAATGATGCACTTATAAATGTTTACCCTTACGCCTCTGTAACGGTCGGCGAAAAAGGGGAGAGGCTTTCGCAAATGGAGGCCCTTTCTAAAGAGGCTGTCGCTTTTTCCGATGACGGCAAAGGCGTTCAAAGTGAAGAGCTTATGCTCTCGGCAATGAAAAAGGCAAAGGGGCTAAATAAGCTAATCGCGGCGCATTGTGAGGATAATTCGCTTCTTTTCGGAGGGTATATTCACGACGGCGAATATGCAAAGGCGCATTCGCATAAGGGCATTTGCAGTGAGAGTGAATGGAAGCCTATTGAGCGTGATTTGAAGCTTGTTAAAGAAACGGGCTGTGCGTACCACGTTTGTCACATTTCAACAAAAGAGAGTGTTGAGCTTATACGAAATGCCAAAAACGATGGTCTTAACGTTACATGTGAGACTGCTCCGCACTACCTTGTGCTTGATGAAAACGACCTAAAGGAAGAAGGGCGCTTTAAAATGAATCCGCCTTTAAGAAGCAAGGCGGACAGAGAAGCGCTTATTGAAGGAATAAAGGACGGTACGGTAGATATGATAGCAACCGACCACGCTCCCCACAGTAAAGAGGAAAAGTCAAGGGGGCTTGAGGGCAGTGCCTTTGGTATTGTCGGGCTTGAAACATCGTTTTCGGTTTGCTATACTCACCTTGTAAAACCGGGAATTATTACGCTTTCAAGGCTTTTGGAGCTTATGGCAATTAATCCGCGAAGGCGATTTAATATACCGCTCGGGAATGATTTTTCGGTTTGGAGGCTCGGTGAAAGCGCAACGGTAAATCCCGTTGAGTTTTATTCCTTGGGCAAAGCAACGCCCTTTGAAGGGGAAACGCTTTCGGGAGAATGTGTTTTAACCGTTTGTGACGGCAAGCCGATATATAAAAACGGCAATATTTGCAAAAATTTTAATTGATATAAATCGGGAGGAAAGCATTATGGCTAAAAGAAAAGACATCAAAAAGGTATTGATAATCGGTTCGGGTCCTATAGTTATAGGACAGGCGGCGGAGTTTGACTACGCCGGAACGCAGGCGTGCCTTGCTTTAAAGGAAGAGGGCTATGAGGTTATTCTTTGCAACTCCAACCCTGCAACTATTATGACAGATACTTCTATAGCCGATAAGGTTTATATGGAGCCGCTTACTCTTGAGTACATAGCGAAGATTTTGAGATATGAGCGCCCGGATGCAATAGTTCCCGGAATAGGCGGTCAAACGGGTCTTAACCTTGCCATGCAGCTTAAGAAAAAGGGCATTCTCGACGAGTGCCGTGTTGAGCTTCTCGGCACATCAAGCGAGAGTATTGAGCGCGCCGAGGACAGAGAGCTTTTTAAAGAAATGTGCGAGTCTATAGGCGAGCCGGTAATTCCTTCCGAAATTACATACTCCTTGGAGGAGGCTAAAAAGGCTGCACTTGATATAGGCTATCCCGTTGTTTTGAGACCTGCCTTTACCTTGGGCGGCACCGGCGGCGGTTTTGCAAATAACGAAGAAGAGCTTGTTGAAATTGGTCTTAATGCGTTTAAGCTTTCTCCCGTACACCAGGTTCTTGTTGAAAAAAGCGTAAAGGGCTATAAAGAAATTGAGTTTGAGGTAATGCGCGATTCAAACGATACGGCTATTACCATTTGCGGAATGGAAAACATTGACCCCGTAGGCGTTCACACGGGCGACTCGGCTGTTGTGGCTCCCATTCTTTCGCTTAACGAGCATGACCTTAAAATGCTCAATGACAGTGCAATTAAAATTATTCGTGAGCTTAAAATAGAAGGCGGCTGTAACGTTCAATTTGCACTTAATCCGTATTCAAGTGAATATTACCTTATAGAGGTAAACCCCAGAGTTTCGCGTTCTTCCGCGCTTGCCTCCAAGGCGAGCGGCTACCCGATAGCACGCGTTACGGCGAAAATAGCCCTCGGAATGGCTCTTGAGGAAATCCCCGTTGCGGGCGGTACTGCAGCTATTGAACCGAGTCTTGATTATATAGTGGCTAAGTTTCCGCGCTTCCCGTTTGACAAATTTGCCGATGCGCCCAATACCTTGGGCACACAAATGAAGGCGACGGGTGAGGTTATGGGCATTGGCTCTACCCTTGAGGAATGTCTTCTTAAGTCTGTTCGTTCACTTGAAACAGGTGTTTGCCACTTTTATATGCCTAAATTTTCGGCAAAAACCGATTCCGAGCTTTATGATTATATAAAGGAATTTAAGGATGACAACATTTATGCGATATTTGAGCTTTTACGTCGCGGTGCGGATGTAAAGTCACTTCACGAGGTAACAAAAATCACGCCCCTCTTCCTTGAAGCATTTAAAAGAATTGTTGAAGTGGAAAATGAGATTAAGTCACATTCCGGCGATATTGATGTATTGAAAAAAGCTAAGCTTATGGGCTTTTCCGATAAATATATAGCTTCCGTTTGGGGCGTTGACGAAACGGTTGTTTATAAAACACGTAAGGAAAACGGAATTGTTCCGGTATTTAAAATGGTGGATACACTTCATACCGGGAAATACATTGCCTACCTTTATTCTTCATACACAGGCGAAAACGCTTCGCGTTTAACAGATAAAAAGAAGATAGTTGTTTTGGGTGCAGGTCCGATACGTATAGGACAGGGTGTTGAGTTTGACTATTCAACGGTTCATGCAGTTCAGACAATTCGTCGCGCCGGCTATGAGGCCATTATTATAAATAACAACCCCGAAACCGTTTCAACGGATTATACCACGGCAGACAAGCTCTACTTTGAGCCTTTAACACCCGAGGATGTAATGGCCATTATCGACTTTGAAAATCCCGAGGGCGTTATAGCCTCTCTCGGCGGTCAAACGGCAATTAACCTTGCAGAGCCGCTTATGAATAGGGGAGTTAAAATTATCGGTACGGATTGCGATGCAATTGAGCGCGCCGAAAACCGCGACAGCTTTGAAAAAATTCTCGAGGAGCTTTCAATTCCTCAGCCTAAGGGTAAGGCTGTTACAAATATTGAGGACGGCGTAGCCGCCGCTTCCGAAATAGGCTATCCCGTGCTTGTTCGTCCGAGCTTTGTTTTGGGTGGCAGAGCAATGCAAATTGTTGCAAATGAAAATCAGCTTCGTCATTACCTTAAAACCGCTGTTGAAATTGATGCCGACAGACCCGTGCTTGTTGATAAATACATTGAGGGTAAAGAGGTTGAGGTAGATGCGATTTGTGACGGCAGAGATGTATTTGTTCCGGGTATTATGGAGCTTGTTGAAAGAACGGGTATTCACTCCGGCGACTCAATAAGCGTTTACCCCACCTACAGCATTTCAAACAAGGTTAAGGGCATTATATTGCAATATGCGAAAAAATTAGGCCTCGGAATAGGTATTGTAGGTCTTTATAATATTCAGTTTATTGTAGATAAAAATGACGATGTTTATATAATAGAGGTAAATCCGCGTTCGTCGCGTACGGTTCCCTTCCTTTCAAAATCCACAGGCTACAGTCTTGCGGATATTGCAACGGAGGTTATTCTCGGAAAATCTCTTAAGGAGCAGGGTATTTTTGATATTTACCCCGAGGAGAAAAAACGCTTCTATGTTAAGGTTCCCGTATTTTCCTTTAACAAAATTAAAGGACTTGATGCGTATCTTTCACCGGAAATGAAGTCAACCGGCGAAGCTATAGGCTATGACGATAAGCTCAATCGCGCGCTTTATAAGGCTCTTCAGGCGGCAGGAACGCACCTTCAAAATTACGGCTCCGTATTTGCAACCGTTGCCGATAAGGACAAGGAGGAGGCTTTACCGCTTATTCGCCGCTTCTACAATCTTGGCTTTAACATTCTTGCAACAAAGGGCACCGCAACATATCTTAAGGAAAACGGAATTCGTACGCACGTTCTCGATAAGCTCGGAAACGGCAGTGACGAAATTCCCGACGCGATAAGAGCGGGACATATAGCTTATGTTATAAATACTCGCGACATTGCGGCAACATCTCAGGAAAGCGACGGTCAAAAAATCAGACGCTGTGCTACGGAGAACAACGTAACAATGTTCACCTCGCTTGATACCGTAAGAGTTCTTCTTGATGTTCTTGAAGAGACAACTCTTACAATATCCACAATTGATGCTTGATTATATTTTTTAGGAGCTATTAATGAAACAGGGAATATTTGTAATATCCGACAATACACCGCTTACAGAAAATGTTTACAGAATGCGCCTTACAGGTGATACCTCTGCGATAACCTCAAGCGGACAGTTTATAAATATTAAGCTTGACGGCTTTTATTTGAGAAGACCGATTTCGGTATGCGATTGCGAAAAAAGAACGATCACAATAATTTATAAGGTAGTTGGAGGCGGTACTGAAAAACTCGCTTCAATGAAGTCCGGTGAAAGCTTAGACGTTTTAACGGGACTCGGTAATGGCTATGATTTGTCGCTCTCGGGTGAGAGTCCCGTGCTTTTGGGTGGTGGCGTAGGAGTTCCTCCGCTTTATATGCTTGCAAAAGCGCTTAAAAAAGAGGGGAAAACTGTCAGTGTTGTATTGGGCTTTAACACAAAAAGTGAGGTCTTTTACGAGGATGAGTTTAAGGCGCTCGGCTGTTCGGTTACGGTTACAACCGTCGACGGAAGCTATGGTGAAAAGGGCTTTGTTACAGATGCCTACCCTGAAGGGTATTCGTATTTTTATGCCTGCGGGCCCGAAGGAATGCTTAAAGCAATTTACGGAACTTCAAAAACAGACGGTCAAATGAGCTTTGAGGAGCGTATGGGCTGTGGCTTCGGCGCATGTATGGGTTGTTCGTGCAAAACAATTGCCGGTACAAAGCGGATTTGCAAGGAAGGTCCGGTTATGAAAAAGGAGGAGCTGTTGTGGTAAATTTAAATGTTAATTTGTGCGGAATAGAGCTTGATAATCCCGTAATACCCGCTTCGGGCACATTCGGCTTCGGCTATGAATTCGCTGAATTTTATGACATTAACTGCCTCGGAACATTTTCGTTTAAGGGTACAACAAAGGAAAAACGCTTCGGTAACCCCACACCGCGTATAGCGGAGTGCAGGGAGGGACTTATAAATGCGGTGGGACTTCAAAATCCCGGAGTCGAAAGTGTTATAAGCGAGGAGCTTCCGAAGCTTAAAAAATGCTTCCAAAAAAAGGTTATGGCGAATGTAAGCGGCTTTTCCGTTGAAGAATATGCCTATACTTGCGAGCTTCTTGACAAGGAGAGTCAAGTTGGCTGGCTTGAGGTGAATGTCAGCTGCCCCAACGTTCACGGCGGCGGAATGAGTTTCGGCACAGACCCCAATGCGGCTGCGGAGGTTGTTTCGGCTGTGAAAAGGGTTACAACAAAGCCCGTAATAATAAAGCTCTCGCCGAATGTTACGGATATTGTTAGCATTGCAAAGGCGTGCGAAAGCGCAGGTGCAGACGGCATCAGTCTTATAAATACGCTTCTCGGAATGCGTATTGATTTAAAAACGCGAAGGCCCGTTATTGCGAATAAAATGGGCGGCTTTTCCGGCCCCGCCATTTTTCCCGTTGCGGTAAGAATGGTGTATCAGGTTTCAAGTGCCGTGAAAATTCCCGTTGTGGGTATGGGCGGAGTTTCCACAGCAGAGGATGTAATAGAGATGATGCTTGCAGGTGCCACAGCCGTTGAGGTTGGTGCGGCAAATCTTGTAAACCCGTATGCTTGTCGCGATATTATAAACGATTTACCGAGAGCTTGCGAAAAATATAAAATTAAAAATTTAAAGGATATAATAGGAGGCGCTTTGAATGGGTAAGGATGTAATAATTGCTTGTGATTTTTCAAGCAAGGAGGAAACATTGTCATTTCTTGATAAATTTGAGGGCAAAAAGCCGTTTGTAAAAATAGGTATGGAGCTTTTTTACGCTGAGGGGCCGGAGATTGTGCGAGAAATAAAAAAACGCGGTCATAAAATTTTTCTTGACCTTAAGCTCCACGATATTCCCAATACCGTAAAAAAGGCAATGGCTGTTCTTTCGAGGCTTGATGTTGATATTTGCAATCTTCACGCCGGCGGAACCGTTGGCATGATGGAGGCTGCTTTAGAGGGTCTTACGCGCCCTGACGGCACAAGGCCGCTTTTAATAGCCGTAACTCAGCTTACCTCCACAAATCAGGAGAGCATGGAAAATGACCTTCTTATTAAAGAGCCCATTGACCGTGTTGTTATGCATTACGCAAAAAATGCGAAGAAGGCAGGACTTGACGGCGTTGTTTGCTCTCCGCTTGAGGCGCAAAAGGTTCACGAGACTTGTGGAAGTGAGTTCTTAACAGTAACTCCCGGGGTTCGCTTTGCCGACGGCGACAAGGGCGACCAAAAACGTGTTATGACGCCCGAAGAGGCTAAAAAAATAGGCTCGGATTATATTGTTGTTGGCAGACCCATTACTGCTTCACCTGACCCCGTTGCGGCGTATGAGCGCTGTGTAGCGGAATTTGTTGGCTGATTTTTTAAGGAGATGAGAATTGATATGGTAAGCTATAAGCATGAATTTATTGAATTTTTGGAGAGTGCCGGAGTTTTAAAGTTTGGCGATTTTACAGCAAAAAGCGGAAGAAAAATCCCGTATTTTATAAATGCCGGTGAAATTAAAACGGGCGATCAAATTTCGCGCCTCGGTGAATTTTACGCAAAGGCATATTTTGAAAAAGTCGGCAATAAAAGAACAGTTCTTTACGGACCTGCCTATAAGGGCATTCCGATAGCCGTTTCGGTAGCTTGCGCGCTTTCAAAAAAAGATCTTGATGTTCCTTTCTTCTTTAATCGCAAGGAGGAAAAAGACCACGGTGAAGGCGGCGTTTTTGTCGGCTATAAGCCGCAAGAGGGCGAAGAAATTGTTATTGTTGAGGACGTTATAACCGCCGGCACGGCGATAAGAGAGAGTATGTCGGTGCTTTCGTCGCTTCCGTCAAAGGTTTCGGCTGTTTTTGTTATGGTTGACAGAAAAGAGAAGGGACTTACCGAAAAATCGGCTATGGCTGAAATCAGCGAGCAGTACGGCTTCCCGGTATATTCCGTTGTTGATGTTTATGATATAATAGAGTACCTTGAGGAAAATCCCGCAAATAGTGAAAATGTTGAGCGCATTAAGGCGTACCTTAAAATAAACGGCGCAAAAGAACAGTAAAAGGGGATTTAAGGCGATATTATGAAAAGAAGTCTTATTGATATAGTCGATTTAAGCATTGAAGAGATAGACTCTCTTATAAAAACCGCACTTGATATAATAGAGAATCCGAAAAAATATTCCGAAATATGCCACGGAAAAAAGCTTGCGACACTGTTTTTTGAGCCATCCACAAGAACTCGCTTGAGCTTTGAGGCGGCAATGTATGAGTTAGGCGGCAATGTTATAGGCTTTTCGGAGGCGAAAAGCTCCTCTGCTTCAAAGGGCGAGAGCATTGCCGACACATCAAGGGTTGTAAGCTGCTACGCCGATATTATAGCAATGCGCCATCCGCTTGAGGGTGCGGCGCTTGTTGCCGCGGAAAATGCCGGAGTGCCGGTTATTAATGCCGGTGACGGCGGTCACTGTCACCCCACGCAAACTCTTGCGGATTTGCTCACAATTTACCGCGAAAAGGGCGGCTTTGACAATCTTACAATCGGTTTTTGCGGCGACCTTAAGTACGGCAGAACCGTTCATTCGCTTATAGCCGCTTTGGGAAGATACAAAAATGTTAAAATTGTTCTTATCTCGCCGGATGAGCTTAAGCTTCCCGGATATGTTAAAAAGGACATTATCGAAAAATGCAATATGCCTTATACCGAAACAGCCGACCTTGAAGCGGTAATGGGCGAGCTTGATGTTCTTTATATGACAAGAATTCAGCGCGAGCGCTTTTCGGATGCCGCTGAATATGAAAGACTTAAGGACAGCTATATTTTAACTGCCGAAAAGCTTTCAAAGGCAAAAAAAGATACTTCTGTTCTTCATCCGCTTCCGCGCGTTAATGAAATAAGCGTTGATGTTGACTCGGACTCGCGCGCTTGTTATTTTAAACAGGTTTTAAACGGAAAGTATATGAGAATGGCGCTTATACTTAAGCTTCTTGAGGATGCAAAAACGGATGTGCCCTCACAGCTTTGCGGAGATGGAATACTTTTAAATGCAGCTGTTTGTCGAAATTCGCGCTGTATTACAACAACCGAGCAGGAGTTAAAGCAAGCCTTTAAGCTTACAGATAAGGAAAACGGCGTAAAACGGTGCGTTTACTGTGAAGCGAGAGCTAATCGGTGAAATTGTTCGATTTTTGTATTAATAATTAGTTAATTACCCCCATGTATTACGGTAGTATTTTTGTCGGAATGCGTGGGGATATATTTGTATATTGTTATATGGTTTTCACTGCGATTTAGTCTACAGTTAGGGCTTGTGGTTTTTATTGATATAAGGCTAATAATATAAAAAAATATGGTAATTGTACGCTGTCAGACGATAGTATTTTCATGAAAAATATGATTTAATAATACTATACTGATTTGTGGAGGCGCGTTTATATGGATGGATTGAAATAGCTGTTTAATTAATAATATTGATGAGTGTTAATTGTATTATATTTGAAAGGATTGAATAATGGTGAAAAAGTATATATCTTTATTTTTGGTTGCAATTTTGATTGTTTCTGTATTTGCGGGTTGCGGGAAGGTTGTAGACAAAAACAATAATGTCGTAAACGGCGATTTTTCTGAATATTTAGTTGCAGAAAAGGTCGGAACTTTAAACAGGGGCAGCTTTACAACAGCCGAAGGCGGTATTTACTACAAGGATGAAAACGGGCTTTTCGGTGTTATGTCATATAACGGTTTATATGATACAGGGGCGATTTTTAAAACGGTTATGCCCAGAGGCAAATACTTTGAGGTATCGCAGGTTGCTGTGGCAAATGAAAATGATATGGCAAATATAAATGCTGCATATCTTATAAATAACAAGGGTGAAGCTATTATAACAAGTTGCGCAGCATATAATGTTATAAACGACAGATATGTTATTGCGGCAAAAGCTACTGAACTCACAAACGCGAAAGATGAAGCTGTTGTTAGCTTGTCAAACAATAAAGAGCTTAGAGGCTATGGCGATTTTTATGACATATATTATAAGGGTGAATGGGCAGTTTACGATGTACTCACCGAGAAGTATGTGCCGGGAGCGACGGGAACTCGTTATACTTTTGTCAGTGAGAGCGGCAGATATTTCACTTTTAAAAATGCAGAAGGTAATACTGTCACAATAAATGAAAACGGCGAAGAGTTGCCAAAAGATGCAAAATTATTTGACGATGGTTCTTATTCTGTTGAGGGTAAGGTCGGTGAAGTGTATAACAGTGATGGTGTGTTGATTTTTAGTTATGACCTTACGGGCTTTATTCCTTCAAGCGTTAGCGGCGATTATTACGTTGCAAATAAATATTCCGATGGTGTTAGCAAATATGTTGTTATGAATAATAAAGGTGAGGTTGTATCATCTGAATTTGACAGCTATATATACATATATGGAGATGTAGTCTTTTGTGATAACAAGGTTTACAATTTAGAAGGAAAGTCAATTTTGGATGGCACTTACGAAAACATATATTACGATAAAGTGTTTGGCCAAAATTGGATGCTCACAAATGATGATTATTATACGATAATTGACAAAAACGGGAATGTGTTTTTTAACGGTCCTTATGATGATGAACATTCTATTTCGAGTATCGATTTTGTAGCTTCTAAGAAAATCGACGATGATTGGTATTGTTATTCATATAAGGATAAAGACTATACAATTAAAGGTATTAACTTCGCTCCGTGGATTGCAAAAACGAGTAGTAGCAATTCTCTTTATGATTTAGTTGATACTATGACAGGTAAGAAATTACTTGAAGGGTATAAGGGCTATTCAAGTATTTCAAGGAACTCGTTAGCGTATTATGTGTATGCAAAATATGAAGGTGGCGCTGATGTTTATTTAGTGGTATCCGGCGCCCAATTAGAGGACGTTATTAATAAAAAGAACAGTCTTTTTGACGACCTTGCCGCTGCGTTTACCGATGAGGGAATTAATGTAACAGTAAATAAGGAAACAGGAGAAATATCGCTTGATTCTTCTGTACTGTTTGGTGGGGATTCTGCAGAACTCACAAATGATGGTAAAGCTTTCTTAAATAAATTTATAAAGGTATATACAACAGTGGCATTTTCTGAAAAATATGAGGGCTTTATTTCTAAAACGATGGTTGAAGGACATACCGCACCTATAGATGGCGATACATATGCAAGCGGCTTGCAGCTTTCAGAGGAAAGAGCTTTAAATGTTAAAAATTATTGCTTGTCTGCTGAAACAGGGGTTGACGTTTCAAAAATCGGAAAAACTCTCGAAGATGTTGGGTACTCAAACAGTAAACCGGTTTATGATGCTAACGGTGAAGTTGATTTAGCTGCCTCTCGAAGAGTATCTTTTAGATTTATGGTAAATGTAGATTTTTAACGAAGCCTACTAAATCGAAAAAATGTATTAAGTGGAATTTTTTATTATTTCATTTAGCATATTTACTATTTAAAAAATATTAATAGAAAGTGTTGTGTATTATCGGGTTTGTTCGTGATAATATACAGCACTTTTTAATAGTGATATAATGAATTAATAAAAACGGAGCTGTAAAAAAAACTTGTGTTTTTTACAGCTCTGTTTTATTTTTGGTGGAGATGGCGGTAATCGAAACCGCGTCCGAAGACCCTTCTTTTTAACTTTCTACGAGCGTAGTTTATCTTTTAAAATTCCCTCTAAGCAACGCCGACAAACAGGCTGTGCTTTTCGGTAGCCCTTTAATCCGCGACGAAATACAAGGCTCTTTTTCGTTCGCGTTCACCGCTAAGCGACGCCCTTATCCGAGCCGCGGTACTCTCGGTAAGGACGGCTGCTGACTTAAGCAGCAGCTAAAACTGTTTTATTATTGTCAGTTATTTTTAAAAATGCGGCTTTTATAGAGGTACCGCACCTCTGCTCGCTTATTAAAGAGTTAAGTCCCCGTCGAAATCCTTTCATCCCCTTATATTGCTTGATAAATTTCCGCATTACTTCGT
>CAYQPJ010000041.1:0-12132 GCA_964419515.1 uncultured Eubacteriales bacterium
CTGCCAAGTCTGTAATGGACTTTCACCGCCAAGTGATAATGCGTGCCGAGCACACTACAAAACCAACGCGTCCACAAATGTGGACACGTTGGTTTGCATTTGCACAATCAATATCGCTATGACGCGCTTTGCTCATCATCGCGGTCCCAACACCACCGTCGAGCTCTCGGTATAATAGCTGTAATTTGCCATATATTGACGAAGGAGAACAACATCCTTAAGGTCAACCTTGCCATCACCATTGGCATCCGCGCCGGGCTTTACCTGTACAGTGGATGCACCTGTCGCATAAACATAGTTTGCCATATATTGACGAAGAAGCACAACATCTCTGAGATCAACCTTATCGTCACCGTTTGCATCGCCATAAATAACTGTAATGGCGTTAAATTTAATTTTATTTTCATTGGCATATTTTTGCGCAACGGAGCCTTCAACTCCGTTTATCACAAAACCGCCATCTACTATCATTTCATCGCCCTCCGAATTATAATGGTATCCGAAGGCATAAGCACCTATTTCCGTTACGCTTTCGGGAATCGTAACGCTATCCAATAATCGAATCTCAGCAAACGCACACTCTCCTATCCTCTTAACTCCGGGTAATAACGAAACTTTTTTAATGCCAATACAAAAGGCAAATGAGTAATCGCCTATATTTTCCACACTTGCCGGAATATAAACCTCCGAAATATCAAGATCACCCAAAAAGGCATAATCGCAAATAATTCTTGTGCTGTTGTTAATTTCAATCTTAGTCGGAAGCTCATCTTCCCTTACCGCTATAAGGCATTTATCATAATAAAGCATGCCATTTTGCCACGTACCGCATTTATAAATTTTTGTATCATCAAATGCCGAAATGCCTATACTCTCCACCGTATTCGGAATTGGCGCCGATTCAAGATTCACACAGCCGAAAAATGCACCGTCCGATATTCTTATAACGCTATCGGGGAACGAAACAGTCAAAAGATTAACACAATACATAAATGCACCAATGCCAACCTCTGTAACGGGCAAGCCGTTGTAAGTATCGGGAACATCAAAGCTGTTACTTTCATAAGCGGCGCTATAGTGCTGTAAAACATAGCCGTCACCGCTGTCGTTTAAGGCATACATAAGAGGGCTTACCTTACCGATTGATTTAAACTCAACGTTATACAAAAAGCAATAATCGTGCGCAATTGAATATGAAAAACCACTTACTGTTCTCATACTTACAGGATAAAAGCTGTCATTACTCGGGTTATAATCCCAGCCGTAAGCATATGTGCCTATTGCAAGCACGGTTTCCGGAATTGTCAAGGACTTTAAACTCGTACAGCCGACAAATGCACATTCACCGATTGAAATCACGGTATTGGGAATTTCAACAACTGTAAGATCCTTACAATAAATAAACGCATAGTTTCCTATTCCCACAACAGGCAAGCTCTTATAATAAGAAGGTATTGTCAGCTTACCGCTCGCCGCCTGATTACATTCATACACAATATAGCCGTCATCTGTTTCGTTAATTTGAAATATCAAGTCACTCGCCCCCGCTGCAAAAGCATCAACAGCGGAGAGCGGCACTAAGCCGAAAACAAGAATCGCCGTCAATATTACAGACAAAAGCCGTTTTGTTAATGTGTCTTTCATAAAGCTTCCTCCCATTAAATAAAAAAAGCGCACAAAGAAAGCACAACAAAGCTTTCTTTACTGCGGCAGATTATTTTTAACAAATTATTTTGAACAAAAGCCTTTTCAATTTTGCCGCATTTGCATTTTAACTTGACTGTCAATGATTGTCAATAACTTCATTAATACACGTCTTACTTTTCCGCTTTTTGCACAATTTTAAAATTGAAACCTTGTGCAAAACAACCATCAAATATATATGCACCCCTTGATTCATTTACCAAGAGGTGCATTTTTATTACTGTTTATATATCTATTAAAACTTACCGCCGCCACCGCCGTGAGAGGTTCCGGAGGAAGAGGTATGAACAGAGCTTCCTCCACTGTGGGAATTATGCCCCGAATTACTCGTTTGCTTCGGAATCGGAGTTTTTGAAACCTTTTTGTAAAGGTAAACATCACGATTATCCGTAAGAACCATACTGTCTTTTTTTATATAGCTGCTTGCGGTAGTTTGAAAACGAACCGTTTTAAGCTTTCCCTTCATAATAAAAACCATAATAAGCGCCGCGACCGCACCTATAATAATTGCGATTAAAATATATTTTACGGAAAGCAGATTTCGCTCTTGCTTTACACCGCCGCTGTAATAGCCGTTATAATAGCTGTTTTCGCCATAATATCCATTATAATAATCATCGGCATAATAGTCATCCTCACCTGCCGGATAGCCGTCATCAAGCGAACCGCTTGCCGCCTCGGTAAGCCGCTCGTCGCAGAGCGAAATAAAGGTGTCGAAGGCATTATAATAACTGCCGCTTGAAAGGAACGGAACAACCGCATTGCCTATGTTTTGAATGCAATAATCCGAAAAAAGCTCAATCCCGTAGCCACACGTTGAAATATACCAATCGCGTTCCTCCATGGAAATTACAAACAATATACCGTCACAGTCCGCTCCGTAACCGTATTTTCCGTTATCGTAATAATCATCGGCAAAATCGGAAACATCGTAATAGCCGTTTAAATCGGGCGAAGTGTAAATTACAATATCAAAGCCCTTTTCGTGACTGATTTTATCAAGCCGAGAAAGAATAGCTACCTCCTCACCTTCGGTCAACAAATCCGCCGAATCGTTAAGACGGCTGTTCTCTTCAACAAAGCCGTCATAAGAAGCGGCAGCAGGCAACAAAAAAAGCACAAAAAGAAGAACGGACAATATAACAGAAGCTGTTTTCTTATACATATTCATTCCTCCTTAAAAGATGCCCAAAAGGCTTAAAAGCCACATAGCACCGTAAACGCCTGCACCTATTCCGGCTGTAAGTCCGAAAAACCATTTAAAGCAGGCTGCCGTGTCAACAGGCAAATCTCCAACAAATTTTCCGGTTTGCCCGTTCATGGCAAAGGTATATTTTTTACCGTTCCACGTGGTATTAAGAATCCAAACGGGGTAAAGCGCATATTTCGCCTTGCCGCCGTTTAAAGCTATACTGCCGTTTTCGGGGGTTACGCTTGAATAGCCGCGAATTGTTTTTGCAAACTCGGCTTCAACGCTTTTTTTAACACGTGCATTGGCGCGTTGCTTACTTTCTTCTGCGGTAACGTCATACCTGTCTGCAAAAAAGCCCGCAAGATACGCCGTTCTGAAATCCACAGCTTGCGAAAAATCAAAAGGCTCAATGGACTCCATAAGGTCATCCGCCATTCTTTTTGAGCCGTCAACGGGTATGTGCTCAAAGCTCATTCGCCCGCCGCGATGAATGAGAAAATGACTTGTTTCGGTATAATGAAAATTACTGTCGCTCCACGAACGTATTTTTGTTGCCTTGTAGCGAATCTGTGCGTTTACTTCTGTATCAAAAAGCCAAAACGGAACATAAATCCCCTTTATTTCATCAATATGGTTTTTATCCTTAAACACCTTGGGAAGAAGTCGTTTTTTTGAAATATAAGCAGTAAGACCGTTTTTGGCGTCGTCCTTTGAAAGCTTGAAGGGTATTACAAGGTCGGGCTTCAAATCACCCTTGAGCTGACCCATCATAACAACCGGATTACCGCAATAAGGGCAAGCGGTTGCCGCCGTGTTTGAATCACCGACAATTTCACCGCCGCAGGAGTCGCAAATATATATACGAAGATTTTCCGCTTCGCCCTCCTGCCATTGTGTACCCGCATCAGACTCCCAGCTAAAATCGTCCGATTTTTCCGAATTTAAAATATTGTCGACATCTTTAAGTGTGTCAACATCAAATTCGGTATCACAATAAGGACACTTAAGCTTTTGAATAGCGCTGTCAAAGGCTATTGCACCGCCACAGCACGGGCATTTATATTCATGCAAGATATTTTCTTTATTCAAATAAAATCACTCTCTGTTTTTAACCTAAAAGCTTTTTTGCCGCGCGATGTGCGTAAGCTTCAAGCTCACCTTTGTCACGCAAATAAAAAAGAATTGTATAACGATCACGAAGCTTAAGTGCACGGTTAATTCCGTAAATAAGCATATCATAATCCTCTGTAACGCGAGGCATATGCATCGCCTTACAAAAACGGTCTATCTCATCAAAATACGGCAAATACGCACCAATAAGCTTTTTTAAGTGCATATCCCCTGTTTCGTCGTAAAGAAGCCTGTACATCTCGGCAACAAGCTGAGTTGCCTCGCAAACCTCCAAGCCGTGAAGCTTAGGCTGTTCTTTGTTTTCAACACTTTTAAGCTCCCATGCGTGAGCTATTATGTGTTCCGAGCCGGAGGCCGGGCGCGAATTACCGGTAAACGCCATACCGAGTCCCGTCACCATAAAGCCTTCCATAATGCTTTTCATACATCTCGATGTGCGCTGTTCCAATTCATAACCGTTTTCAAGGCATTTGTTTGTCGCTTCCAAAACCTCATTTGCAATTTCCTCGCAATAATATTCGCCGTTATAATCCCTTGCAAGCTCCCAATCAAGAAGCCCGGTATATTTACCGAACATATCACCGATACCGGAAAGAAGCATATCAAACGGTGCCTCCTTAATAACGGTAAGGTCGGCAATGATATATTTAGGTGTTGTGCATTTTATTGTAGCCTTTGTACCGTCAAACAAAATAGGAGAGCCTGCCGAGGCGTAGCCGTCCATAGAAGGCGCAGTGGCGGCAATTCCGTAAGGTAAACCGACACGATACGAAACAAGACGGCAAACATCGTTTATTACGCCCGAGCCGACACCCAAAATAAAATCCGGCTTGGGCGAATATTCAAATATATCCGAATTTTCGGCAGGGTCACACATATGAATAAGCACGTCACCGATGCTCTGCTCGTTAGGTAAAACCCCACCTTTTAAAATATGTGTATGTACCGCTTTGCCGCTTTTTATGAGAATTTCGGCGGCGCGCTCACCCAAAACAGCGTATGTGATTTCATCGCACACAAGGTAAATTCGGTTATACAAGGACAAAAGCTCCGGAAGTCTTTTAATCGCTTCCTCTTCAATAATAAGCTTTTCAAGCGGTGCGCGGTGTGCACCCATAACACATGTACATTTTCGTTCAATCATAAAAAAAGCCCTTCATTTTCGCTACCATTTTGTCAATTGTAGCAAAGTCACTCGTATGCGGATATTCCGCCATATCCGGGTTATGAGAAAACGCCTTAAAAGCATTCTCTTCATTTAAAGAAATTGCGGCAAGCATACAGCCGCTTTTTCTTATTTCCGCTATGTTTTCTTCTGAAAAATCGCTTGTATAAACAAAGCATTTCGCGGGATAACCGGGTATTTCGGAAAGCTTTTCTTTTGTAAAATTCTCTTTTGTATCAATAAAACGAGCATCGGGGTCGATTTTTTCGATTATGCGAATTGCCGCTGCTCCGGCACCGTTTAAAGCATAAACCGTTCGCCCTCTCATACCATGCGAAGCAACGGCTTTTGCTATTTCTTCAGCGTAAAGAATACCCTCTTTTAAATCAATATTAATGCTCATACCGCTAAAATAAGCAACGTCAAGAGCTTCGCTTAAAGTAGGCACGCGGCACTCCTCATTGCCGTTCGGCAAAAGCCTTAAGCTTAAAAGCTCGGAATAATCCGTTTTTGAAACTTTTAAAGAGAGTTTTTCGCCATCCTTATTATAGCCGCAAGCCTCCGGGTCGTGATTTACAATTTGCACTCCGTCTCTTGTTCTTCGCGCATCTATTTCAATCATATCCGCTCCGCGCTCCGCCGCCAAGCGGTAAGCAGGCAGTGTATTTGAAGCAATGCCATCTCTCACAAAGCCGCGATGTGCGGAGGTTATCCATGTTTTTTTCAATCTTTTAAGCTCACTCATATTAAACCTCTCACGAAGCGGCTTTTTCTTCAATATCGTCAACAAGTGAAGAAACGGCAAAAATATTATTTATGAAAAGAACATCGGTAATGCCGTTATTTTGTATTAAAGAAGAAGTGGCTTCCACATCCTCGCGAACATCTACAACGTATATTTCATCAAAATAATCCGCCATATACGTTGCAAAGGCATTGCCGAACGACTCCTTAAATATAAGAAGCCTTCGCCCGGTTGAGTTACCTGTCACAATTTTTGTAAGCGGGTGATCACCGCCTAAAAAAGCCGTCCAATATTGCGGCGCGGAGGTATCAATAAGCTTCCCCTCGCGCTGTGTGCCGTTTTCCGTAATCGTTACAGTCGTTTGTACCCTTGGAAGACGAACTATCGTAACATCGGGGTTTTCATCAAGAATCGGCTGATAATCTTTACAAAAGGTCTGCATTGAACCGACGTATTCACCTACACGTACCGTTTCGTAATCGTATATCGAGCGCGGTATAATACCGTTTTGGTTGCAAAACGCAACCGATGCGTAATAAGCTCCGAGCGAATTCCAATGATGATCGGTTCTGTAATAGGTGTATTCGCCGTTGTGCTTTGTAAGCTCACCGAAGGCATCTATCTTATTTACCTTTTCACTCATAAGCTTATATGTGTTATCAATAAACCTTTTTTGGATTATAAACTGGCCCGAAATATTTTCTTTTAAGCTCTCGCCTACACTGTCCGAAATGCTTTGCGGTATATAAAACGCAGAGCTTTTGGGAATAATGGCGCAGCTTACGTTTAAATTCGGATATTTTTCCGCAAAATCGGAAACAACGCTCGCGTAAAACTCTGCCGAGGAACCGCTCACAAGCTCCAATGCATAATCACCGCACACAAGAACCGCACCCGAAAAATACGCCGGAACGCTGTTATTGTAATGCCCGCCGGGAAAAGTATCCGAAATATCGCCCTTAGGCTCAGGCGGCGCCGTAGTGGTAACCGTTGTTTGCTCTGTAGTGGTTTCAGACTCTTTTGTGCTCGTCTCTGTTTTTTCGGTATTGTTTTTTAAATTACCCAAAACAGAGCGAGAGCCGAAAAATATTACGAAAAAAATGCCTACAACCACAACAAGCAGTCCTGTAATAAGGACTGCCTCTTGTAGCTTCTTTTGCTTTTTTTGCTTATTTGTCAGCATCTTCCGCAATTTTCCTTCCCATTAAAACACCCATAACGGATGCCATCATAAGTCCTCTTGTCCAGCCGGAGGAATCTCCGAGGCAGTGAAGACCCTTTACACTTGTGTTAAGGTCGGTATCCATTTTTATTTTGTTGCTGTAAAACTTAAGCTCCGGAGAATAAAGAAGAGTTTCCGTTGAAGCAAAGCCCGGCACAACATGATCAACAGCCTGAATGAAGTTGATAATATTTGTCATGGCTCTGTAAGGCATTGCAGCGGTAATATCACCGGCTACTGCATCGGGAAGCGACGGACGAAGATTGGACTGAGCAAGCTCCTTTTGCCATGTGCGCTTGCCATCTAAAATATCGCCGTAGCGCTGAACGAGAATATGACCGGCGCCGAGCATATTTGTAAGCTCGCCAACCTTTTGAGCGTATTCAATAGGCTGATTAAAAGGATAATTGAAGTTGTGCGAGCAAAGAATGGCAACATTTGTATTGTCGGATTTTTTCTCTTTATAAGAATGTCCGTTTACAACGGCAAGATCATTATCGTAATTTTCCTGACTTACAAAGCCGCCGGGATTTTGACAGAAGGTTCTCACCTTGTTTTTAAAGGGCTTGGGATAGCCTATAAGCTTTGACTCGTAAAGCGCGGCATTTACCTTTTCCATAACCTCGTTACGAACCTCTACTCTTACGCCTATATCAACAGTTCCCGCTTGATGCTCAACGCCGTGCTCGGAGCAAAGCTTTTCAAGCCAATCCGCTCCGCGGCGACCTGTTGCAATAACTATTTTATCACCGAAAATTTCCTTTGATTCCTTACCGTTCGTAATAAAAATACTCTTGCATTCATTATTTTCAATTGAAATATCCGTACACTCATAACCGAAAATCATCTCTACGCCCTTTTCTCTGAGATAATTTTCAATATCGAGATAAAGCTTTTGCGCCTTTTCCGTACCGAGGTGACGAATCGGGCAATCAACAAGGCGAAGACCCGCCTGAATCGCACGCTTTCTTATTTCTTTAACCTCTTCACTGCTGTTAATACCCTCAATGTGGGTATCCGCACCGAACTCAAGGTATATTTTGTCGGTATAATCTATAAGCTCCTGTGCAAAGGCATCGCCAATAAGAGAGGGTAAATCGCCGCCTACATCGGCACTCAAGGAAAGCTTACCGTCCGAAAAAGCACCTGCCCCCGAAAAGCCCGTTGTAATATGGCAATAGGGCTTACAGCTTACGCACTGCTTTGTTTTTGACTTGGGACAGCTGCGCTTTTCAATGGGCTGACCCTTTTCAACGATAATCATTTTTTTATTACAGCCCTTTTTAATAAGCTCAAGAGCCGTAAAAATGCCCGCGGGACCCGCGCCGACTATAACAACATCGTATTTCATATTAAAACAATCCTTTTTGTATTATTTTCGCAATTAACTTATTTGTTTTCCGAAGAGCTGTTCTTTTCGGAGCGTTCAAGCTCCTTTTGCGCCTTTTTCTCCTCACGGTCAAGGTCTTTTTTATTCGGCATTGGCGTTGGCGCCATATCGGTAAGCTTCATAAAATCAACCTTGCCCATTGCCGTACGCGGAAGCTTATCCATAATTGTAACAAATGTCGGTCTTGAAAATCTTTCAAGAGCCTTGTCGCAATACTCCTTAATTCTCAAAACGGTCTCTTCCTCGCTGAAAACAGGCTCGCTCAAAGTTACAAAAAGCTTAACAATGGGCTTCCCGTCCAAATAACCCTGAACGGCACACGCTTCATCAACATACGAAAGCGAGGTTACCTTAGACTCAATGTCATTCGGATAAACATTGTAGCCGGAAATTATTATAAGACGCTTTTTTCTGCCGGTAAAGTAAAGATATCCGTCCTCATCAAGATAGCCGAGGTCTCCCGAAAGAACATAGCGCTTACCCTTTCTGTCGGTATAAACACCGCTGTCCTCGCTGTTTAGGTAGCCGTTCATAACAGTCTCACCGGAAACAACTATTTCACCTATTGTATTAGGCGGCAAGGTTTTTTTCTTATCATTCCAAATTTGAACATCAATTTCGGGAAGCGCCCTGCCCACGGAATTTTCCTTATATGCGCTCGGAATATTTGCCGTACAAACGGAGCTAACCTCCGTAAGACCGTAGCCTCTTAAAAGCTTACCCTTACTGCCCCACTTTTGAAGCTTCGAGTTAAAGGTATTTAAAAAGTTCTCGCTTACGGTGTCACCGCCCGCCCACAAAAGCCTGAGCTTTTTAAGGTGAGGACCGTCAAACGACGGCTCATCAAGCATTTTTCGGAACATATTTGGCACGCCCAATATATATGTTACGTTGTATCTTTTAATGTACTTAATCGCTTTTTCCGCCGTAAACTTGGGCATACCGATACACGTGAAGCCCGCGCACATTGAAAAATGCATTGCAACGCCGAGGCCGAACGCGTGAAACAACGGAAGAACTATAAGCGAAAACTCATCACCGGGATTATGCGGAGAGTCAAAAAAGCTGAGCTTAAAAGCAAGCGAATTTAAATTGAAGGATGAAATTCGTATTGTCTTGCTTTTTCCCGTTGTGCCGCCGCCGTGAAGGTAAACGGCATCCTCATTGCCGTTATTTTCAACCGCGCGCGCAATAAAGCTCAGGTGCGTTACGGTGCTGTAGGAAATGCGTCTGCTGACGTTTATCTCAGACTTAACCTTTGTTTTTTCATAAATCTTAAATGCAGGCTTAATAAGCCCTCCGACGTAATCGGAATTTGAGCAGATTATTGTAAGAAGGTTTCTTTTTTCGAGAACTCCCTTATAAGGCTCGCTCAAAATATCGAGAATGAAAATTGCCTTAGAGTTCGTTTCATCCAACATTTCGCCCAACACATCGGCAGGCGTTAAGGGATGAACTATATTCGCCACGGCGCCTATTTTGTTTACGGCGTAAAACGCGGCAAAGCTTTGAACAACCG
Source organism: uncultured Eubacteriales bacterium (assembly GCA_964419515.1). Lineage (GTDB taxonomy): Bacteria > Bacillota > Clostridia > Oscillospirales > Acutalibacteraceae > DTU089. The sequence goes on from CAYQPJ010000041.1 coordinate 10,069, forward strand.
TCGGCAAAAATATTGTTACAACATCGCCCTTTTTAATATTGCTTTTGTCAAGATAGCCCGCTATTGCATCTACATCGTGAAGAAACCTTCTGCGGCTTATCATATTGCCGAAGCTCTCGGCAACAAAATAAGAACCGAAGTCCTCCGTACACTGTTTAAAATACAAATAACAGCTTTGATTTGAGGGTCTTAACATTTTTTTACTCCCTTCAAAAAGCAAGAGAGCGGCATAAAGCCGCCTCAAACCGATTTCGGTTCTCTTGCGTCTAACCGAAATAATATTTTATTATATATAAACAATATTGTCAAGTGCGCAACGTTTGGAAAACGGGCTTAAATTGTTAAAATTTGTTTAATTTATTTAAAGCACTTTTTAATTACGTCAAAATCGCAATACGGTAAATAATCGTTTCCTACGGCCATATATTCGTCACGGCCTTTACCGGCAATTAATACGGTGTCATTTTTTCGTGCCGTCAAAACGGCGTAGCGTATAGCATCCTCACGCTTGCCGATAACAGTGTAATTGCTTTTACCGTTTGCGCCCTTTAACATATCACGAATAATGGAATAAACACTTTCGTTTCTCGGGTCGTCTTCTGTAAAAATAACAAAATCCGACTTTTCAAGAACAACACCACCCATTAACGGGCGTTTTTCTTTCTCTCTGCCGCCGGCAGATCCGGTAACCGTAACAATGCGGCCGCGTTTTGTTTCGTTTAAATCATCAAGCACCTTTGTTAAAGCATCTACCGTATGTGCATAATCAAGAACAATATTAAAGCTTTGCCCGAATTCAAGATATTCACAGCGCCCCTCAACAGGCTCTAAAGCCTCCGCTTTTTCAATTAATTCCTCAACAGAACAGCCCTTGTTTATGCACACAAGAAACGCCGCCGCAATATTAAGCGCATTAAAGCTCCCGTGAAGCCTTGTATTTACGGCGTATTTTTGAGAATTATATATAAATTCAAACGAAAGAGCCTTGCCCGGCTCGATTTTTGAAATATATAAATTATCATTCTCTTTAAAGCCGTAGGTTATAATTTTACCGTGAGCCCTGCTTTTTACGAGGTCAAAATGCTCACTTCCGCTGTTAAGTATTGTAAAGCCGTTTTCCTTTACAAGTGTAAAGGCATTTGCTTTACACTCTATATAGTTTTCAAGCGTGCCGTGCTTGTCAAGATGATCCTCTGTAATATTTGTAAGAACGCACATATCAAGCGGAATTTCATCAAATCTATGCCTTAACATAGCCTCACTTGAAATTTCCGTTACGCACGTCTTACAGCCTTCATTTAAAAATTCTCTGAAATATTTATACGACCTGTCCACATCGGGCGTGGTGTTTCTTACGCGCTCGCACTTGCCCTTATACTTTTTACCGTTCGTACCGAGATATGCCGCAGTGTCACCCAAAAACGCGTAAATCATCTCGGCGACCGAGGTTTTTCCGTTTGTGCCCGTAACGCCTATTACGGAAAGCTCCTTTTGCGGATATGAATACAATTCACCGGCAAGGTGAAAAAGCTCCTTATTGGTATCCGGAACCTTAATTACGGGAACACCCGGGTCTTCTACCTCACGGCTTACAACAACAGCGGCCGCTCCGTTTTTTACGGCATCGCATATAAAAAGATGCCTGTCTGCCGTAACGCCCATGGTGCAAATAAAAATGTCTCCGGGCGTTACATCCCTTGAGTTGATTTTTACGTCTTTAATTAAAACATCGGGCGCACCCGCATAAATATCGCTTAATTTTTTCAAAGCCACACACCCTTTCGTGATATCTGAATAAAAGACTTGTTTTAAAGCCGCATTGTTGCATATATTTATAATACCACAGCAAAAAGTATTTTTCAATATCACCGCAAAAAGTATCTTTAAAATTAAAACGTTAGCCGCAATGCGCCTTGCGGCGCAAATGCAGAACGATGCGCGCATGGCGCGCAAATGCAAAATTCAAAACAGTGCGCGCATGGCGCGCAAATGCAGAATTCAAAATGCAGAATGCAAAATTTCGGAAATCGCCGAGGGCGATTTGATTTTGTTCGCGCATACGCG
>CAYQPJ010000042.1:0-12083 GCA_964419515.1 uncultured Eubacteriales bacterium
GACGCCGCTTTTTCGTTTTTAATGTGTCGCTCGTTGCATTTTCCGGTGTGTTTTCTGCCGCATTTTTTCCGCTTTCAATACCGTTATTTTTCTCGTTATCCATATTTTTCTCCCCGTTTTATCTCTGAATATCGCTCTTATTATATTTTCAAAAGAAAAATATTTCAACACTTTTCGCGAAATTTGCGCACCTTTTCACACGTTTTCGCCATATTTCGACACGGGAAAGGGTTGAGATTGTGTTTTGAAAGTGATTTCCGGTCACAACGTGAGGATTTTTATAAAAATATACCGGTTAATTCCTGAGCTCAACGAGCGATGTGACCTTTCGCACTCTACGCAGTCTATTCCCCAATGTCTACTTCAATCCACGCACCCGCGAGGGGTGCGACTTATCGCTCGGATATATCCGCACCTAACAACAATATTTCAATCCACGCACCCGCGAGGGGTGCGACGCTTAGCCATTGCACCACCATCACGCAACGATTATTTCAATCCACGCACCCGCGAGGGGTGCGACGAGAGAGCTGTAAAAGATACCGCCGTACCTTATATTTCAATCCACGCACCCGCGAGGGGTGCGACGAATGTATGCACCCTCTGACTTCGCCCAAATCTTATTTCAATCCACGCACCCGCGAGGGGTGCGACGCATACCGACCATACGCTCTCTGATTTCTTCCGGATTTCAATCCACGCACCCGCGAGGGGTGCGACGTTAATGAGTTGCAAAAAAGTTTTTATCGTGAACTGCTATTTCAATCCACGCACCCGCGAGGGGTGCGACGTAATAACAGCACAAAGTCCTACCAAATCACTATATTTCAATCCACGCACCCGCGAGGGGTGCGACGTCCTGTCACTGCCTATACACCTCCGTTATCTCCATTTCAATCCACGCACCCGCGAGGGGTGCGACCTCTATATCGCAAGAATATAAAACCTCCGTAACAAACATTTCAATCCACGCACCCGCGAGGGGTGCGACGCAGGGCAAAGAGTACACGCTGACCTTTAAGGCATTTCAATCCACGCACCCGCGAGGGGTGCGACCGTATCTTTTTGTCAATGCCATCCCACTGTTGAGTATTTCAATCCACGCACCCGCGAGGGGTGCGACGCCGCCAAATTTCCCTTTAACCGCTTTCCTCTTGATTTCAATCCACGCACACGCGAGGGGTGCGACGTAAACGGCGTGACTTTTAGGGAGGGGGGTGATTTATTTCAATCCACGCACCCGCGAGGGGTGCGACGACCATGTGGAAGAGTATAAAAGTCTGCTGCAGATTTCAATCCACGCACCCGCGAGGGGTGCGACCTTGATGTACTGGCCTTCTTGCTGTGCTGACAGTATTTCAATCCACGCACCCGCGAGGGGTGCGACGGCTATAATTCAACCTCTTTTTTGTCGTGGGCTATTTCAATCCACGCACCCGCGAGGGGTGCGACGGTGTGTCAAAAAGGTGCTGATTATTGCCCCGAAATTTCAATCCACGCACCCGCGAGGGGTGCGACAATCACTTGGAAGCAAGCATTTGCCCCGCAGTTATTTCAATCCACGCACCCGCGAGGGGTGCGACTCTGTATGTGAGCGCTGTTGTAGGCTGCCCGTAAATTTCAATCCACGCACCCGCGAGGGGTGCGACTAAAAAACGAGGTGAAAAAAATGCATAGATTAAAAATTTCAATCCACGCACCCGCGAGGGGTGCGACTTATCGCTCGGATATATCCGCACCTAACAACAATATTTCAATCCACGCACCCGCGAGGGGTGCGACTTGACCCACCATATTACATAACAGTCGGTGCATATATTTCAATCCACGCACCCGCGAGGGGTGCGACTGCAAGGTCGGTTAATGGTTTCGCGGTGGGGTCTATTTCAATCCACGCACCCGCGAGGGGTGCGACCGAACCTCTGAGCGGTGCCGTTGTGACCGCTTCCATTTCAATCCACGCACCCGCGAGGGGTGCGACGTTATTATTTTGAAAGTAGATATTTTTAATACGGAATTTCAATCCACGCACCCGCGAGGGGTGCGACGTTATCCTTTGCCATAAATACGGAATACCCATAAAATTTCAATCCACGCACCCGCGAGGGGTGCGACCAGACATCCCAACTAACTTAGCCTCGTCATAATTCATTTCAATCCACGCACCCGCGAGGGGTGCGACCATAGCCAACAATACTGTCAATATCAAGTTCAAAATTTCAATCCACTCACCCGCGAGGGGTGCGACGCAAAAACAACTGTATCAAGGCAAGTCGATAGGATATTTCAATCCACGCACCCGCGAGGGGTGCGACGGCGCAAGCAACCCCGCGCAGTTCACTCCCGACGTATTTCAATCCACGCACCCGCGAGGGGTGCGACGGGAATCAGCAAACAAAGTAAGTTCATCAAGAAATTTCAATCCACGCACCCGCGAGGGGTGCGACGATATTTCAGTAATTGCGTTTTCAGTATATAACTATTTCAATCCACGCACCCGCGAGGGGTGCGACGAAAACGCCTACGCCGATAAGGAACAAGGGAGTAATTTCAATCCACGCACCCGCGAGGGGTGCGACGACCGATACCCGCTTGACGGCGTAGTTCACTTTATTTCAATCCACGCACCCGCGAGGGGTGCGACTTGATTGTTATGATTTAATAAAAAGCGGCTTTGCATTTCAATCCACGCACCCGCGAGGGGTGCGACACAGAAAAGCATTGAGAAAGATTTTTGAGGATGCTATTTCAATCCACGCACCCGCGAGGGGTGCGACATTGCTGTAAAATGCGCCGCCGTGCTTCTTCTGATTTCAATCCACGCACCCGCGAGGGGTGCGACTCGCCGTCGTTCCCGTTATTTTCATATTTTCCTATTTCAATCCACGCACCCGCGAGGGGTGCGACTTTTCTCTGCTTTAATGTTAACTTGCTCCGAGTAATTTCAATCCACGCACCCGCGAGGGGTGCGACCGCAATCTACGTGTCGCCATATTAGCGTTGTTCTCGTATTTCAATCCACGCACCCGCGAGGGGTGCGACCGTGAAGGTTGGGCGGCTGATATATATGATTTTGATTTCAATCCACGCACCCGCGAGGGGTGCGACCACAACGGGAAAGCTTGTATCAGCTCATTCAAAATTTCAATCCACGCACCCGCGAGGGGTGCGACTCAGCAATATGCGCTGTTTTAACATCACTCACAAATTTCAATCCACGCACCCGCGAGGGGTGCGACTCTCAAAACGACCAAAAACGGCAAAGGACAGCTTATTTCAATCCACGCACCCGCGAGGGGTGCGACGATAATCCACCATTTTCAATATTGTCGAAAATCTTATTTCAATCCACGCACCCGCGAGGGGTGCGACTCGCCGAACCCGTAATCAAAATGCAAAATACATAATTTCAATCCACGCACCCGCGAGGGGTGCGACGACAACCCTGACCGCTTCTTCGAGGACTGCGGCATTTCAATCCACGCACCCGCGAGGGGTGCGACTGTTTCAACGCCTCACACATTTTCGATGCTTGATTATTTCAATCCACGCACCCGCGAGGGGTGCGACTGCGAAACAACCAAAAATGAGTTGTTTCGTATTGCTGTTTTTATGCTATTGCTTATTTTAAAGCATACAACAAACCGGTTCAGCTTCCGTTTTTTCCTAAAAAGAAAATTTCCTCGTGCGAATCTCACGCGAATTTATGGGAGCTTAACATTCGCACCTTCATAAATTCACATTATTAACGGCGCTTCGGGGTCATAAGAGGCTTTTACACCATAATGTTCTATTCTGTTTGAATAGTTGTTCCCCAGATTATATATTCTCAAGCTATCATTTGCCTCATCAATAACGCTTTTTAACTTATTGCGTACAACAGTAAGTTGAACATTATCTAAATAGCATTCAAATACTGAATTTTGTACACGTTGTCCGTAGTTAACACAAATTTTTGCAACCCTTTGCAATCTTTTCTTGCCTGAAGGTGCTGTTGTATTTACATCATATGTAATAAGCACAAGAATATTATCACTTCCATACAAACGGTGGATAATCATCAATATCACCGCGAATATATTTTGCCAAAAGCGTTGCCTGTAAAAACGGCACCATGCCCCATTCGGTTTTTTCCTTAATAAACGGATGAATAATTTCATCGTGTTTTTTCTTTTGCCATTGCGTTAAAAATTCTTTTCGCGCATCATCCGAAAGCATTACCGCACCGTTTTCTTTTGTATAAAATGAGCTTTCCGAAACAATCCGTTTATTTATCATTGTCAAGACAAATCTATCAACAAACGGCGCTCTGAATTCTTCAAGCAAATCAAGCGCAAGAGAGCACCTTCCGGGACGCGCGGTATGAAAAAAACCGACATATGGGTCAAGTCCCGCTGTTTCAAGCGCAGAAACACATACAGAGGTCATTAAAGAATAACCGAAAGAAAGCATTGCATTTACCGGATCAAGCGGGGGTCTTCTATTTCGTCGAGCAAATTTAAATACATCCTTTTGGGTAAGAATAAGCTCATCAAAAACAGAGAAATATCTGCTTGCGCTTTCTCCCTCAAGCCCTCTTAAATTATCGGCTGATTCTGCTGTATACGCTTTCACGGAACTGTTTTTAATTTCGGTCGCTACAGCTTCGATTTCATGCTGATTCACTCTTTGCGAATGATCACTGAGCACGCGTCTCAAAACCGCCGCACTGTTTGTCATTTTAGCTGAAATCATATTTCGGGCGATGTGTAATGATTTTTCATCGTTATCGGCTATTCTGAATTGCTCCCGTCGTACCAATACATTCCCATGAATTTTTCCTATACTTCGTGAAAGAAATTTACCGGAAGGGGTAAGAAATGTTATAGGTATTTCATATTCAGCACATTTTCCCAAAAGCGCCGGAGAGGCGCCGACATAACCGAAAATAACAATATCCTCAAGTATATGAAGAGGCATTCTGCCTCTCTCGGATTTTTCAACAGTAAGAACAACATTTTCACCGTCAAGCGAAAGATAGGCATCCGGTGTAGTAATATATAAGGTATTTTTAATTTTCTTCACTTACTGTATCCTCCCTTCCGAGATTCATATTGTTATATTCTTTTGCAGAAAACTTTTCTAATTTTGGCATGCAAATATCTTTAAGCGAGCACGCATTGCAAGCTTTTGTACGCTTCGGGCGCGGTAAATAACGCCTATCAAAATATTCATGCATTTCAGCAGCAAATGATTTCACAGTTGCTTTAAGTTCCGGTGTGAAAATCACCTTTGATCTGCGCTTCGTTTCAAAATAAAACAACGCACCTTCTTTTATATCACAACACAGCATTTCTTCAAGACACATAGCTTGAGCCGCAAGCTGTAAAGCATCACACATATCGGATTTTGGGGAACCGCGTTTATATTCAATGGGATATACCGTATATTTCCCGTTACGACCCTGAAGATTGATGCCGTGTTGTTCATTTTTTCTGAATTCAACAACATCACATTCACCGGAAAATCCGAGTTCTCTTGAGAAAATAGGCATTGCACGTGAAATTACAACATCCTGCCGTGATTCCGAGCGATAATTCTCATGAACATTCCCGTGTAAAATACGCCCTTCTGCGGTTCTTGAATTTTCAGCCCAAGTATTTTCTATGTGAATAAGCGCCCATTGCCTTCTGCAAAAAGCAAAATGCTGTATTCCGGAAAGCATCAAAAAACTGTCTTCTTTATATTCCATCAATAATTTCGCAAGAAAGGTCGGGTAATTCATTGAGGGTTATGTTATAATCGTCAACAGAAGAAGGCTCTGCAACTCCGTCCTTCACATTAATGTTAAGCAGTCTGTGAACCTTTGCTGAGGAATATTGCCCGTCTTTACAATTGTGCTCCCACCAATAAAGTTTTACAACCTCCATTGAGCCGTCGGGTCTTGCCGAAGAAGCATCATTTACGAAAAGCGTCTTTAAGCACTCCTTTAAAATTTCGGCATCGGCTTTTGAAAAACCTGTTTTTTCCGCAAGCTGAATATTTACGGAGCCTTTAATTTTATAAAGACCAAAGCGTACAAAATGCTTTGAACCCATTGTGTCCGAGGACTTTTTTTCGGCAGGTTCGCTGTTTACGCTTTTTGTTATTTGCATTGACTGAATTTCCACGGGGGAGACACTTACCGCTTGATGAATTGAAACGGGACCGCGAACACCTACAGAAATTTTGCCAGTTTTAAATGCAAAAACTTGACCAAAGGCACGCACGTCAAGCCACTCTTCACACGCTTTTTGCGAATATTCTTCCTTTGTTTCGGGCTTTCCGAGAGTATTTGAGGCGCGATCACTGAGGCTTGTGAAGCCGTCATCGGCCCTGTCTTCCGATTGAACAAATATTTTTTCGCCCATATCCTGCATACGGTTGCGGATTTTTCTTTTAACGCAAACATCCGACATTTCACCAAAGCCGTTGTAGTCAATTCTGGGACGATTTCCGTTAAGCGGATCACCATTTGCGTTTGCCATATTTACGGAAACAAGCACCGTAAAGTCAATTTTGTGTTCAAGATCAGTCTTCATTATTTTCTTCCTCCATTAAAGTATTGTTATTTTTTGCATAAAGCTCATTTTTTTGAAGATAGTAACCTATTATATACGTTTCTTTAAGCGGCATATTCCATTCACTTTCGGGGTGTAGAGATATTCGGCCATAAATTTCACCTATAAGTCTTTCGTAATACACTCTCATTCCGGGCTTAAGCTTAGGTAAATATGCTTTTTTCAGTTGTTCTATAATAATTTTTGCCGTCTTTGCCGGACGTGAGCAAAAAACAGATTGCATTCTTATTGCATTCGGTTCTCTGCCGTCATCACTATTGTAAGTATCGCGTTCGGCTTTTTCGGTAACAGCCAACAATCTTCCGTATTGATAGCTTATATCGAATTTTTCTTTTTCCAAAGCCATTTTAAATTCCTCCTTTTTATAATCAATATAATATTTTCTTATAACCGCGCAGGCTGTAAATTGCAAATTGTCACGCAAGGTGTCGCTTAAAGCCTCTGTATTTTGAGCTTTATTGGCAATTGCCCTCATAAAATCATATGGGATTCTTCCGCCTTCCGCGCGGCATTCAAACAGCCTTTGAAGCTGTTGCTTTTTCACGCGGTCATCAACCTCAAGCTTTTCATTCCGCGGTGTGCCAAAGGCGAAACGCACGATTTTGTCAAGAGACGGTGACTGTATTCCGAACCTGTTTTTAAAGCAGCAGGTCTCATCCCATAACCTGAGCCGTTCGAGAAAATCGTATACGGGAAGCTCTGCGTAATATGTAAGAGCAAGCCTTCCGGTTGTTGCTGCATCAAAAACGGCAATTACCGCGTCGTCCGTAGGCGAAAAATTGTTTTTGTAGCTTAAAAGCGTTTTTGAAAGCTCGGCTTTATAATCGGACGGTTCAAAAACAGGCGCTGAGTCCTTAAGCCTAAACGGTGTCATAACCTTCGGTATTTCCTTGCCCTTTGGATTCCAACATAAATATGCGCGCGTATCAATAATAAACGCTTGATTCGACACCAGCCATTTCAATGCGTTATGAGCTTTTTGCGAGGCCTCGTAACTCACAGTTACAGCTTGCTCTTCCCGAATAAAACGCCCCTTGTAAGTGAAATTTGTCTTGTCATTCGCGGAAATAAGCTTGGCATTACCGTTTACGGAAACAACTCCCTTTAAATGCTGACGTGCTATCGGTGAAATTTTTCCCGTTACCATGCAAAAAACCTTTTCATCATTTTGCTTTTGGGACATATAATAATTTTCAAACGATTTAAACAGCGTTTTGCTTGTATAACAGCTTCCGCTTTCATCGTCGCCTAAGCCTATAACCACCCACCGTATTAAATCCTTGTCCGAGACCTTTGGAAGATCCGAATTCTCAATATCAGACATTATTGTTTTGCCTTCAACGTATTTTAAAATCGAAAAAAGCATTGGATGACTGTATTCCGACTCTGCCCACGCTTTGAGCTGTTCCTTATACCTTTTATGCTTTTCCGGATTAATCGGCGCAATATAACCTACATTATCACAAAGCGGGTGAGGACAAATACCGCTTGTCCTTCCGGAGGATTCCTCCGTAACGGGAATAATGATTTTAGGCTCGTTTTTATCTGCAACTGTTGCCGAAATGAAATTTCCGTCTTTATCAACGGTAATTTCGATTTTTGCCGCGGTAACAATATGTGCCACCGGTGCAAGCGGTTCCTTTGAGAGCCCGTAAACACCTACAAGCTCTTCATTTGCCATATATGTTTCGTATGCTTTTTGAAACAAGCCCATTTATTCTACCTCCCCGAGCTTCTTCAATGTACTGAAATTGTTGTACTCTTCGCCGAATTTTTTCATTTCCATTTTACCGAGATCTTTTTTTAATGTACATTCCTGCGGCTTCGGAAATTTGATTACGCCGTTTTTCATAACCGGGTGCCAAAACGCGACAGTCATTTTATCTTTTGTTTCTTCCGAATAAGCTTCATCTGCATATGTTATGCCGTGATACATAAGTCCGAAGGATAGTTCCGGAAGATTATCATATGCGCCCTTGCCCTCGCCGAATACGCATGGCTCAACATAAGCCTGACACTCGCGCGTACCGAGAAAAACATCTCGCCGCCCACCTTTTTTTATCATACGCTTTGCAATATTGTGGTGCTTATTTTCATCGCGGTCTCCCAAAAGCTCCGGCCTGTTAAGATTCCACTCGAAATGTGCTCGCACCTGATATTTGCAATTTTTTAAATACGTGTAATATGAAAGGTCGTTTGTTCCGTCGTTATATTTAATTGGTCTGACTCCTTTAACTTCGGTAGTTATCGGATTCATTACACGAACCTCATCAATAACCCAAATTAAAGTCGGCTTCCAATATACCGAGGAAAGAATTCCTTTAACGGCTTCGTATGTCGGAATGTGATATGTGGTTTTTTCACCACCTACACGTGTGAGCGGATCGGAAAAAAGCGCGTAATCCCCGTAAACCTCAAATTCTACCATATTAGGGTGTTGCATCCCTCATACACCTCCTTTGAATTAATTTGTAAGCCTGTAAAATTGTTATAGAAAGCTTCGTCAAGCCCTAAGACCGTACCGCCCGCAAGCATTAACAGTCCTCCCTGCTCTTCAAGCATTTTCTTTTGATATGAATAAAGCGACACGGTATAGGGCTTTGCTTTATTTAAAAGCCCCCTAAAATATTCCATATCATATTCGGCTCTTTCTGTCATAAGTCGATTCATTATTTCTTTACCCTCACCCCACGGCACAATAACATCTGTTGAGTTATTGTCAAATACTTCAAAATATTTACCTGCCGAGGCAAAGGCTTGATTTATATAAAAGCTCATCTTTGCCGATTCATCGGTTTTTATAAAGTGCCCGTTTTCCGAAAGCAGTGAAAAAACAGAAATACCGTTGTTTAAAGGATAATCATGACACAACGCACCTTTTTCTCTTTGAAAAGAGTATAGCCTGTTGTAATAATAATTTACGGACTTTTCTGAGGACAAATCAAAATCGAACCGTTCGGGAGCTTCGCGATATTCAAAAATGAGCTGACGCGTGGCTTGCTTCGCAACGGCGATATCCGTAAGTCTTGTTAAATTTTCATCCGCGGCATTTACAATATATACCTGTCCGAATTGTTCACTTTCACCGTTACGATTACAACGCCCGGCAGCCTGAATTACACTGTCCATTCCTGCGGCAAGACGTATAACGCATTCAAAGGATATGTCAACACCCGCTTCAATAACTTGTGTCGAAACGCAAACCGTCTTTTTATTGCTTTTCAATGATTCATATATTTTTTCAAGCGCGTGATTTCTGTGCGCTATACACATTGAAGCCGACAAATGAAACACGTTTGCTTCTTCGTTCTTCATTTGGCAAAATATTTCGCTCGCTTCGGATTTTTTGTTGCATATTATAAGCAGGCTGCTTGCGCTTTCAAGCTTTTTTGCGGCAAAGTCCGCTATTTCGACTGTTTTAAATTCTCCGGAAAATTCAATTTGAGTTCGTTTGAAAACGTTTTTTATATCATTTGAAAGGTTAATCAGCTCGCAAACTTCCGAGGTTATGGGATGCGAGGTTTTTTCAAGTGAAGGCTGTGTTGCCGAGCATAAAATAATTGTAGCCCCACAAACCTCGGAAAGAAACGAAATTGTTAAATTAAAAAGTGTTAACAGCTTTGACGGCACCGTTTGAACCTCGTCTATAATTATAACCGAATTTGTAAGCGTATGAAATCTTCTTACAGAAGCGGTTTTTCCGTCAAACATTGTATTTAAAAGCTGAACAAGCGTTGTAATTATTATCGGTGACGACCAATCTTCCGAAAGAAGCTCGTAGCGTTCAAGCTCGCGTTCCGTTTTACCCTCATTTAAAACATTTGAGTGGTGCTCCAAAATTACAGAATCATCATTGATATATTTATGTATAACAGCGCTGTTTTGCTCTAATATCGAAAGCAGCGGCGAGGTGAAAATTATATGCGTTTTACCGTGCTTTGCTGCATGCGCAAGCGCAAAACGAAGTGAAGAAAGCGTTTTCCCTCCGCCTGTAGGTACATTTAGCCTGTAAATCCCGGGGGCTTTTTGTGCGACATTGCGGCAAAGTCGTGATATTTCAAAGCGCGCTTCGTTAATCGCTGTATCTTTCGGTAATTTTTTGAGCTTTTCTTCCATATTTTTTAAAAGTCTTTCCCACAAATCGCAGTCCGCCTCTTGCCGAGGCTTTGCCTCTGTCATAAATTCCGATGTATTACGCCTATCACCCTCAATTACAGCTGAGGTTATGAGGCGAACTGCCAAACCCGCAAAAAAAGCAAGCTCCTCATCGCTGTGGCATACGACACAAATTTTTCTGAAAAAATCGGCTATTTCACCTTTAGCACTTTTGAAAAGCACTCCAAGCTCGGCTTCATCTACACAAAATAACAGAAAATTGTGCACTGCTTCATCGTCGCCCTCCGGTATTTTCAAAAGCCTATGAAGAAAACCATTTTCACCATCTTCGTTTACGCAGTCAAAAAGACCGTGATGTGCCCCTACGGCGTATGAGAGCATTTCGGCGGTAATATCACCGTATGACAGGTAATTTGTATTTTTCGAATGGAAGCGCTCCAGAATATATCTTGCACCGGCAAAGGTGTGAATTACAGATCCTCTGCGGACGTTTTTACCGCGCGAGGCTGCAAGAATGTATTCGCTGAAAGATGGCTTGAATTTTCCGCAATCGTGCAAAAGTCCCGCTAAATATCCGCATCGGGAAAGCCCAACATTCTTTAAAGCCTGCTCCGCCTCTGAAGCCGCTCCTCTTGAATGTTCTGTGCAAGACTGAACACTTTGCGTTTCACCGTTTTTAATATGAGCCGGAAATCCTTCCAAAATTTTGCCTCCTGTCCTAGGCTCTTTTATGCCTAATTAATAACATAATTAATTCTTAAATTCTTAATGATTATATCACTTAATGTGTCCCAAAAGCAGTACTCTGACCCGCGATGCACGCATTCACCGAATTTTTACAGCTAAAATCAACCGAAAAAATCAAACAGCACTTAAAGAAACGGTATTCGAGTAAGCCAAACGAATTTTAGATATTATTTTAACAGATAACTGTTTCATAATTGCGTAAAATAAAAGTGCGTGATAATCTGCAAAGCCGTAAATAATCGCACCTTACATTGTCGAAAGCTTATTATTTCGTTTTTTCACAAGCTCTGCCAATATTACTAACGGAAACGCTATTATACATAAAATCCAAAGCATAATTTATCCATTTCTTAATAATAATCATCGGTCATTTAGCGGAGCTTACAGGCTCGTCGGAATTGAGGTTAATTACGTTATATCGTAAAAATTCACGTGTTCTGAAATGGTTTTGCCAAAACCGCACAAGGCACGCTTTTGCGAAAGCTTTTTGACGCGGTAATTGCGAAAATTTGATGTTCAAAGCAGTAATAAGTTCAATTCTCGTCGGTTGCGGTTATTGTTTTGCCGATTTCTCATATAAACGCCGCGAGTATTTATGTAAGTCTCAATCTGTTAATATTC
>CAYQPJ010000043.1:0-8550 GCA_964419515.1 uncultured Eubacteriales bacterium
TTCTGCATTTGCGCGACAAACGTCGCGCATTACCGCCGGCATTACAGCTTAAATATTTCGACTGCCAAGAGGTTAATTCCGCCGCAAGCGAGCATTGTAAGAATGGGGCTTACGTGGAATTTTTTTATTGCCGCAAAGGCAAATACAAAGAGAATTGCGGGGACAATATTAAAGGTTTCGAATGAATATACCTCACCCGAGAAAAGGACATTTAACAGCACGGTTAGCCCGGCACAGGCGATAAGCGCAACAACGGCAGGGCGAAGAGACGAGAGCACGGCTGTTAAAACGTCTGTTTTTTTATATTTATAATAAATAAACGCGAGCAAAGAAACAATAATCATCGACGGAAAAATGCAACCGACGGTGGCGCAAAGCGCGCCCAAAATGCCGGCAACACGCATTCCGACAAAGGTGGCGGAGTTTACGGCAATTGGCCCGGGGGTCATCTCGGCGATGGTTATAAGGTCGGTAAATTCAGAAACGGTAAGCCAGCCGTATTTTTCGACAGCCTGCGCCTCAATAAGCGGCATTGCGGCATAGCCGCCGCCAACGCTGAACATACCTATTTGAAGAAAGCTTAAAAAGAGCTTAAGGTAAATCATTTTTTCGCCGCCCTTCCGTCACTTTTTTACAATTCCCGGAATTTTCCGAGCTTTTGAAATTTTCTGAATTTTCTACATTTTCTACATTATTTCCGTTTAAATCGGAATTTGAGCACAAATTTGTGTTTTCGCGCTTTTTCGACACGAACTTTGAAAAAATCGCCGATAAAACGCCCAAAATGCCTGCCGCTATAATAATGTAAATTACGTTTACATTAAAAAAGAACACTGCGACGAACGAAGCGACGGCGATTAAACAGTGCAAAACGGACTTTTTCTTAATAACCTTAAGCCCCAAGTCGCACACAACGTCTAAAATTACTGCGGCAACGCCTGCCTGCATACCCTTTAAAACGGTTGCAACGTACACATTTGAAGCGAATGCCGAATAAATTAAGGATATTACGGAGATTATAACGAGCGGCGGTATTATTGTAGCCACAACTGCCGTTATCATTCCCGCAAAGCCGCCTACCCTCGTGCCTACAAGAATAGCCGCATTAACGGCAATTGCCCCGGGTGAGGATTGCGCTATTGCGGTTAAATCGAGCATTTCATCTTCATCTATCCAAGAGTATTCATCGACGAACTTTTTTTTCATAAAGGTAACGATTACAAAGCCGCCGCCGAAGGTGAATGTGCTTATATAAAGCATTGTAAAAAACAGCTTTAAAAGCTGCTTTTTATTTTTATTATTCTTTTTGTCTGTTGTATTTTTTTTCATTTTAAATAGGTCTTGACGAAATGCTGAGGCAAACCTCGGTAATTATAAATGCCGTTGCGAAAATCAAAAAAATAAGCGCGGCAATAATAATTCTTCTTACAAACTCGCGCCTTTTTACGGCGCGGCTTTCGCCTATAACATAATCATTTTTAAGAGAGCTTCCCGGGTAGCTTGAGGAAAAGCCGTAATAGCTTTTCCTCCTTTTTACCTCGGCTCTCTCGCGTTTTGCTTTATAAAACATTGCAAAAGCCCCTTTTTATTCTGTTTAAGGTGTTGCCTCCGTGACTGAAGGAGCTGTTGCTACAGGCTCCGTTACAGGCGGCTCTGTTTCGCCGGAGCCTTCGCCCTCACTTACGGGCTCCGTAACCTCTTCTCCCGTTAAGGGCTCGGATAAAGCCTCGGTTTCCGACGTATTTTCGCTTGAAATCACGGTTTCGGAGATGTTCACGGAAACGGGAACGGTTGTTTCCGCACCGGAAACGGGAACGGTTGTTGACGGTGTTTCAACAGGCGTGCTGCCGCTCGAAGAAGACGACGAGCCGGTACCCGAAACGCCGTTGTAAATATCTATAATAGTACGTCTGCCGTCTGTCAAGGTAATATTTGAGTTTCCGTAAATTTCCGTTTGGAGCGTGTGCGCGGCAAGCTGATAATCCACAACCCAGATCCACATAGATCCGGCATAGCCCGAGGCGCGTGCCTCCGACGTTGGTATTTGAAGCTCGCTTCTGGGGTAATTTACCCAGCCTCCGGCAAGTGCCTTTAAGCCGAGAGAAAGAATTTCGCCCTCCGAAAAGCCTGTATAAATATACGGTAAAACCGTATCAATATACTTATTGATATTTGTGAGCGAGGCTCTTTGGAACTCGTTCATAATGGCATTTATAACCTGACGCTGACGGCGCGTGCGGCTTACGTCCGCATCGGCATCGCAGCCGCGAACCCTGCTGAAAATAAGTGCCTGCTCGCCGTTTAAGGTAACGCTTTCGCCAACGGGCATTTTAATTTTATAACGACCTTCAATATAATTCGCCTCGTACTCCTGCACCTTAACGGTAACACCGCCCATAGCATCAATAACAGCTCTGAACGACTCAAAATTTACCATTACGTAATTGTCGATTTTTATCTTGAAGTTGTTCTGAATTGTATTAATAAGGCAGTCAATGCCGCCCTTGCTGTAGGCGGAATTGAGCTTATGGTAAGAGCCGTACTCGCCGTTGTCAATATAAAGGTAGCAGTCCCTGAAAAGCGAGGTCATTTTAATTTCCCTGGTCTTTTTGTTAAGAGAAATCAACATCATAACATCGGTATTGCCGGTGTTTGTGCCGAGGCGGCTGTCCGCGCCGATAAGAAGAACGTTTAAAACATTCTTGCTTGACATTATTGTATCCTCGCCGCCTGCTGTTGCCCACTCGTAAAGTGCCTCTTGGAAGCCCGCCGCGCCTACCTGACCGTCAATCTCCGTGAATTCCTGCTCATCGTAAATTGTCTCGTCAACGCTTAAGGGCTTGTCAATGTGCGTACCGATTTTGCCTAACTTGCTAATTACAACCGCTGCGACAAAAATTATAAGAATCAGAAGAAGCACAATTACAGCTGCACCTGCTGTTGCGGCAATTTTTTTGCCCTTCGGAAGGCGCTTATACCAAGCGGCAATTCTCTTAAACGGATTTTTTTCCTTTTCGGAGCTACTGCTTATATCCTCAAAGCTTTTTTCCGTGTCGATTTGTGTCGTAATTTCTTCTTCACTCTCAAGCTCCGTGTCGATTTGTGTCGTAATTTCTTCTTCACTCTCAAGCTCCGTGTCGATTTGCGACAAATTTTCAAAGCTTTCGTTCAAAAGCTCTTCGTAAGCCTCTTCATCCGGTGTCAGGATATTGTTAACATCTTTCTCTTTTGCCATTTTTTACTCCTCCGTATTTTCGGAATCGTTTGTAACATCCTCTTCTTCAGCCTCAACAGCCTCAACCGCTTCGCCCTCTAAGGCAGTTCCGTCATCCTCAACGGTACCGTTGATTTCTTCCTCGTTATGCTCTGTTGTTGAGAAGGTAACAAGCTTGTTGCCCTCGGTAAGCCTCATAACGCGAACGCCCTTTGAAGGTCTTGCGCAAACTCTTACATCGTTGGCGCGAATTCTTATAATAATACCGTCGGAGGAAATAAGAAGAATATCCTCATCATCCTCAACCATACAAATTCCGGCAACGTCGCCGTATTTGTCGGTGTGATAGTTTTTAAGACCCTTGCCGCCGCGCGACTGAATTCTGTAATTATCGGGGTCACTTCGTCTGCCGTAGCCTGTTTCACTTACCGTAAGAACCTTTGCCGTATCCGACAAAACAGTCATTCCGACAACCTCATCGCCCTCATTAAGAGTAATCGCCTTAACGCCCGTTGCGGTTCTGCCCAAGGGACGTGCATCGTTTTCGTCAAAGCAAATTGACATACCCTTTTTGGTGGCAATCAAAAGCCTGTCGTTTCCGTTTGTAAGCTTAACCCATGCAAGCTCATCGTCATCCCTGAGGTTTACGGCAATAACGCCGTTACGGCGAATATTTCTGTAAAGGTCGAGAGAAGAGCGCTTAATAAGACCCTTTCTTGTTACCATACAAAGGTACATTCCCTCGTCATTTTCGGGAACCCTTATCATAGCCGAAACCTTTTCGCCGTTTTCAAGCGGTAAAATATTTACAATGTTCATACCCTTGCTGTTTTTACTGCCCTCGGGAATTTCGTAGCCCTTAAGGCGGTAAGCTCTGCCGCGTGTTGTGTAGAACATTATATTATCGTGAGAGGAGGCAATAAACATTGTTTCGGCAACGTCATCCTCGCGGCGCGACATACCCTTAACGCCTCTGCCGCCCTTGTTTTGCGTTGCGAAAACATCTACACTTTGGCGCTTAATGTAGCCCATTGTGGTGTAGGTAAACATACTTGTTTCCTCGGGAATAAGATCCTCAATATCAACCTCGCCGCTTATACTTTCAATTGCGGTGCGGCGTTCATCGGCATATTTATCGCGAAGAGCGGTAATTTCCGTTTTGACAATTTCAAGAACCTTTTCGTGAGAAGAAAGAATCTCTTCAAAATTCTTTATTTTTTCCTTAAGCTCGTCTAATTCGTTTATTATTTTCAAAATTTCAAGACCGGCGAGCTGACCTAACCTAAACGCAACGATTGCGGAGGCTTGGGCATCGTCAAAATCGAATTTTTCCATAATAGCCGCTTTAGCCTCAGCCTGACCGCCCTTGCAGGCGCGAATTGTGGCAATAATATCGTCGACAATATCAACGGCGCGCTTTAAGCCCTCTAAAATGTGTGCTCTTTCCTGAGCCTTTTTAAGGTCAAAGCGTGTTCTTCTTACAATAACCTCACACTGAAAGTCAAGATATTTTTGTAAAATCTCCTTTAATGTGAGAATTTTCGGAACACCGTCGTCAAGTGCCAAAAGAATTACGCCGAAGGTAGACTGAAGCTCCGTATATGAGAAAAGCTTATTTAAAACGACCTGTGCATTTGCATCGCGCTTAATGTCGATTTCAATGTGCATTCCCGTTTTGTCGGAGGAATAGTCGTTAATATCCGAAATACCCTCAACGCGCTTATCCTTAACAAGCTCGGCGATTTTCTCAATAAGCCTTGCTTTATTTACCATATAAGGAATTTCGGTTACAATAATTTTAAATCTGCCGTTTTTGCCCTCAACAATTTCGGTTTTGGCGCGAACGATTATTTTACCTCTGCCTGTAGCGTAAGCGGCTCTTATACCGGCTCTGCCCATAATAATTCCCGCCGTCGGAAAGTCCGGACCCTTTATGTGCTCCATAATTTCCTCAAGCTCTGCCTCGGGATTGTCTATAATACAGCAAATAGCGTCTATAACCTCGCCCAAATTGTGCGGCGGAATGTTTGTCGCCATACCAACGGCAATACCGTTTGAGCCGTTTACGAGAAGGTTTGGAAAGCGCGACGGTAAAACCGTAGGCTCCTTTAAGCGGTCGTCGTAGTTTGGCACAAAGTCTACGGTATTTTTTTCAATATCCGAGAGCATTTCAAGTGACATTTTGCTCATTCTCGACTCTGTGTAACGGTAAGCGGCGGCAGGGTCGCCGTCTATTGAACCGAAGTTACCGTGACCGTCTACAAGCATATATCTCATTGAAAAGCTTTGAGCAAGTCTTACCATTGCATCGTAAACGGATGAGTCTCCGTGCGGATGGTAACGGCCGAGAACCGAGCCGACGGTATCGGCGCACTTACGGTAGGGCTTGTCGGGGTAAAGGCTGTTTTCATACATCGTGTAAAGAATTCTTCTGTGAACGGGCTTTAAGCCGTCGCGAACATCGGGAAGAGCTCTTTGCATAATAACCGACATTGAGTAGTCAAGAAAAGCCGTTCTTACCTCTTTGTTAATATCAACATTAACTATTTTTTGATTTGAATAAGGGTCGGGTAAATCGTTAATGCCGTTTACCTTGCCTTGATTTTCATTGTTAAATTCGTCCATTTTCGGCTCTCCTTTCCTTAAACATCAAGATTTTGAACGTATTTTGCGTTTTTCTCTATAAAATCGCGTCTCGGCTCAACCTTGTCGCCCATAAGTATTGAGAAGGTTTTGTCTGCCTCCTCGGCATCCTCCATGGTAACGCGAAGCATAAGCCTTGTAGCCGGGTCCATTGTTGTTTCCCAAAGCTGTAAGGGGTCCATTTCACCTAAGCCCTTGTAGCGCTGGATTGAATAGCCTGTTCCGAGAGTTGCCATAATTTCATCGCGCTCCGCGTCGGAGTAGGCGTAAAAATGCTTTTGACCCTTACTTAATCTGAAAAGCGGCGGCTGTGCGAGGTAAATGTGACCCTCATCTATAAGCGGACGCATATATCTGAAAAAGAAGGTTAAAAGAAGCGTTCTGATGTGCGCACCGTCAACGTCGGCATCCGCCATAATTATGATTTTGTCGTAACGAAGCTTTGAAAGGTCAAATTCCTCGCCGATGCCCGTGCCAAGTGCCATTACAACCGGCGTAAGCTTTTCATTGCCTATAACCTTGTCTACTCTCGCCTTTTCAACGTTTAGCATTTTTCCCCAAAGCGGAAGAATAGCCTGAATCATTCTGTCACGCCCCGCCTTTGCGGAGCCGCCGGCGGAGTCTCCCTCTACTATGTAAAGCTCTGTTTTTGTGGAGTCCTTTTCAATACAGTCGGCAAGCTTACCGGGAAGGTGGTTGCCCTCAAGCGCGGACTTTCTTCTGGCGTTGTCGCGAGCCTTTCTTGCAGCCTCGCGCGCTCTTGAAGCATCAAGTGCCTTTGAAAAAATAGCTCTCGCCTCGGAGGGGTTTTCTTCAAAATATGTTGTAAGCTTTTCGTAAACGCACTTTGAAACAAGCGGAGTAATATCGGTATTGCCGAGCTTGCCCTTTGTTTGTCCCTCAAACTGCGCCTCGGTAAGCTTTACGCTTATAACAGCCGTTAAGCCCTCTCTAACGTCGTCGCCGGAGAGGTTTTTGTCGTTATCCTTTAAAAGATTGTATTTTCTGCCGTATTCGTTAAAAACTCTTGTAAGCGCTGTTTTAAAGCCCTGCTCGTGAGTACCGCCGTCTGCGGTTCTTACGTTGTTTGCAAAGCTCAAAAGAAGCTCATTGTAGCTGTCGTTGTACATTAAGGCAATATTAGCCTCTCTGTCGCCGCTTACCGCCGAAAAATGAATCGGGCTTTCGTGGAGAGGTGTAAGACCTCTTACCTTTGTTTCATATTCAACAAAGGACGAAATACCGCCCTCAAAGCAGTAAACCTCTTCTCTTACCTCATCCTCGTTGCGCTTATCCGTAAGAGAAATTGAAAGACCTGCGTTTAAAAATGCCTGCTCGCGGAGTCTTCTTTCAAGAACCTCAAACTCGTAAACGGTTGTTTCGGTAAATATTTCGTGGTCGGCTTTAAATCTTATTAACGTACCCGTTTCCTCGGTATCGCCAATTACCTTAAGGTCACACGTGGGGTTACCTCTTTCAAAGCGCTGATAATGAACGTGACCCTCTTGAGAAACCTCAACCTCGAACCATTCCGAGAGCGCGTTTACAACAGATGAGCCAACGCCGTGAAGACCGCCGGAAACCTTGTAGCCGCTTCCGCCGAACTTACCGCCCGCATGAAGCACCGTTAAAACAACCGTAACAGCCGGAAGACCCTGCTGCTCGTTTATTCCGACGGGAATTCCTCTGCCGTTATCTTTTACCGTAATAACGTTTCCGGGAAGAATTTCCACCTCAATGTGAGTACAAAAGCCGGCAAGCGCCTCATCTATTGAGTTATCAACAATTTCATATACAAGGTGATGAAGACCCTTAGGTCCGGTTGATCCTATGTACATACCGGGGCGTTTTCTTACAGCCTCAAGACCCTCTAAAACCTGAATTGCGCTTGCATCGTATTTTTCCTTAACGGAAGTGTCTATTGTGTCCTCCGTTTCGTCAAGCATGAGAGCTTCTTCAAGCTTCTCCTCTTTTATTTCTTCCTCATTTTTTAAAATTTCTTCACTCAAAATTTGTACCTCCGTTTGAAGAAATGAATTCTTTTTGATTAGTCCATACGGTTTTGAATGGCAATTTTTCGCAATTACCGCGTCAAAATACCTCACAATACGAAAGTATTGCTCGTTTTTTCCTTGTACCTGCAAGAAAATTGCACTTTCAAAATTGCTTGCACCTAATATTTAAAGATTTTGGATGCACCGAGGTATTTCTTCACCACAGTTATACTGTCGTGTATTAAGGCAAAAAACGCCTTCGGTGCGCCGAAAGATTAAATTTTAGGCGTGCGCAGTTCAACTCTCGCCACCCTACGCATTTTTATATTAAAAGACTTTTTTAAAGCCCTTTATAATTTTTTTCTTCCGTTCTTTTCAAAACGGTTCCCACAGAAACGGGAGAAATGTGAATTCGCCGTTTTTCGTCGCCTTTTTTGCGGCACAAAATGAACGATTTAGGCAGCTCGTACGGCGCAACACTTTTAACCTCGCCTTTTTTTTCGGCTTTGTTAAGAAAATTTACCGTATCCTTCATAACGGTCGTATTTTCCATATCGAAAATTCCTATAATTTCATCGTCCGTAACAACTGAATCCTGTCCTATGTGAATATACATAATTACCTTTCCCGTGTCGAAATATGGCGAAAAATTAAATTCCCGTGTCGAAATATGGCGAATTTTTTTCTTCACACTCGATT
>CAYQPJ010000043.1:8650-10578 GCA_964419515.1 uncultured Eubacteriales bacterium
CACTCGATTTTCGTGTCGAAATCCGGCGATTTTTTTCTTCACACTCGATTTTCGTGTCGAAATCCGGCGATTTTTTTCTTCACACTCGATTTTCGTGTCGAAATCCGGCGATTTTTTTTCTTCACACTCGATTTTCATGTCGAAATATGGCGAAAATTCAAATTCACCGTGTCGAAATATGGCGAAAAATTAATTAATTACCGAAAAGCTTACCGTTTTCAATTAAAAACGACTTGCCGTCACACATTCTCATAACCTGCGACGGGTCACAGCAGGTCAAAAACACCTGCATTTCCCTAATGCTGTTTAAAATATAATCCTGCCGCCGCTCGTCAAGCTCACTCATAACGTCATCTAAAAGAGCTATTGGCTTTTCGTTTGTAATTTCTTCAATAACGCGCGCTTCACCGAGCTTTAATGCAAGAGCCGCCGAGCGCTGTTGACCCTGTGAAGCAAAGCTTTTTGCATTTTTGCCGTTTACGGTAACGGTTAAATCGTCACGGTGAGGGCCTACTGTTGTTGTTTTAAAATAAATATCGTCCTTGCGCTTTTTTAAAAGCTCTTCAAGCGCCGAAAGATAAATATCGCGAATTGTAACGTCGTAAATATTGACGGTGGAGGAATATTTAATTTCAAAATCCTCTTTATTATCGGAAATTCCGGAATAAATTTCCTTTGAAAAATTTCTTAAAAGCTCCGTATATTTTAAGCGTTCATAAATTATAATCGCGGCTTGTCGCGCAACGGCTTCATCCCAGCTGTCCAAAATTTCTTCTAATCTCGGGCTGAAATAAAGGTCTTTTAAAAGAATGTTTCTTTGAAAAAGCGCGTGCTTGTATTCCTTTAAATATTCGGCATATTTCGGCTTAAGCTGACAAAGTGCAACATCCAAAAATTTACGTCGTTCTGCAGGTGCACCCTTTATTAACGAAAGCTCCGTGGGCGAAAACACAACGGCTCTCAATTCGCTTATAAGCTCCGAGGTTGACGAAAGCGCCACACCGTTAAGCGAAGCAAGCTTTTTTTTCTCGTTTACCGCTATAAATGCCTTTTTTTCACGCGTGCCGTTTTCAAAACACAGCTCATTTTTATAAAAATCCGTGCCGAAGCGAATAAGCTCCTTATCCTTAGAACCTCTGAAGCTTTTACATCCGGTAAAAAGCCAAATTGCCTCCAAAATATTCGTTTTACCCTGAGCGTTTTTTCCGTGAATTACGTTTATGCCCTCGGAAGGAATAAGCGTAAGCTCGCTTATGTTTCTGAAATTATTTATTTTTACGGAGGTAACCTTCATAAAAACTTTCCTTTGATATAAAATAACTCGATTTTATTAAAATAAGCTTTTTTTTCGGTAAATTACTTTATATGGTAAATTACCGTTTCAAATTCGGCAGTATCACCTGTGCGAAGCTTTTTTCCGCGCATGGTGCAGGTTTCACCGTTTACCTTTACCTCGCCGCCTTGAATAACAAGCTTTGCGTGACCGCCCGTTGCCGCCGCACCGACATTTTTAAGAAGGTCATCAAGACGGATATAATCACCGCGCAAAACAAATTCCTGTTCTGTACGCTTTAAGATTTTAGCTCGAATTTTCATTTTAATTTCATTCCCAAATTTAATTCATTATTAATTAACGCAAATTTTTGCGTTTCGGCAAGCGTGTGTAATTTAAAATCGCCAATACATTGCGTATGCAATGTGTGCTCGCGTGGTGGTTAGTTATGTTCACCTACAGTGAACACGCGGGCGATTAAAAATCGCCCCTACGTTGCATTATCCAACCGCCGCAAATTGCGATATTACCGCACATTCATTGTACGCCGTAGGCTTTACAAATCAAATCGCCATCGGCGATTTCCGCAATTTTGCATTTTGCATTTTGCATTTTGCATTTGCGCGCCATGCGCGCACTGTTTTGCATTTTTCAT
>CAYQPJ010000044.1:0-10557 GCA_964419515.1 uncultured Eubacteriales bacterium
CGCTTATCGCGGCGTTTTGCTTCGCAAAACCGATTTATGGTAAAATAACCTCACGCAACAGAGCCAAATCGAAGATTCGGACTGTTTCGGAGAACATTGAACGGCTAAATCGCGGCTTTCGCCGTGCCGCTTATCGCGGCGTTTTGCTTTGCAAAACCGATTTATGGTAAAATAACCTCACGCAACAGAGCCAAATCGAAGATTCGGACTGTTTCGGAGAACATTGAACGGCTAAATCGCGGCTTTCGCCGTGCCGCTTATCGCGGCGTTTTGCTTTGCAAAACCGATTTATGGTAAAATAACCTCACGAAACAGAGCCGAATCGAAGATTCGGACTGTTTCGGAGAACATTGAACGGCTAAATCGCGGCTTTCGCCGTGCCGCTTGTCGCGGCGTTTTGCTTCGCAAAACCGATTTATGGTATAATTAAATAATAATATGTGCTTTATAAGGAGAAGCTTATGACAAGACGAGAGGCAAGAGAACAGGCTTTTATGGTGCTGTTTGAAAAAATATTCAACAGTGAGGACACTGTTTCCGAAATAATAAAAAAAGCGGAGGACAATGACCTTATTAAGCTCAACGGCTTTGCGAAAGAGGTTCTTTCAAAATATGAGCCGAATGCCGTTGAAATTGATGCGCTTATTGACGAAAAGTCAAATGGGTGGCAGCTTTCACGATTACCGAAGGTTTCGCTTGCCGTTATGCGCCTTGCCGTTACGGAAATTAAATATTGTGATGACATTCCGAGCGGTGTTGCCGTAAGCGAGGCTATTGATATCGCAAAAAAATACGGAACTCCCGAAGATGCTTCATACATAAACGGCGTTCTCGGCGCAATTGTAAGAGCGTAAAATGGCAATTCTCGGAATAGACACAAGTAATTATACTACCTCGGTGGCACTTATTTTAAATAACGGTGAATATATTTCCAAAAGAAGGCTATTGCCTGTAAAGCCGGGTGAGCGTGGGCTTAGACAGTCCGATGCCGTATTTCATCATACAAAGGCTTACGGTGAGCTTGTGTCGGAGCTTACAAAAGAGCTTTTTGAGCCGATAACCGCTGTGGGCGTTTCTGTTTCGCCGACAACGGCGAGCGGCTCATATATGCCGTGCTTTCTTGTCGGAGAAAGTCTCGGTGTTGCCGTTTCTTCAATACTTGGCGTGCCGCTTTACCGCTTTTCACATCAGCAGGGGCATATTGCCGCCGCCTGTATGTCTGCAGATAAGCTTGAATTATTAGACGGTCGTTTTATTGCATTTCATGTTTCCGGCGGAACTACGGAGGCTGTTCTTTGTGAGCCGAGCTCGGAAGGACTTTTTTCTGTTGCGGAGCTTGTAAATTCCACCGATTTAAAGGCAGGGCAGGCTGTAGACAGACTCGGTGTAAGGCTTGGACTTGCGTTTCCGTGCGGTAAGGAGCTTGAAGTGCTTGCTGCGCGTTCAAGTAAGGTGTTTAGAAACAAAATCAAGCTTTATGACGGCTCGTGCTCGCTTTCCGGTCTTGAAAATAAATGTATAAAAATGCTTTCCGATGGTGCTTCGGGTGAGGATACCGCAAAATTCCTTTTAACATATATTGCAGATACTCTTTCCGAAATGACGCGTGAGCTTCTTTTAAAATATCCCGATTGCCCCGTGATTTTTGCGGGCGGCGTTATGTCGGATACTATAATACGTGATATAATCAAATCGCGCTTTCCCGTTTATTTTTCATCTGCACAGCTTTCCTCCGATAATGCCGTCGGAGCGGCACTTCTTGCAAAAAGGAGGGCGAATTATGATAACAGCATCGCCTAAGGTTTACAGCGTAAGTGAGCTTAACGGCTATGTTAAGTCTTTTATAGAATCAAACGACAAGCTTTCGCATATGTTTGTTGTCGGCGAAATTTCAAATTTCAAGGCACATTATACCGGTCACCTTTATATGACCGTTAAAGATGAAAAGGCAGCTGTAAAGGCTGTTATGTTTGCAGGTAACGCCTCGCGCCTTCGTTTTCGTCCGGAAAACGGTATGAAGGTTCTGGTTTTCGGCAGTGTTGGCTTGTTTGAGCGTGACGGCTCTTATCAGTTTTATATTAACGATATGCAGCCGGACGGCCTGGGGAGCCTTAATTTGGCATTTGAACAGCTTAAAAAGAAGCTTTCCGCCGAGGGGCTTTTTAATCCCGAGCTCAAAAAGGAGCTACCCTTTTTTCCCAAGCGCGTAGGTGTTATAACGTCAGAAACAGGCGCAGCCGTACGCGATATTATAAATGTTATCGGCAGAAGATGCCCTTGTACGGAGATTATTTTAAAATCCGTGCTCGTTCAGGGTGACGGTGCCGCCTCGGATATTTCAAACGCAATTAAGCTTTTTAATGATAAGAAAGCCGCGGACGTATTGATTGTAGGTAGAGGCGGCGGTTCTCTTGAGGACCTTTGGGCGTTTAACGAAGAAAAGGTTGCACGAGCGGTATTTGCGTCCGAAATACCAGTTATTTCCGCTGTCGGTCACGAAACCGATTTTACAATTTGCGATTTTGTTGCGGATTTAAGAGCGCCTACACCCTCTGCCGCCGCAGAGCTTGCAGTGCCCGATGCGGAAGCTTTGATTAATGCTCTTCATTCACAAAGAAACCGACTTTATTCGGCAGTGTGCGAAAAAACCTCACGTTTGCGTGAAAGACTTTTAAAAGCCGAAAAAAGCGGTGCGCTTAAAAATCCGCTCTTAAAAATAAATGATAACAGAAAGCTTATCGCTTATTACGGAGAACGCCTTGAACATCTCTCCGAGAGTATCGTTGAAAAAAACAGAGCGCGCCTTCATCTCAGCGCCGGAAAGCTCGATGCGTTAAGTCCGCTTAAGGTTATTTCAAGGGGCTACGCCGCAGCATTTAAAAACGGCAAGCCCATTACGGATATAGGTTCACTTTCAATAGGGGAAAGTGTTGATATTACAATTAAAAACGGTACATTTTGTGCCGAGGTTACAAAAATTAATTGCAAGGAAGATTAAAAAATGAATTTTGAAGCTTCTTTAAAAAGACTTGAAGAAATTACCGCCCTTCTTGAAAACGGCGGTCTTGAGCTTGAGGAATCGTTAAAGCTTTTTGCGGAGGGTACCTCACTTCTTTCGGAATGTGAAAAATATTTGAATTCCGCTGAGCTTAAAATAAAAAAGCTTTTTGAGGGTGGTGTCGGTGATGAATAATGAAAAAATCAGCCGCTACACCGCGCTTATAAATAATTATTTGGAAAATTCTTTGAAATCTCCGTTAACCGAAATCAACGGAATCTATGATTCAATGCTTTACAGCGTGAAAAACGGCGGCAAGCGCATACGTCCGCTTTTGACACTTTTGTTTTGTGAGGCGGCAGGCGGTAAGCCGGAAAATGCCTTGCCCTTGGCGTGCGCTGTTGAATGTATTCATACATATTCTCTTATTCACGATGACCTTCCGTGTATGGATAACGATGATTACAGGCGCGGTAGGCCTTCAAATCATAAGGTTTACGGTGAGGCAAACGCACTTCTTGCGGGTGACGCGCTGTTAACGGCGGCGTTTTCTCTTATTGCAAGTGGAGCAAAAGAAAGGCTTTATTCGTATGAATGTGCCCTCAAGGCCGTTTCGGTGCTGTCATCGCTAGCGGGTGCCGACGGAATGGTAGGCGGTCAATATATAGATCTTTCAAGTGAAGGTAAGGCGGTTAGCGTCGAAACACTTGAGCTTCAGGATAAATTAAAAACGGGCGCGCTTATTTCGGCGGCGTGTGTTCTCGGCTGTATTGCCGCAAATGCCGACGATAACCTTATTAAAAATGCCGAAGGCTTTGCTTACGGTGTGGGTCTTGCTTTTCAAATTAAAGATGATATTCTCGATGTTACGGGAAGCCTTGAAAAGCTCGGGAAGCTTTCCGGAAGTGATGCGCAAAATGAAAAAGCAACTTATGTTTCACTTCTCGGAATTGAAAAGTGCCGGTCTCTTGTAAAGGAGCTTACAAAGGCGGCGGTTGAGTCGCTTGATGTGTTCTTATATAAGGATGAGCTTGTAAGCTTTGCGGAGTACCTTTCAAGTCGCGAAAGCTGAGGGTAGGCTTATGAGCGATTACTTAAAAAACATTAAATCTCCCGCAGACGTTAAAAAGCTTAAGGAATGTGAGCTGACGGAGCTTGCCTCCGAGGTTCGTTCAGAGATTATTAAAACCGTATCTCAAAACGGCGGCCATCTTGCTTCAAATCTCGGTGTTGTTGAGCTTACGATTGCTCTTCACAGAGTTTTTAACTCGCCGAATGACAAAATTATTTGGGATGTCGGTCATCAGGTTTACACTCATAAGCTTTTAACCGGTCGTTATGACGATTTTAAAACCTTGAGAAAGCCCGGGGGAATATCCGGCTTTTCGCGCCCCAATGAAAGTGAGCATGATATAGTTTACAGCGGCCACAGCAGTACCTCCGTTTCAACGGCTCTCGGAATTGCCGCCGCAAATCTTGTTAACGGTAAAAAGGATTATGCCGTTGCCGTTTTGGGAGATGGTGCGCTTACAGGCGGGCTTATTTACGAGGCGATTAACAATGCCGGCAGAATGCCGGATGCTCGGCTTATAATAATTCTCAATGATAACGGAATGGCAATTTCAAAAAATGTAGGTCACCTTGCAAAAAGCCTTGCCGTTATGCGTTCGAGAACGGGCTATTTCAAGCTTAAAGCAATGACCGAAAAGATTATTTCTAAAATCCCGCTTTTCGGTAAACGTCTTGCAACAAGCCTTTTTAAAATAAAAACAGATGTTAAAAATGTACTTTACCAAAGTAATTTTTTCGAGGATTTCGGAGTAAGGTATATGGGGCCTATTGACGGTCATAACATAGAACAGCTTATAGATGCGCTTGAGGGTGCAAAGGCGGTAAAATCTCCGGTAATTCTTCATGTAAATACCGTAAAGGGCAAAGGCTTTACACCCGCCGAGGCGAATCCCGCGGAGTTTCACGGAGTAGGCGGCTTTGACAGTAATACCGGAGAAATGAAAAAGAAGGGTGTAAGTTTTTCCGAAAAATTCGGCGAATTTTTTTACAATCAGGCGGCAAAGGATAAGCGGATTTGCGCAATTACCGCCGCAATGTCGCTCGGTACGGGGCTTAAGCGCTTTTCCGAGGATTACAGTGAACGCTTTTTCGATGTCGGCATAGCCGAGGAGCACGCAATACCGTATGCACTCGGTCTTTCAAAGGGTGGAATGCTTCCTGTATTTGTTGTATATTCGACGTTTTTACAGCGCTGCTTTGACCAAATAATGCATGATTGCTCTTTGCAGCAGGCTAAGATGATTATTGCAGTAGACAGAGCCGGAATTGTAGGCGACGACGGTGAAACGCACAACGGTATTTATGATCAGGCATTTTTTAACGGAATACCCAATATTACCGTTTATTCGCCCTCGTATTATGCCGAGCTTAACAAGGATTTTGTTTCGGCGCTTTACCATACCTCGGGACCGGTTGTTGTAAGGTATCCCAGAGGCGGCGAGGCCGAGCCGCCGTTTGATTTTGAAATTACGGGCAATGATTTTGATGTTTACGGCGATGAAACAGCCGAAAACGCAATAGTTACATACGGCAGACTTTTTTGGGAGGCTGCCAAGGCGATAAGAATTCTCGAAAACGACGGCATAAAGGTTAAGGTTATTAAGCTTAACAAAATAATTCCGTTAAGCTCGGAGGCTGTTTTTGCAGCGCTTCCTCTTAAAAGGGCTTGCTTTTTTGAAGAGGGTAATTTAAGCGGCGGTATCGGTGAAAAGTTCGGCAGTCTGCTTTGCGAAAATGCGTTCTCGGGGGAATTTTTTGTAAAAGCCTTCCCGGATTGCTTTGTAAAGCAGGGCAATGTTTTTGATATTTTGGCTGAATACGGACTTGACTGCCTCAGCATGGTTAGATTTTTTAAGGAGAAGTAAATTGAGCGATAAAAAAAGGCTTGACAGCGCGGTTTTTGAGCTTGGCTTTACGGAAAGCCGCGAAAAGGCAAAGGCGCTTATTATGAGCGGCATTGTATATGTTAACGGTCAAAAAGAAATTAAAGCCGGAAGAGATATTAAGCCCGACGACACAGTTGAAGTTCGCGGCAGTACTCTTAAATACGTAAGCCGCGGCGGCTTAAAGCTTGAAAAGGCGGTATCCTCCTTCGGGCTTTCGCTTGAGGGCAAAATATGTATGGATATAGGCGCTTCTACAGGCGGCTTTACGGATTGTATGCTTCAAAACGGTGCTGTAAAGGTATACTCAATAGACGTTGGCTACGGTCAGCTTGCGTGGAAGCTCAGAAGTGACAGTAGGGTAGTGAACCTTGAGAGAACAAATTTCAGATACGTAACTCACGAAAACGTGCCGGATGAGCCGGATTTTGCATCTGTTGATGTTTCTTTTATTTCGCTTAAGCACATTTTACCCGTAATGCATTCGCTTCTCAAAGTGGGCGGCAGAGCTGTTTGCCTTATTAAGCCGCAGTTTGAAGCCGGTCGTGAAAAGGTTGGCAAAAAGGGCGTTGTAAGAGACCCCGAGGTTCACATAGAGGTAATAGAAAATACCGTTAATTTGGCGGCAAGAGAAGGTTTTTCTGTTTTGGGACTTGATTTTTCACCTGTTAAGGGCCCGGAGGGGAATATTGAATATTTGATGTATATTGAAAAATGTGAAAGCGCAAAAGAGCCGGGAGAGATTCTTGAGCATATTTCCGAGCTCGTAACCGCTTCTCACGCCGCACTTGATAAATGAGGTGATATTTTGAAGCTTGCCGTAATACCTAATATGACGCGTGAAAACGCGTTTGATGTGTGTCGCGCACTTCTTTTAAAGCTTTCATCGCTTGAGTGCGAGGTGCTTATGGAGTCCGAAAAAGAGAAATATTTCGGCGATGAGTTTAAAGTGCGCTATCTTGATTGTGACACTGTTTTGAAAATGTGTGACATTGTTGTTTCCGTGGGCGGTGACGGCACATTTATAAATGCCGCAAAGCGTGCCGCTGAGCATAAAAAGCCTGTACTTTGTGTAAATGCAGGCAAGCTCGCTTTTTTGGCGGCGCTTGAAGCAGATGAGCTTGACCTTTTAAAGGAGGCAGTAAAGGGTAATTTTATAAAAGAGCGTCGAATGCTTTTACTTGCGAATATTATAGATAAAAACGGCAATACCGTTTATTCTTCGCACTGTGTAAACGATGCTGTTGTTTCAAGAAGCGGCACAATACGTCTTATGAAGCTTTCGTTGTCGTGCGACGGCGCTCCGCTTATTACATATTCCGCGGACGGCGTTATTGTGGCAACCCCTACAGGCTCAACCGCTTATACACTTTCCGCCGGCGGACCTATTGTAGAGCCCGGAATTGAAAGTATTATGATAACCCCGGTTTGTGCACATTCCTTCTTTGCACGTTCCATAGTTTTGAAAGAAAGCTCTTTTCTTGAGATTCGCCACGACAATTCCGGCGAAGCAATTCTCTCGTGCGACGGCCAGGGCGCCGTGCCTATTCCGGAGGGTGCAGTTGTAACAGTTAGGCGTTCCGAGGCTTACGCCGAATTTATAAAGCTAAAGCCCGACAGATTTATAGAAATACTCAATAAGAAAATATCCGTATAAGAGGAAGAATAATATGAAAAGAAACAGACATAAGCTCATACTCGATTTAATTAAGGAGTATGACATTGCCACTCAAGATGAGCTTCAGCTTCTTTTGCGTGAAAGAGGGTACGACGTAACACAGGCAACCGTCTCGCGGGATGTTAAGGAGCTGAGACTTTTAAAAACTCTCGGCCCCGGCGGTATTTATCGTTATACATCCGAGCAAAAGTCCGAAACAGGCTATACCGGAATGCTTGAGACGCTTTTTCAAGGCTCACTTGTAAAGGTTGATTATGCGGGAAATATTTGCGTAATAAAGTGCTCACCGGGTCTTGCAAACGCCGCGTGTGCAGCTATAGATAACCTTAATGTTACGGAGGTTGTCGGAACAATTGCCGGAGATGACACCATTTTTATGCTTTGCAGAACAGCCGAGGAGGCAGAGCTTGTTGCGGGTGTGCTTGAAAATATGATTAGGAAATGATTTGAAATGCTCGCTGTTTTAAAAATTAAAAACATAGCCGTTATAGAAAGCGCCGAGATTGAATTTTCACGGGGCTTTAATGTGCTTACAGGTGAAACGGGCGCCGGAAAATCAATAATTCTCGATTCAATAAACGCCGTTCTCGGCTTCAGAACCTCGCGCGAGCTTATTCGCACGGGTGCTTCTCAAGCGGAGGTTACGGCGCTGTTTTCGTGTGTTGACCCATCTGTAGCGGACAGGCTTTTATCGCTCGGTCTTCCCACCTCGGAGGACGGAACTCTTCTTGTTTCAAGGGTTATAGGTGCCGAAAAAAATATTTGCCGAATAAACGGTGCACTTACAAATGTTGCCGCCTTAAAAGAGGTAGGCAGTACGCTTATTTCAATTCACGGTCAGCAGGATAACCGCGAGCTTTTAAATCCGGAAACGCACCTTTCTTACATAGATGCTTTAATTGACAATACCGATATTTTTGAGCGCTTCCACACTGTTTACGAAAAGCTTGCGCAAACCGAAAGGCTTATTAAAAAAATGTCTGCCGATAAAGCCGAGCGCGCAAGGCGAATAGATATGCTCTCGTATCAAATAGATGAGCTTTCCTGTGCGGAAATTGTACCCGGCGAGTGGGAAAGGCTTAAAAACCGACGTTCGGTAATTCGCAATTTTGAAAAAATTCAATCTGCCTTCGGCTCGGCATATTCCGCAATTTCGGGTGATGACTCCTTTGAGGGTGCACTTACGCTTGTTTCCGGCGCACTTAGGGAGCTTAATTCCGTAAGCGGCTTCTCGCGTGATGCCGAGCAGCTTTCATCGCAGCTTTCGGAGGTCTATTATACGCTTTCCGATATTTCCGATTCCTTAAGAAGCGGTGACTCGGAGGGGGAATTAACTCAAGGTGAGCTTGAGGCTGTTGAGGACAGATTAGACCTTCTTTACAGATTAAGTAAAAAGTACGGCGACACCGAGGAGGAAATGCTTCTGTTTCTTCAAAATGCCCAAAAGGAGCTTGATGAGATTTCGCTTTCGGATGAAGCCCTTGAAAGGCTTTTAAGCGAGCGTGAGCCGTTGTATCGCGAGGCGCTTGAGCTTTCAAAGGAGCTTTCGAAGCTTCGTAAGGAAAAAGCGGCGGAATTTTCAAAAAAGGTTTGTCGTGAGCTTGAGTTTCTTGATATGCCCTCGGTTAAGTTTTTTGCCGAGTTTAAAGAGGTTCCGCTTTTTGAAAACGGCATAGACAATGCCGAATTCTTAATATCCGCAAATATCGGTGAGGCGCCCAAGCCTCTTTCAAAAACGGCAAGCGGCGGCGAGCTTTCGCGAATTATGCTTGCAATAAAAAATGTTCTTTCAAGCAAGGACAGCATAGCGACAATGATTTTTGATGAAATTGATACCGGTGTAAGCGGCAGAGCGGCTGTTAAAATAGCTCAAAAGCTGTACGAGGTTTCAAGTGGAAGGCAGGTTATAAGCGTTACGCACCTACCGCAAATTGCCGCCCGTGCAGACAGTCACTATCTTATTGAAAAATCCGCTCACGACGGAAAAACCTTTACAAAGGTAACTCTTTTAACGCCGGAGGAGCGTAAATTTGAAATTGCCCGAATTATAAGCGGCGACAAAATATCCGAGGCACAGCTTAAAAATGCCGAGGAAATGCTCAAGGGTGCCGAAAATTTGTGAAAAAGGCAAAAAAACCGCGTAGCTTGTTGACAAGCGGTTTTTACTGCTTTATAATATACAAAAACCGAAAAGGGATGTTAATTATGGGAAAAATTTTGGTAATGGACCATCCGCTAATTCAGCATAAGCTTTCTATTTTACGTGAAAAAACAACCGGCTCAAAAGAGTTCAGAGCGCTTATTTCCGAAATAGCTAACCTTATTTGCTATGAAGCGACAAGAGATCTTCCTCTTAAAGAGGTTGAAATTCACACGCCCATTTGTACCGCAACGGGTAAGGCGCTTGCCGGTAAAAAGCTTGCCGTTGTGCCTATTTTAAGAGCAGGTCTCGGTATGGTAGATGGCATGCTTACACTCGTTCCGTCAGCAAAGGTAGGTCATATAGGCCTTTATCGCGACCCCGAAACCTTAAAGCCTGTTGAGTATTATTGCAAGCTTCCCGCAGATATCGGCGAGAGAGAGGTTTTTGTTGTAGACCCAATGCTCGCAACAGGCGGTTCTGCCATAGATGCAATTACACAAATTAAAAAACGCGGTCCGAAGCATATTAAATTCCTCGGTATAATCGCTGCTCCCGAGGGACTTAAAGCTCTTTCCGAGGCACATCCCGATGTTGATATATTTGTTGCAGCGCTTGATGAAAAGCTCAATGAGCATGGCTATATCGTTCCCGGACTCGGCGATGCCGGCGACAGAATTTTCGGAACAAAATAATAGCAAAACAGTGCGCGCTGTGCGTGCACTGTTTTGTATTTACGCGACGTTTGTCGCGTAATATACACCGCTTTCGGTGCGAATGTCGTTTC
>CAYQPJ010000045.1:0-10073 GCA_964419515.1 uncultured Eubacteriales bacterium
GTTTGAGGGGCGTGTGTAGCAGTACGTACGGGTTCAAGTCCCGTCTCTCGCACCATAAAAGCACGGTGGTTTTGACACAATACCATCGTGCTTTTTATTTGAAATAGACAGCATAATTTGATAAGGTGACATAATTTTATGAAAAAGGTTATTGTTGTTTCAAAAACTCATCTTGACCTGGGCTTTACGGACTACGCCGAAACAGTAAGGCGAAAATACATCGACGAATTCATTCCGCAGGCAATCGCCCTTGCCGAAGCGGTTAACACAGACGAAAAAAAGAATTTTATTTGGACAACCGGCTCTTGGATTATTAAAGAAGCTTTAAGAGACTCAACAGAAAGCAACAGAAAAAAATTAACAGCTGCCCTAAAAAAAGGTTACCTTACGGTTCACGCGCTTCCCTTCACGCTTCACTCGGAGCTTCTCGATTACGATACCTTTGACTTCGGGCTTTCCGTTGTTGACGACATTGATGAACTATGCGGCAAAAAAACCGTAGCCGCAAAAATGACAGATGTTCCCGGGCACACAAGAGGCATTGTACCGCTTCTTAATAAGCACGGTATTAAGCTTTTACATATAGGCGTAAACGGTGTTTCGGCAGTTCCCGAGCTTCCCGAATGCTTTTTATGGAAATGCGGCGACAGCGAGGTAATTGTTATATATTCCCGCGACTACGGCGGAGCGTACAAGTCGGAATTCACGGACGAGGTTCTCTACTTTGACCACACCGTTGACAATCGCGGCACACCCTCTCCCGAGAAGGTTTTAAAAAAGCTTTCGGATATAAAAGCGGAATTTCCCGGATACGAGGTTTGTGCGGGAACCCTTGACGAATACGCCGAAGCTTTGTGGCGCGTTAAAGACAAGCTCCCTGTTTACGAGGGTGAAATAGGCGACTCTTGGATTCACGGAAGTGCCTCCGACCCATATAAATCGGCGGCTCTCCGCGAGCTTATGCGCTTAAAAGCAGAGTGGCTTTCAAGCGGCGCTTTAAAAAGAGGAACCACCGAATACCGCGAATTTTCGGATGCGCTTTTGTGCATTGCAGAGCACACCTGCGGCATTGACTCGAAAATGGGTCTTGCGGATTACGAAAACTATCTTAAGAACGATTTTAAAAACGCGCGCAATAACGATATTACCGTTATGAACCACCCCGAATACCCTTACAACCTTGAGGCACACAAAATGCTTTTGGAGGGCACTCAGGGAAAGGGCTCTTACAAAACAATGGAAAAAAGCTGGAACGAGCAGCGCGAATACATCAAAAAAGCCGTTGCTTCACTCTCACCGGAAAACAAAGCCAAAGCGCAAAAAGCTCTTGATGCTCTTCGTCCGAAGGTACCTTTCACTTTAAGCGGCAACAAAAAAAGCCTTGCCTCGTTCGGCGATTATACTTTAAAAATAAATGAGTACGGCGGAATTGAATCGCTCACCTTCAAGGGACAACCGATAATTCGCGAAAACAGTAAATCTATTTTCGAATACCGTTCCTATAGAAGTGCCGATTACGACTTTTTCTTTAAGCATTATACGCGAAATATGGACAAAAACTACAGCTGGGGCTATGCGGACTTCGGAAAGCCGCTTTTAAGCTACGCAAGCGAAAAATACCCCGCCGGACGCTTTTATTATACCGCACAAAGCACCGAGGAAAAATCCTTTTTCGACTGCGACGTTATTCTCGCAACATTAAAATGTGACGAGAAACTTGTAAAAGAGCTTGGCGCTCCGAAAACGGTTCAGCTTTTGTACACCGTAAAAGAGGACGGCGTAACACTTAAGGTTCTGTGGCTTGAAAAGGATGCCAACCGCATTCCGGAAGCGATTTTTCTTCATATGTACCCCGAGTACGATGTTAAGCTTTCTAAGCTCAGCACCGATATTGATTATAAAGATGTTGCCTCTATGGGCGGCAAAAGCCTTCACGCTGTTGAAAAATGCATTATGAAGGCGCCCTTCGGAGAGGTTAGCATTATAAACCGCCACTCACCGCTTCTTTCTCCCGGTGAAGGAAAAATTCTCGAATACGACAACAAGACCGAGGATATCGAAAAAGACGGCTTTGCCTACAACCTTTATAACAACTGCTGGGGCACAAATTTCCCACTGTGGTACGAAGACAACGCCTGCTTTGTATTTGAGATAAAATGTAAAACCGACGTGTAAATCAACCGTTTTCAATTCCCAAACGCACTACCCTCGTCAGTTTTCACAATTCACACTTCGCTATGATTCGGTTTTTGTATATTCATACAAAACCGAATTTTTTTGAAAAAACTTCTTTACTTTAGCGCGCTAATGTGCTATTATGTTATCACAACAAAGAAATTTGAAAAGCGAATCGCTTTTCGGGAGGTATGTAAAATGAAAAAGAAAATTATCGCACTTATATCGGCTCTTGTTATTTTATTGGGCTCTGTTATTGTATTTGCCTCTTGCGGCAAAGGCGAGGGCGGCGGCGAAAGCTCCACCGAACCTCCTGTAGCAAGTGACATTCAATACATAAAAGACAAAGGCACAATGATTATAGGCATTACCGAATACGCACCCATGAACTACAAGGAAAACGGCGAATGGACCGGCTTTGATACCGAGTTTGCCGAGGCTGTTTGCGAAAAGCTCGGCGTTAAGGCTGAATTTTTCCTTCTTGCCGATTGGGACGGCAAAATCAACGAGCTTAACGCAAAAACAATCGACCTTGTTTGGAACGGTATGACAATTACCGATAATGTTAAGAAGGGTATGGATATTTCAAACCCCTATGTTTTAAACGAACAGGTTGTTGTCTGCAAGGCCGAAAACGCTTCCAAATATGCTACGGCAGAATCAATTGCCGATGCCGTAATCGCGGTAGAGGGCGGTTCTGCAGCGGAAGAGCTTGTTGCCGATTATAAAAACGTAAAGCCCCTTCAATATCAGAGCGATGCTCTTCTTGAGGTAAAATCCGGCGCTGCCGATGTTGCAATAGTTGACATTACAATGGCAAACTCCATGACCGGTGAAGGCTCCAGCTATGAAGACCTTACAAAAACCGTTGCTCTTTCAAGCGAGCAGTACGGTATAGGCGCAAGAAAAGGAACAGATACAATTGCCGCTATTAACGATGCTATGGATCAGTTAAAGGCAGACGGAACTCTTCAAGCGCTTGCGGAAAAATACGGTCTTACCCTTGCGTAATAAACGCTTACGCGTAAAAAACCAACTATAATAAACGACGATTCGGCGGACTACATTTATGCTTTCAACTGTTTTAGCTTCTCTATTTGAGGGGTTCGGCGTAACCCTTGAGCTGTTTTTTCTCACAATTTTATTTTC
Organism: uncultured Eubacteriales bacterium; assembly: GCA_964419515.1. Lineage (GTDB taxonomy): Bacteria > Bacillota > Clostridia > Oscillospirales > Acutalibacteraceae > DTU089. Next base: position 3,325 of record CAYQPJ010000045.1, read on the forward strand.
ACTCCCCTTGGGCCTTCTGATTTGCTTCGGCTCAATGAGTAAAATAAAGCCCTTAAAGCTTTTCGTAAAGCTTTTTGTATGGGTAATAAGGGGTACGCCTCTTATGCTCCAAATAATAATATTTTTCTACGGTCCCGGACTTATTGCCAATTGGGCTTCAAATCTTGAAAGCACTTTTTTCCTTACCGAGTGGCTTGAAACGTGGCACGTTATGGACAGATTCGCTTCTGTGGTCATAATGTTCTCCGTAAACTATGCCTGCTATTTTTCCGAAATATACCGCGGCGGAATAGAAAGCATTCCAAAAGGGCAATACGAGGCAGGTCAGGTTTTGGGTCTTACAAAAGCACAGGTTTTCTTTAAAATTATACTTAAGCAGTTAATTAAAAGAATTGTGCCCCCAATAAGCAACGAAATAATAACACTCGTTAAGGATACATCTCTTGCAAGAGTTATTTCCGTTTACGAAATTATTTGGGCAGGACAGGCGTTTATAAAATCCGAAGGTATTATATGGCCGCTTCTTATGACCGGTATATTCTATCTTGCATTTAACGGTATCTTAACCTTAGCCTTCGGAAAAATAGAAAAAAAGCTCGGCTATTACAGCTAAGGAGGCGGAGATATGTCAATTTTAGAGGTAAAAGACTTAAAAAAGAGCTTCGGAAAAACCAACGTTTTAAAGGGCGTTTCGTTTTCCCTTGAAAAAGGCGAGGTCTTGAGCATTATAGGCTCCTCGGGAAGCGGCAAAACAACTATTCTTCGCTGCATAAATCAGCTTGAAACGGCAGACAGCGGTTACATTGCCGTTGACGGTACGGTATTTTTTGACGGCTCACCTAAAAAGGAGTCAGCAAAGGAAAAACGCGAGCGCCAGCTCACAGTAGGTCTTGTTTTTCAGGATTTCAACCTTTTTCCGCAATACAGTGTTCTTGAAAATGTAACCTTGGCTCCTAAGCTTCTTGCTAAGGAACGCCCCGACTACAAGGAAAACAAAAAAGCAATTCTTTCGGAAATCAACGAAAAAGCCGTTTCGCTTTTAGAGCGCGTTGGGCTTAAGGACAAGCTTAAAAGCTACCCCTGCGAGCTTTCGGGCGGTCAAAAGCAACGTGTTTCAATTGCACGAGCTCTTATAGCAGACCCGAAAATCCTCTTTTTCGATGAGCCCACCTCGGCACTTGACCCGGAGCTTACGGGAGAGATTTTAAAAGTTATAAAGCAGCTTGCCGACAGCAAAATGACAATGGTAATTGTCACTCACGAAATGTCCTTTGCAAAGGCGGTTTCATCCAAGGTAATATTTATGGACAACGGAGTAATTGAAGAAGAGGGTACGCCCGAAGATGTCTTCGATAATCCGAAATCGCAAAGAACACGTGAATTCATCTCGAAATTCGAGGATTAAATAACTCTACACCCCACTCTACCGAGAGTAGAGTGGGGCTTTTTATGTGTAGGGTGACTTTTAAGCTTTACCTTGGTACAATATCAACGTAATAATTTTACGGAGATGAAAAGCCTTGGCAGACCTCAAAGCAGTTAAGCTTCCTTTTTATACGAAAAAAGAGGAAAAGCTAAACGCCGCCTCGCATGCCGTCGGAGTGGTTTTCGGCATATTTGCTACAGCGGTGCTTTTAAAAAAATCATATGATATCTGTAGTATAATAAGCTCACTTTTTTTCGGAGCTTCTATAATAACACTTTACTCATCATCGTCACTTTACCACGGACTCCCCGTTTCGCCGCTTAAGCATATTATGAGAACGGTTGACCATTCGGTAATATATATTTTAATAGCGGGCACAAGCATCCCACTTATGATAATGGGTGTTTTGCCGTACAGCAAAATTTTTGCTTCTGTTATGATTATCTTAAGCCTTATAATAGAAGCAATCGGAATATTTGTAACATTTTTTGACGTTGAGCGCTTCAAAGTCCTTTCCATGGTACTTTATATGACACTCGGATGGATGTGCGTGCTTCTTATTTACCCGCTTTACAAATATTCCCCCCACCCGTTCCTTCTTATATCGTTATTACTTTTCGGCGGAATCATTTATACCGTCGGTACAACATTTTTGGTTCTCGGAAAGCGCAAAAGATATTTTCACTTTATTTTTCATATTTTCGTGCTTGCGGGCACGTTGCTTCACTTTTTCGCGCTTAATTCACTTTATTGATTTTTTGATTTTGTAAAAGAACCAATATGCCAAAAAGCAGGCAACCTGAGCCGCCGCACACGGAATAAAAATAAATTTAAACTCCGTAATATTTACGGTAAAATATGCCGAAAGCCCCAAAAGCCAAATTAAAAGCGACACGCTTGTTACGCGGTGAATAATTCCGCCCCAAAGATGAGAAAAAACAACAAGCACAACCGCCGATGCGGCAAAGGCATATAAAAACGCAAGCGGCTGTGAGCCGCTCCATATATCAAGGCTTTTAAGCACAAAAAACACTACGGAAGCAATTACAAACACAAGAACAACCGACAAAAGCGGAATAAACGTGTGAAGCACCTTTTTAAGCTTTATATTTTCCTCCCTTGTTTTTTTTGCCTTGTTATCGCAAGGGGAATTGTCGGCAAGCTCGCCGCCTAAAAGGTAGTCTATCGAAACTCCGAAATACTCCGCAAGCTTAACAAGAGTACACGCATCCGGAACACTCTCGGCGCGCTCCCATTTTGAAACAGCCTTATCGCTGTAATTAAGGTCATCTGCAAGGGTCAACTGCGTTATACCCTTTTCGCGCCGCAAAGCAGAAAGTCTTTGAGCAAATATTTCCTTAACATTTTCCTCTGATACCATTTTACCGTCTCCTTCCGCATTTTTTTGTATTTTATCATATTGTACCGTACAATTAATAAACTCACTGTGAATTATTTTAAAATTTTACCGATTAGACGATACAAAGCCCTCGCAAAACAACTGTTTGTTCTGCGAGGGCTTTATTATTTATTATTCGAGCTCAAATGCTCCGGTATAAAGTCTGTAATATGTGCCCTTTTCTTCAATAAGCTTTTCGTGACTGCCGCGTTCTATAATAACGCCATGGTCAAGAACCATTATAACATCCGAATCGCGAACCGTTGAAAGCCTGTGAGCTATAACGAAAACTGTTCTGCCCTCCATAAGCTTATCCATACCGCGCTGAACAATTGCCTCTGTTCTCGTATCTATTGAAGAGGTGGCCTCATCAAGAATCATAACAGGCGGATCCGCAACAGCGGCTCTTGCTATTGCAATAAGCTGCCTTTGACCCTGTGAAAGGTTTGCACCGTTATTTGAAAGCTGTGTTTCATAGCCATCCGGAAGCCTTGTTATAAAGCTGTCTGCACCGGCAAGGCGCGCCGCCTCAATGCATTCCTCATCCGTTGCATCAAGTCTGCCGTAGCGAATATTCTCCATAACAGTACCCGTAAAGAGGTTTGTTTCCTGAAGAACAATGCCAAGGCTTCGTCTTAAATCCGACTTTTTGATTTTATTGATATTTATGCCGTCGTAACGGATTTTCCCGTCGGCAATATCATAAAACCTGTTAATAAGATTTGTGATAGTTGTTTTGCCTGCGCCGGTTGCACCTACAAAGGCAACCTGCTGACCCGGCTCTGCGTAAACGGTAACGCCGTGTAAAACGTCCTTACCCTCTTCGTAAGCAAAGTCAACATCAAACATTCTCACGTCGCCCTTAAGCTCGGTGTAGGTAACGGTACCGTCACCGTGGGGGTGCTTCCACGCCCATTTACCTGTGCGTTCGGTTGTTTCTTTAAGCTCGCCGTCTTTTCCGTACTCGCAATTTACAAGTGTAACGTAGCCCTCATCGGATTCGGGCTTTTCATCCATAAGCTCAAAAATTCTGTCCGCACCGGCAAGTGCCATGGCAATTGAGTTAATCTGTTGTGAAAGCTGGTTTACGTTACCCGTGAACTGCTTTGTCATATTAAGGAACGGTATAATAATGTCGATGGAGAACGGAAGCCCCGAAATGCTTATGTTGCCTACTCCGGAAAGAAGGAACAAGCCGCCCACCGTAGCGCAAATAACATAAAGCACGTTACCTATATTCAATATAATGGGGCCGAGGCTGTTTGCATAGGCATTCGCCTTATAGCTCTCGGAATACAGCTCCTCATTTATGGTGTCAAAGTCGCTTTTTACCTCTTCCTCACGGCAAAATACCTTTATAACCTTTTGACCGTTCATCATTTCCTGAACAAAGCCCTCAAGCTTACCTATGCACCTTTGAAGGCGAATAAAGTATTTTGAAGAGCCGCCGCCGATTTTCCTTGAAACGAGAACCATTACAACAACTCCCGCAAGCACAACGGCTGTCATAAACACACTGTAATAAAGCATTATAAAAAGAACCGTAAGAACTATAACAGACGCCTGCAAAAGCGTGGGAAGCGACTGCGAAACAAGCTGACGGAGCGTATCTATATCGTTTGTATAGTAGCTCATTATATCGCCGTGCTTGTGCGTATCGAAATATTTAATCGGAAGGTCTTGCATTCCGTCAAACATTTTACAGCGCATTTTGTCAAGAAAGCCCTGTGTAATATATGCCATAAGCTGATTGTAAACGGTTATGAAAATAATAGAGAAAAGATAAAGTATTGCAAGCATTACAACGAGCGGAAGAATTTCCGACTTTGCGGCTTCCCAATTAAGACTACCCGCCTCGTAATAAGCCGTAACAATTTTCAAAACCCTTTGCTGGAAAACTGCGGGGATTGACGAAACGAGCGCCGAAAGCAAAATGCAAATGCAGGTTACGGGTGCAAGCACCGGGTAAGACTTAAAAAGAAATTTAACAACTCTGCCCATTGTACCCTTTTTAGCGCGTCTCGGTGCACCCTTGGGAGGCATGGCCTTACTCATCATCCTCGCCCCCTTTCGTTTGCTGTTCATATACCTCGCGATAAATTTCGCTTGATTCAACAAGCTCCGAATGTGTGCCCATAGCGGCAATTTCGCCGCCGTCCATTACAAGAATCAGGTCGGCATTCTCAACGGAGGTAATACGCTGAGCTATAATAATTTTAGTTGTTTCGGGAATATATTTTTCAAGTCCGGCACGTATGAGCGCATCGGTTTTTGTGTCAACCGCGCTTGTGGAATCGTCAAGAATAAGAATCTTGGGCTTTTTAAGGAGTGCACGTGCAATACAAAGGCGCTGCTTTTGACCGCCCGAAACATTTGTACCGCCCTGCTCAATGTGAGTTTCGTACGCCTTGGGGAAGGTTTTTACAAATTCATCCGCCTGAGCAAGTCTGCACGCCTCGGCAATTTCCTCATCGGTGGCATTCTCGTTACCCCAGCGAAGATTTTCGTTAATTGTTCCCGAGAAAAGAAGATTTTTTTGAAGTACCATGGCAACGGCACCTCTTAAGGACTCAATATCATAATCCTTAACATTTACGCCGCCTACCTTAACCTCACCCTCCGTAACATCATAAAGGCGCGGAATAAGCTGAACAAGCGACGATTTACTTGAGCCCGTTCCACCTATAATACCTACTGTCATACCCGATTTAACATGAAGGTCAATATTGGAAAGCGCATATTTTTTCGCACTCTTAGAATATTTAAAGCTTACATCGCAAAAATCAATTGAGCCATCCTTAACCTCGGTTATGGGATTTTCGGGATTTTTAAGCACAGACTCCTCGTCAAGCACCTCTGTTATACGCTTCATAGACTCACTTGACATGGTAAGCATAACGTAAATCATGGAAAGCATCATAAGCTGAACGAGAATTTGGAAGCCGTAGGTAAGCATTGATGACATTTCACCTACACCCAAAGCTGCGCCGCCCGAGGTTACTATAAGCTTAGAGCCTACGATAAGCACGAAAATCATATTGAAGTATACGCAAACCTGCATAAGCGGTGAGTTCAAGGCAACAATTCTTTCCGCTCTTGTAAAGTCGTCTCTGATATCCTCTGCCGCCGCACCGAATTTTTTCTTTTCGTATTCCTCTCGTGAAAAGCCCTTTACAACGCGCATTGCGCGAACGTTTTCTTCGATAGACTCGTTAAGCCTGTCATACTTTTTAAACACTCGGTGAAAAGCGGGCATTGCCTTGCGGCTTATTAAAAGTAGTCCGCAAACAAGCACGGGAATAATTACAACGAACGATGTTGCAAGTGCTCCGCCCATAATATACGCCATAACAATTGAGAAAACAAGCATAAGAGGGGCACGTATTGCCGTTCTTATTATCATCATATAAGACATTTGAACGTTTGAAACATCCGTTGTCATTCTCGTAACAAGAGAGGATGATGAAAACTTATCAATGTTTTCAAAGGAGAAGCCTTGAATCTTATGAAATATATCGTGTCTGAGGTTTTTTGCAAAGCCCGATGAAGCCTTGGCACACGTAAAACCGGCTATTCCGCCGCATGAAAGTGAGCAAACCGCCATTAAAATAAGCAAGCCGCCGGTTTTTAAAACCGTTGACATTTCGGCACCGTCTTCAATAGCATTTACAAGATTTGCCGTAATGTAAGGAATTACACACTCTATTACAGCTTCAAGCAAAATGAAAATAAAAGTAAGTATTGAGGGAAGCTTATATTCCCTTATACTTTTTGAAAGCTTTTTAAGCACAATATCTCTCCCTTCCCGGATTTTTGTTTTTACTGCAAACTCAATAATTATACAGGAGTGTTCACAAAATTTCAAGCAATATTTTGTGAATTTTTTATATAGCACAAAGGTCTTTTTTATTAAATTATAACAAC
>CAYQPJ010000046.1:0-9210 GCA_964419515.1 uncultured Eubacteriales bacterium
ATTGCGAAAAATTGCCATTCAAAACCGTATGGAGTTCGACTCTCGCCACCCTAACTTTTACAAATACAATAGGAATTTAAAATTATAAAAACACCGACATATAATGGGAAATTTGCCCATTATACGTCGGTGCGTTTTTTATTATTATCGCTTATCCGCGTTTTCTGTCGCGGTTAAAATTGCGGCGGCCTCTTCCGGGACGCTCGTCGCTGATATCGTTTTCGGGAACAGCGCCCTCAATCTCAATAAGAGCGTCTCTTCTTGAAAGATTAAGTCTGCCCTGGTCGTCAATCTCGGTAACCTTAACTATTACCTCGTCGCCTACGTTTACACAATCCTCAACCTTTTCAACGCGCTTAACGTCAAGCTTGCTTATGTGAACAAGACCCTCTTTACCGGGAGCAATTTCAACAAAAGCGCCGAAGGACATAAGTCTTGTTACAACACCCTTATAAACAGCGCCGATTTCGGGATCGTTTGCTATGGTGTTTACAATATCAAGTGCTCTTTGAGCATCGTCAATATCAACAGCTGTAATATAAACTGTTCCGTCCTCTTCAACGTCGATTTTGCAATTGCACTCTGCGCAGATTTTTTGAATAACCTTGCCCTGCTTACCTATAACGTCGCCTATCTTATCAACGTCAATCTTGGTTGAAAGAAGCTTGGGAGCATATTTTGAAAGCTCTGCTCTGGGCTCTGCAATACAGGGAGCCATAATTTCATCAAGGATATAGCAGCGTGCCTTATATGTTTTTTCAAATGCCTCTTTGATAATAGCGGGAGTAAGTCCGTGAACCTTAAGGTCCATTTGAATTGCGGTAATACCCTTTTTGGTGCCTGCAACCTTAAAGTCCATATCACCGAAGAAGTCCTCAAGACCCTGAATATCCACCATTGTAATAAAGCGGTCACCCTCGCTTACAAGTCCGCAGGAAATACCCGCAACCGGTGCCTTAATCGGAACGCCTGCCGCCATAAGCGAAAGCGTAGAGCCGCAAACGGAGCCCTGTGAAGTAGAGCCGTTTGATGAAAGAACCTCGGAAACAACGCGGATTGTATAAGGGAACTCTTCAATAGAGGGAATTACGGGAAGGAGTGCGCGCTCGGCAAGTGCACCGTGACCGATTTCACGTCTGCCGGGACCTCTTGAGGGCTTTGTTTCGCCTACGGAATAAGAGGGGAAGTTGTAATGGTGAATATATCTCTTCTCTTCCTCTTCGTCAATACCGTCAAGAAGCTGAGCATCTCTTGCCGTACCGAGAGTTGTAACCGAAAGAACCTGAGTTTGACCTCTTGTAAACATACCGGAGCCGTGAACTCTTGAAAGAAGGTCAACCTGTGCGTTTAAGGGACGAATCTCATCAAGACCTCTGCCGTCTACGCGCTTGCCCTCATCAAGAAGCCAGCGGCGAACAACATACTTTTGTAATTTGTAAAGGCAGTCGTCGATTTTTGCGGCTTCCTCGGGGAATTTCTCATCAAGCTCTGCGTGAACCTTCTCGTAAACGGGCTTAAGTCTTTCATCACGAATTCTCTTGTCATCTGTATCAAGAGCAGCCTTTACGTCATCAATGGCAAGTTCCTTAACGGCGTTGTAAAGCTCCTCGGAGGGGTCGTTTGACTCAAAGGGGATTTTCTCCTTGCCTATTTGCGCGGCAATGCCCTTTATAAACTCAACAATGCGCTTGTTTTCCTCGTGGGCAAACATAATACCGTCAAACATAACCTCATTTGAAACCTCGTTTGCACCGGCTTCGATCATGGCAACAAGGCTGTCTGTAGAAGCAACCGTAACCGTCATCTCGGTTTTTTCACGCTCTGCAAGTGTGGGGTTAATAACGTATTTACCGTCTACAAGACCCAACGAAACGCTCGAAACAGGGCCGTCCCACGGAATCTCGGAAATTGCAAGAGCTGTGGAAACGCCCCACATAGCGGCAATCTCGGGAGAGCAGTCCGGGTCTACGGACATAACCGTTGCAACAACGGAAACATCGTTTCTCATATCCTTCGGGAAAAGGGGGCGAATGGGTCTGTCAATAACGCGCGAAGCAAGAACGGCCTTTTCGGAGGCCTTGCCCTCACGTCTTTGAAATGAGCCGGGAATTTTGCCTACGGAGTAGAGCTTTTCTTCAAAATCAACAGAGAGCGGGAAAAAGTCTACGCCCTCGCGCGGCTTGTCTGCCATGGTAGCTGTGCAAAGCACGTTTGTTTCGCCGTAGCGAACAAGAACCGCGCCGTTTGCAAGCTGAGCCATTTTACCGGTTTCAATTGTAAGCTTTCTGCCGGCAACCTCGGTTTCAAAAACCTTAAATTCTTCAAACATTTTTTACCTCTTTCTTCCGCTTAACCGGTTTAGCAACAAAGAAAGCGGTACAAGCGCGTTGCGCCTCTTTCTTTATCGCTAAAACCAAATTTCTGCGGAAATTTTAATGATTTTTTGAATTTTAAAGACTGCGAACGGGGCAAACGAGAAAAACGTTTGCCCCGATTTTTGCAATTATTTACGAAGACCTAAGCGCGCAACGATAGCACGGTAACGCTCAATGTCGTTCTTCTGAAGGTAAGCGAGAAGGTTTCTTCTGTGACCTACCATCTTAAGAAGACCGCGACGTGAGTGGTGGTCCTTTTTGTTTGCCTTGAGATGCTCGTTAAGATCGTTAATTCTCTTAGTAAGAACAGCAATCTGAACCTCGGGTGAACCTGTGTCGCCCTCGTGTGTTGCATACTCTGCGATAATTGCCTGTTTTTCAGCCTGTGTCATAATATCACCTCATAAATAATTTACCAAACGGCTCAGACCGAGGCAGGTGATGTGCCGCAAAGGCGGCTTACTCCCCGACCCGTGTCGAAAGGACAATTTAGTATAACACAAAAGCCTTATTTTGTAAAGCCTGTGTTTTTACCGAAAAAAACGGTACATAAAACCGTATTTTTGACAAAACGATTATTCGTCATCCTCGTCACAGCAGCAATCGCAATCACAATCGTCAAAGTCGATGTCAAGCTCAAGCTTTTCGCCGCAGGAGGGACACTCAATATAATCCTCGTCTAACATACTCTCGTCAAGGAAGATTGATTCGCCGCATGAGGGGCACTCAACCTCATAGGTCTCGTCATCACAGCAGCAGTCGCAATCGCAATCGTCAAAATCAAAGTCGTCGTAAACAAACTCTTCAACGTCCGAAAGAGCCTCGTCAACCTCTTCTATATAGTCTTCAGCCTCGGCAAGATCCTCATCAATCTCATTGATTGTAAGAGCCATTTCGTCGAGAATGTCGAACATAGCCTCAAATAATTTTGTTTCCTTGGCGTTCTTGTCAAGGTCAAGACCTTCTGCAAGTCCTTTAAGGTATGCTACCTTTTCTGTAAGAGTCATTGTAATTTCCTCCTTAAATTAAATTTTAAAGAAAAGCGAACAAAAGCTTATGCTCTTGAAAGATATTCGCCTGTTCTTGTGTCGATGTTAATTGCCTCACCCTCGTCAATGAAAAGCGGAACCTTAATCTCGGCACCTGTTTCGAGAGTAGCGGGCTTTGTGGCGTTTGTTGCGGTGTCACCCTTAAAGCCGGGGTCTGTCTTTGTAACGGTAAGAGTAACAAATGTAGGCGGCTCAACGCCGAAAACGCTGCCCTTATAGGAAAGAATTTTGCAAACCATATTTTCCTTAACGAACTTAAAGTTGTCGTCAAGATTATGAGCGTCAATCGGAATCATATCGTAGGTTTCGGGGTCCATAAAGTAGTAAAGACCGCCGTCCTCGTAAGAATACTCCATATCCTTTCTCTCAATAAACGCCGTGGGAAATTTATCCGTAGGGCTGAAGGTTTTTTCAACAACGCTTCCGTTAATAACGTCACGGATTTTTGTGCGTACGAAAGCTGCGCCCTTACCGGGTTTAACATGCTGGAATTCAATGATGGAATAAACCTTACCTTCCATCTCAAAGGTTACTCCGTTTCTGAAATCGCCTGCTGATACCATAAAAATAATCCTCCGAAAATAATTTTTTACTTCAACAACATAATTCTATACTACTTCGGCGCGCTTTGCAAGTATTTTTTCAAATTTTAATGTGCATAACACGCCGAAATTGATATATTTTTAATTTATTCCTCTGCTTTAAGCGAAATACCGAGGTCGTCAAGCTGAATTTTGTCTACCGCGGCGGGGCATTCCGTCATAGGCTCTGAGGCATTTTGAACCTTCGGGTAGGCTATTACATCGCGAAGGCTGTCTGCACGAAGAAGCTGCATTACAAGCCTGTCAAGACCTATGCCCATTCCGCCGTGCGGAGGCGGACCGAACTTAAACGCATCGAGAAGATAGCCGAATTTGCTGTAAGCCTCTTCATCGGAAAGTCCGAGAAGCGTGAAAATTCTGCTTTGAAGCTCGGGGTCTGTAATACGAATGGAGCCCGAAGAAAGCTCAATACCGTTTAAAACAAGGTCGTAAGCCTTTGCTCTTACAGAGGCCTTGTCGGTTTCAAGGTACGGAAGGCACTCGTCAAGCGGCGCCGTGAAGGGGTGGTGCATTGCAACAAAGCTTTGCGTGTCCTCATCCCAATCAAAGAACGGGAACTCAACAATCCACAAAAGCTCATAGCCGTCGCCTATAATGTTAAGCTTTTTGGCTGTCTCGTTACGGAGTGCGCCGAGCGTTGAAAGAACAACGCTGTTTTTGGTGTCGGCAATAACGAAAACAACATCGCCCGTCTCCGCGCCTGTTTTCTCCAAAATCGCCTTCATCTCGTCCTCGCTCATAAACTTCGCAAACGAGGAGGTTGTACCGTCCTCGGTAAGACGAATCCATGCAAGACCCTTTGCGCCTATGCCCTTAACAAACTCCGTGAGCTTGTCTATTTCCTTTCTTGTATATATGCCGGTGGCATTTTTCGCCGTTATTGCACGAACGGATCCACCGCCCGCAACAGCCGAGGAAAATACCGAGAAGCCGCAAGCCTTAACAATATCGGTAAGGTCGCAAATTTCCATACCGAAGCGAAGGTCGGGCTTGTCCGAGCCGTATTTTTCCATAGCCTCTTTATAAGTAAGTCTTCTTAAGGGGAGCTTAATGTCAATGCCCATAGCCTCTTTAAACACTCTTGCTATGTAGCCCTCACCCATCTTCAAAACGTCCTCCATATCAACAAAGGACATTTCAAGGTCAATTTGAGTAAACTCGGGCTGTCTGTCCGCTCTTAAATCCTCATCTCTGAAGCAGCGCGCAATTTGCATATAACGGTCAAAGCCGGCAACCATTGAAAGCTGCTTGTAAAGCTGGGGTGACTGCGGAAGCGCGTAAAAGCTTCCGTTATGAAGGCGGCTCGGTACAAGAAAGTCTCTTGCGCCCTCCGGCGTAGAGCGGATAAGCATGGGAGTTTCTATCTCTATAAAGCCGTTTTCGTCAAAATAGTCACGTGTGATTTTCGTAAGCTTATGACGGAAAAGAATATTTCTTTGAAGATCCGGTCTTCTGAGGTCAAGGTAGCGATATTTAAGCCTTGTAAGCTCCGCGGTATTGCAATTTTCCACAATATCAAACGGCGGCGTTTCGCTTTTTGAAAGAACGCGTAAATCCGTTACGTCTATTTCGATATCGCCCGTGGGTATTTCGGAATTCTTTGAAGAACGCTCGCGAACAACGCCCTTTGCCGCAACAACATATTCGCTTCTTACACCGAAAGCCTTTTTGAAAATCTCCTCGTTTGTACCGTCGCCGAAGGCAAGCTGAACAAGCCCCGTTCTGTCGCGAAGGTCAATGAATATAAGCGAACCGAGGTCGCGCTGCTTTGCCGCCCAGCCGCAGACTGTAACCTCTCTGCCTATATCCGACGCTCTTAAATCGCCGCAATAGTCGGTTCTTTTAAAACCTGTCATATTATCCATTATATACACCCTTTCTGTTTTTGGGGAAATTATTTTATATTTACTTTATTTTTAACAATAGCCGTTATGGGGTAATGAAGACCTATTGCCGCAGCCGCTCTTAAAACCGTGCCGAAAAGCTCAACCTTGAAGCCGGAGCCGCCGGCAGCTTCAACATCGTTTGTGAAAAGCATTGCGGAATCGCTTATTACAACACCGAATTTCCAAAGACCGCCAGCCTTAACCGTAAGCGAATAAACTACGCCGAAAATAACGAAAAACATTACAACTGCGCCGAAATTGCCGAGCTTTGAAAGCGGCGAAACGTTGGAAAGCGAAATTGCAAGGTAAAGGCACTGAACAAGAAGAAGTATTACCGCCGCGAATGAAATACACATTACAACAAGCGTTAAAACCATTGTAAATATTGACGGTATGCCCAAAAGCGCAAGCAAATCCTCCGCGGAGCTTGTAACGGAGTCGCCGAGTATGTTTTGAACCTGCTCTACCCATAAAAGCATTGAGCCGATTAAAAGCGCATACGAAACGAATATCCAAATAAGCCCCGAAAGAGTTTTTGAACGAATAAGCGAGCCTGTTTTAACGGGTAAAGTAAGCGTTAAATAGCCTGCCCTTCCGAAAAGCGTGTTTGAAAACATCATTGCAACGGCTATTAACGAAACAAGGCTTGTAAAGGCAAATATCAATATTACAAGAAAGCCCGAAAGCGCCGCTGTTGTTTGACTTTTTGAAAAAAGCGCTCCGCACTCCGCTACTGCGGCTATTACAAATGATACGAGATATATCGTCGAAACCGAATGCCACTGCGCCTTAAGGTCATTTTTTAAAAGCTTACCAAACATTGCGGAAAACCTCCTTAAAAACTTCCTCTATTGTTTTGCCGCCGGCGGTAACCTCTTCAACGCTCTCGTTTAAAAGGACTCTGCCGCCGCCTATAAACAGCGCATGTGTAAACACCGACTGCAAATCGTTAATTAAGTGTGTGGACATAATAACCGTTGATTTTTCAGCGTAATTGTCCATAATAAAATCAAGAATAGAAGCTCTCGTGGCAGGGTCAACGCCGCCCATCGGCTCATCAAGCATATAAAGACGTGCATTTCTTGACATAACAAGTGACAAAAGGAGCTTTTCCTGCATACCCTTGGACATAGACTTTGACTTTTGCTTTAAGGGAAGCCCGAAGCGCTTTATCATTTCAAGCGCCTTGCTTTTGTCAAAATCGGAAAAGAAGTCCGCAAAATAATCAACAGCATCCGAATTTCGCATCCAATCGTGAACAAATGTCTGCTCCGGAAGATATGCGCAAAACGATTTCGTTTCTTCACCGGGCACCTTGCCGTCTATTAAAACAGAGCCCTTGTAATCGTGAATAAGTCCCGTGAGTATTTTTAAAAGAGTGGTTTTTCCACAGCCGTTCGGTCCGAAAAGACCTACAATTTCGCCCTCGGGAAGAGAAAAGGATACATCCCGAAGAACCTCGTGGTCACCGTAAGATTTTGAAAGTGAGGTAACCTCTATTAGCTTACCGTTCATAACAGCCTCCGTCGGCGCATATTGCGCCCAAATTACACTGAATTAATTATTTATTGTACACCCGTTAAGCCCTTTAGTCAAGTGAAAAACCTTTAACTCACCCCCGCGTTTTTGTAAACATTGTTTTAACGTCTGCTATTTCGGCAATTTTCACCCTCTTGGTTTATACCGCTTTTGGTATGGCTTTAAAAATTCTGTTCAAAATTGCCAAACAGCGCAAACTCAATTTGTTAAATACTTCAATTGCCAATGCCTTTAATGTGTGGTATATTAAGGTATAAGGCATTTCGTTCTTCGTATGCCGCGAAAGGAGCTTTACTTATTATGAAGGTTACGTTTATGGGTGCCGGCAGCACCGTTTTTGCAAAAAATGTTCTGGGCGACGTTATGCTCACTCCCGCATTGAGAGAGTGCGAAATCGCACTTTACGATATTGACCCCGAAAGACTTGACGAGTCTTACATAATGGTTACCGCATTAAACAGAAATATCAACGAAAACAGAGCGGTAATTAAAAAATATCTCGGTGTACCCCAAAGAAAGGATGCCTTAAGAGGCGCCGACTTTGTCGTAAACGCAATTCAGGTAGGTCTTTATGACCCCTGCACGATTATTGACTTTGAAGTACCGAAAAAATACGGTCTTCGCCAAACCATAGCGGACTCAAACGGCATCGGCGGTATTTTCAGAGCTCTTCGTACAATCCCCGTTTTAAAGGATTTTACAGACGATATGCTTGAGGTTTGCCCCAACGCATACTTCCTTAACTACACCAACCCCATGGCTCAGCTTGCCGGCTGGCTCGGCAGATATTCGGGCGTTCGCTCGGTAGGTCTTTGCCACTCCGTTCAGTCCTGCTCAAGAGGACTTCTTCGCGGCTTCGGAATAGAGGCTAAGGAGCCTATTCGCGAGAGAATTGCCGGTATTAACCATATGGGCTGGCTTCTTGAATTGGAGGATGCCGACGGAAACGACCTTTATCCCGAAATAAGAAAAAAGGCCGCCGAGGTTCTTGAAGACCCCGACACTTATCACAAGGACCTTGTAAGGTTCGAATATATTCGCCGCCTCGGCTATTATTGCACCGAGTCAAGCGAGCACAACGCAGAATATAACAACTTCTTTATTAAGGATAAATATCCCGAGCTTATCGACAGATACAAAATTCCGCTTGATGAGTATCCGAGACGTTGCATTAACCAAATTGAAAATTGGAAAAAGGATAAGGAAAAATATCTTCACGACGAGGTTTCTCACGAGAGAACAAAGGAATATGCCTCATATATTATGGAGGCTATTGTTACCGATGTTCCTTACAAAATCGGCGGAAACGTTATTAACAACGGCGTAATTCCCAACCTTCCGGACGAAGCGTGCGTTGAGGTTGCCTGCCTTGTAAACAAATACGGCATTCAGCCCTGCCGCCAGGAGCCGCTCCCCTTACAGCTTGCGGCTATGAACAATCTTATGATAAACGTTCACCTTCTTACAATTGAGGCAGCCGTTACCGGCAAGAAGGATTGCATTTATCAGGCGGCTATGCTTGACCCGCACACCTCCTCGGAGCTTACAATCGATGAAATCGTTAAGCTTTGCGACGACCTCATTGAAGCTCATGGAGATTATTTACCCAAATATCACTAAAAGCACAACCTAAAAAAGGCTGTAAAAAAACCTCGCGTTTTTTTACGGCCTCTCTTTTTTTCATAACCGCAGCCGACGAATTCAAACTCGCCTTAAACAAGCGTATTTTCGGCATTTTGCGGCTTGAATCCGCTCGCAA
>CAYQPJ010000047.1:0-9155 GCA_964419515.1 uncultured Eubacteriales bacterium
ACCTCCATGATGAGGTCTTAATTTAGACCAAAGGTCGAGAACCCTTGATATATCAAGGGTTCTTAGCTTTTTTAAGACAAAATTTATATATAACATCTTATAGACTAAGAAAAGCTATTTTTTAAGACCACTCGGATTTGAACCGGGGAAAACACCAAAAATTTAATATTTTTATACATAAGACCTATTTTAAGGAAGATAAACTCCTGAAAAATAGGTCTTTTTTATTGTCTAAAAATCTCAACTTAATATCTAAATAAGTATTTACATAACCATTATGAAAATAGTGGTTAATTATCGCAAAGGAGGTAAACAGCATGATTACAACAGCAATCATTTACAACATCGGCAGAGGTTTAGCATTTAATGTATTATATTATGGTGTCAGGGAAGAGGATAATCAATTTGAATTCTTTTTTATTATCATCGTAATCCCATTGTAATTCACCGTGGTATTTATTTACAACTTTTTGAATGCTTTTTGTTACAAATCCGTGAGATTCTTTGTCGGTTTTAGTACTAATTAATTTGTCGTTATGAGTTTTAGGTTGAAAATCGGAGCTATTCCTTACTATGATCTTGTGATATGACCCCAAAACTCTTGAAATTTCAAGATAAATATTTTTTTGTTTTGATTTTAAAGCAGCTTCATACGCGTTATCAAGAATATTGTCGAAGAGCGAAGATATATCATAGTTACTTTCTTTGGCAAATCAGCTTGAGTGAAGCGTGTGAATTGAATGTAATCAAAATGTGTAATCAAAATGCATATAATCGCTTGAAAATGGCTCTTTTTCGTGGTATATTTAATATACAAATCGGAAAAGGGGTATTTTTTTATGGATGTTACAAGGGTTCTTACTAAATTTTTATCTGTATTTTTAAGCGCTTTGCTCGGCTGGACTCCTTTTTATAAAGAGAGTGCCGTTCAAGGTGAGCTTGACCGTGAAGAGCAAATACGTTATGTTGCAACGCTTGAAGAGCTTTACGAAAGCGGTGAAGCCGAAAAGT
Organism: uncultured Eubacteriales bacterium; assembly: GCA_964419515.1. Lineage (GTDB taxonomy): Bacteria > Bacillota > Clostridia > Oscillospirales > Acutalibacteraceae > DTU089. The sequence continues at coordinate 1,012 of CAYQPJ010000047.1, forward strand.
GCGATGATTCGGAATTTTTCCTCGGCAATCTTGAAAGGACACTTGCAAGCGGAATTAGATTTAACGAAATGGCTTTTATAGGCACACATAACAGCTATCAAACGCAGTCCGTTTCTTCCGTTCAAGCCCTGTTTGATATTCTCGATAAAATCACCTTCGGACTTGCAGTCGGAGAAGACAGCGGCAAGCTTAATTCTCCGAAATTGACCGAGCAGCTTAATTGCGGAATAAGAAATCTTGAAATTGATATAGAGGCATCTTACGGCGAAAACGGATATTCCTTTAATTGCTTCCACGTGCCGATGCTTGATATGACAACAAATTGCTACGATTTGGAACTTGCCTTAAAGGAAATTAAAATGTGGTCGGATTACAATCCCGGACATTTGCCCGTAACAATTATTATTGAGCCGAAAAAGGTTTTTGCTCCGATGGAAAATATGGAATATTTCTCGTTGGAATCGGCAGAGGCTTTGGACTCTCTTTTGAGACTTACTTTAGGCGACAGTCTTTTTACCCCTGCGGATATGTTAAAGGATTATGAGAGCTTTGCAAAGCTCAGAGAAGCCGAGGGCTGGGCAGAGGTTTCGTCAATGCTCGGAAAGGTTGTTGTTCTTTTACACGAAACAACCGTTACCGAGGATTACATAGCTCTTGACGAATCAATAAAGTCACAGGCTATGTTCCCGATGTTGAGACCCGACGACGTGAACAGAGATTGCACCTCGTTTATAATAATGAACGATGCCGAAAAATATTCGGACGACATAGAAAAGGCGGTAAATGACGGCTTTATTGTCAGAGTAAGAGCGGACCTCAACAGCGAAAAAAACGAACAACAGGCGAATGCGGCTCTTTCCTCTAAGGCGCAGCTTATTGCTACCGATTACCCTGTTTATAAGGGTCTTGAGCGCGACGGCTTTGTTTCTTTTGACAATAACAAGCTGATTAAAGCGGTTGATAAGTGAATTTTGACATATGTAACAGCGTAAGAAAGCAAATTAATCAAGAAATGGGAATGGGCGTGATTATTTGTCTTTACGATAAAAAGCTGTATTTGAGAGATAACCTTATTGCTCTTCCCTTGGAATATATTTAATTTTTAATGTTTTACAAGCGCTGCATAATGCGGCGCTTTTTTAGTATATGGAAAGATAAAAATGTCCGCGGAGGATACGAATGGGAAACTATGTTGAACAAAATTTAAATGTGAAGGAAGAAATACTTCTAAAAGCAGAGCTTCACCCTTTGCAGCTTGTTGTAGCGTGGATGTTTGCAATTTTATTAATACCGATTATTCCGGCAATTAAAAAAACATTAAACTATTTTAATACGGAGCTTGCAGTTACGAACAAGCGCGTTATAGGCAAAGCCGGCTTTATTAAAAGCGCTGCACTTGATGCGCCCTTGAATAAAATTCAAAGTGTGTCTGTTGCTTCGGGCTTTGGCGGCAAAATTTTTGGATACGGCAATATAAAAATTCAGATGGCCGGAGATTCAATTGTTTTTTGCGGAATTAAAAAACCGGATGAATTCAAAAAATTTCTTATGAACAGAATTGAAGAATATGACAATGAAAGAATTAAGCTTCAAGCAGAGCAGTTGGCAAATGCCATGAAGTCGGAATAAAATGTTTTTTCGCACCGTGTGAAAGCGGTGCGTTTTTTTGACTGCTTTTTGTTTGATATGTGAAAAATCGGGGCGAAAGTTTGGTTAAATTACATAGCTTAAAAAACTTCCAATGCTTGCGGTTTTGTTATATAATGTAAATCATTAAGAAAGATGCAATTTTTGCATTGCCGCAAGGGTGGAATGGTTTATGAAGGATAAAAAGCTGTATATATTAACATATGAGCACGGCGGATATGTTTTGTGGAAGGAGCATTTGAAGCCGCGACTTAAAAATATGTATGAATGGATGGAAAAATATCCTAAGCTTAAAATAGGTCTTGATTATGAGGCGTTTACATTTGATGAGTTTGAAAAAAGCGACCCGGAAATTGTCGAGCTTGTAAAGGGTTTGCTTGAAAAATACCCGGACAGAATAGGTCTTGGCTCAACAACGTACGGTCAGCCGCTTTCGCTTGCAATTTCGGAGGAGTCAAACGCGCGCCAGCTTACATATGCCGTGCGCACAAATATGAGGGTTTTCGGTAAAACGCCGCCTGTTTATGCTATTTCGGAATTTGCATTAAACAATCAAACCCCGCAGCTTGCCTCACTTTGCGGCTATAAGGGTGCTCTTTTGCGTTCTCATGTTATGGGCTACGGCTACCCGCGCACCTTCGACAGCGCTTACGGTAAATGGATAGGGCGCGACAAGACCGCATTGCCTGCAGTGCCAACATATGACAAGCAGGGCAGGGGCTTTAACTGCTGTACTGTTGACAATTGGATTTTTTCACGTTGGCCGAATGAAAGCGATCTTTATTCTCCGGATGATTTTATTGAAATGTTTTCAAAGTACGAGCCGCTTCTTGCCTCGCGCTATGATGATGTTTGCCAGGATATAGTGCCCGTTACGGAGTATACGCAAACAAAGGAGAATTACGAATACGTTCTTCTTGATGATATTCCCGCGCTTTACGGTGAGCCGCACGATGAGCTTGTTACAACAGATAATGATTTTCACGTTCAAATGCCTTGGGGCTATTGCGGTAACGAGATTTTCAATATGGGGCGCGCCGCCGAAACAGAGGCTGTTCGTGCGGAAAAGCTTGATGCGCTTTCCGTAATGCTCGGCGGTACGGCGCAGGGTGAGCTTATTGATATCGCTTGGGAAAATGCTCTTATAGCACAGCACCACGATATTACGATTTGCGGACTGCTTGACCTTTCAAGGCGCTTTTTGCCGATTTCGCTTGAGGCGTCCGAAAAGGCGCAAAAGCGTGCGCTTGAGTATATAGCCTCTCTCTTTTCGGGTAATTCCGATGAAAATATGCTTGCCGTCAATCTCCACTCCTTCCCGGTGGATGAGTGGGTTGAAACAAAAAACGGCACGGTTCACGTTGAGCTACCGGCATTTACAGTGAAATCCGTTGGCGTTTGCAATGAAAAATATGACTATTCCTATAATGAGAAAAGCGGTCTGCTTGTAACTCCCGTTTACCGCGTAAGGCTTACATCAAACGGTATCGAATACCTTGAGTGTGTAAGTGACGGCAGAAGAATATTCGATAACGGTAATAACGCGCTTTTCAGTGCGCTTGTTGAAAATGAAATGTGCTTTTCACAGGGTGCGTGGAATGTTACGGTTGAAAACACCGCAGCTGTTGCCGTTTTTGCCGGCAAGATAGGCAGTATTCCCTTCACCTTTGAAATGCGCTTTAACGGAAAAGCAGAACGCATTGACTGTAAAACGCATTTTGAAATGCATGGTGAGCATGTCGGCGAGGCGGGCGAGTGCCACGGCCTTAATAAGTCTGTTACGGTTGACGGAATGACACATGAAAATAAGCTTAACCTTAATATGAAGCTTTGTCTTGACGACAACCGCAAGATATTCAGAGACCTACCTTACTCAATTTCGGAGTGGAGCGGCGACGTAAGAGATGTTGAGGACTATTGGTACAAGACCGATAAAATTATTTACGATAAGTCGGTCAGTGCCGAGGAATCGTTTAATTCGTCAACATATACAAGCGGTATTTATTGGGTTGCGCTTCGTGATGAAAAATGCGGCGTTGCCGTTATGAATCGCGGCTGTATGGGTGCCGTTATAAGAGGAAACCTTTTGTCTGTTCCGCTTCTTTACTCAAACCTTTATATGTGCGGAACAAGAATTCTTGACGGCGAATTTGATGACGAATTTGCAATTATGCCGTTCGACTCTTCTCTTGACAATGTACAGCTTCATAAAAATGCCGTTTCGTATTCATATCTGCCGTTTGTTACCGAGGCAACGGGAAAAAGCGATAAGCCGAAAGAGCTTACCGCTGCGACTCTCAATACAAAGGGCGGCGAGGTTGTTTTAACAACGCTTTATCCCGAAAATGGTGCTGTTCTTGCACGTTTTTGCAACTATTCGGATGAAAAAGCTGCGGTTGAGCTGAAACCGACTTTGGGAACCGTTACAGCCGAAACGAATTTGTTGGGCGAAAAGATGTGCGATGTAAATGACGGCGAATTGACATTCCGTCCGTGGGAGGTTAAAACCGTCAAAATTGATGTTTAAACTACTTTAAAGGAGAAAGCATTTATGGTTGAGATTTTCAATGGTCTGTGGAGTGAAAATCCCCCTGCTATGTTTGCGACAATTTGTCTTGCACTTTACTTTTTCGGCATGGCTGTTGTGTTTATTTCAAAGCCACTAAAGAATGCGGAAAGCTTTTCCATAAAGCCCGTGGACAATGCCGGTAAAACGGAGATACGCGTTTATTACGGCGGCATTTCATTCGCTCTCGGAGCATTTCTTTTGTATCTTGCGATTGCTCTCGGAACGGCGTATCATTCACTTATAGGCGGAATGTTTTTTGCGACAACTGTTTTTGTTACAAGAAGTTTTTTTCTTTGCGTTGACAAAGGCTGGAAGTGCCCGTACACAAAGCTTGCAATCCCGGCGGAGGGTGCGTTCGTGGTTGCTTTATGGGTAACATTCTTCCTTGCGCAAAGGTATGTCTAAGCGTGCCCGCAGAGGTGGACAAGAAACGGTGAAATCGCCGAAGGCGATTTGATTTGTAATTGTTTGTAATAAAAAGAACCTGTACTTTCTAAAAGGAAATTGCTCCGATTTGAGGGTACAGGTTTTTGTTACTATATTTATATGCTGTTTTCGTATTGCATCAACAATTGAATTTGTTTTTCAGATTTTTCCTTTAAAATATTTTTCCGTGGGAATATAAATTGCGGGAACGAGAATAACAGCGCCTGCAAGCTCTATTATTCCGTTAATTCCGATTATTGTTGAAAATACGCCCTTAACAAGCTCGTAAAGGTCTGCGTAAAAATTGAGAGTGCCGCCGAAAAAATAAATTGCCGAGAGCACAAGAACGGTATTTGTAAGTGAGGCAAGCGCCGCTGTTATACCTAAAGTAACGGCCTTCGGAAGGCGCGTTTTTAAAAGAAGCTGTGCTGAGAGTCCCGCAACAAAGCCGACCGCAATTCTTGGTACAACCGAGATAAGCGGATTTAAAAACAGCCCGTAAAGCGCCGGATTTGTTAAAGCTCTGCAAAGGCAGGTTAAGCCCCAAATACCGCCGAGAAGTGCGCCGTATTTTTTCCCGAGAACGGAAGAGCCGAGAATTACCGCAATGTGAATAGTGGTAATTTCAATTATTCCGCCGTAGGTTATGTAGCCAAAGTACGGTGTAACAGTCATTACTACCGTCAATGCCGCAAACAGCGCGGTGATGGTGAGACGTGCGATTTGTTGTTTCTTTTTCATAAATAAAACTCCTTGCTACTGTTCGGTTGTGATACAGTGCGTTTTATTTCGCGGTTAACCGCGATTTTTTTTATATATAAACAACAGCCCCTGCAAAACAAGGTCCTTGTTATATATCATTTTTCGTTCACAGCATTCTGCAATTTCTTTTGAAAGACCGCCTGTTGCGACAACGGTTTTGAAGCTCTTGCCAAGCTCTTTTTCAATTCGCTTTGCCATACCGTCAAGCATTGAAGCCGTGCCGAGCACTGTTCCGGATTTTATGCAGTCTATTGTGTTTGTGCCTATAACGTGAGACGGAGCGGAAAGAGCTATTGCGGGAAGCTGTGAGGTCCTGTTTGAAAGCGCATCAAGAGAAATTCCCACACCGGGTGCGATTGTACAGCCTAAAAAAGCGCCGTTTTCATCTATTACCGAAATTTTTGTGGCTGTGCCGAGATCCATAACAAGGCAGGGGAGCGGGTAAAGCGTTAAAGCGCCGACTGCACCGGCTACAAGGTCCGCACCCAATTCCTTGGGATTGTCCGTGGCTATTTTCAAGCCGTTTTTAACACCGGAGGCTACAATAAGCGGCTCACACCCCGTAATAGCCTTTACGGCTGCGGAAAAAGCCTCGGTAAGCTCCGGAACAACCGAGCTTATAACAGCTCCTTCAAACTCGCCCTTAGAGCCTTTAAGCTCAATTAACGCCTTAAGCTCAATGGCGTATTGGTCGGCGGTTCTGTGGCGTGAGGTTGCAAGACGGGCAATCCACGAGATTGCGTCATTTGCGGTAAATGCGCCGAGTGTTATATTGGTATTGCCTATGTCGGCTGTGAGAATCATATTTAAAGCCTCGTTTCAAAGCGTGATTTACCCTCACATTATAACGCATAATTACAGTATCTTCAAGTTTTTTAAAGAATTTAATAAAAATACTTTTCTTTCTTGCGGTTTTGTGATAAAATCAAATGCGAGGTGTAAAGCTATGAAAAAGGAAAAATTAGAAAAAATAATGGAAAAGGAAGCAAAAAAGGGCAAGGGCTTTCTTAAGGAGTTTAAAGAGTTTGCAATGAAGGGTAATGTGCTCGATCTTGCAGTCGGCGTTATTATAGGCGGCGCATTTTCATCAATCGTTACTTCACTCGTAAACAATATTCTCACCCCCATAATAACAATTCTTACGGGAAAGGTTTCTTTTACGGATTTGTTTGTTTCTCTTGACGGCAACGAATACGCAACTCTTGCAGCTGCCCAGGATGCAGGCGCTTCTACGCTTAATTACGGTCTTTTTATTCAGTCCGTTATAGACTTTTTGATTATTGCTTTTGTTATTTTCCTTATTGTAAAGGGTATTAATAAAATTCGCGATATAGGCAAAAAGGAAGAGGAGGCTCCAAAGCCCACAACAAAAAAATGCCCGTATTGCAAGAGTGAAATCAGCATAGAGGCAACCCGTTGTCCGCATTGTACGTCTGTTATTGAGGAAAAAGACGAATAATGCTTGAAAAGTGAAAGAGCGGTCTGTAAAAAGCTTGTGTTTTTTACAGTCCGTTTTTGAATATTCATAATGGATATTTAGAATATAGCCGAAATTTAATGATGAGGAGATTCGGTGGCTCAAAGCCGATGATTACAGTTATATTCGTGTGCTTTTGAAAAAAGGTTATATTCGGGAAGAATTGAGGGAAATCCTCTTAAAGGAGAAACATATGTATACAGAAAAGCTTGAATTTTATCCAAAGCATCCTTCAAATGCTAAAACACAGCGAATTGAAACAACGGCAATGCCGATTTTAGAACAAGATACCCCCTTTGATGTAAAGGCACTTTTTGAAGAGTTTTGCAAGACCGGCGATGAATTTTTTGCACACTATGTCGATAAGCGCTTTTGTGTTACGGGTGTTGTTAAAAAAGTTGGACCGGACATTCACAATAAACCGTCGATTGAGCTGTCCGATACGGTAAGCGGAAAGACTTATGCGCTTGTGATATTCCCAACCGATGAGCATTACAGCAGGGTGAAGGTGGGTGACACCGTTACCGTTTGCGCCAATTACCTTGTTATGAGCAATCTTTTCGGTACGGTTATGAAATACAGTGAGCTTGTTTCGGTTGAAAAATGAAAATTCTTAAAATAATAATTTCTGTGCTACTGTGCATTACATTTGTCGCTTGCGGTACGGAAAAGGCAGGGCAAAGCGAGGGAAATGATTTGGAATACAAAGGAAATTTCACATTAAATTATCCGTTGTTTGACGGAGAAAAAATTATAGAAAACGCCTTGGTTACGGTAACGGATGGCATTATAGCTTCGGTAACCGAAGGTGAATCTGCCGATAATAATTGTTTATTAATGCCGGGGCTTATTGATGCACATACTCATATCAGTGCCGAAGACCAAACGGAAATCATGCTTAAAAACGGTATAACAGCTACCTTTGATGTGTCTGCACCGAATTCTCTTACGGAGAATTCAAAACGGTTTACCGTTATTTCTTCCGCCGGAATGACAATGGGCGCTTTAAGCGGAAAAAAATATGTAAAAACGGCTCTTCAAAACGGTGCCAAATACATTAAGGTTTTGCTTATGGAACCGAATTTAATGCTTAAAAGCGTGCTCAAAGATATATGCACCTCTGCCCATGAAAGCGGCATAAAGGTTGCCGTTCACGCAGTTTCGCTTAAAGCCGTGCGAACGGCAGTCGATTGCGGTGCGGATATATTGATACATGTGCCTATGAAAGAGGAATTTCCGAAAGAGCTTGCCGAAGAAATCGCC
>CAYQPJ010000048.1:0-5973 GCA_964419515.1 uncultured Eubacteriales bacterium
ATAGCTCAGTTGGCTAGAGCACTCGGTTCATACCCGAGGTGTCGTAGGTTCAAGTCCCACTGCCGCTACCAATCAACTGATTATTCGGGTAAGATGTTGATATAAAAGAAGCTTCGGCTTCAATACGGCCCGGTGGTCAAGCGGCTAAGACACCGCCCTTTCACGGCGGTAACACGAGTTCGATTCTCGTCCGGGTCACCACCCACAACAACAAAACATTAGTCAAAGCCTCCGAGAAGTTTTTTCTTCTTGGGGGCTTTGGCTTTTCGGAAATCGCTTCGCGCATTGTTTTGCATTTGCGCGACAAACGTCGCGCATTACGTCACATCAAATTCTTTAAAAACTCCACGGCCTTTTTAATGTCGTTTTCGGGGTTGTCGCCGACCTCGCGTTCTATTGTCAAAAAGCCGTTATAGCCGATTTCTTCGAGAGCGGCAAGGTAATTTTCAAACGGAACACTGCCCTCACCGAGGGGAACCTCAATAAAGGAGTCGCCGGTTACTATAACGTCGGGCTTCATACCGTAAACGATTTCGGGGTCGCGGTAAAAGAGCTGCTTACCGTCCTTGGCGTGGGTATGAACGATATATCTTTTAAGGTTGTGAACAGCGCCTACGGGGTCGTCACCGGTTACCATTACAAGGTTTGCCGGGTCAAGGTTTACACCTACACCGGTAGAATTAAGCGAATCTAAAAACTCCTTTAAAACGGCGCTTGTTTCGGGGCCCGTTTCGATTGCGAAGTGAGCATTTATGGAGTCGGCATATTCCGCAAGCTCGTGGCAGGCCTCCTGCATGATTTTATATCTGTCGTTTGCCTTATCGCTCGGAACAACGCCGATATGAGTTGTAACGACGTCTGTTTCAAGCTCCTTTGCAAGGTCGAGAATTCTCTTTGATTTTTCTATTTTTGCGGGATTTTTTTCGGGGTGGGTAAAGCCGCCTCCGCCGAGGTCACCGCAAAGCGCGGAAATTACAAGGCCGTTGTCCTTAACAAGCTTTAAAAACTCTCTTCTTTTTTCGGCGGAAAGATTTTCGGGCGCCATTTCGCCGTTTGTGGCATAAACCTGAATGCCCTGTGCGCCGACCTCTGCCGCCTTTTTAACAGAAGTGGGAATATCTGTTCTGAAGCTGTTTATAATAACGCCGATGGGAAATTTTTTCATAAAAAAGCACCTCATTTATAAATCGCCGAAGCGGTCTTTATATTCAATAATTTTCTTTTTCTTTTTTCGGTATTTTACAATTAAGGAAATTGTAACGGCGGTAACAATAAGCGTGGGAATGCCGAAGAGCAAAACTGCGCTGAAAACGGTAGCCCATATAACCTTACGTATAGCCTGCTTGTCTCTCTCAAGAAGAGTTTTTTCGGAATCGCCGAAAAAGTATTCGTCAACCTCCTGCATATCACGGTCGTGCGTTTCCACAAGCGGTGGAGCGTTTGTAAAATCCGCGGGATTTTCAAATTTATTGTCGCCGTAAAGCTCGTCGTTTAAAGTGCAGGAATTGAGAACCGTCATAACATCCGACTCTTCAAATTCTCCGAAAGACCTGAACGATATAGCCAAAAGCCTGTTTTTACCGAAAATAAAGTAAACATCCTCGTTATACGGCTCACTGTCAAAATCGTCGTAAGAATAAGTTCCCTTTACGCCCGATGCGCCGTTTATCTTAACGTCTTTTTCCATTCTTTGTAAATAGTAATTACAATACTTTCCGTTTTGTAAAACCCTTTCAAAATACATACCTATGGCCAAAAGATCGTGGTCACTGTAACGCGCGGGGTTCATATCACTGCCGTTATAGTAATGATTTACCACAATGTAATATGTATTGTTGTTTTTTTCACAAATGAAGGTATAATTTTCTTCATTGTAAAGAAGTATGTAGCCCTTCGGAACGGTTACGGTATACCAATCGTTAAAAATCGTGAATTCCTCCTCGCCGTTAGCTACGGCAAGGGACTGTACGCACATTGAAAAAATTAAGGCTGTAATTAAAAATATACAAAAAGCCGCTTTTGCGGGCTTACGCATTTTCATTACCTCCCTCGTTCTCGGATTTGCTCTCGGGCGCTGCTTCAGCTGTATTAAGCTCCGAGTCCTTTTCTGCCGTATTTTCACCGTTCTCGGCATTTTCACCGTTCTCGGCATTTTCGGCACCCTCCGAGGCTGCCTTTTCCTTCGCTTCCTTTTCGGCGGCGGCTCTTGCAGCTGCTCTTTCAATCCAAATGCCTCTCGGCTCGGGAACGTAAAATTCACCCTCCGGGAAGGCGTCTGCGTACCACTCTCTTTTAACATTCGGATTTTTAAGTGTGCCGTCCTCATTTAAATTATTTAAAAAGCCCTGGTCAATACCGCTGTAAAATTCCCTGATTCTGTAATCCTGCAATTTGCTCTTGGCCTTTGCATTGAGAACAATGAAAACAATCATAACAACAAGCATTGGCAAAAAGAGGAAAAGCAATGCCAGCGCCGTAAGAACAAGCCCGGAAAATTTCGGATTTTCAAAAAGCTCCTCCATTAATTCCGAAAACTCGGGATTGTCCAAAAGCTCCTCGTAATTTTCGTTAAGCTCGTCGTAAGCGTGGCTGTAGCTGTCGACAATAAAATAACGCTCTTCGTCATTTTCGACAATATCTCCGGCAAGCGCGGGAATTGCCGTAAAAACAAGTAAAATAAAAGCAAGTATAAACGCAGCCACACGTTTTTTCATAAATAAACACCTCACACTTATTTAAACCTTTGCTTTTTTACCTTCAGCCAATAATCTCTTGCCGCCTGCTCCTGCTTATTGTCACCGAATGTATAATATTTTCTTTCGCTGATGTCATCGGGAAGATATTGCTGATAAACCCACCTGTTTTCGTAATCGTGCGGATAAAGGTAAAACTGCCCCTTAACCTCGGCATCGTCGCCGTCAAAATGCATATTTTGAAGGCTTCTCGGAACAGGTCCCGTTTTGCCGCGCTTAATATCCTGCGTCGCGGCATCTATTGCACAGTAAGCCGAATTTGATTTAGGCGAATTTGCAACGAGAATTACCGCATCGGCAAGCGGAATTCGCGCCTCGGGGAGTCCCACCTGAAGGGCGGTATCGGTTGCCGCCTTTACAATAGGTAAAATCATCGGATACGCAAGGCCCACATCCTCTGCCGCGCACACGAGAAGTCGCCTTATCGCGGAGGTCAAATCGCCCGATTCAAGAAGCCTTGCAAGATAATAAACGGCGGCATCGGGGTCGGAGCCGCGCATTGATTTTTGAAATGCGGAAAGCAGGTCGTAATGCTCATCGCCCTCGCGGTCGTAGCGCATTGCGCTTTTTTGCGTAAGCGCCTCGGCATTTGAAAGCGTAATTACTCTTTTTTTGCCGGGCGCGGGCGTTAAACTCGAAAGCACGCAAAGCTCAACGGCATTAAGACATTTTCTCACGTCGCCTCCGCAGGCGTTTGAAATATGGTTAACAACACCGTCTTCAATTTCAAATTGCTCGCCGCGCTCCCTTTCCATAAACGAAAAGCCGCGCTCTACAGCCCTTTTTACCTCGTTCGGGGTAACATACTTAAATTCAAACACGGAAGAACGGCTTAAAATTGCGCTGTAAACGTAAAAATAAGGATTTTCCGTGGTGGAGGCAATAAGCGTAATAGAGCCGTTTTCAATATACTCAAGAAGCGTTTGCTGTTGCTTTTTGTTAAAATACTGAATCTCATCAAGATAAAGAAGAATTCCGTTCGGAGCGGTAAAGCTGTTAAGCTCCGCCACAATATCTCTTATATCCTGCGTGCCGGCTGTTGTGCAATTAAGTCTTCTTAAAACGCGGTCCGTCTTTTTTGCAATAATCCCCGCAAGCGTTGTTTTACCGGTGCCCGAGGGCCCGTAAAAAATCAAATTCGGAAGAGCGCCCGATTCTATAATATTTCTTAAAGGCTTGCCCTCACCCACAAGGTGTTCCTGACCTACAATATCATCAAGACTTTCGGGTCTTATTCTATCTGCAAGTGGAGTCATCATAATAATTCACAAGGTGCCCTTGCACCCTCTCCTTTTTAAAATTCAAATTCGGCGCCGTCGTAGGATACTTCAAAGCCAAGCTCCCTTGCAACGGGAACAAGCTCATCGTACGTTAAAAGACCGTTATGTGAAAAGTGATTAAGACAAAATACGGTAGAGCCGTCTGCTATACCCTCTTCAATAAGTCTCTTTTTAACATCGAAGCACGCGTCAAGACCCATATGGTGGCGGTACGATTCCTTTTCCACTATGCTTGTGCAGTCAAGCGAAACGTAATCAAGGTGAACGCCGCTTTCCTTAAGATATTTCCAGGTTTCTTCGAGAAGGTAGCCTGTATCGTGGCCGTAAAGAAGAGCCTTTGAGTCCTTTTCTATTAAGTAAATAAGCGGCTCAAGAGTTTCGTCGTGATCCGCCTTTAAGGGCGTTACCTTAAAGCCCTCCGTGAAAAACGGCTCAAACTCATCTATAACGTGAACCTCAACAGCCTTCGGATCTCTCATATCGGTGCAATTCTCCGCCAAAAAGCCGCGAAGGCGTGCGCCCGATTTTCTTGAGGCGTAAATTTTAAGCGGCTCCTTTTTTTCCTCGTCGTTATAATAAGCGAAGCCGTGTACTCTGTAGAAAAAGTCGCGCTCGTAAAGGTGGTCCTCGTGACCGTGAGTTATAATGCACGACTTAATGTCCCTTAAATCAAGACCGTAATTTAAAACATGCAAATACGTATCCGGCGGAAAATCTATTAAGAGCTTGCCGTCAATAAGCGCCTGGGAGCGTGTGCGAATGTTTTTGCCGCCTGCTTTTCTTGCTCTTTCACAAGTGTCGCACGAGCAGAATAAGCCGGGAAAGCCCTCTGCCGCGCAGGTTCCGAAATATTTTATTTTCATAAAAATCACCCCATAATATTTTTAAAAATTTATAATACTTTTAAATTTCTTCATTTTTTTTAAAACATAAAATACAGCTCAATTAAAATCGCAAAGGCCACTATAACCATATTTGACGTGCCGCACTTTTTTCTCATATAAGAAAGTGCCGCCTTTTTTTCGCTCTTATTTTTAATATCAAATTGCTCGGCTGCCTTTCGTGCGAGCTTTTTTACCTTCATAAAGTAAAGCCTGTTACCGTAAATTCCGAAAACTATTCTCAAAGCAAACTTCACCAAGGAAAAAACAACATTTACGGCTGTAGGAAGGGAGTTTCTTTCAATCGCCTCGAAAAGCTCCGATTCGCATTTTGTAATTGAGTCCGACATACCCGTAGAGTAATTCAGAATATTTTCAAGACCTTCAACGCCCTCCTCTTCAACAACGGTGTTATACGCGTTTAAGACCTCAAAATTATTTGAAAAAAGCGGCATAAGCGTAATTGAAAACAACAAAGCGTAAAGTGCCAAAACAAGCGCCGCCGCCTTGTAAAGCTTTCTGTAAACGCACCATGTAAGCGGAATGAAAAAAGCGGAAAAGTTAAAGTACAAATGCCTTTCTTTGTCATTTTCAATAAAGAAAAACCGCGGTAGGTAATAGCCCGCCTTTTTTCCGGCCGCTTCTCTGTAATAAACTGCCGGCGCATCGCCTAAAATAACGTCATCCTCCGTATCCGGAAAAGAGAGCTTCATAATTTGCTTTGTTAAAAAGTCAAGCTCGGGGTCCTTTTTGCAATATTCCGCAACGCGATCTCCGTTAGGCATTTTTTTAATTGTCTCGGAGTCGTAAGCGGTTTCTATTGTGTTGAGGTTTTCCTTGTGAAGGCTTGAAAAATCAAAGCCCTCTTCGTGCTTGTCCTCAAAATGGCAATGATTTTCTTTATTGTAGCATTCCCTATGGTGCGGTGCTCCGCAAACGGGACAAACAACAATGTCGTCGTCCTCCTTAAAAAGCTCACCGCAAACGGGGCACTTATCCTTTGTGTAGTCCAATTTTTTTACCTCTTTTTTGTTTTCTCGTGTCGAATTATGGCGAAAA
>CAYQPJ010000048.1:6073-9129 GCA_964419515.1 uncultured Eubacteriales bacterium
CGTGTCGAATTATGGCGAAAAGCCCAAAAAATATTTCACCACTTAAATATTACTAAAAACGGAAAAAAAATGCAATATATATTGTAATTATTTTTATTACTATTTTTTTAATTGTAAGGTTGAAATAAGCTATATTATATGGTATACTAAATAGGAATAACTATAGCTTATTGTAATCAAATTTTTCGGGGTGAATATTTTTGGACAATCTCAATGAGATGTGGCTTCTTATTTTGGAACAGCTTCGCACGCTTTGCACCGAAACGGTTGTTAAGGCGTGGATGGAATCCCTGGAGCCTGTAAACATTGCAGACGACAAGCTGATTTTAAAAACCGCCACAGAATTTAAGCGAGATATTATCGAAAGCAGATTTTTAGGCGAAATTACAGAGGCTACCCGTAACGTAATGGGCTTTGAATTAAGACCGATTATTGTAACGGACGAAATGCTTTTAAAGGAGAAGGAGCTTGAAAGCGATGACGGACTCTCGGACATTACCGACACCGTCAGCATTGCCGCTCCCATAAACAGCATTGACTGTACCTTTGCAAACTTTATTGTAGGCTCTACAAATAAATTTGCATATGTTGCGGCTGTTGCCGTTGCGCAAAATCCCGGCAGTATTCACAATCCGCTTTTCATTTACGGCGAATCGGGACTCGGCAAGACCCACCTTTTAAAGGCAATTAACGTTGAAATCAAAAAAACAAAGCCTAACCTTAACATTATTTACACCAACGGCGAAAACTTTTTAAATGAAATGATTGCGCATATTTCCGAAAAGAATATGACGGAATTTCATAAGAAATACAGAAACGCCGACGTGCTTTTAATGGACGATATTCAATTTATAGGCAGAAACCCCACCGTGCAGGAGGAATTTTTCTACACGTTTGAGGCTCTTATAAACCAGGGCAAGCAAATTGTACTTGTATCCGACAGACCGCCCAAGGACATTCAATCGCTTGAGGAACGCTTAAGAAGCCGCTTTATTCAAGGACTTTTGGCGGACATCCAGCCGCCTATGCTCGAAACGCGAATTGCAATTATAAAGCGCAAGGCACAATTCTTCAATATGAAAATGAGCGATGACGTTGTTGAATTTATTGCCGAGAGGCTTAAAAACAACGTAAGGCAAATAGAGGGCGTTGTAAGAAAGATTTATGCCGTTTACCAAATAAACAGCAGGCCACCCACGATAGGCGATGCAAACGATGCAATAAAAGATGTTATTTATTACGCGCAGCCCACAGAGGTTACCATAAATAACATTATCGAGCAGGTAGGCAAGGCCTTCGGCATTTCACCCGATGACATTCGCTCGGAAAAGAAAAAAGCCGAAATTACAAACGCAAGACAATTTGCGATGTATGTTATAAGAGAAATAACAAACCTTACATATGAAGAAATAGGTAAGGAGTTCGGCGGTAAAAAGCACTCAACCGTTATTTATTCGCTTGAAGCCGCGGAAAGCAAGATGGAAGAGAACCCTTCACTTAAGTCTACCGTTTACGATATTATGAAAAATATCAAGAACGAGCGCGATGAGTAACTGACATTTTGAACATTCAATGTTTAAGCTTTTTGAACATAATCTACATTATTCTTTAAAAGAATTATTTTGCCGACATTCTTAAACATTTTTCCTACATTGTAAAAAACCGGTTAAACCGTGGAAAAATAAGGCTTTTTCAAAAGCTTCTACATTTTGAACACACACTACTGCTACTACTGTTTATATTATTATTAAAAGCCTGAAAAATTTTAAAAATTTTAAAAATCGGTTTTTAAAAAGTTTTAACCAATCTCACATTACGGAGGTCTTTATATGAAAATTATCTGCAACACCGCACAGCTTTCGGAGGCTTGCGGAATAGTTCAGAGAGGCGTTTCTCAAAAAAGCGCAATTCCGGCTACGGAGGGTATACTTTTCAAGGCTCAAAACTCAAGCCTTACTCTTTCGGGCTACGACATTGAGGTCGGAATTACCACTGTTATTGAGTGCAGGGTAATTAAAGAAGGAAGCATTGTTTTAAGCTCTCACATTCTTTGCGATATTTTAAGAAAGCTTCCGGGAGAAAACGTTGAAATTGAAATTGACGAGCACAGCCTTTGCAAAATTCGCTCCGGTAACTCGGACTTTACCTTAACAAGCATCCCTTCCGACGATTATCCGGATCTTCCCACGGTAACCGGCGGTATGCCGCTTGCAATTAAACAAAGCATTCTCAAGGAAATGGTTCGTCAAACAATATTTGCCGTTGCCGTTTCGGATCTTAAGCCCGTTCACAAAGGTATTAAATTTGAAATAACAAACGGAAACCTTCGTCTTGTTTCGTGCGACGGCTTCAGACTTGCCGTAAGAAACGAGCCCATTGAATGGAACGGTGAAGAGCTTACCTTTGTTGTTCCGGCAAAAACTCTTTCGGAGGTAGTTAAGCTTATTAATGATTCCGACGAAAACATTACAATTAACATAGGCAAAAAATATATTCTTTTCGAAATAGGCAATTACAGAATTGTTTCACGTCTTTTGGAAGGTGAATTTTTCAATTACAGAAATGCCATTCCGAAGGAAAACTCCACAAAAGCCATTGTAAATCTTAAGCTTTTGTGCGACAGCGTTGAAAGAACCTCGCTTCTTATAACCTCAAAAATAAAAACTCCCGTTCGCTGTGTTTTCGAGGACAATTCAATAAGCATTTCGAGTTCTACCGCAATAGGTAACGCAAACGACCAAATTCCCGCTAAAATTGAAGGAAAGCGAATAGAAATAGGCTTTAACAACACATATCTTACGGACTGCCTTAAAACAGTCGATTCCGACGAGGTTCAAATAGAACTTAACAGCCCCATTTCGCCGATTATAATTAAGCCGCTTGACGGCGACAGCTTTGTATTCCTCATTATTCCGATGAGACTTAAAAATGAGGCAAACGCGTTCGGAAAGCAAAACAGCGCTTCTTCAGAAGAATAAAATGCGCAATGCGCGACGTTTGTCGCGCAAATGCAAAATGCAAAACAGTGCGCGACGTTTGTCGCGCAAATGCAGAAT
>CAYQPJ010000049.1:0-8578 GCA_964419515.1 uncultured Eubacteriales bacterium
GGACTTTCTTTGCCGGACTCTTCAATAATGCTTGAATTGTGTGATATTCTCGGCATCACAGTAAATGATTTATTAAGCGGGGAGGTAATTACAATGGATAATTACAATAAAGAATCGGAAAAAAACTTACTTGAAGTATTAAAACAAAAGCAAGATGCAGACAAAAGGTTACTGTCCTTTGAAATTTTTACAGGCTATTCGAGTTCAATAGTTTTTATAACGCTCATATTTGTTGCCTCTTTTGTTCAAATGGCAAATTGGCTAAAGGCCGTTCTTATCGTTATAAGTGCCATTCTGTTTACTTTAGGTGTTATATTTTCAATCAGAATCGAACAGACGGCAGGCTACTATAAATGCTCCAAATGCGGACATAAATATGTTCCGTCTTATAAAAATGTACTTATTTCAGCTCATTGGGGCAGAACAAGATATATGCGTTGCCCAAAATGCAATAAAAAATCCTGGCAGAAAAAAGTAATAAGCAAGGAATAATCGGTTTTTCAGCATTTAAAAATATTGAATCTAGTAGGAGGCTACCCTTTAATTGAGTAGCCGACCTCTCACGCCGCCGTGCGTACGGTTCCGTACACGGCGGTTCAATCATATTAAATGCATAGACTTGTACGCCTCGGATATGTCGTAATATACCCCGCGTGCAGGTCTTTCGTTTATTATGTAAAACAGGCAAAAGAATCAACGGTACAAAGACAAAATCGTTAATTCTTAAATAATACCGTTAATTCTCGTGAAAAAACGTTAATTTTTAAAAAACACGGTTAATTCTTGACTACCGAGTGTTAATACATACCAAATTATAAATCCGCTTCTTGAGGTTGGGACGCTGAAACTAACTATATCCGATAAGCCGATAAGCCGAAAAGCCTTATCAAATATATCAGCCAATAATCACGCTAACACAAACGGACTGTAAAAACTCATGTTTTTACAGTCCGTTTATTTTTTTAAAGTGTTCCGTTATTCATTCTCTCAATAAAATCCGAGCAACGCGGAACAACAAATTTAATTCCCTTTTCAACAATCTCAAAGGTGCTTTCGGTTACATATTTGCATTCGCCGTCAACGTTAACCGCGGCGGGCTTTGCGCTTTTTACGGTAACTTTTTTGCCTCGCTTAAACACGGTGCGCTCCCAACCGAGATGCTGACCCTTTTTGTACTTATTTATAAGTGTTAAAAGCCAAATTCTCGGGCAGTCCTTTTTAACTATAACAAAGTCAAGAAGACCGTCATACATAAGAGCCTTCGGCGCCGCCATATATCCACCACCGTACCAACGCGAATTACCTGCGAAACAGAAAAGAACATCGCTCGTAAATGGCTCATCATCGTCAATTTGTATTGTGAAGGTGCTTTTCATTTTACCTATAAAGCAATAAAGAAGCGAAGCGGTATACGCCGCCTCTCCCGAGAGGAAGGGCATTTTTTTAAAGCTTGCCTGCTTTGCGCAAACCTCGGCATCAAGTCCCATTGAGCATTGATTAATTGCGTATTCGTCTCCGCACTTTATAAGATCAAAGTCCATAGGCGTTCCGTTAATGTGATCCTCAACATTTAAAAGCGTTTCCTTTTTACCGAAAATTCTTATAAAATCATTTCCGCTTCCCAAGGGAATTGCGGCGATCTCGGCGTTTTCGTGACCGACACACGCATTTACAACCTCGTAAAGCGTACCGTCACCGCCGCAGGCATACACCCTTATAGGCTCGCCCTTTAATACTTCTTTTTTTGTATATTCAAGCCCGTCTCTTGCGGCATTTGTAATATGTATGTCATAATCGGCAATGCCTGCCGCCATGAGCTTTTTCTCAAGACCTTCTATAAAATTTTGCGCTTCCGCGCCCTTACCGGAATTAGGATTAATAATAAATAAATGCTTCATTCCGTTCCTCCCTTACTTTAATATTTTGCAGCCACATTATATTTCCGAATTATTTAAAATACATGTAAAGCTGACATTTAATCATTCCGTTGTAAAGCTTGCGGCGCTTATCGGCTTTTCTGCCAAAGCACGTTTCAAACTCTTCATCCGGAGTAATTACATAATAACTCCAACCGTGCTGTTTGTCAAATACTTTTCCCATTTCGCGATAAAGCTCTTCGGCTTCTTTAATATCAAGAAGTCTTTCGCCGTATGGCGGATTGCACAACACCGTTCCGCGTTCACTGTACTTTTTAAAATTCTTTATATCACGCTTTTCAAAATGAAGCTTTTCACCTATGGGGAGTCTTGAGGCATTTTGCACAGCAAGCTTTACAGCCTCGCCGTCAATATCCGAGCCATAGCCTTCAAAATCGGTATCTACCTTTTCAAGGCTTTTCGCTCTTTCGCGCTCCTCCCTCCAAATCCCCTCGGGAAGCACCTCAAAGCGCTCCGCGGCAAAATGTCTGTTAAGACCGGGTGCTATATTATGAGCATATAAAGCGCCCTCTATCAGCAGCGTTCCGCTTCCGCACATAGGGTCGTAAAGCGTGTGATAATGCTTAAGCTTTGAAAGCGCCGCAATAGCCGCCGCAAGCGTTTCCTTTATGGGCGCTCCGTTTTGCTGAAGGCGATAGCCGCGCTTATGAAGCCCGGCGCCCGATGTGTCGATTAAAAGCGAGGCCGTGTTATTCATTATTGAAAACTGAATTTGATGCACGGGTCCCGTTTCGTCAAACCACGAAATACCGTGCTTAGACTTAAGGCGTTCAACAACCGCCTTTTTAATAATTGACTGACAGTCACTCACACTGAAAAGGTCGGATTTAAGCGAATAACCCTTAACGGGGAATGCATCGTAAGCACCTATCCATTCCTCCCACGGGAGCGCCTTTGTTTTTTCAAAAAGCTCATCAAAGGTATGAACCTCAAAGCTTCCCACGAGTATTTGAACGCGCTCCGCAAAATGCGAGCAAATATTAACTCTCGCGAGAAGGTTTTCGTCTCCCGAAAAAAGCACTCTTCCGTTTTGCGCCTCAACGTTTTTCGCTTCCAGCGAGCGAAGCTCGTCCGCAATAAGTCCCTCTACGCCCAAAAGGCAGGGTATTACAAAATTTATATCCATCTGTTTTCCTTTCACATTAACGACCGTCGTCGCAAAATTTTTCTATTTCAAAGAAGAAGGTCACGCCGTCTTCTTCATTTTTAAAACCGCACTCAGTTGAGTGAAGCTCGGTTATTGACTTTACAATTGAAAGCCCCAAGCCAAATCGCCCTTCGGCACGCGAATGAGCCTTGTCCGCGCGGTAAAAGCTTTTAAAAATATTATCCTTATCCTTATCATCAATGGGCTTTCCGCTATTGTAAACAAAAACAACCGCTTTTTCCTTTTTAACTTCGGTGTAGACTTTTATAAGCTTTTTACCGCTTGCATGACTACACGCATTTGAAATAAGGTTTGAAAGAACCGTTTCAAGCTGTTTCTCATCACCGAAAACAGTGCAATCCTCATCCTCATTAAACACGCAGCTTACACTCTTTTCCGAAAAAATCGGCGCACTCCGCTTTAAAAACGAGCCTATAAACTCATTTAACGAAAATTCTGTCTTTTGCGGTTTTTTAACGCCGGAGGAATAAAGTGAGGCTTCAAGCATATTTAAAACAAGGGTGTTCATTTTATCGGACTCGTTAATTATTATGTCGCAATATTCTCTTGCGCCGCTTTCCGTCTCGGGAAGCGACAGCTTAAGCATTTCGGCGTAGCCTCTTATAATGGCAATCGGAGTTTTAAGCTCGTGCGATGCGGAAGACATAAATTCCTTTCGCATGCTGTCAACGGCATGCTCCTTTTCAATATCCTTTAAAAGATCGGCATTTGTTTCCTTAAGCTCTGTAAGTGCCGTATCAAGCGAGGCGGAAAGCGTATTAATATTTTCGGAAAGAGCACCTATTTCATCATTTCTTTTTATATCAAGCTTTTCCGAAAAGTCGAGTCCGCTCATTTTCTCCGTAACCTCGCTCATTTTTATAAGCGGCTTTGTAAACCGCTTTGCGTAAAGCGAAACAAAAATCAGCGTAAAAATAAGTGCGGCAATTGTAACGGTCGTTGTAACAAACGTTGCAAGCTCGGCATTTTCCTGGATAGGGTCCTTTTGAGACGTTATTTCAAGGTGATACCCCTTACCGAAGTCCTCGCCGTATAAAATATACTGTGTATTGCTGTCATCCTCCGACAAAATATTAAAATAACTGCCATCCTTATTTTCGGTACGCTTAACAACCCAAAGACGCGCACCGGAAATATATCCGCCGCCGCTTTCGTAAATACAGTTATCCTCTTTATCGTAAAGAACTATGCTTACACCGTGGTACGTTTCGTAATAATTAAGTTGTGTTGAATAGTCACCCTCAATATTTTCTATTTTTTGCGCAATTGACTTAAGCTCACGCTCCGCGTTCCAAAGATAAACTCTTTCAAGCATTCTTGAGTTTACAAGCGTAAGTGCCAAAAGGCAAACAGTTATTATAGCGCCTATTTCAAGAAAAACACGCGCTCTTATACCGAGCTTTTTTTTCATACTACTCCACCTTGTAGCCCGTGCCGTAAATTGTTTTTATGTGCTTGGCACCCCACGCACCGAGCTTTGTGCGAAGGCGCGCAACATGCGAGTCAACCGTGCGAGTATCGCCCTCAAATTCCATTCCCCAAATCTCATCAAGAAGCTGCTCGCGCGTAAAAACCCTGCCGGGGCGCGAAATAAGCTTTACAAGAATTTTATACTCCTTAAGCGTAAGACTAAGCATATCGCCGTTTAAAAAAACATCGTGAGCCTCTGTTTTAATTAATATTCCGTCAAGCGATATTCTTTTTGAATTTTCCTCCGAAACAGTCGAGCCACGCTTTAAAAGCGTTTCCACACGGCGCATTAATATGGGAATCGAAAACGGCTTTGTAACGTAATCGTCCGCACCGGATTCAAAGCCCATTATTTGGTCAAAATCCTGTGAACGCGCAGAAATAAGCATTATCGGTATTCCGCTCACCTCACGAATCTTCCTGCAAACCGCCCAACCGTCGGTGCCCGGCATCATAATATCCAAAAGTGCCAGCGAAATATCCTTATCCTCCTTAAAAAGGCGCAAAGCTTCATCGCCGTCACAAGCGAAAATCGGTGTGTGTCCTTCTTTTTTCAGACAATCCCCTATAAGCCGCCTTATAAGCTCCTCGTCATCGGCAACAAGTATTTTTGCCATACGCGTTACTCCTTATTAAATCATTTGTCCCCAAAAGCAGGGCAAACCTTCATACAAATGCCGCAAACGGCTCCCCTGCCTATATGCCCGAAGGCTTTTTTCATATATTCACTGCACACGGCAGGCGAAAACATTTCCTCCCGCGTAATACCCTCGTGCCACGAAACACCCAAAATAGCCCCCGAGGGACACGCTTTTTTACAATTGTCACAGCCCGTACAAATATCCGCGGGCATCTCACAGTCGCGCTCAACGGGACAGTCTGTAAGAAGAGTTCCGAGGCGCACACGCGGACCGTATTTTTTGTGAAGAAACAGCGCATTTTTTCCTATGGTACCGAGTCCCGCAAGACGCGCCGCTGTTTTATGAGGAAGTCTGCCGTTATAGTGAGTCCCCGGCATACTCTGCGAGGCGGCAATCGGAATATATTTGTAGCCCTTTTCCGAAAGAAAAAGCCCCGCCTTTAAAATACAACGGTCAATATATGCATTTACCGTACGGTAATGACTGAAATATGTTGCCGTAGGCTCGCCGTCAATTTCATCTACAACCGCATCGGAAAGCTTTATTACAATGCTTACCGCGTACTTAAGCTCCTCACCGGGAAGGTCGATTTTACAAAAACCGACATCGCTTACGCCCTCCGCAAGAAGCAATTCTTTAATTTCCTTTTCAAGCATTGTTTACTCTCCCGTACGCATTTTTTCCATAAGAGAAATTACTCTTGCCGACATTTCGGCGCATTCAAGGTAAAACTCGCGGCTTTCCCGGGGCTTTGTCAAAAACCAAACCATACTGCGCGCCTCGTTAGCCATAAGCTCGCTTTTTTCAAAATATTCGGAAATCACTTCACAATTGCCGTCATTATCAAAAAGCTTCATTCCCGCGAGCTGAGAAATTTTTTCTATTGTAAGCGTGCCTCGGTCACCGAGAATTTGAGAAGATGTACGCGACTCCGCGAGCTTTGAGTATGTTACCGTAACCTGAAGAGAGTCGTACATAAATTCGGCAGAGCCGCAGCCATCCGCACCCGTACTTAAAATGGTTTGCGCAGGTATAATTTTTTTCGGCACACCGAAAATATCCGCTACGGGGTAAACACAATAAATACCGAGGTCATTTAAAGCGCCGGTTTTCATTTTCGGATTAAAAATATTGGGAAGCTCTCCGCGCTTCAAAGCATCATATTTAGACGAAAGCTGTGAGTAATCAATATGAGCGCTCGTAATGCTTCCGAGCTTTTTTACGGCGTTTAAAAGCTTTTTTCTTTCGGGCGTGTGCATATACATTATAGCTTCAAAATATATTACGCCGTTTTTTTCGGCAAGCGCAAAAAGCTCACGAAATTCCTCGGCGGTAATTGTTACAGGCTTTTCGCAAATAACGCTTTTTTTATGCTCCAAAAGATATTTACACTGTGAAAAGTGGCACGAATTCGGACTTGCAACATAAACAAAGTCGCAATCGCTTTTTGCAAGGTCGCAAAGTGACGTAAAAACCTCTTTTGCTCCGACCTCGTTTTTAAACTCCTCGCCGCGCTCACGTGTTCTTGAATAAACACCCGAAAGCGACAGCTCGGGAAGCTTTTTTGCACCGTCAATAAACGCCTTTGTAATCCAAGATGTGCCTATTACGGAATATGTAATCACAATTCTCCCTCCGTATTCTTCTTTTTCTTGAAAAAGCCGGAAATAAGCTGAGCTACGGTATCCATTGTAGCGGCATTTTTAATAAAGCGGTGCGTTTGTACCTGTTTGTCGTAAAGGCTCACGGTCCAAAACTCCCTTGGAGCGGGAGTGTGACCCATTTCCTTTAAAATATCGCAATAAAATGCCACAACATCAAGAAAACGCACAAAATTTTTATCACCGCCGCCGTGCCAGCCGGTTTCGGCAACGGCAAACCAACGCGGAAAGCACATAAACGACATTTTTTGAAACGAGTCTATATGCTCCGTCCAAATCGGCGACTCAACACCCTTAACACTTCCTCTGCCCACAAAATCAAGCCCCTTTATTTTTTGCGGGTCAAAATTATATACACTCTTGAGACTGTGCATTCCGTAAGGATAATCCACATAATACGGGTCAAAGCATTCGGCAATAACGGGACCTCCGGCATTTGCCCACCTTTGAGAAAGCCCCGACTTATCCATCCACATTGAAACGGTAACGTTTCCGCGTTCAAGATTACCGCCCTTAAGTGCCTCGTTCCAGCAAATGGCCTTTTTGCCCTTTGACTTAAGGTAAAGAGCTATTTCATTTGTAAGGTAGCTTTGAAGCTGTTCCTCGTCCTTAAGACCCAATTCCTTAATTTTCTCTTGGCATTTTTCGCAGCCTTCCCACTGAACCTTCGGAGCCTCGTCGCCGCCTATATGAAAATATTCACCTGTAAAAATCTCGCAAAGCTCATCTATAAGCGAGCGGTAAAACTCAAGCACCTTTTCGCTTCCGCCGCAAAGAATCTCGCTAAAAACTCCGCCGCAAAGCTTTGTTTCAACTCTTTTTCCCGTGCACGAAAGCTCCGGGTATGCAGCTAAAACAGAGGCGGTATGCCCCGGAAAGTCAAGCTCCGGAATAACGTCAATAAAGCGCTCCGAGCAGTAAGCCACTATTTCCTTAAGCTCTGACTTTGTATAAAAGCCCGAATACTCCTCATCGCTGTAGGTATCCGCCCCGAAATGCGAAGCTTTTCTTTTTGAGCCGATTTCGGTAAGAAGCGGAAAACGCTCGCTTTCAATTCTGAAGCCTTGGTCATCCGAAAGATGAAAATGGAATTTATTAAATTTTAAAAGAGCAGCCGCATCAATCATTTTTTTAATTTCGTCTACGGTAAAAAAATGGCGCGCACTGTCAATCATAAAACCGCGATATTCATACTCGGGCTCGTCCGATATGTACATATACGGAAGACAACCTCTGTAATTCATTAAAAGCTGCTTTAAGGTAAGTGTGCCGTAATATAAGCCCGCCTTGTCCGCGCCTTCAATAAGCACGCCGTTGCCGTCAACCGTAAGACGGTAGCTCTCTTTAATAAAAAGCTCCTTTGAAACAACCTTTTTTACAGGCGGCATATTCGTTTTTTTTGAGAAGGAAAGCATTCCCTCTTTTAACTCAAGCCTTTTAGGCGTCGGTAAAAGATACATCTCGCGCCTCCTTGAAATGTTTTGATATATTTTTACATATAATAGTATATTCCAAAATCGCTTCAATAGCAATAGAAATTTTAATAATTTGCCGCCGCATCCGCAATCGCAATAATTCGACAAAAATTTTTATAAAATATTTTGCAAAAAAGACTTGACAAACAAATAATTTGGTGTTATAGTATCTAAGCACTCGCGAGAGTGGCGGAATCGGCAGACGCGCACGTTTGAGGGGCGTGTG
>CAYQPJ010000050.1:0-8424 GCA_964419515.1 uncultured Eubacteriales bacterium
AGGGGTTTAGGAGATTTTTTTAATTTTTGCCACGCTGTTACGATTATTCGGCATTTCATATGTAAAAGAGCTAAACGTCTGTTGATTATTGCCAAGCATCGCCGATGCACCTTGTGCATTTTGTCCTTTTGCTCATTTTCTTTTATATGCAAGAAAGACGTTTTATTTTTCAAAGACTGCTTAACGATTTTATTTTTAAAGTCTACAGCACTGCACGCAACAGGTTGCGCCAATAAATGTTGAATAATTAATTTCGATAGAAAACACAAAACGCTTCATACAGTTAAGAATCAAAAAATTGTGCTAAGCTGTCAACACAAAGCGTTTTCTAATCGTATATGAACAATTATTAAGCTTACTGTTTTCTGCGCGGATAAATTCTTTAATTTATTATTCAAGACATCGTAATATTGTCAAAATAAAAACCCGCACCCTCCAATCGGAATATTTTCCAATTTAAAGAATACAGGTTATTTTAATAACGAACAATTACAATTCAAACTCGCCTTCGGCGATTTCGATATCGGCACTCTACATTTCGCGTTACGCGTAAAGCGTGAGGCTTTATATTTACGCGACAATTATAGCGCAGCATTATTACAGCTTCGAAAATCCATGGCTGTTAACGAGGGCGTCTATTTTTTTGCCGGCTTTGCACATAGGGCACTCGTGAGCGGGATAAATTCCGTAATTATCAAGGTCGTTCGGGTCGAAAACGGAGCGTATGGGAAGTCCTCTGCACTCGGTTTCAGTTGAAAAAATTGAGCAAATTCCGCTGACGGTACCGCCGTAATATTGAACGGCATCTACTGCCGCCTCTGCGGTTTTACCTGAAGCTACGGAAACGGAAAGTATTAACACGTTTTTGCCGGAAATCATAGGCACAATATTGTCACGGAACAAAAATTGGTTGCCGCTTGTAATTTCGGGAGTGACAACATAAATTGACTTATGTGCATTCATATTAATAAAGTCCGCCTTTGCAAGGTAATCCGCAAGGCACGCACCTATAACCTCCGTACCGTCTATACAAAGAATGGAGTCAACTATAGTGTCGGCGTAATAATACGAGCACAGCTCCTTTGCAACAGCCTTTGCCTCGGACATACGTGCCTTTTGCGAAACAACGTCTATATAATAATTACTGTGGGTGCTGCCCATTACAAAATGACCCATAGCCACTCTAAGGTGCAGGTTGTTCTTTTTGGTTTTATACTTCATAATATCTAAGGTTGGCATAAAAACTCCTCCTTGCGGAATAACTTTATATTAGCATTATACACCGTTTTTTCATATTATGCAATAGTTTTTAGGTTAAAATGCCCATAAATGGTTTTCGTAAAAGTTTTCAACTCAAGCAAAAGTGCCGAAAAAAAGAAGCTGTAAAAAACTCATATTTTTTACAGCCCCGGATTTTATTTATTTTTCTTACGAAAAAACACATTATGCACCTTAAGCACATTTTTTTTAGTAACAAAAGGCAAAAGCCTTAAATAATGACAACGAAGCTCTCGCTGCCAAAAATAACAATCATCTTTATCGTACGAGTGGTTATATTCGTTTTTTATTCTGAGCGTTTGAGCATGAAAACGCTTAAAATAGACCGCAAGCCTTACCGCCGCAAAAGCCGCAATAACCACACCTGCCAAAATAAACCACATCGCATATTCATATAAAATTTCCGACATAATTATATTTTTCCTATCCCGCCTCCGTAAAAATTAATTTTTGCGACTCATTACCGCGCGCAATATTATTGTTTGTGTTTTTGAGTCCTTAATCTCACCGTTCATAACCTTTTTTGCGGCTTCCTCAAGGCTCATCTTTTCAACATTAATAAACTCGTCCTCGTCAAGGCTCTGCTTTCCGGGGGTTAAATCCTCTGCAATATAAAGATGAATAATTTCATCTATAAGCGCAGGCGTTGTATACATTTCTCCGAGATATGTTATCTTTTTTGCCGTAAGACCCGTTTCCTCACTAAGCTCGCGAAGAGCGGCTTCCTTAATATCCTCGCCCTTTTCAAGCTTTCCGGCAGGCGCCTCAAGCGTAACCTTGTTAAAGGCGTATCTGAACTGCCTTACAAAATACGCGTTGCCGTCAAAATCAATAGGCAAAACGCAAACCGCACCGGGGTGACGTATTATTTCACGAACAGCCTCTCTTCCGTCCGGAAGCTCTACGGTATCCTTAAAAAGATGAATTACAACACCGTCGAATATTTCGACTGAGGTAAGCTTTTTTTCTGTAAGTTCCATAAAATCTCCTGCGCCGAAAATTACTGTAACGCTGCATTTACAACAGCTGAATAATCCTCGGCAGTTAGTTCACCGTCGCAATTCGCGTCGGCAATTATAAATTCACGCTCATCTGCTTCTCTGTGCTCCGAAAGGGTTAATTCAAAGAGGCAAAGGTCAAGCACATCAAGAACACCGTCGCCATTAAGATCATACTCCCTTATTTTTTCACCATCAAGAATAAAAATAAGGTAAAAATCTCTGTAATTTACAGCGCCGTCACAATTTACATCGGCTAAATTAAACTCACCCTCGGTAAGCTCTCGGTGAGAGCTTAGGTAAAGCTCTAAAAGCGCGATATCAAGCACATCGAAAACACCGTCGCCGTTAAGGTCACCGCCGCGCGGAGCGGTAAAGCTACCCTCAAAAAGAAGCATCGGCTTATCTTTTTTAAAAATATCGTCGGAAGGATTTTTATTATCGGTAAAAAGCTCGTCAACATAAGCAGATATCCTGCCGTTGGGCGAAAAGCCGTTAACAACCTCAAACTCAAACTCGCACAACACGGCGGTTCCGTTTGCCGTAACTCCGCCGGAGCTTAAAAAGCCCGCTGCCGCGCCCAAGCTGTCGCTCTTTTCGCCGAATACCCATACACCGGGGAAATTTGCGAAAAACTCTTCGTCTGCCACCTTGCCGCCCTCTTTTGCTTTTACAAGCCTAAAGGCATCGGAGCTGTAATTTACAAAAAACGAGGCACTCGTAAGGCGCTTTAGGCTACTGCCCCAAAACGTAACCTTTATATTGCCGGATTCGGTTTTTTCGGTTGTTACAAAAACCTGTGGCTCAGTTGCGGAAAAGCAAACCGGCACAATAGTAAAAAGCATAATAAGCGCCGCAAGAACACTTATAACCTTTTTCAAAAAATCACTCCCGAAAGGATTAAAGAATCGGTAAAACTGTAAGCCGGGTTCTGTCGTTTAAGGCAATCATCTTTCTCGATCCTACGTTGCCGCAGGACTCCAGCCACCCGTCGGGGATGCGAATTGGAAACTCGCTGTCCGGCAAACTCCCCGGTCGGTGTTGCATCAAGCAGGGTTTACATGGCCGCACGGTCTCCCGTGCGCCGGTGAGCTCTTACCTCGCCTTTCCACCCTTACCGCAAAAAACGCGGCGGTATATCTCTGTTGCACTGTCCCTAAGGTTACCCTCGGCGGCCGTTAGCCGTTGCTTTGCCGTGCGATGCCCGGACTTTCCTCATACAAAAAACTTGCACGCGACTGCCCATTTTACCGATTCAAAAGCTATGAGACTAATCTCATCCTGTCAATATTAAAACAAAATCCCGAAAAAGTCAATATTTTTTCATAATATTGTAAAATATTATAATTTTTTGCACATTACCACTTGATACTTCGGTAATTTTCTGTCATAATAAGGTGTTGTATAATATTCAGTTTGGAGAAAGCATTATGATTTCAGATTTCAAAAAGCTCGCAGAGCTTCTTTTTCCCGATGTAACACAAACAGTAGAAGATCTTGAGGCTCGCTACCCCGAAAGAGCCTTAAAAGAAGGTGCAAGAGTTACGCGCTTTGCACCAAGCCCTACAGGCTATTTGCACGTAGGCGCATTTTACACTGCGCTTGTAAACCTCTTAACCGCAAACGCCTCAGGCGGCACGGCATATTTAAGAATAGAGGACACCGACAAAAAGCGTGAAATTACCGACGGCGTTTCCGCTATAATAGACGGCTTTAAAAGCCTCGGCGTGGAATTCTCGGAAGGTGTAACGGGCTTTGGCACGGAAAGCGGCGAATACGGACCGTACACGCAAAGCAAACGCGTTGATATTTACCGCATTGTTGCAAAATCGCTCACCGAAAAGGGTCTTGCTTACCCCTGCTTTTGTACCTCGGAGGAGCTTTCCGCTCTTCGCGAGCAGGAGGAAAAGGACGGCGCGCTTATAACAGGCTATTTTGGAAAATACGCAAAATGCCGCAATCTTTCTCTTAAAGAAATAGAAGAAAAAATAAGCTCGGGAATGCCGTATGTGCTTCGCTTCCGCTCCCCCGGTGACGAAGCTCACAGAATCACCTTTGAGGATATGATTCGCGGCAAAATAGAAATGCCCGAAAATGTTATAGACGAAGTTCTTTTAAAGTCCGACGGCATACCTACTTACCACTTCGCGCACGCCTGCGACGACCACTTTATGAGAACTACTCACGTAATAAGAGCCGAGGAATGGCTTTCCTCCGTTCCGAAGCACATTCAGCTTTTTAAGGCTTGCGGCTTTAAGGTACCCAAATACGCCCATGTTTCGCAAGTTATGAAGCTTGACGAGGAAGACGGCAACAAGCGCAAGCTTTCAAAGCGCAAGGATCCCGAGGCGGCTGTAAGCTATCTGTTTGAAGCAGGCTTTCCGAAGGAAAGTATTATTGAATATCTTTTAACGCTTATTAACTCCACCTTTGAAGATTGGCGCAGGCAAAACCCGAGGGCCTCTTACAAGGAATTCCCCTTTAACCTTAAAAAAATGAGTGCAAGCGGCTGTCTTTTTGACCTTGTTAAACTCTCGGATGTAAGTAAAAACGTAATATCTCTTATGGATGCCGACACGGTTTATTCGTGCGTTGCCTCGTGGGCAAAGGAAAACGCTCCGGAATTTTACGATGTTTTCACAAAAGAGCCTATGCGCTCGCGTGACATTGTAAACATTGACCGCGAAAATCCGAAGCCGCGTAAGGATATTTCAAAATGGAGCGAGGTTCCGGAATACTTATCATATATGTACGACGAGCTTTACAAATCGGAATTTATCCTTCCCGAAAATATTTCTCCCGATGATGCAAAGGCGGTGCTCACGGCATACCGCGACGTTTACAACGAAGGTGACTCTAAGGACGAATGGTTTGAAAAGCTTAAAGCTCTTTGCGAGCCCCTTGGCTTTACACCCAACGTTAAGGAATACAAAAAAGACCCCACTGCCTTTAAGGGTCATGTGGGTGACGTTTCAACAATTATAAGGCTCGCCGTTACATCACGAAAAAACACTCCCGACCTTTGCTCGATTATGAAGCTTTTAGGTAAAGAGCGCGTTATAAAAAGAATTGACGAAGCAATTAAATCCCTTTAAGGAGTTTTAAATATGGAAGAAATCAAAACAGAGGGTATGAGTAACTTCATACACGATATTATAGACGAGGAGTTAAGAGAGGGTGTTAAAACTCACGTTCAGACACGCTTTCCTCCGGAGCCGAACGGCTACCTTCATATAGGTCACGCAAAGGCAATTTGCATTGACTTTATGACCGCTTTAAAATACGGCGGCGTGTGCAACCTCAGACTTGACGACACAAACCCCGCAAAGGAGGATCTTGAGTACGTTGAGTCTATAAAAGAGGATATAGAGTGGCTTGGCTTTAAGTGGGACAAGTGCCTTTTCGCTTCAAGCTATTTTGACTTTATTTACGACTGCGCAATAAAGCTTATTAAGGACGGCAACGCATATGTTTGTGACCTTTCGGCAGACGAAATAAGAGAATACCGCGGAACTCTCACGGAGCCGGGCAAAAATTCCCCCTACCGCGACAGAAGCGTTGAAGAAAACCTTGACCTTTTCAAACGTATGACCGACGGCGAATTCCCCGACGGAAGCAAGGTTTTAAGAGCGAAAATTGATATGAGCTCGCCCAATATGAATATGCGCGACCCCGTTATTTACAGAATAGCACACGTTGAGCACCACCAAACGGGCAATAAATGGTGCGTTTATCCGATGTATGACTTTGCACATCCGCTTTCGGATGCGCGCGAGGGTGTAACATACTCGCTTTGCTCACTTGAGTTTGAAAACCACAGACCGCTTTACAATTGGTTCATTGAAAAGGTGGGCGGCTTTTCGGAGCCTCCGCGCCAAATTGAATTTGCGAGACTTAATATTAACTATTGCATAACAAGCAAGCGTAAAAATATTAAGCTTGTTACGGAAAAAACCGTAAGCGGCTGGGATGACCCTCGAATGGCTACTATTTGCGGTATGAGAAGGCGCGGCTACCCGGCATCGGCTGTTCGTACCTTTATTGAAAAGGTTGGCGTTTCAAAGGCATACAGCGTTGTGGATTACGGCCTTCTTGAGTCGTGTGTGCGTGACGAATTAAACGCAAATGCACCGCGCGCTATGGCTGTTTTAGAGCCCTTAAAGGTTATTATAGACAATTACCCCGAGGGCAAAACAGAAGAAATTGAAGTTGAAATTCATCCCGATAAGCCTGAGCTTGGCAAAAAAACCGTTACCTTTGGAAGAGAAATTTTTGTTGAAAAAACCGACTTTATGGCAGAGCCTGTTAAAAAATATTTCAGACTTTACCCCGGCAACGAGGTTCGTCTTAAGGGTGCGTACTTTATAACCTGTAACTCCTTTGAAACAGACGAAAACGGCGAAGTTACCGTTCTTCATTGCACATATGACCCCGACTCAAGAGGCGGCAACTCTCCCGACGGCAGAAAGGTTAAAGGCACAATTCAATGGGTAGGCCCCAATGCCTTTAAGGCTCAAATAAGACTTTACGACCGTCTTTTCAATGTCGAAGACCCCGCCTCCGTTTCGGACGAGGAATTTAATTCGGTTATAAATCCCGATTCGTTAAAGGTTCTTGAGGGCTGCCTCGTTGAAGAAAATCTTAAGGGCGCAAAGCCTCTCGATACCTTCCAATTCATGAGAAACGGCTACTTCTGTGTAGATAAGGACTCCACCGAGGAGACACCCGTATTCAACAGAACCGTAGCACTCAATTCTTCCTGGAAATAATTTTAAGGAGCTAAAAGTCATGAAATATGTCTACAAAATAATTGCGGCTCTTCTTGCGGCAGCGGTAATTCCCGCCATAATATTCCTTCCGCTTATTTATTACAGAGTAGAGTCTACGGCGTTACAGGCGATTATTGCATTTGGTCAATATCTCGGCAACGATTCCTTAACGGAATATATAGACGGTGCCGGCAATATTCCCGACACCATGGCAGATTCGGTTTCTCTTACCGATCTTTACGATATGAGAAGCCTTCTTGACCTCGCTTCGGATACCGACACGGCAAGCGGTGCCTTTGAAGCTTTAAAAACTCCGCTTATTGTGGCTGCGATTTTCCTTGTACTTACGGCAATTTGTGCACTTGCTACGGCAATTGTCGCAATAGCGTGTAAAAACAACAGAATCCCCGTTTACACCTCAATAGTCGGAATAGGTCTTTCGCTTTTGTTTAAATTTTCGTTTGACACAATAGCCGCACCCGTCCTTGATGGCAAATTTACAAGCGGCTTTTTGGCATCGCTTATTGCAAATTTCGAAAGCTTCGAGCTTACGGCGTCGTACTACTTTATCCCTGCAGCGTTTGTATGCGTTATAATTTGGACCTTCCTTTATAACATCACACTGCCCGAAAACGAAAAGCTCGAAAGAAAAAGAATGCTTAACGAATAAGAGGTAACGGACTATGATATACGACAAGGTTGAAAATCTTGAATTTTATTTCGGCAACAACGAAAAATTCAAAAAGCTTGTAAAAGCATATATGGATTTTGAAAAAGCACCGTTTGAAAGCGGAAGAATAGATATCGACTCCGATATTTCATGGTGCAATGTTTCAAAATACGAAACGAAATCTCCCGAGGGCGCAAAGCTTGAGGCACACAGAGAATACTTAGACGTTCAACTTATGTTTGAAGGCAGTGAAAAAATCGGCTGGGCTCCCCTTTCCGAGTGCACCGTTACAGACCCCTTTAAGGACGGCGACGACATAGCCTTTATGACAAGCGACAGCATGCAATTTATAAGCCTTAAAAAAGGCTACTTTGCTGTGTTCTTCCCGCAAGACGCACATATGCCCTGCATTTGTGACGGCGAAAGCAAAACGGCACATAAGCTCGTTTTCAAGTGCAAGATATAATTTCTGCGGCATTTATAATTGCCTGCGGCGGTCGGGTAACGCACGGTATGGGCGATTTTTAATCGCCCGCGAACGCCGCACGGCGCGCATAGCGCGCAAATGCAAAACAATGCGCGCACAGCGCGCAAATGCATAATTCAAAATGCAGAATGCAAAATCTCGGAAATCGCCGAAGGCGATTTGATTGTGTTCGCGCATACGCGCGAGAATGCCTGCGGCAATGCGCCTTGCGGCGCAAATGCA
>CAYQPJ010000051.1:0-8206 GCA_964419515.1 uncultured Eubacteriales bacterium
GCAAAACCGATTTATGGTATAGTTTTTTCAGTAAATTTTGGGGGTATTGTTATGTCAACAAAGCTAAGTAAAAAAGAAAACGCTCTTCAGGCGGTAAAGTTTGCGCTGTTTTCCGCTTCTGCGGGAATAATTCAGGTTGTTGCTTTTTCGGTGCTTGACCTTATTTTCAAAAATGTTGAGGCGGAAACCGAAATAATGAGGCTTCTTTTCCGCTCGGAGTACGGCGTGCAATATCTTACCGCACTTGTTCTTTCCGTTATTTGGAACTTTACCTTTAACCGCAAATTCACCTTTAAATCCGCAACGAATATTCCCAAGGCCATGCTTAAGGTTTTTGGGTATTATTGCGTTTTTACTCCTCTTTCAACGTGGCTCGGAGCGCTTGCAACCGCGCATTTCGGACTCGGCGAGGGCTTCGGCAAATACCTTGTTTTGGCGGTTACGATGATTACAAATATGGTAACGGAGTTTTTGTTCTGTAAGTATGTTGTTTACAGAGATTCGGTTAATACGGCAGAGAAAAATCCCTCGGAAAGTGTAAAAAAATGAGTAAGCCCACGCAAAGCAAAGCTTTAAATAAGAATAAAGAGAATGTTTGCCCCCACGCGAAAAAGTGCGGGGGCTGTCAGCTGTGGAATTTATCATATGAAGAGCAGCTTAAATTCAAGCAGGCAAAGGTAAGAAGGCTTTTGTCGCCGTTCGGCAGAGCTTTGCCGATTTTAGGTGCTCAAGACCCGTTTCATTACAGAAACAAGGTTCAGGCGGCCTTCGGAAAAACGCGCGGCGGTGAAATTATTTCGGGAATTTACCAAGCAAGCACGCACAAAATAGTAAAAACCGATTCATGTCTTACCGAAAATGAAAAGGCGGATGAAATTATTTGCACAATACGCGCGCTTGTGAAAGGCTTTAAGCTTTCCGTGTTTAACGAAAATACAAATACGGGCTTTTTAAGACATGTGCTTGTAAAATACGGCTTTTCAACGGGCGAAATAATGGTTGTGCTTGTGACGGGTACGCCGGTTTTCCCTTCAAAAAAGGCGTTTGTAAAAGAGCTTCTTTTACGCCATCCGGAAATTACAACGGTAATTCAAAATATCAACAATAAGTATACAAGCATGGTGCTTTCGGACCGCGAAGAGGTGCTTTACGGTAAGGGGTATATTGAAGATGTTCTTTGCGGCTGTCGCTTCAGGATTTCCGCAAGTTCATTTTATCAAATAAATCCGCGCCAAACAGAGGTTTTGTATAATACCGCCATGAAATATGCCGGGCTTTCCGGAGATGAGACCGTTTTGGATGCGTATTGCGGAATCGGCACAATAGGACTTGTTGCCGCAAAAAACGCGAAAAGCGTAACAGGCTGTGAAATCAATCCCGATGCCGTGCGCGACGCAAAAATGAACGCCGCTTTAAACGGTGCAAAAAACGCACACTTCATTTGCCGTGATGCGGGTGAATTTATGCTCGAAATGAAAAATGCCGGGGAGAAATTCGACGTTGTGTTTATGGACCCGCCGAGAGCGGGAAGCGACAGGAAATTTCTCTCGTCACTCGTTTTTGCAAGCCCCGAAAAAATCGTCTATATCTCCTGCAACCCCGAAACTCAACGCCGCGATTTGTTTTACCTTACAAATAACGGCTATACCGTCAAAAAAATTCAACCGGTAGATATGTTTCCGTATACAAACCATGTTGAGACGGCAGTCTTGCTGTCAAAAAAGTAGGTTATGCTATATGAAAAAATTATTATCGTTATTGGGCTTGTTCCGATATAAAAAAGAAGAAGTAATTCCAAATGGAAATAATACTATACAAGGTGATGTTATACAAGGACTGGAGCCATTAGTTACTGTGGATCCGGAAGCTATTGAAATATTTATAAACAGTGATAAGGATAAGTTTGCAGAACTTTATTATAAAAAACAAATCACCCCGTTGGAAAGCAGAAAAGGCTGTAAGCTCAACGGGGTGATTTTTATACCGAACGTTTACACGGTTTCCTATTCGGAAAACCCGGCTCGGATTTTTTATGGTGCGGAAAAAGGGACTTGAACCCTCAAGAACTATTGTTCATATGAACCTGAATCATACGCGTCTGCCAGTTCCGCCATTTCCGCATAATTTTGCAGAGATATTTTAACATATGAAGGTGGATATGTCAACTTGAAATTTCGGAAGTCGTTCGAAGGTTGACATTTACGCCTTTGGGGGTATAATAAATTATAAGGCTTTCGGCGGAGGTGACGGCTTGAAGGATAACGGACAAAAAAGAGTCGGCTGGAATCCGTGGCACGGGTGTACAAAGGTAAGCCCCGGGTGTAAGTACTGTTACGTTTACCGGCAGGATGAAATGTACGGCGCGGAAGGTGCGAGCTGTATATGCCGAAAAAACGGTGATTTTGACCTACCTGTAAGAAGGGTGCGCGGCGAATATAAAATCCCCTCGGGCAGTGTTGTTTACACATGTTTTACCTCCGATTTTCTTTTAAAGGATGCCGACGAGTGGCGCGACGAGTGTTGGGAGATGATGAAAACACGCAGTGATTGCGCATTTATATTTTTCACAAAAAGACCGGAGCGTTTAAAAGCGTCTTTTCCCGACGATTGGGGCGAGGGCTATGAAAATGTAATTATAGGCTGCACAGTGGAAAATAACGAAATGGCAAAAAAGCGTTTGCCGGAGTTTTTGTCGCTTCCCATAAAGCACCGCGCAATAATCGCGGAGCCGCTTTTGGAAAAGCTCGAAATATCCGATTATTTAAGACCGGGAAAAGCGGAGCTTGTTTCGGCAGGCGGTGAATCCGGACCCAAGGCGCGCGAGTGCGATTTTTCGTGGGTGGAAGGTCTTAAAAAGCAGTGCGAGGACTGCGGCGTGCCGTTTCATTTTCATCAAACGGGCGCGAATTTTGTAAAAGACGGCAAAGTTTACCGTATAAGGCGAAAATATCAGCATTCCCAAGCGAAAATGGCGGGGCTTAATTACAAAACAGACGAGGCTTTTCTTCCGGAGGGTATAACCCTTAACCTTACAACCGCATCCGAAAACGAGCTTACATTGTGGGATTAAGAGTCATTAAGCATATAATAATCGGGGTTTAATTTGGGTTTCGGCAAATTTCTATTGACTTTATATAAAAATATTTATATAATTGAATATATATTTTTAAAGACGTTGACGGAAAATAAGACCTGGTTTTGCTTTTAAGAGAGTCGTCGGGTGGTGCGAGGCGGCAAGAGGGTCAGGTGCATAGCTCGTTCCCGAGTTCTTTTTGCGAAAGAGGCTTTTGAGTAGCAAATTGCGTTTGCCGCGTTAAGGCGTAATGAGGGTGTGTTTTCTGCACCGAAGTCGGGTGGTACCGCGAAATGATTCGTCCCAACAGCTTTTTGCTGTTGGGCTTTGTTGTTTTAAAATGATTAATCGGAGGATGCTTTGGAAAAAATAGGTATATACGGCGGCTCGTTTGACCCTCCGCACAAGGGACACGTTGCTTTGGCGAAAAATCTTGCGGAGCTTACGGGTGTGAATAAGGTTTTTATTATTCCCGCGCATGCCTCACCGTTTAAAGCGGGGTGCAATGTCGGCGATGCGGACAGGCTTTTTATGTGCCGTGCGGCATTTTCCGAGGCGCCCTTTGAGGTGAGCGATATTGAGCTTTTGCGCGGCGGAAAAAGCTACACCTACGATACGGTGGCAGCGCTTAAGGCTATGTATCCGCAAAGTAAGATGTATCTTTTTATGGGCGACGATATGTTTCTCTCGCTTGACAGATGGTATAATTCGAGGGAGCTTTTGTCTATTGTAACACCCGTTGCCGCGTGTCGTACAAATGACCTCGGGGCGTTAGACGAAATGCACGAATTTGCAAAAAATACGTTAAAGCTTAAAAACGGTGAATACCTCCTTTCTTGTGAGACACCGTTTGAAATAAGCTCAACGAGAATACGCGAGCTTATAAAAGCCGGCAAGCCGGTTGAGGCTTTTTTAAATAAAGAGGTTTGTGATTACATAAAGGAAAGGAAGCTTTATTTGTGATGAAAACCGACGAACAATATACAGAAATTCTCAAAGGTCGTCTTTCGGAGCGCCGTTTTTACCACTCGCTTGAGGTTGCGAAAAGTGCAAGGCGGCTTGCGAAAAAATACGGTGCAGATGAAGAAAAGGCGTATACCGCGGGGCTTCTTCACGATGTGTTTAAGGATGTGCCGAGCGAGGAGCAGCTTTCATATATAATTTCAAACAATATAGAGGTTACAAAGGGAGAGCTTTGCTCACCCAAGCTTTACCATGCAATTTGCGGTGCACATTATTTAAAGCACGCGCTCGATGTTGACGATGAGGAAATTTTAACGGCAGTGAGGTATCACACTACGGGAAGATGTAAAATGTCGCTTTTTGAAAAAATAATTTTCATTGCCGACTTTATAAGCGCCGACAGAGCTTACCCGGAAATTGAAGTAATGCGCGAAAAGGCGGAGCGTTCGCTTGAAGAGGCGATTGTTTTCGGTGCGGGCTTTACAATAGGCGAGCTTGCCGAGAAGGAACGCTTTATTCACCCGGATACACTTGGCGTTTATAATGATGCATTATCGAAATTAAAGGAGTGCGATATATGAAAAATACAGAGCTTGTAAGAAAAACGGTTAAAACGCTTGACGATAAAAAGGCGCTTAACATAGAGGTTATTAAGACCGAGGCGCTTACAATTGTTGCCGATTATTTTGTAATTGCAACGGCAAATTCAAATACTCACCTTCGCGCGCTTGCCGATGAGGTCGAATACAGGCTCTCTGAGGAGGGCATTAAGCCCGACCATATAGAGGGCAGAGCCACGGGCTGGGTTGTTTTACAGTATCTCGGTGTTACGGTTCACCTGTTTTTAAAGGATACACGTGAATTTTATAATCTTGAAAAGCTTTGGGCAGACGGCGAAAAGCTTGATATAAGCGATATTATTACGGATTGAAAGGATTGATATATATGAAATACGATTTTTCTTCTGTTGAGAAAAAATGGCAAAAAAAATGGGAGGAGGAAGGCGTTTTTCACGCCGAGGACAACTCATCAAAGCCTAAGTTTTACAGCCTTGTTGAGTTTCCGTACCCGAGCGGTGCCGGAATGCACGTAGGTCACATTAAGGCATATTCCGGTCTTGAGGTTGTTTCAAGAAAAAGACGTATGCAGGGCTACAACGTGCTTTTCCCGATAGGCTTTGATGCTTACGGCCTTCCCACCGAAAATTATGCGATTAAAACAGGTATTCATCCGAGACAGGTTACGGATGATAACATCAAAAGATTTTCAAGCCAGCTTAAAAATGTAGGCTTTTCCTTTGATTGGACTCGCGTTATAGATACCACCGAGGAGGGCTACTATAAGTGGACTCAGTGGATATTCCTCAAAATGTTTGAAAAGGGTCTTGCCTTCCGCGACAAAACTCTCGTAAACTATTGCCCCTCGTGCAAGGTTGTTCTTTCAAATGAGGATTCTCAGGGCGGTAAGTGCGATATTTGCCACAGCGACATTGTTCAAAAGTCAAAGGATGTTTGGTATTTGAGAATTACCGAATATGCCGACAAGCTCTTAGAGGGTCTTAACGAGGTTGATTATCTTCCCAATGTTAAGCTTCAGCAGGTCAATTGGATAGGTAAATCAACGGGTGCGTTTGTTAATTTCGCGGTTGACGGTACAGACGAAAAGCTTCGCATTTACACGACACGTCCCGATACGCTTTTCGGTGTAACCTTTATGGTAATGGCACCGGAGCATCCGCTTATAGACAAGCACGCCGCAAAAATCGCAAATATGAATGAGGTTGAGGCTTACCGTGCGGAATGTGCCAAAAAGACGGAGTTTGAAAGAACACAGCTTGTAAAGGATAAAACTGGCGTTTGCCTTGACGGTCTTTGCGGAATTAACCCCGTAAACGGCAAAAAAATACCGATATATATTTCCGATTACGTTATGATGGGCTACGGCACAGGTGCTATAATGGCAGTTCCCGCGCACGATGAGCGCGACTACGAGTTTGCGAAAAAATTCGGAATTGACATAATAGAGGTTATTAAGGGTGGCAATATGGATGAGGCAGCCTACACCGGCGACGGCGAAATGGTAAACTCCGACTTCCTTAACGGCCTCACAAATAAAAAGGATTCAATTGAAAAAATGCTTGCCTTCCTTGAAGAAAAGGGCATCGGCGAAAAGGGCGTTCAGTATAAAATGAAGGATTGGGCGTTTAACCGTCAAAGATATTGGGGCGAGCCTATTCCGATCGTATATTGCGATAAGTGCGGAATGGTTCCCGTGCCTTATGAGGAGCTTCCGTTAAAGCTTCCCAAGGTAGACAATTTCAAGCCCGGCTCAGACGGCGAAAGCCCGCTTGCGAAAATAGAGTCGTTTGTAAATTGTAAATGTCCGAAATGCGGCGGTGATGCAAAGCGCGAGACTGATACAATGCCGCAGTGGGCAGGCTCTTCGTGGTATTTCCTTCGTTATATCGACCCCCACAACGACAAGTGCTTTGCCGACCCCGAAAAGCTTAAATATTGGGGTAAGGTAGATTGGTACAACGGCGGAATGGAGCACGTTACGCGCCACCTTATTTATTCGCGCTTTTGGCATAAATTCCTTTACGATATAGGTGAGGTGCCTTATTCCGAGCCTTACGCAAAAAGAACCGCACAGGGCCTTATTTTAGGTCCGGACGGCGAAAAGATGAGTAAGTCAAAGGGTAATGTTGTTGACCCCAATGAGGTGGTTGAAGCATACGGCGCAGACGTTCTTCGTACCTACGTATTGTTTATGGGCGATTATGAAAAAGCCGCTCCGTGGTCGGAAAACGGTGTTAAGGGCTGTAAGAGATTTATAGACAGGGTTTGGAATCTTGCAGAGCTTGTTACAGACAGCGAGGGCTACTCAAAGGAGCTTGAAACCTCATTCCACAAAACAATTAAAAAGGTTTCAGAGGATATTGAGAATATGAAGTTTAACACGGCTATTGCCGCGCTTATGACTCTTCTTAACGAAATTTACGACAAGGGCACCGTTACAAAGGGTGAGCTTAAAGCCTTTGTTACACTTCTCAATCCCTTCGCACCTCACGTTACCGAGGAAATTTGGGAAAAAGAGGGCTTTGACGGAATGCTCGCAAACGGTAATTGGATAGACTTTGATGAGGAAAAAACCGTTGATGCAACTATTGAGGTTCCCGTTCAAATTTGCGGAAAGCTTCGCGCAACTGTTACAATCGCCAAGGATGCCACCGCCGATATTGCAATTGCGGCGGCAAAGGCAGACTCTAAGGTTGCAGAGCTTTTAGAGGGTAAAGCAATAGTTAAAGAAATTTACGTTCCCGGAAAAATTATTAACATTGTTGCAAGGTAAGGAGTGGCTTTATGGGAAAAATCGTTGCATTGGGCGGCGGCTTGTACGAAAACGGCGAAATGCTCAACGTTGTAAAGCATATAATAGAGCTTACAAATAAAAAGGATCCGTCGTTTTTATACGTTCCCACAGCCGGTCACGACTGTGTTGACGACGGCGACCGCGCCATTTGGGAATGCTTTGCGAAAAACGGCTGCTCGGATGTTAATATAATGTTTTTGTCGCACCCGTATATTACGGAGGAGCTTGTAAGGGAAAAGGTGAAAAAAGCCGACATTGTTTATGTCGGCGGCGGCAACCTTGAGTTTCTTATTAATACTTGGAATAAAACGGGCGCTTCAAGGGTATTTAAGGAGGCATTTTGTGAGGGTAAGGTGCTTTGCGGTGTAAGCTCCGGCGCTATGTGCTGGTTTAAAGAGGGCTACGACGATTGCGGCGAAAACGGAAGCTTTATGTTTTGCGATTGTCTTGACCTTATACCGTTTACAAGCGCACCGCATTTTGAGCATGAGCATTGGCAAACCTTCAAAACCGCCATTTTGGGCAGAGGCCTTTCCGGAATAGGTATGGATAACGGCGCGGCTTTTTGCGCTGTTGACGGAAAATATTATACCTTAAGCGGTGCCGAGGGCGGCGATTGCTATTTTTACGATGCCGAAAACAATTATTCCGAAACGAATTTAAGCACCTTGGACGAAAAAACGCTTAATGTAAAATTACGTGCCCATTAATAATGCGCGCATAGCGCGCAAATGCAGAATTCAAAATGCAAAATGCAAAATCTCGGAAATCGCTTCGCGATTTGATTGTGTTCGCGCA
>CAYQPJ010000052.1:0-7867 GCA_964419515.1 uncultured Eubacteriales bacterium
GCACGGTGGTGTGAGAGGTCGGCTACTCAACTAATGGGTAGCCTCCTACTCGATTGCGTAGATTAAAATGTGATTTTAATAGTATGCTTTCCGGGTTTTGTGATTATTTCCACGTCGGAGCCTATGTTGCCGCTGTGCTTTTTCACGGTATATTCGCCGTCTGTTTCAACGGCTTTTGCGTCACGGTCAATATAAATAACCGTAGGCACGTCAAAGTTCTCCTTCTGTGTGTATATCAAGGTGAAAACGCCGTTTTCGAAGTCGTATCGGTAGGAGT
Organism: uncultured Eubacteriales bacterium; assembly: GCA_964419515.1. GTDB lineage: Bacteria > Bacillota > Clostridia > Oscillospirales > Acutalibacteraceae > DTU089. The sequence continues at coordinate 278 of CAYQPJ010000052.1, forward strand.
CGATTTCACCTGTTACAGCCTTCGGGTGAGGTCTTGTAAGAAGCTTTACAAAATCCTCCTTTAAAATGTTGTTCCAATAGCACCAATAGGTGTTGCTCCATTTATAATCGTCAAACTTTTTAAGAAGGAAACGTATATGAGGGTACCAGCCGTCGCCCTCGGCATTTGAGCCCCATTCGCCGACCATACACGGTACGCGCATTCTTTCCTGTGTGGCGCGGTGCTGATCGAAAATCATTCCGACTCTTGAGTTGTTGGCATATTTGTAAGCCGGAGTGTCTACCATGAGGTCGTAAGCGTGAGGCGAGAAGCATTGAAGTCTTTCTCTTTTTCCGTTTACTTCAATCGGTCTGTTACAGCAGGGAATGCCGAGGTTTGAGTAGTAGTTGTTGTCAACAAAAAGAATGCCGTCATCCGTAATTTCGCGCACGGCACTGCCCATTTTGCTTACAAACGGTGAGTAGCGCGTTTCATCGAATTTTTTAACAAGTCCGTCACATGATGAGCCTATTTTTCTGAAAACATCACCCGGGAATTGGTCAAGCGCCTTGGGCTTTTCGTCGCCGAGAGCCTCTTTAGCCATTTCCAATAGATTTACACGTTTATCTGTTACAGCGGTTGATACAACACTTCCTATAAGCTTTCTGAATATTTTGCCGCCGTCCGCACCCGGGAAGGGCTCGTTTAAAAAGTCATATCCGAACAGTGCCGGATGGTTGCCCAATTCCTTTGCAAGGTGGCGCCACATATCCGCAAAATAATCCTGAAGCCCCTTACGGTTGTAATGAACGTTGTCCCAAAAATTGTCAAAGGCTCTGTGGCAGGCTCTGCCGTAAAAATAACCTTCTGCCCAAACGGCAATTTGCTTGTGCGGCGTAAATTCATCGGTAATTGTTGCCCAACGCGGCGCACCGTCACCGAAGCAGTAGGAGGAATAAAGGTCTTGGTGGCAGTCAAGGTAGGCATAAATGCCGTATTCCTCACATTTGTCAAGAAATGCTTTTAATGAGCTTATAAGCTTCTCGTTATATTTTCCCGGAACAGGCTCCATAGCACTCCATGTAAAGCCGAGTCTTATAATGTTAAAGCCGCGTGCTCTGAACTCTTCAAAGGGAAATTCATCGGCAGGGTAGCCGAAAACGGGATTTTTTCTGTCGAAGTCCTTTTTGTCAACAACGTTCATTCCCGCGAAGATTCGTTCTCTGCCGTATTCATCGACAAATCGCATATTATCGGTAAATATTTTTTCCATGGTGTACCTCTCTTAAAGCGTTTTTACGGAGAATTTATCGGAGACGGTTTTTGTTTTCCAAAAGCTACCTGCAATAATTTCCACGGTGTATGCGGTATCGGGCTTAAGTCCCGTTATTTCCTGTGTGAGCGTTTCGGGCATATTGTAAAGGTAATACTGTGACCAAATAGCTGTCTGCTTTTTTATAAGTCCCGTTTTTTCTTCGCGAACTCTTATTACATAGTCATCAACGTAGTCCTCATCAATTTTTGCCTGAGGGAAGGTTACGGTAAAGCCGTTTTCGTTAATATCCGAAAACGTCACCGAAAACGTGCTGTCAAAGTATGGCGCAACTGCGGTTTTGTAGCGCTCGTCGGTATATTTAAAGCTGTCAGGGTTCCACGGCTCGTCAATTTCCCACGTATAGGGGAAAAAGTTTTCCGTAATAACATCGTAAGGGTAAACTCTTACTCTTCCGTCTTTGTCCGCTTCTACAATAAGAAATTGCGCGCAAAGCTCCTTTTTAGGGGGAATTGTACCGCAAAGCTTGTCAAACTCATCAAGCTCAAAGTACCTGAACGAGCCCGTTCCGAAGCTTGAAAAGTGCTTTTGGTGAACGCTTCTCGGGTCATTTACAGGCGCGTGTGAGTGACCGGAAAAATCCACAACCTGCGGATAATCCGTAAGAGTTGAATATAGCTCATCCTCGCCCCAATTAATACTACCGTAAACGGTATCCGTAATGTGCGGATGCTGAAAGAAGAAAATCGGTTTTTTCGGGTCATCATCTTCGGCAATTTTAAGCTGTTCTGCCGCCCAATTTACCTTTTGTTCGGAAAAATGACATCCTGCGTTTGTTGTAAGGCTTATAAAGTGAAAGCCGTTAATTACCTTGTGGTCGTCCGGAGGAATGTTAAATACCTCTTTGAAAATTCCGAGAGCGCGTTCTTCATCGCCGCCGCGAATTTCGTGGCTTGCCATCATCAGTGTGCGTTCAACCTCGGGGGAGAGACCCTCGTCAAGCGCTGCTTTAAAGTCCTGCATCTGCTTTTTCGTGCCACCTGTTGCAAAGTCGCCTATAACGTAAATTGCATCTATTCTCTTGTATGTTTCGTGAGAAGCGGCTATTTCGTTTGCAAGCTCTAAGGCGCGCTTAAAATATTTGTGCTCTTTGGAATATTCATCGGGAAAATGAATATCGCTTACAGCTAAAAATCTCAATACGGGCTTAAAGTCTTTTTGAAGCATAGCTTTTACCTCGCTTTTAATAATAATACATTATTATAATACCATATGTGCCACCGCATTTACAATCGTAAAAACCAACAATTAAGCGGAGAATTTTTAGTGAAAACTTTCATAAACCTGTTTATTTTTTCAAAACAATATGTTATACTAACTTTATAAAACAAAAAAAGGAGTTAATTGTAATGACGATTTCAAAAGATACAGTAATAGGCACAATTCTTGACGAGGCACCCGACACTGCTCCGTTCTTTCTCGAAATGGGAATGCACTGCCTCGGTTGCCCTGCCTCTCGCGGTGAAACGGTAGAGCAGGCTTGCCGCGTTCACGGTGTTGATGCAGATGAGCTTGTTGAGAAAATCAATTCATTTCTTTCTTCAAAATGAGCATTAATTTATCACCGAGATTACGTGCCGCCGCGGCTCTTGTGAGAGGCGACGGCACTCTTGCGGATATAGGCACCGATCACGCTTATCTTCCGGCATTTCTTGTTCTTGAGGGTATTGTTTCTTATGCGATAGCCTCCGATATTAATAAAAAGCCGCTTGAAAATGCGCGTGAAACTGTTGAGCATTTTTCGCTTCGGGACAAAATTTCGCTAAGGCTTTCGGACGGGCTTAAGGGCTATAAAAAGGGCGAGGCTGTAGAATTTGTTTTTGCCGGTATGGGAGGTACGCTTATATCCGAGCTTCTTGCAAGCTGTGAATGGGTTAAGGATGAAAACCTTCATTTTATTTTTCAGCCGCAAAGCAGAGCAGAGGAATTAAGAGAATTTCTTTATAAAAACGGCTTTGAAATTTTAAAGGAGCTTGCACTGCATGAGGGCAGACGTTATTATATAGCGTTTGATGCGGTTTATACAGGTGAAATCGCCGAATATACATATGCCGACTGCTTTCTCGGAAAGCTTGATAAAAATTCGCCGGATGCTCGCCGATATATTGAAAACCAAGCGGACAGATTGCGGAAAAAATACGAAGCACAAAAACAGCTTGAAAACGCCTTGGAGGCGCAAACTCTTTTTGAGGTGATAAAAGCCCTTGACAATTTTTCGAGAGGTGAGCTTTAATGATAACGGTAAAAGATATATATAACCTTCTTGACGGCGTTGCGCCGTATGAATCTGCCGCTTCGTTTGATAACACGGGGCTTGCGGTAGGCTCGTTTTCTCAAGAGGTTAATGGCGTGCTTTTGGCGCTTGATGTAACAGGTGAGGTTGTTTCCTTTGCAAAAGAAAAAGGCTTTGACCTTGTGCTTACGCATCACCCTTTAATTTTTAATCCGTTGAAGGAGGTAAAAAAGGGGAGTGTTGTATATTCCGCTGTAGCCTCGGGGCTTTCGTTTTTGTCATCTCATACCTGTCTTGACAAAGCCGCGGGCGGCGTTAATGATTGCCTTATTAATGTGCTTTCACTTGAAAATGCGTATCAATCCGAGTTTGATGAGTTTTTAAAGGTGGGTTATATTGCAGACGGTAAATCGTCAGAAGAGCTTGCAAGGTATATTGCTTCGCGCCTTGGCGGTGCCGTGCGCTTTAACAGTGAAAACCGCACTATTAAAAAGATTGCCGTTTGCAGCGGCGCGGGCGGCTACTCTTTGGGTGCGGCTGTTCTTGAAAATGCGGATGCGCTTGTAACGGGCGATGCCTCGCACCATGATTTTTGCGATGCACACGAAAGCGGGACTTCTCTTTTTGCCGCCGGTCACTTCGAAACGGAATTTCCCGTTGTGTTTTTCCTCGAAAATCTTTTGAAGGAGCGGTTTGGAGATGAATTAAGGGTAGAGGTGTTTAAACAAGCTTCTCCCATAGTAACTATAAGTTAAGGTATTTAAAAATGGCGCTTGACGGAATTTTTCTGAATTTTTTAACAAAAGAAGCTGCCGAAGCACTTGTAGGTGCTAAGGTGGATAAAATACATCAGCCTTCAAAAAATGAGCTCGTTTTTGTTATGCGAACAAGAACGGGTAGCTTTAAGCTGCTTTTTTCCGCGGATGCAAGCTCGCCGCGCTTTCACATAACACAAAGAGCACCTGAAAATCCGCAGAATCCGCCTATGCTTTGTATGCTTCTTAGAAAACGCCTTGTTGGCGCAACGCTTTTGAGCATTGAACAGCAAGGTCTTGACAGAGTAGTGTTTTTTAGGTTTGATGCGACAAATGAAATCGGTGATAAGGAGCCGCTTACCGTTGTTTGCGAAATAATGGCACAGCACAGTAACGTTATTCTTCTGGATAAGGATAACAGGGTTTTAGATGCTTTAAAGCGTGTTAACAGTGAAAAATCCTCTTATAGGCTTGTGTTGCCCGGGGCTTTATATAAGCTCCCGCCCGAGCAAAAAAAAGCGGATATAAGATATGCCGATATTGAAGAGCTTTCAAGCGAAATACTCGGCTTTGGGCAGTTAAAGCTTTCTTCTGCCGTTCTTAAGGCTGTAAGCGGTGTTTCACCGGTTCTTGCACGAGAAATAGCCTATAGGGTTTGCTTTGGCGATAAGGGAGTTACAGAGCTTACTTCTCTTGAGCGGGAAAACCTTAAGGGCGCTCTTTCCCTTTTGAAAAACACCGTTATTAATAATGAACCGTCGTTTTTTATTGTAAAGGATGATAGCAAAAAGCCGGTTGAGTTTTCTTTTTTGCGTCTAACTCAATATTCGGGTGCAGCAGAGTTTTGTGACTTTAAAACGGCTTCGGAGCTTTTAGAGGCATATTATTTTGAACGCGATTCAATTCAAAGAACGCGCTCACGTGCCTCCGAGCTTTTTAAACAGCTCGAAACCCTTATTGAACGCACTAGTCGAAAGCTTAACAATCAGCGCGAGGATTTAAAGCATTGTGAAAGTCGCGATGAGCTTAAAATAAAAGCTGAGCTTATTACAGCCTCGCAGTATGCATTGAAAAAGGGCGACTCGGCTTACGAGGTTTTTGACTATTATAACAATGAAAACGTTAAAATATCCGTTGATCCGGCTTTAACGCCGTCGCAAAACGCACAGAGGCTTTATAAGGAATACAGAAAGCTTTGTACAGCCGAGGATATGCTTTTGAAGCTTATTAAGGAGAACGAAGAAAGCCTTTTATATCTTGAAAGCGTGCGAGACCTTTTGGGACGTTCTACCCTTGAAAGAGAATTTTCCGAAATAAAACAGGAGCTTACGAGTCAGGGCTTTTTAAAGAATAATAAAAGCGGCAAAAAGCAAATGAAGAAAGCCGCCTTGCCGCCGCTTGAATTTAAAACGAGCGAGGGCTATAGAGTGCTTGTGGGAAGAAATAACATTCAAAATGATAAGCTTACCTTTAAAACAGGCAAAAAGGGTGATATTTGGCTTCATGCGCAAAAAGCACCCGGTTCACACGCTCTTCTTGTGAGCGAAAACGGCACAGTAAGTGACGATGCAATTGTCGAAGCCGCCGAAATAGCCGCATTTTACAGTTCGGTAAAGTCATCTACGATTGTGACGGTTGATTATACCGACGTTAAAAATATTAAAAAGCCAAACGGCTCAAAGCCCGGGTTTGTTGTGTATTACACATATTATTCGGTGAACGTTACACCGAAAAACCCGGAAAAATGATATTAATACAAGCTCAAATAAAATACCAATGCAAAAAAGGAAAAACCATCCGTAAATTGCATTGGTATTTTTAATTTAATTCATCTATTATAACCTGATTTGTTAAAATATCGTGTATTGAATTTTGCGGTATTTGCGCGTTACGCCTGTTTGCACTTCTATTCTGAAAAATGCGGATATACGCCGGTTATTTTGATATGTGCGTTTTTGAGCGTGATTATCGGATTGAAAAGCACCGAACGGTAAAAGCGTAAATTGCGTTGAATTAAATAAGTTTTTTAGATTTCCGTAAGCTTTTTGAGCTTGTCGGGGATTTTTATTCCTTGTGGGCAGTGGTCTATACAGCCTCGGCAATTAATACAGCTTTCGGCACGGGCGCTCTCGGGGATAAGCTCATATTCCTTTATAAAGTCCTCTTTAATGCGGGTTTTGTTGTATTCGTTGTATGCCTTAAAGCACGCGGGAATATCCACACCGCCGGGGCAGTCCGTTACGCAGTAGCGACACGCAGTACAGGGTATTGCGAAATTCTTTCTGAAAAGAATATTTGCTTTATTTACAGCTTCGGCTTCTTTTGATGAAAGCGGCTTGCATTCACTGAAGGTTTTAATATTGTCGAGAACCTGCTCTTCATTACTCATGCCGCTGAGTACAACAAGCACATTTTTAAGCTGGGCGACAAAGCGCAGTGCATAAGATGCATATGAGCCGCCGTCGAGCGCATCAAATACCGCACGTGCCTCGGGATTTAAGGTGTGCAAGGAGCCGCCTCTCACAGGCTCCATAACAATGCACGGAATGCCTTTTTCTTCAAGGACCTCGTAAAATGCTTTTGCATTTGAGCTTTCCCAATCGTAATAGTTAATTTGAAGCTGGACAAAATCCCACGGGTGCATATTTACAAGCTCTTTAAAAAATTCAAGGTCGCCGTGGTATGAAAAGCCGAGTTTTTTGATTTTGCCTTCTTCCTTTTTCTTTGCTATTGCGTCGTAGCACTTTTCGTAAGTGTCCCACATTTCACGCTTTACGCTGTGAAAAAGATAAAAGTCAAAATATTCTGTTTGGCATTTTTTCAGCTGCTCCGAAAAAATCTCATCGGCTGTTTTGTTTTTTTCATTCATAACCCACGCCGGAAGCTTTGTTGCAAGGCAGTAGCTTTCACGAGGGTATTTTGAAAGTACCTTACCGGCAAAGTTTTCGGAGTCGCAATCGTGATAAACGTAAGCGGTATCAAAGTAATTAACGCCTGCCTTGTAAGCTTCGTCTATAAGCTGTTCTGCTTTTTCATAATCAATATCGTCTTTATTTTCATAAAGCTTCGGAAGGCGCATAAGTCCAAAGCCCAACTTTGAAATAGGTCTGCCTACCGATGGGAAATCACTGTATTTCAAATTAAATCACCTCTCAATTTTTTAACGCCAAAGCTTAAAGTGTTCTCAAATTTGTCGATTGTGATTGACTTAACCGCAGCCGACGAATTCGAACTTGCCTTAAACAAGCGTATTTTCGGCATTTTGCGGCTTGAATCCGCTCGCAAGGCGA
>CAYQPJ010000053.1:0-7687 GCA_964419515.1 uncultured Eubacteriales bacterium
TACCCAACCGCCGTAGGCTTTATAAATCAAATCGCCTTCGGCGATTTCCGAGATTTTGCATTCTGCATTTTGCATTCTGCATTTGCGCGCTATGCGCGCATCGTTTTGCATTTTGCATTTGCGCGACAAATGTCGCGCACTGTTTTGCATTTATGTATAATGCTCGTTATCAGTCGCTGTTTTGTTTTCTCTCTGCAATTTCCTTCATCATCCTATCATGGTCCTTACGGGAAATATTATAAAAGAAAATGGGAACAAGCATTAAAATGTAGCCTACCATCGGAATAAGCGATTGAAGCGACAAAAGCGCGAATTTTGCCGAGGCACCTTGGGCTACGGGCACGGCATCGTCATGGGTTATATAATTTGCAAGCCCAAGCACCGCAAGCGCTATTGTAGATGAAACGGAATTTGTAAGTTTGCCCGTAAACGACATTAAGGAAAGCATAATGCCCTCCGCTCTCTCGCCCGTTTTCCACTCAACATAATCCACCGTTTCAGCCTCCATTTCTTTACAAAGAAGGTTTTTAAACTCAAGCGGTATTGTCGAAAGAAATATAAAAATCATACAAAGCACGAGTATTCCGACAGACGGCGTTTCGCCCTCTTTTAAATTCAAAAAAGAATTTTTACAGGTTATGTAAAGAAGCCCGTGCATTACGGCGGCAATTGCACAGCACCATATAAAGAGCTTTTTAAAATCCGCCTTTGAGCCGAGCCTTTGAACAAGCCACGGCACCGCGGCACCGGCAATAAACGGCGCAGGCGCACCGGCTATTCCGAGAATTGCATAAAACTTTGAGCTGCCTATGAGGTCTATTGCAAAATACATATTTGAAGAGGTTTTTGCCGTAACAAGAAGAAACGCCATATTTGAAAGGAACAGCATAAACAGCGGCCTGTTTTGCATTAAAAGCTTAAAGCATTCCTTTACGGTAGGCTCATTTTCACTGTGAGCGGCGCGCTCCCTTGTATTGTAATATGTAGGCCTCGAAAGAAGGATTATTCCGAAAAAGGCTATAACAGCCGCCGAAACATACGCGCCCTTTGTATGCTCCGCAAAATACGGAAACAAAAGCGCCACGGGAATTATTGCCCCGGGAATCGCCCCGGCAACGGCTCTTACAATTGAGCTTACACCGAAAAGCTTTGTTCTTTCAACACCGCTCGGCGTTATTGAAAACGCAAGAGCACCCATGGGAATGTCAAACGCGGTATAAGACATATCCCATCCGACAAGAGCTACTATAGCGAATATTATTCTAAAAAGACTCGGAAAGCTCTCGCTGTTAAAAAACGTAAGCGCGGTAAAAAAAGCGCAAATGTACGGAGCATAACGTATATACGGGCGCATTTTTCCGTCCTTTGTGTGAGTTTTATCAACAAGAACACCCATAAGAGGGTCGTTAAATGCATCCCAAAGACCCGACCACAGGCGAATGCTTGCAACAAGACCGGTATCAATCCCCAAAAGATTTGTTAAAAAATAATTCACCGTGCTTGCGCTCATTGTAGAGGTACTCATCCCCTGCGCACCGCGACCCAATGCGTAAGAAACAGTTTCTCGCCATGTAAGCACGGTTTCCTCACCAACATCGTTTTTTACGATTTTGGAATCAAGAAATGATTTCAGCTTACCCATAAAACCACCTCAGTTTAAGAATTGCGGCTTCTGCGCTCTCTTTCATCAATAAGCATCTGCCTTATTTCCTCCGGCATACGCTTAAAATCCTCTCTTTTAAGCCCCTTCGTTTCAATCGGGGGTAAAAATATTACGTGAATTGTGCCGGGAACAACGTTACCCGTTTCCTCAAGGCGCTCACGCGTGCCCTCAAGAAGCACCGGAACAACCTTTGCACCCGTTTCCATTGCTATTTTCATAGCACCGCCCTTAAATACGCCTATTTTTCCGTCTTTGGATCGCGTGCCCTCCGGAAAAATAACCATACTCCTGCCGTTTTTAACAAGATTAATTGCTTCTTCAAGCGAATTATGCGCGGCACGGTGGTTTTTACGGTCAATAAAAACGCAATCCATAAGCCACATCCATTTATTTACAACGGGAATTTTTTCGGCTTCCTTTTTGGAAATAAACGCGCACGGCTTCGGCGTGTTAAGTATAATAGCCGGAAAGTCAAATACACCGCTGTGGTTGGGCGTGTAAATAATCGGCTCATCAACGGGAATATTTTCCTTGCCCTCTACAACAAAGTCAACTCCGGCAAGCTCCATGAGCGGATTAAGCCATTTATAAAGCGTGTCGTCAACAAAAGGCTTGTAGTCGCCCCACTCGCCGTTGGTTTTAAGGTTAATACCCTTTTTAAGCTCCTTGTTAAGCCCCAAAAGAGATGTTGCGAATTTTGTGAACCATTTTACGGTTAAAAGTGATTTCATAATTAATTCCTCCGTATATTATTTTACCACGCACAAAAAGAATTGCAAGTGAATTTGAAAAATTAAATAAGAATATAACATCTTGAACAGTACTCTTTTTTGTGATAAAATTAAATTATATAAGAATCTCCACCGAAAATGAGGTCGGCATTATGAAATACGATTTTACAAATTTACTCGTCAGGGGCGACGGAAAGGATGCCCGCCGTGCGGCTTCGCTTTTTAAATATGAGCTCGCGAAAAGAACGGGCAGAAGCGCCTCGGACTTTTCTCTTCCGGAGAATGCCCTTGGCGTATTAGGCGGTAAGGTAATTGAACTTTTAACCGACGACAAAACAGAGAATAAGGATTTTTACATAATAGAGCAAAGCGAAAATGCGATTACAATATCCGCAAAAACCGTAAGAGGACTTATTTTCGGCTATTCGCTTTTTTTAAGAAAATGCGAATTTAAGGACGGAAAAATTACGCTTGTAAAAAACATTTCCGGAAAATACTCTCCCGATAAAAAAATCCGCGGTCACCAAATAGGCTACCGCTCCTGCCCCAATACATACGATGCGTGGGACTATAAGCAATATTTTAATTATTACCTTGATATGGCGGCATTCGGCTGTAACACCTGCGAGCACATTCCTTATGAAAAAACTCACTCCGCAAGAAACTGCCTTATGAAATACGATGAGGAGGATTTTCTCGTTACAGCCTCGCGTATGGCAAAGGCAATTGACATGGATGTTTCCGTATGGCACCCGAATTGTGACGGCGAAACAGAGGATGAAGCCGTTTTAAGGCGCGAAAAGCTTTATGAAAGAGTCCCGAAATTAGATGCCGTTTTTCCTCCCGGAGGCGACCCCGGAAAGCTTTCTGCAAAGGATTTTGTAAACAGAACCGTAAGAGTAAGCGAGGCTTTGAAAAAATCCCACCCCGGCGCTTCAATGTGGCCCTCTGCACAGGCTCCGCACATTCATCCGAATTGGGGCGAGGAATTTATTGAGCTTATAAAGGAAACCAAAAGCGGCATTGACGGCATAATTACGGGACCGAACCACGCCTTTCCCATGCACGAATTAAGAAAAAAACTTCCGTCACGCTATCCCATAAGATTTTACCCTGACTTTACCCATTCATTAAGATGCGAATACCCCGTTCACTTTCTCACGGATGATTGGCACTACTCTTTGGCATCCGTTTTTTCACGCGAAAGTGTTGATCCGAGACCTACGGAGCTTTTAACGCTACACAGGCTTTATTCACAATACACGGTTGGCAGTGTAAGCTATTCCGAGGGCGTTCACGACGATGTAAACAAGGCTGTCTGGAGCGCGCTTGAATTTGACAAAAACGCAAATCTTCGCGATATTCTTCTTGATTACGCAAGATTTTTTATGTACGGTGCCGACAGCGAGCGCCTTTGCAATGCAATTTTCGCACTTGAAAAAAACTGGGACTGCGACCCGCTTTACAACCCATCGATAGACGTAACCTACCGTGAGTTTTGCGCCCTTCGCGATGAATATCCGTTCCTTTGGGAAAATTGGAGATTTTTGCTTTTGTATTTCAGAGCATGCGGCGACGAATTTGTATATAAAAAGCGACTTTTCGAAACAGAGCTTATAAACGAAGCTTTACCGCTTCTTGAAGAATTTAAGCTCAGTGAAGCAAAAATCACCTTAAACACACCTACTCCTTCCGAAATTACCGATATAAGAGCCGAACTTACGGTTCTCGGCAAAAAGCTTTTTGAGCTTATAGGAATTCAGCTTGATATTAAGAATTACCACGCAAACGGCTGGGAGCGCGGCGCAACGCTTGAAACAGCAGACAATCCCATTACCGACAGACAGTGGCTTTTAAACAGGCTCGACTATGCCTCGACTCTTCCGGAGTGCGAGAAAAACGGGTTTATTACAAGGCTTTTAAACAGAAATCGCGTTCTTGACGATGAAATATACTACTCCGTTGCACTTCACGAGCTTTCGGCATTGGGCATTCCGCAAAACGGCGAATTTTATATGGATTTTCAAGGCGACCGCCCCGAGGTTAACAACGGTTCAATACCGATGTCAATGCTAAAGGTATTTGACCATTTTTCATTTGAAGCACACTTCGGCGGCTTTTCCGCCGGTCACGATTACACCTTAAGTGTAAATTACAAGGAGGATTATTCGAATCTTGTAAAGCACCACAAGGTCACCGCAAACGGTGTTGTAATTTACGACGGCACACGCTACGGCGGCACCGTGAACGAGCGCTTTAACGTCGAGCTTTCGGCTCCCGGATTTACGCTTGTTGAATATACGCTTCCACAAGAGATATTCGAAAACGGTACACTTGAGCTTAAAATCGAAGAGCCGATTTTGGGCTTTGAGGTGTGCGAGCTGTGGATTAAAAGAAAAAACGACTCGAATTAAGGCGAACTTGTAATATTTTTGTAATATATATTGAAAAATGTATTCGGTTTGTGGTATTATACAAGGTGGTTTATTATAAAACCCACGAAAAACGCTTTAAGCGTACATACTCTTGGGGGTAAATATGACACATATTACTTGCAATAAATGCAAAAATGCAGATTTGATTTTCGAAAACGGAGAGCTTCGCTGTCCTTCGTGCGGTGCTGTTTTCGGCGCCGAAAGCGAAAGCCTTTTACTCGGAATCACACTTTACAACGAAAACAAAAAGGAAGAATGCGAAAATGCACTTATGAAAGCGCTCGTTAAGGATGGCGGAAGCTGTGAAGCACTTTTGTACAAGGCGCTTTCCGAGGCGCTTTGCTTAGATGAGGATACCGTATCGTTTACCGATATTTATTCACGCATTCTTTCCGCTTTCAAAACAGCCGATGACTGCGATTTCCCGAGACTTTTAGCTATTGCCAACGATGAAATGGCAAAGCACGAGAGAGCTCTCACGGAGCTTCACGTCAAAGCCTTTGAAACAGCCGATGCCGAAAAAATCAAAAAAGAGGTTGAGTCCATTTTAAAAATACGCGACGAAGCTCTGACATTCAGAAACGACTTAACTCAGCTTGTCGCCGAATTTAACGGCAGAAACGAAAGCGTTATAACACTCAATCTTTCACGCGGCTTTTATGTTTCATATGAGCTTGCAGACGAGGTCGGCGACAAAAAGCTTAATAAAATCAAGGATGACATTGCCTCACATACCGTATTTACGGGCATCCTTTCAAGCGATATTAAAAACCTCGAAATATATTATCGCTGTGTTGTAATGTTCTTTGAAAAAAGCAAGGCAAAATATGACTTTCTTATTTCAAACGCCAAAAAGCTCGCCTACCTTAACGGCGCACTCGAAAGCGGAAAATATGCAAGCGTTGCAAGCCCTGCCGTCGCTGCTGAAAAGCTTAAAGCCGCCGCATATAACTTTTTTGAAGAAAGCTTAAAGGAGTATGACGACGAAAACGAAGGCAAGCCCTCCGTTATTGTTACAGCGCCCGAAAAGCCGGAGGTTGAAATAACCGCAGAGGTCGAAATCGAACTTGAAGCGACACCCGAAACCGAAATTAACGAGGATTCCGAAGAAGCCGTGGAAGATGCCGAAGCATCAGAAGCCGAAGCCGAAGCCGAGGAAGAATCAACCGAGGAAGCTGTTGAGGTAACAGCAGATGAAGCCGATGCCTACTCCGAAGAAACAGAAAAGTCCTCTAAGGAAAATGAAGCCGAAGAGAATTTTTCCGCCGAAGAGTCCGAGGAGCCTGAGCTTGAAATAAGCTTTGAGGTTGAAATAGAAACGACTCCCGAGGCGCCGAAAGCCGAGGAAGCGGAAGATGGTCCCGCCACCTATGATGTGCAAGAAGCTGAAGAAGCCGAAAATGTAAATGCAGAAGAAGTAACCGGCGCAGCATCTTCAAGCGCGGAGGTTATAAGTGCAATTGACCTTGCGACACAAAAAGTTATGGATGAAATATCCGCGCAAGGCGACGAAGCAGTAGCGGAAATCACCAAAGAGCCGGAGGAAATTATTTCAAACAGTCTTTCCGCTGTCGCGGCAAAGCACGAAGCTTCAAAGCTCACCGAAGCCGAGCACGAAAACAAACCGGAAGAAGAAAAGGCAATCGAAGGCTCGGAAAGCCCCGAAAACGAAGAGCAAAAAGAAACGGGCGCACCCGAAAAAACAGCTGAGGAAGAGCCTTCCGCCGAAAATGAAGAAAAACCCGAGGAGCTTGAAACAACTCTCAAGCCGAAAAAGAAAAAGCATATAGGGCTTATTGTTTTTCTTTTAATAATAGCTGCCGTTCTTGCATTCTCCGGCATAAAATATATTCCCGGAATAATTTCGGAGGTAAAGTACAAATCCGCCACAACGCTTCTTGAAGACGGAAGCTACGCAAAAGCAGAAGAGGCGTTTAAGGCTCTCGGAGAGTATAAGGACTCCGAGGACAAAGCAAAGGAAAGCGTTTATTTAAGCGCCGACAGCCTTTGTAAAAGCGACGACCATAACGCGGCGGCAGAAATCTTCGCCTCCTTGGGCGAATATAAGGATGCCGTAACACGTGTACTTTCATGCAAATACGACTCCGCCGTTAAAACGCTTAATGACGGTAATTTTGACAATGCCGCAAAGCTTTTTGAAGAAATTAAGGATTACGGCAACAGCGAGGAAATGATTAACGAGTGCACATATAAAAAAGCAAGCGCACTTCTTGAAGAAAAAAGCTATACCGATGCTGCCGAGCTTTTCGCTTCACTCGGGAAATACTCCGACTCGCCGGAAAAGGCAAATGAAGCAAAGTACCAATATGTAACAGAAAACCTTTCCAAGGACAACAAAACAACCGTAGCTTATATTACCGAGCTTGCAAAGGCAAAATACAGAAATTCCGCAGAGCTTAAAACAAAGCTTCTCGGCGAAGAAAAAACAGACTCCGTAAAGCTTTTTGTAAACACCTCTGCCGACGATCTTTCGACCGCTCTCAAGAGCGCAGCCCACACAAGCGAGCTTTACTTCCACATTGTATGCGGTGAAGCGTACTACGGAAAAAGCTTAACCTTGAGCTACACCACACAGTACGGCTACACTCAAAGCAATACCGTCACTGTTTCAAAAAACAACAGCGACGATTACATCACATATCCCGCTTCAAACGTATCAGGCTATACCGTTACATTTAACGCCTACGACGAAAACGGCACCTCACTCGGTAAGGTTAATTTTACGATTGAATAATAAATAAAAACCGAATTCAAAAAGACCGAAAGGTAACCGCAACCGACGAATTCGAACCCGATTTGTTTTGGATAAAAGAATCGACTGCGGCGTCAAAAGCCTC
>CAYQPJ010000054.1:0-7403 GCA_964419515.1 uncultured Eubacteriales bacterium
AATGAAATTCGGTAATTGGTTTTTCACCCCTTGACTTTAATCAAATAAAGTGTTAAATTATATTGTAATTATATTTAAGGGTGGTAAAATGAACGGAATTAATAACGATGCCGTAAATAAACTCGCAAAGGCTTTTTTGTCATTTGAAACAGCTGATGAGGTTAAAGCGTTTCTTGAGGATATCTGCACTATAAAGGAGCTGCAGGATATTTCACAGCGTCTGGAGGTTGCCGAGCTTTTGTACGGCGGTGCAAATTACAATGCGGTTTCCACTGCTACGGGGGCAAGCTCTGCCACAATAAGTAGGGTGAATCGTTGCCTTATGTACGGTAATAACGGTTACAAAACCGCTATTGAAAGGCAAAATTGAGTTTTTTTCGAATAATTTGCAAAACTTTTTTTCTAAAATGAAAAATCATATTGATTTTATTGCGCCTTTGTGGTATAAATTTATGTGGAAAACGAACCGATTATAGGAGAGAGTTATGAGAACGTCCGGTTTAACAAGAAAAACCAATGAAACCAAAATTTCACTTTCACTGAGTCTCGATGGCTCCGGTAAGGCTAACATAGTTACCGGTTGTGCCTTTTTTGACCATATGCTTATGCAATTTGCAAAGCATTCCAAGTTTGACCTTTTTGTAAGCTGTGAAAGTGAGACCGATGTTGACTACCATCACACAGTTGAAGATGTTGCCATGCTTTTGGGTAAGGCTTTTAACGAGGCTCTCGGTGACAGACGCGGTATAAATCGTTTTTCGGATGTAATTATTCCGATGGATGAAAGCCTTATTCTTGCAGCTCTTGATATCTCGGGCAGAGCATACCTTGCGTATGATGTTGAGTTTTTCAATGAGCGCATAGGCGATTTTGACGTTGAGCTTATTGAAGAGTTTTTTATGACGTTTGCTCGCAATTCCGGTGTAACGCTTCATTTGAAAAAGCTCTCAGGTTCTAATTCTCACCATATTGCCGAATGCCTTTTTAAGGCGTTTGCGCGTTCTTTGAGAATTGCTTCGTCGTACGATTCCGCATTTAAGAGTGATATTCCTTCGGCAAAGGGCGTTTTGCGCTGAGCTTTAATGCGTTGCTTTTGCACTTTTTTGTAACGGAGAAATTATTATGACCGATTTTTCTACTGATAATCAGCAAAATGGACTGCCCGAGGGGGGAGTCTATTCTGCTGATTATATTCTTTGTACGGCGCTTAATATCGGTGAAGAAATTCTTCGTTGCGGCGGTGAACCACACAGAATAGAAGATACCGTTACGAGAATTTGTCATCACTGCGGTGCGCAGGATGTTGAGGTTTTTGCATTGCCATCTGTAATTATTGCAAGTATCCACTTGCCTGATGGCTCGCACGCTTCTCAGGTTAGAAGGCTTTATCAAACTCAAAACAATATGTTTATTCTCGAAAAAATCAATGACCTTTCAAGGCGTGTTTGCTCGGGTGATTTAAAGCTTTCTTCTGTAGATGATGAAATTAAAACAATTAAAAACAAAAAACCGTTTCCTAAGGTTGTTTCATATTTAGGTGCCGTGTTGGGTGCAGGCGGCTTTGCCGTTTTTTTCGGCGGAACGGTTTTTGATGCCTTGGCGGCTGCTTTGGCGGGGCTTATTGTTACTTTTTTGAATTTACATAAGCTTACCTTTGTAAACCAAATGGTTCACACGCTCATAACGTCTGTTGTAGGTGCTATTGTGGCACTCGCCTTAATACGTTTCGGCATCGGTGATAATCCCGATATGATAATGATTGGCACTATAATGCTTTTAATTCCCGGGCTTGCTTTCGGTAATGCCGTAAGAGATATGCTTTTCGGCGATACCGTTTCGGGTCTTATTCAGCTTGTTCAGGCGGTGCTTCTCGCGGCTATTATCGCATTTGGCTTTGCGCTTTCGATTATGCTTTTCGGAGGTGTCGGAGTTTGAACGAGATTTTAATTAAAGGCTTGGGCGGCATTGTAAGCACTCTTGGCTTTTGCATTCTTTTTAAGCTTAATCCAAAGCATATTCCCGTAGCAACGCTTGACGGCGCAATTGCCTGTGCTGTTTACTTTATGGGAACGGTTCGTTTTGAAAGCTTGTTTTTGATTAATATGCTTGCCGCATTTGCCGCGGCTTCGTTTGCGGAAATTTTTGCAAGAGTGTTTAAGGCACCGGCAACCGTTTATCTTTTGCCGGGTTGCATAGCTCTTGTTCCGGGCGGCACGCTTTATTACGCTATGAACAGCCTTTTGTCCGCAGATTACGAAGAGGCGTTTTCAAAGCTTCTTTTAACGCTTGATGTTGGCATTGCAATTGGCGGCGGTATAATAGCCGCATCGTTTATGAAGTATTGTCTTGATTTTGTTTTCAGGAAAAAGACATCTTAATTTGTTAATTTTTGTTGCGCTTTGCGCGTTAGGAGTTTTAATATGATTACAGCAATCGTAGGTATCAATTGGGGCGACGAAGGTAAGGGCAGAATGGTTGACCTTCTTTCCCGCGACTTTGACATCGTTTCAAGGTATCAGGGCGGCAATAATGCCGGTCATACCGTTGTGAACGAAAAGGGTAAGTTTATTCTTAACCTTCTTCCCTCAGGCATTCTCCGCGAGGAAACAGTCAATGTTATGGGTCCCGGAATGGTTGTAGATGCAGAGCACCTTTTCGGTGAGGTTCAAAAGCTTCGCGAGGGCGGCATCAGCATTACTCCCGATCACCTCAAAATAAGTGATAAGGCTACAATTTGCCTTCCTTACCATAAGCTTCTTGACTGTCTTGAGGAGGAGCGCCTTGCTGATAAAAAGTTCGGCTCAACAAGGCGCGGTATAGCTCCCGTTTACGCAGACAAATATATGAAAAAAACAATCCGCTTCGGCGACCTTTTTTATCCGGAGCTTCTTCCGGAAAAGGTTAAGGACCTTGTTGAATGGAAAAATCTTACAGTTGAAAAGGGCTACGGACACGAGGCTATTAAGGCAGAGGATATTCTTGAGTGGCTTAATACATACGCAATGCCCTTTAAAGATTACGTTGTAAACACCACCGTTTATCTTTCAAACGCCGTTAAAGAGGGTAAGAGCATTATATTTGAGGCTCAACTCGGTGCTCTTCGTGATATAGATTTCGGCATTTACCCCTACACCTCTTCCTCATCGACAATTGCGGCTTACGCACCCATTGGTGCTGGTATTCCGCAGGTTAAGCTTGATGAGTCGATAGGTATTATAAAGGCTTATTCAAGCTGTGTAGGTGAGGGGCCGTTTACCTGTGAGCTTTTCGGCGAAGAGGGCGATAAATTAAGAGAGGCGGGCGCAGAGTACGGCGCCGCTACCGGCAGACCCAGAAGAGTAGGTGGCTTTGATGTTGTTGCATCTCGCTACGGCGTTCTTGTTCAGGGTGCTACAAGCCTTGCGCTTACAAAGCTTGATGTTCTTTCTTATCTTGATAAAATTCCCGTTTGCGTTGCTTACGAGGTTGAGGGTGAGATTGTTCACGACTTCCCGACAGGTCACAGACTCAATATTGCAAAGCCCGTTTATGAGTATTTTGACGGCTGGAATTGTGATATTTCCTCTTGCAAAACAAAGGAAGAGCTTCCCGAAAATGCCGTTAAATATATTGACTACATCGAAAAGGTTGTTGGATGCCCGATTCAGTATGTTTCAGTCGGCGCCGAGCGTGAGCAATATATTAAAATGTTTTAATTGTTAAATTTATGAAAAACCGTTGTCGAATTATCGACAACGGTTTTTTGAATGTGCTCGACGGATTTTTATGCACAAACACAAGCTGTTCAATGTTCTACGAAACAGTCCGAATATTTGATTCGGCTTTGTAAAGAATTGTTATATCCATCTGAATTCACTTGTATTACCCGATTAAATAATCAACATCACCATTAATATATTTTTCATAATCAATACAGACAGACTTGTGCTTGTTATAGTGGTAATTCATTCGTCCGACAAATCCAAGGAAACATATTGTTCCATCGGCTTGTAGTAGCATAATGTCTTCCACATTTCTTTCGGTGGCTTTGACACCGTCACCGAAAGTAATACCTTCACGAGCTGCATCACTCATAAAACGGTATTCCATTTCCTTTGTTCGAAGGATAATATATATCTTTTTTTCCCGATTAATTAGATTTTTGATTGTACGCATTATTATGCACTCCTTTTATTTATTTATTTCACAAAGAGTGCAGAAAAACGAACCCATCGTTAGGGTTGCGAGAGTCGAACTGCACACGCCTAAAATTTAATCTTTCGACGCACCTAAGGCGTTTTTCGCCTTGATATACGACAGTATAACTATGGCGAAGAAACACCTCGGTGCATCCAAAATCTTTAAATTTTAGGTGCAAGCAGTTTTGAAAGTGCGGTTTTCTTGCAAGTACAAGGAAAAAAACGAGCAATACTTTCGTATTGCGAGGCTTTTTGACGCGGTAATTGCGAAAAATCGCCATTCAAAACCGTATGGAGTTGGACTCTCGCCACCCTACCGATAGGTTCGTGAGATAACCTATCGGTCAAGCATTAGCACCTTACTGTTAGGTAGGTCGCTGTGCGGTCAACGAGCCTGATCTCTCGCGCACTCTTAATAGGCAAATATTTAATTTTGATTGAATATTTGGTCGTATATCCGTTGAAGCATTATACCTTCTGAATCCGGTTCTGCATTGTGAGCTAAGATATTGTCTATAATCACATTATCTATCTCATCTAATAATTCTTGAACATCGTCTTTTGCTATAAGCTCAATTATATTGGGTATATATTGACTTAATATCCTTCTTTGATAATCTGTTATAATCATAAGCGTTTAATATAATTTTACAAAAACTGTACCTTCTGCTTTCTGTGCCGCAAGCTTATCATCATGTCTTTTAATATAATCAAAAGTATCAATAAACGATAGAAAAATACGCGGCTGTTCGTGGTAGGTTTTACAACCGGGATTAGTTACAAGATTTATGTGTTCGAGCTTTACAGGAACTCTTGAAGTCTTGATTTTCCACTTTCCGACCGAAGTTTCAATATAGATGTATTCGGTTTCCTGATTGAATAGGTAACCGGCTTCTTCGCACAAAGTTTTTATATCCGACAAATTCTCGTCCAAGCGCACACGATTCGTAAAAGGAATCGACACCTTTACATCATGCTTGCTTGTAGGCTTACACTGTCTGCATGGCGTATAACCTGCTCGAACAGCATCTTTATATGTTCCGAAGCCTCGAAGATTGCTGATTTCATTTAGTTTTGAGCAAGAGCGCAAATGAAATGTTTGGTATCCTTTACCAACCCAAAATGCAAATCTTGGTTGAGTAAGGGTGTAAATATCATCCTTTTCGGTTTGCGTGAGATTTTCATCGTTGAGCAATCTATACCGTTCTTCAACAGCATGTTTTTGTCTTGCAATCGCTCTCTTATCGGTTACATTGGCACTTTTCTTGATCTTCTTTTGTAACCGAGCAATCTTTACTTCGGGAGGTAACGGCTTGTAAATATCATTTGGCGAAGGTTTACACAATTTGCAGGGAGTTCTTCCGGTTCTAATTACCGTATCATATTTTCTTGCACCCAAGATCTCCTTTGCCGACAGCATCATACCACAAGAACATTTGTGGAATACCTTTGAATTTGGGGTGTACACATAGGTGTATTGTGTGCGTTCAAGGATATCGAGATTTCGTTCTCTGAATGCTGTTGTATATTCTTCCTTGCAGCATTGACAGGGGCGATATTTTTTGCGAAGTGGAGTTTTCCAATTCTCATATCCTTGTGTTTTAATTTCACCCGAAGCCAAGAGGTCGCATTCTTTTTTATGTATGGTGTTTGTTAACGGGTCGTATTGCAAAGGTAAATGAGAAAACCGAGCATTCGGTTTCATCGGCTTTTCTGCTTTTACTAACGGCTTCAGTAAGTCCTCTTGCGGAAAAGCGATTTTATTCATCAGCTTCTGCATTACGTCCACATCGTTAAATGAATTATGTTTTAATTCGGGGGTCGTATCTATTCCTTGCCCTTCGGCAATTCTATAGGCATTACCCCGAGAATATGGTTGACCATTCAAATGTTCATAGACATATTCATTGATAGTAATAGCTCTGTGCTTTTCGTCTTGCTTGAGAATGATACCTACTATTTTTTTAAACAGTACGGTTGATTCATCATACCACCAAAGAAGAATATCTTCTTCATTGAGCCATTCTTCAAAAGCTGTCAATACATTATGAGCGTTTTTAGCATGTAAAAACCCTGTTGCAGTACCGCCTGTATATGCGATATGTTTCCAGTCGTGAAATTTCGCATCGCGCGGTCTTATGAATGATTCAAATGTGTCCACCGGATTCCATTGTTCATCCACTTTTATAGCTGCAAGCTGTGTGGGGGAATGATGACCGTCACTATTGGTCATCCACTCCATATCAGCTAAAACAAACATTGACGGTTACCTCCAATTCTTATTAATATCACGCCATAGTTCCGTTTTTAAGTGGTGTACCTTCCATATAATTATCCCATATTTTACACATCACATGGTCTGCGTAAAAATGGCATCTTTCATCAATATCCAAACTAATCTCATTTTGACTTTTAGGATTATCTTTGGTTTTATACACAAAATCTTGCTTAGCAAATTTTTCGAGCGAGAGCCTTTTTGATGTTGTGCCTTTATTCCTCTAAATGAGGTTTTTATACAGTTTTTCGTATAGCGTCTAACCTCATAAGAATTTTTGACCGCTTTATAATGTAGTTCCTTACCACAGCGAGGACACAAAACATCAATATTCGGATTTTCTGCTTTTAGGTCAATCGCTTTTGATTTCTCATCGGTATACTTCTCCAATATATCATCAAAAAAACCATTTGATTCATTCCTTTCTTTGAGGAGACTTATCTATATCCTCGTTTTTTTATTTCTTTGAACATTGTTAGCAAATCATAATACTTTGCATCTTTAGAATAAAAAGTTAGGTAAATGTCATCATCAAAGTCAAACATAGTTTTGATTGCAATGCTTATAATATAGTTTCCGTCATATAAAGTATTGCGTGATAGATCTTCTTCCTTGATACTACGCAAATCAGAAAAACTATGTAAACGAATATATCCGAAGGTTGAGTAGAAAATCTTAGAGTTTAAGTCGCATCCCCAAATAGTTCCCTCGTGTTCATATTCAAGAGTGGATTTAATGCCATAAGTTGCCAATTTTTTATGGAGGTTTTCTCTTAATACAGGCAAAACAACTGCGGCAATTAACGATACAGAAACAATATCAAGTGGTATGGTATCATCCGGTCTGCAGGGTTCTCTACCGATATGAACGAATGTCGTATTATGGATAATAGTTATGCAATCTTTATAGGTGTTTACGCTCTGTATATTTTCGAGGTCGTAGGTTTTATC
>CAYQPJ010000055.1:0-7285 GCA_964419515.1 uncultured Eubacteriales bacterium
GAGTGTAAAAATGGACATTTTAAAATTCAACACAAAAAAGCTTTGCGGCGCTTTTAAGCCGCTCAATGCCACAAACGGCGGCCCCTGGCACAAGCGCCACGCTACCGACCAATGGCGCACTAATTTTGAAAGCTACAAGGCGGCACGAATCCCCTATTCTCGAAATCACGACTCCAACGCCTGCGGCAGTATTTACGGCGGCCCCTTTGCTCACGATATCTCGGCAATTTTCCCGGATTTCAACGCAGACCCCTACTCCCCCGACTCATACGATTTCACCTGCACCGATGAGTGCCTATTAACAACTCTTGATGCCGGCACAAAAATCTTTTATCGCTTGGGTCAAACAATAGAGCACCAAATAAAAAAGCACGATACTCTCCCACCGCCCGATTTCAAAAAATGGGCTGTAATTTGCGAGCACATTATTCGCCACTTTAATTACGGCTGGGCAAACGGACTTCATCTCGGCATTGAGTATTGGGAAATTTGGAACGAAGCAGATCTTGACGAGGACGACAGCCCGAACAAACGCACCTGGGGTGGCACAAAGACGCAATTCTTCGAACTGTATGAAATAACGGCATCACACCTTAAAGCGTGCTTTCCGGAGCTTAAAATAGGCGGTCCGGCGCTTGCATGGCGTGAAAGCTGGGCAGAGGATTTTTTAAAAGAAATGAGCTTAAAAAGCGTTCCGCTTGACTTTTTCTCTTGGCACATTTATTGCACCGAGCCAAAAGCTCTTACGGAAAAAGCCGAGAGAATGCGCGCGCTTTGCGACAAGTACGGCTACACAAAAGCAGAAAACATTTTAAACGAATGGAACTACGTTAAAGGCTGGACAAGCGAGTACCTTTACTCAATTAAAACGATTAATTCAATTAAGGGGGCGGCGTTTACAATGGCTTGTATCTCAGCCTCACAGGACAGCTCACTTGATATGTTAATGTATTATGACACTCGCCCCTCCTGCTTTTGCGGCGTTTTCGATTATTACACATACGAGCCGCTTAAGGGCTACTACCCACTTTATTGGTACGGTATGCTTTACGACACCATAGGCGAAATCAAATGTGAAACGTCTGCCGAGCGCATTTACACTCTTTGCGGTATGTATGAAAGCGGCAAGCTTATTTCAATTATCACTCATTACACCGACAAAGACGAAACACCGACAAAGACCGTTAAAATAGACTTTGGAAAAATCGGCAATTACGAAATATATCTTCTTGACAGCACCCACGACGGTGAGCTTGTTAAAACCACCGACGATTTAACGCTTGCACTCGAAGCAAACACGTGCGTTTTGATTAAGGAAGTATAATATACATCCCTCTTCGGTAAAGCCGTAACGAGATTTTTCACCGAAAAGCAAAAAGGTAAATACACAATAATTCTTGCTTTGCGAATAAACAATAAAAAGCAAGCGTATTATACGGCTTTTTCTGCCATACAATACGCTCGCTTTTTTTAATAATCGCCTCATCAAGCAAAAAATCTATAATGCCTATATTGAAAACGCCATTATTATCATATCACCGCTTGCGAATATCATAACGTACAATTATTTTAGGCGTGTGCAGTAACCGCAACCGACGAATTCAAACCCGCCCTAAACGGCTTATTTTCGGCAAGCGTTTTTTCTCGGTTGCAAGCGAATGCGCGGGATTGAATATATGTTTTCTTTCCACCGGAATACGCTATAAAATCAATTTCACGCGCAACGGAAGTAAACTTACCTTCGGCGTTGTTCTCACTGCAGTATACAACACCGCCTTTAACAGTATTACACACCGTATTTTGCAAAAAACCAATACGTCAATTGAAATCCTTGCTCGAAAACCCGAAAACATTTCAATGGAATAAGCGAAAAAAGCTGCCGCAGACAGCATACGCCTGCGACAGCTAACATTTCTCGGTTATTTTATTTTTGCGGACCTGCCGAAACAAGCGCCTTGCCTGCCTCATTACCCTCATATTTTGAGAAGTTTTTAATAAATCTGTCTGCAAGGTCCTTTGCCTTTTCCTCCCAAACTGAAGGCTCCGAGTAAGTGTCGCGGGGATCAAGAATTGCGCTGTCAACACCGGGAAGCTCTGTGGGTACTTCAAAATTGAAGTACGGAATCTTCTTTGTGGGAGCATTTTTAATGTCACCGTTAAGAATTGCGTCAATAATTCCGCGAGTATCGCGAATGGAAATACGCTTGCCCGTGCCGTTCCAACCGGTATTTACAAGGTATGCCTTAGCGCCGCTCTTTTCCATCTTTTTAACAAGCTCGGAGGCATATTTTGTGGGATGAAGCTCCAAAAACGCCTGACCGAAGCAAGCCGAGAAAGTGGGAGTAGGCTCTGTTATGCCTCTCTCGGTACCGGCAAGCTTTGCCGTAAAGCCGGAAAGGAAGTAATATTGAGTCTGCTCGGGAGTGAGAATAGAAACTGGCGGAAGAACACCGAACGCATCTGCCGAAAGGAATATAACATTTTTTGCATCGGGCGCCGCGGAAACGGGACGAACGATATTTTCAATATGGTTAATCGGATAAGAAACGCGCGTATTTTCGGTTACGCTCTTATCGTCAAAATCAATTTTGCCGTTTTCATCGAGAGTAACGTTTTCGAGAAGCGCATCACGCTTAATTGCATTGTAAATGTCGGGCTCGGACTCCTTATCAAGGTTAATAACCTTTGCATAGCAGCCGCCTTCAAAGTTAAACACGCCGTTGTCGTCCCAGCCGTGCTCATCATCGCCTATTAAAAGTCTCTTGGGATCGGTTGAAAGCGTTGTTTTACCCGTGCCGGAAAGTCCGAAGAAAATAGCAGTGTTTTCACCGTTCATATCGGTATTTGCGGAGCAGTGCATAGAGGCAATGCCTTTAAGCGGAAGGTAATAGTTCATCATTGAGAACATACCCTTTTTCATCTCGCCGCCGTACCATGTGTTTATAATTACCTGCTCGCGGCTTGTAATGTTGAAAACAACCGCTGTTTCGGAATTAAGACCGAGCTCCTTATAATTTTCAACCTTAGCCTTTGAAGCATTGTAAACAACAAAGTCCGGCTCAAAGCTCTCAAGCTCCTCGTCTGTAGGCTGAATAAACATATTCTTTACAAAATGTGCCTGCCAGGCTACCTCCATTATAAAACGGATCGCCATACGAGTGTCTTTATTCGTACCGCAGAAGGCATCTATAACATAAAGCTTTTTGTTTGAAAGCTCGTTAATCGCAATTTCCTTAACAACATCCCAGGTTTCCTTAGAGGCGGGGTGGTTATCGTTTTTATACTCATCGGTTGTCCACCAAACGGTGTCCTTTGAATTTTCATCCATAACAATGAACTTATCCTTAGGTGAACGTCCCGTGTAAACACCTGTCATAACATTAACCGCGCCGAGCTCACTTACCTGACCCTTTTCAAAGCCCGTAAGCTCCGGCTTTGTTTCCTCCTCGAAAAGCAAATCATAAGACGGGTTGTGAATTATTTCGGTAACGCCCGAAATGCCGTATTTTCCGAGATCGATTTTTGACATACTCAGTACCTCTTTCTTCGTGAATTTGCGAACAAATTAAAAAACAAAATTGTCCGCCTATTTTTACGGATAATATTATATTCAATTCTCGTGTAAAAATCAAGAAATTCAGCTTGAATTTTGAGAGAATAATATTAAAAGAAAAGCACAATTTTAATACAAAATGACGAAACGAAAGCACTATTTGTCAAGTTAAACAAAAAAAATATTTTCGATTTGATAAAATTTTCTCTATAAACTATGGAAATAGCGCACGGGTTCTGTTATAATAGCAAACGGCAAGATGAATTTGTGCGCCATACGCCGTATTCGGTGCTTGTTCGCGCACAGCTTTTCTTAATTGAAAAACTTTTTTGGAGGTAAATTATGAGCAAAAAGTATTGTTACCTTTTCTCCGAGGGCAACGCAAATATGCGTGAGCTTCTCGGCGGTAAGGGTGCTAACCTTGCAGAAATGACAAACATCGGTCTTCCTGTTCCGCAGGGCTTCACAATCACAACAGAGGCTTGCACACAGTATTACGAGGACGGAAGAGAAATCAACCCCGAAATCATGGCCGAAATCAACGAGTACATCGCAAAGATGGAAGGCATCACAGGCAAAAAGTTCGGCGATAAGGAAAATCCCCTTCTCGTTTCCGTTCGTTCAGGCGCAAGAGCTTCAATGCCCGGCATGATGGACACAATCCTCAACCTCGGTCTTAACGAGGACGTTGTTAACGTTATTGCCGAAAAGTCCGGTAATGCACGTTGGGCATGGGACTGCTACAGAAGATTTATTCAGATGTACTCCGATGTTGTTATGGAAGTCGGCAAAAAGTACTTCGAGCAGCTTATTGATGCTATGAAGGCTAAAAAAGGCGTTACCTTAGACGTTGAGCTTACAGCCGAAGATCTTAAGGAGCTTGCTTCCCAATTCAAGGCTGAGTATAAAGAGAAAATCGGCGAAGACTTCCCCGCAGACCCCAAGGAGCAGCTTATGGGTGCTGTTAAGGCAGTTTTCCGTTCATGGGACAACCCCCGTGCAAACGTTTATCGCCGTGATAACGACATCCCCTATTCATGGGGTACCGCAGTAAACGTTCAGTCCATGGCATTCGGTAATATGGGTGACGATTGCGGTACAGGCGTTGCCTTCACACGTGACCCCGCTACAGGCGCAAAGGGCCTCTTCGGTGAGTTCCTTACAAATGCACAGGGCGAGGACGTTGTTGCAGGTGTTCGTACTCCCATGCACATTTCCGAGATGGAGCAGAAATTCCCCGAAGCATTTAAGCAGTTCAAGGAAGTTTGCGCTACTCTTGAAAATCACTACAGAGACATGCAGGATATGGAGTTCACCGTTGAACACGGCAAGCTCTTTATGCTTCAGACACGTAACGGCAAGAGAACAGCTCAGGCTGCTCTTAAAATAGCTTGTGACCTCGTTGACGAGGGTATGAGAACACCCGAAGAAGCAGTTGCCATGATCGACCCCAGAAACCTTGACACTCTTCTTCACCCGCAGTTTGATGCTAAGGCTCTTAAGGCTGCTACACCTATCGGCAAGGGTCTCGGCGCTTCTCCCGGTGCCGCTTGCGGTAAAATCGTTTTCACTGCAGATGACGCAGAGGCTTGGAAGGCAAGAGGCGAAAAGGTTGTTCTCGTTCGTCTTGAGACCTCTCCCGAGGATATTACAGGTATGAAGGCTTCTCAAGGTATTCTTACCGTTCGCGGTGGTATGACCTCCCACGCAGCCGTTGTTGCACGTGGTATGGGTACATGCTGTGTTTCGGGTTGCTCCGAAATTGCCATGGATGAAGAGAACAAGAAGTTCACTCTTGCAGGTAAGACCTTTGTTGAAGGCGACTTCATTTCTATAGACGGTTCCACAGGTAACATTTACGACGGTATTATCCCCACTGTTGATGCTTCCATCGCAGGCGAGTTCGGCAGAATTATGGCTTGGGCTGATGAATTCAGAACTCTTAAGGTTCGCACAAATGCCGACACTCCTCGTGATGCCAAAAAGGCTCGTGAGCTTGGCGCAGAGGGCATCGGTCTTTGCCGTACAGAGCATATGTTCTTTGAGGCAGACAGAATTGCCGCTTTCCGTGAGATGATTTGCGCCGACACTGTTGAAGAGAGAGAGACTGCTCTTGATAAGATTATGCCCTTCCAGCAGAGTGACTTTGAGGCTCTTTATGAGGCTCTTGAGGGCACACCCGTTACAATTCGTTTCCTTGATCCGCCTCTTCACGAGTTTGTTCCCACAGAGGAAGCAGACATTGAGGCTCTTGCAAAGGCTCAGGGCAAGAGCGTTGAGCAGATTAAGAACATAATCGCTTCTCTTCATGAGTTTAACCCCATGATGGGTCACCGCGGATGCCGTCTTACGGTTACTTATCCCGAAATCGCAAAAATGCAAACAACTGCCGTTATCAAGGCTGCTCTTGCAGTTAAGGAAAGACATCCCGATTGGAACATCGTTCCCGAGATTATGATTCCCCTTGTTGGCGAGGTTAAGGAGTTTGTATTCGTTAAGAAGATTGTTGTTGCAACAGCTGATGCCATAATCGCAGAGGCAGGCGCAGAGCTTGAGTATGAGGTTGGCACAATGATCGAAATCCCGAGAGCTGCTCTTACAGCCGATGAGATTGCAAAGGAAGCTGATTTCTTCTGCTTCGGTACAAACGACCTTACTCAGATGACCTTCGGCTTCAGCCGTGACGATGCCGGTAAGTTCCTTAACGCTTATTATGACACCAAGATCTTTGAGAACGATCCCTTCGCAAAGCTTGATCAGAACGGCGTTGGCAAGCTTATGAAGATGGCTATTGACCTCGGCAAGCCCGTAAATTCCGCTCTTCATTGCGGTATCTGCGGCGAGCACGGCGGCGATCCCTCTTCTGTAGAGTTCTGTCACAAGATCGGTCTTGACTACGTTTCTTGCTCACCCTTCCGCGTTCCGATCGCAAGACTCGCAGCAGCACAGGCAGCTATTAACGAAAGAAGGAATTGATTTAAGCCTTGTGTGCAAGGTGAATCAAAGCAATTTCGTTAAAGTGCAAGAGTTCACAATAGATTTAAGCGAAGCCAAAGCTTATCTCTACGCATATTCAACACGGCACAGAATTCATAGATGGGATGACCTGAAGGTTTCAGTATTCCTATAAAACGCAAAAAAAATTAAGGACTATAAGATTTATCGTCTTATAGTCCTTATTCTTTTACTTGCTTTTGAATTTTAATATGGTTTTTCCAAACAATTTATAGTAAGGAATTTCTTCTTCGTTTAGTATATAGTAGTTAATACAATCCGCAAGTATGACTGCTACTATTGATAATAAAATCCAAACAAAACTGAATGGTAAACATATAATACCTTTATAATTAAATGGAACATTAGAGTAATCCCACATAGTTTCAACAATGCCAATTAAAGATAGATTGCCTATAATAAATTCCATAAAGGTTATGATTATAGAACCAATCAATCCTTGAATTAGTATATCTGCATCCCAGGATATATCATTGTTAATTCTATCAATAAGAACAAATGCAATGCCTCCGCATAAGCCCATTAAAGGGAAAGAATACCCTCTATAACAAACTTCTATTGTTATGTATGCCATAAAGCCTATAATAAATAAAAAACATATTTTATATATCTTTTTCATCAATATTAACCCATTTTAGCCATAAGTGTTTTAAGAACATCTGATTGATAGCTCTCTGGAATATCCATCCCATAAACAATATCGCTAATTTCTTCTAT
>CAYQPJ010000056.1:0-7226 GCA_964419515.1 uncultured Eubacteriales bacterium
TATTTTTAATCCGTTTTGTCAACCGCTTTCGACGATTATTTGCAGGTAATTTAATAAAGTTTAGTTTTATGTGAAAAAGTAACAACGTGTAATAATTCAAAAAAAACGGCTTCCCTCGCCGAAGTGTTATAATGCTTCTTAATCTGAAAGAATTCAGTTGGGTTTTTGTCTTGTATTGACAAAATCTGTTTTTGATTATTTCGCACAAATTGTTGATGAGGATTTTTGTATTGGTATATTGATTTGACGCAAAATTGTTTTGAGCTGATAAAATGATAAAATGATAGTTCGCTTGATAATGTAAGTGATTATTGAGATGTTTGTGGAAGTTTGTTGTAATAACGAACGATTAAGGTGTGGTTGTTATTTATATAATCAAGGATATTCATTTTTGGTCTTGTAGCCTTATGTATCTATTTCGGTAACATGAATAATTATTAAAAAAATTCTTGAAAAAACGAAAAAAACAGCTTTTTGTACGCTGTCAGACGATAGTATTTTATTTTTTGATATGATATAATGGCACTATAATATGTATATTTAAACTTACTTTTGCTAAGCGAAGCTGCTATTTTGTTTTGTTTGTGTGAGAATCGGGTATATATTTTAGTAAAAATAATGCTTTAGTTGAAAATGAGACAAATGCTTTTTGAAAATTCTATTTCGGTTTTTTATTGGTACGGGAGTGTTTTTGTATGAGCAATAATAATTCATATCCGATGCATGTGGTTTTGTTAGAAAAAGGGCATTTCATGCGTTCTCTTTGGTTGCCGGCAGAGAAAGAGGGAAGGTTTGTTTTTGATACAGCTCTTGAAGGCGTTTCTGTGCCTATTTCGGTAATTGCTGAAAATGGTGAATGGTATGCCATTGCAGGACAGAACGGATTGTTTATTATGAATGGTGGAGCGTTTGGAAAGAAAATTGCTCTTCATGATTGTTCGTTAATAATGGTTGTTTTCGGCGATAAAAAATATACTATTTATTCTGAATTCGAGCGCGAAAAAGATAATGTAATTTTGCCGTATTATATAGAAAAGCATACAGATATACATATTGGGCGTTTATCTAATTGCGAAATATGCTATCCAAATCCATTCGTTTCAAGAGATCATGCAATGCTTCACTGGGAAAACGAAAATTGGTATATTGTTGATATTAACAGTAAAAACGGAGTGTTTTTAAACGGTATAAGTGTTAGCAACGCGCCGCTTAAAGCCGGTGATGTGGTTTATATAATGGGTATATATATAATAATGGGTGTAGGTTATATTGGGATTAACAACGCTAATAACCGTATTCAGATCACATCATCCAAAATCAGAGCTATAAACAATGATAATGAAATTGATTATCTTCAATATTCTTTAAATGACCAAGATGTGTTTTTTGACAGAAAGCCCAGAAAGAATTTTAAGCTTGAAAAAAAAGAAATTGAAATAGAAATGCCGCCGATGTCTATGAGTTCCGAAAAATTGCCTTTATTGTTGCGTATGGGCAATCCATTGCTTAGCGGCGGACGTGCGATTGCGACCGGCAACGTATTTTCGGCTTTATCTTCTTTGGTTTTGCCTGCCATAACGCAAGGTCTTACCGAAAAGGATAGAAAAGAATATGAAGCATTGAGGTGCAAAAAATACGGAGAGTATTTAGAATATATTTCTCATGAAATAGATGCTGAAATCAGTGAAGAGAGGGCTTCTTTAACAGATATATATCCACCGCTTTCAAGAATGCTTAATTTTCCGTATAACAAAAACAGGCTTTGGGAACGACGAAAATTTGATGATGATTTTTTAGATGTTAGAATCGGCTTTGGTAACATTCCTATGATTGCAAGCAAGCGTTTTAATCCCAGAAGATTTGAGCTTGAACGCGATCCTTTGGCGGATGAAATGTATAAAATTGCAGAAAAAAAAGAATTTGTCGAAGGCGCACCGATTATGGTGTCATTAAAAGAAAATTATGTTGTTGCAATTGAGGGCGATCATGCGCAACGAATATCGCTTTTGTATAATTTAATCGTTCAATTAGTTTTGACTCATGCCTATGACGAAATGAAAATTGTTGTTCTTTGCAGCCCTGATGATGAAAAAGTCTTTGAATTTGTAAAATATCTTCCTCACAATTGGGACAATGAACAAAGTATACGTTTTTTTGCTACATCTCGTTCTGACGCACAACAATTGAGTAGGTTTTTTAATAACGAGCTCGAAGGGGTGTTTGATGAAAGTTATAGTTCTCAAAAAAAAGAAAAATTAAAAACATTGCCGGCATATGTAGTAATTGCAACAGATAAGGAGCTATATGAAAGTATAGAGGTTTTAAAGAGCGTTGTTCAAGGGACAGGTTATAATTCGGTTTCGGTAATAAGCGCTTTTAACGGAGCACCTAAGGAGTGCACAAAATTAATATCGCTGAAGGGTAATAATATTCTTGTTGATTTAATACATCCTGAGATTGCAGATCAAGAGTTTATGATTGATCAAGTGAAAAAAGAAGCGGTAATCTCAAGCTTGCAGCAGGTTATGAAGACAAAGCTGCGTATCGAAGTTGAAACTCAATTTGCTTTACCCGCTATGATTTCGTTTCTCGAAATGTACAATGTCGGTCGTGTTGAACATCTTAACCCTCTAAAAAGATGGGCTGATAATAATCCTGTGAAATCGTTAGCAGCTCCTCTTGGTGTTGGAACGGACGGCAAAATTTTTACTCTTGATTTACACGAGAAAAAACAAGGTCCTCACGGTTTGGTTGCCGGTGGTACAGGTTCCGGAAAATCTGAATTTATTATTACATATATTCTTTCGATGGCTGTAAACTATAGCCCCGATGAGGTTGCATTTATATTGATAGATTATAAAGGCGGCGGTTTGGCAGATGCTTTTGTTGATGAAAAACGTGGTATTCATCTGCCTCATGTTGTAGGCACCATTACAAACCTTGACGGTGCAGCGATTAATCGGTCTCTTATGTCGATTAACAGTGAACTTAAGCGCCGACAGTCGGTGTTTAAAAATGCGAAAAGTGAAACAAATGAAGGTACAATGGATATTTACGATTATCAGAAATTGTATCGAAATAAAAAGGTTTCCGAACCTATGCCGCACTTGTTTATCATTTCCGATGAGTTTGCCGAATTAAAAAAACAACAACCGGAGTTTATGGATGAACTTATCAGTACAGCGCGTATTGGTCGAAGTTTGGGTGTTCATTTAATACTTGCTACTCAAAAGCCGAGCGGTGTTGTTAATGATCAAATATGGAGTAATACAAAATTCAGGGTTTGTCTTAGAGTAGCCGATAAAAGTGATAGTATGGAAATGCTTAAGCGACCCGAAGCTGCCGAAATAAAGAACACAGGTAGATTTTATTTGCAAGTGGGATACAATGAGTTATTCGCAATGGGACAATCTGCGTGGTGTGGAGCCGGTTATATTCCTCAGGATGAAGTGTTGGTTGAAGAAGATAAATCGGTGCAGTTTATTGATAATGTTGGTCAGGTTGTTTTAAACGCCAAGCCAAAGATTGATCAAAAACTACAGTCACAAGGGAAACAGATAGTTTCAATAGTTCAATATTTATCCGATTTATCAAAAAGAGAAGGTATTGTTCCTAGAAAGCTATGGTGTGAACCGCTACCAAATCTCATTGATTATGAAATGCTTTATAATCAATATTCTGATGATGGTGGTTTCAAAGCGCTTATTGGTATGGCAGATGATCCTGCACACCAAACTCAATTTCCGTATGTGATTGATATGCAAGCATTTCACCATATGTTTATTTGCGGTGGTAGTGGCTCGGGTAAAAGCACTTTAGTGAGCACTATGCTTTATTCTTTAATTAGCAGGTATTCTCCCGATGATATCAATTATTATATTTTAGATATGTCGGGTGGAGCCCTCGTAAATTTTTCAAAGGCTCCACATTGCGGTGTATATCTAACAGAGGATAATGAGAACGATTTTCACAGGTTACTGTCTATGTTAAAAGAGATAGTAGCAGAACGTAAAAAGCTTTTCGCAGATGCGGAAGTCACGAATTTTGAAAGCTATCGAAAAATAAAACAGCTTCCTCTTATTTTGTTTGTAATGGATAATTATAACAATATAAATAATTTCAGTCGCGGCACCTCATATTATTCGGAGATGAATGATTATATGAAGGAGTGCGCTGCTTACGGTGTTAGATTTATTATTACAGCAAATCATTTGAATGAAATTCACTCAAAGACTCGACAGGAAATTGATTATAGAATAGCTCTTCAGGCAAAGGATAAATACGAATATTCCGATATTCTCGATTTCAGAACAGTGGTATCCACACCTCAGGTGAAGGGGCGAGGTGCGTGTATAATTGATGGCAATGTATATGAATTTCATACTTCGTTGTTTTCCGCTCACGCCTCTGAGCAGATGCGTACGCAGTACCTAAAGGAGCAAATTGAGCGAATTTCAAAGAAATATCCGACATCAAATTATATCAGAGAATTGCCCATGGTAGATGGTGATGAGACATATAATAGTTTCTGTAATAAGTTTAAAAACGAAAGAATTCCTTTGGGTTATTCTTTGAAAGATATGAAGCCGGTTGCGGTTCCGTTTCAACAGCTTCACAGTATGTCGTTGTATTTTGGCAACACAGATGGGATTATACCGGTGTTTAAGAATATTATTTATGCTGCCGAATTTAATAAAATGGACATTTTGATTGTCAAAAAGGCTTATGATAGCATATTTGATACAAACGAGCTTGAAGAATATATCAAAGGCAGCTTTTGTGGTGATGTTACTTTTTTTGATGCGTCTCCGGAAGGGTTGGAGCTTTTGAGAGACAGGTTTATGAAAGAGCTTGCGGAAAGAAATGTTTATCGCGACAAGTTTTGTGAAGAGAACGGTATACCAAATACTTTGAAGGACAGAGTCAAAAAGGCAGAAAAGTTTATTAGGGCGAATACAAAGCCACTTTTGATTGTTTTTGAAAGCTTTGGCGATATGTGCCGACTTGAAAGAACGGATATTGTGCAGGATTTGGAAGCAACCTTTCAAGTGTTCTTTGAACGAACCAAAGGTTATAATATCTATTTTGTTGCAGGGTTTTATCCGGATGATAAAGATGTAGGGTCGTCGTTATTTAAAAAGTCGTTTAATAAACAAGAGTTTTCACTTGCTTTTGGCGGCAGATATGATAAGCAGTGTATTATTGATCCGTTGCCAATGGAATTTCGCATGATAGACAAGTCGAATCCGAAGTACGATAGATTTATTTTTAAATATCGTGATGAAATATTCCAAATGAGGATGCCTTGCGGTGAATTGTCTGTTGCCGAAATTGATCCGGACGATGCACCTATTGTATAACAGAGGGATAGCTAATGAAAAAAATACTTGTTAGTTTATTTGTGCCTGCAGTGCAGGAGAAATATGATTTATTTGTGCCTTCCGAATTGGAGATACGTGCATTATCGTCTGTTTTGGCTAATGCCATTTGTGATTTGTGTAACGGTCGTTATTGCGTTTCCGGAAAAGAGCGCTTGCTTAGAAAGTCGCCGGATGCCGTTCTTAATCCGGATAAAACGTTTTCCGAATATGGTATTAACGATGGCACTGAATTGATATTGATTTAGAGGGTGTCGTATGGATATAAATCTTGTTCATGACTTACAAGGCTGTATTGATGATTGTGAACGTTTAGTTAATGAAGCTGAACGTGATAAAGAACGGTGTACCGAATGTATGAGTGGGGAATTGATGAATGTTTACCTACAAGCATCAAACGCAGTTATAGGTAAGCTTAAGAGCATTAAAAATCAGTTATATAATTTACAACTTGAGGCAAAGCTCAAGGAGTGAATGAATATAAAATTTATCCAAATGGAGGAAAAAATTATGGCATTAGAATTTTTGGGTCTCATTAGTAACGATGAAGCCAAGGTTTGGAAAGAAGAGGTGTTGAGACTTAATGAAGAAACATACCAGCTTCTTCGAGATGTTGGTACTGCATTACAGGCGGTTAACGAGAATGCGGACAGTGCGATTGTTGATGATATCTACAAGTATGGTTCACAAATCCTCTCCGGCACAAACAAAATTCTTGAAGGAATGAATCAGTTAGCTACTATGGTTACAGATTTACTTTCAAAGGTTAACGCGATTCTTGAAACCGGAAAGAACGCTATTAAGGGTTTGGCTGAAGGCGTTATTGCAGATTTTTAAAAAATGGAGGTATGAAAAATGGCAAAAGCTACATTTAAAATTTCACAACAAGAGTATTACAATCAGATAGTTACGCTTCAGAAATATCTTGCACAACTTGATATGAAGATTACGCAGTACGAATCATTAAGAAACAATATGTCTAAGTTTATTGACGGCAGAGATGACAACTATGAAAAGCTTAGAGAAAGTGTTGAAACAAATATTAAAATGGTTAGAAAAGCGCGAGAGATGACCGATGCAAGTATAAAGATGCTTCAGGAGACATTGCAACAAGCAGAGGATTTCGGCGGTGAAATGGGGCAGGTAATTTCAACAGCTGCTGATCTTGCTAAGACAACATTTAGAGGTGCTGTTGAGGCTATTAATTTA
This sequence comes from uncultured Eubacteriales bacterium, assembly GCA_964419515.1. Classification (GTDB taxonomy): domain Bacteria; phylum Bacillota; class Clostridia; order Oscillospirales; family Acutalibacteraceae; genus DTU089. The sequence goes on from CAYQPJ010000056.1 coordinate 6,588, forward strand.
ATTAACTGATTATGCAAGGTGAATTCGCGGTAAACGTGTCAAAACTGCGTGAACAGTCAGATGAATACTTAAAAGAAGAAAAAATTGTTAATCATTTATTATCATCTTTGAAGAGGATAAAAAAGAATGCGGAGCCGGAAAAACATGCTGTGTATATAAGCTTAATAAGGCAAGCGGAAGAATTGTCGGAGTTTTATATCGGAATGAGTAGGGCTGCCGATTCAATGGCTGATGAAATTTCGAATGTGCTATCGGAGTTTGCGGTTGATTTGGAAGAAAACGTAACACATAATACGTTGAAGTTTGGCTTAAGTGATTAACAATGCGCAAAGAACTGCAAGCTTACAGAAATGTAGGCTTGCGTTTTTTGATAATTTAATATGAGGGCATTAGACGATAAAAAGGTGTTTTGGAAAATTTTTGTGTGGATTTGAAATCTCACACTTTTCAGTGAAGTATTATCTAACGCTGACGTGAAGTTATGCCTTACGCCATAGTGGAGCCTTGTGCTTGCGTGTAAATGAAGTTAGGGCGGCGAGAGTCGAACTGCACACGCCTAAAACTTAATCTTTTGGCGCACCGAAGTTTTTCGCCTTGATATACGACAGTATAACTGTGGCGAAGAAACACCTCGGTGCA
>CAYQPJ010000057.1:0-7223 GCA_964419515.1 uncultured Eubacteriales bacterium
TTTCTTTAGGGCTTAAATATCTATGGAGTTTAATGAGTTCCGAAATACGCTTTTCCACATAGTTCCACTTTAAGAGAACCCGTCTTTCGGGTACACTGTAATAGTCTGAAATCTCAATACCTTTTGAATCGTGATTTTCCCAATAACCTGTACCGGGAATTGCGTCTGTTCTGCCACCTGTACCGTACTCATCTTTAAGGAAATTTATATTATCTTCCTTTGAAAGGCTTTCGGTAAATTGCCTGTACACTCGCATTTTACCATCTCTGACACCACTGCCGACACCAAGCACATAATCAATAGCACCCTGCGGTAACGGTAGAACGGCATCTTTTACCTTTGTACCGATAAATTCAATTTGGTTTTCAACCCCGGGTAACAACAAAGCCTGTGGCTCTGTCCACTCTTCAATGAGTATCATACCGAAAACGGAACGCTCAATTTGAAACCACTTTTCCCAAGCTTCACGAAGCTCCTTACCGTCATCTCGCCACAAGCGTATAGCATCGGAATACGCTTCAAAGCCTGCTTTTACACCGTTTGAAAGTGTTGTTTCGTAAGGTGCCGAATTAAAGAAAGATTTAATAAAATCGCTACGCTCTTTTGAGTCTTTTTGACTTTCATAGAACATAGCGATTTCTTCTTTGTATGGAGTTAAAAACGATTTTATTAACTCATTTTTCTCTTTGTCTTGGTGGAAATATTCAATGCCGTTATAATAATAGTAATATCATCGTCATTCCTCTGTTAGAAGGATATGTCGATGATATTTTTTGTTGTAGTTCTGCTTTTGCTAAAACTTTGTATTGGGTTGTTTGTTGAAAATATTGCTATAAGCAATTTAAAATACAGGATGATTTTATATATGCAAAATCAAAACATAACATTGTTAGTACTCAAATACATCCGGAAGTCTATTTCCTCTCCCCTTATGCTCTTGTATGGAATAATGATATTCCGCTGTTTTTATATGCAAGCGCTGTCTGCACATTCCACCGACAAGCATATATTCCTTAATTATTGACAGTGCGCAAGATACATTACGCCAAAAATCACCGACAGTGCGCAGACTATTAATTAAAAATAGCACAACGCGGGCTGTAAAAGGCCGGCTTTCACAGTCCGCGTGGGAGTGTTTATTTAATAATTAAATTATTTTTTAAACGACGGCTTATTCATTTCGCCGAAGCCGAGCCCTTCAAAGAGATTATAAAGAAGCTCGCTCACAAACTTCAAAACATCGGCAAGGATTTTTTCAAAATCAATCGAACCGCCCGAGGGTGCTTCCTGCTCGGGGAGAGAGCCTGTTTCGGCATATGTGGTTACGCGGTTGCGCATAGTATAGAAATTTTCCTTAGCCTGTTCAAACTCATCGGGATCCATTACGGTATTTTCAAGAGCCGCCTCACTGTCTGCCATAACGCTTTCATATTCGGCTTCAAGCTCGGGAGTAAGCGACGAGGTATCAAAGCTCTTAAAGCTTTCAACATCTCTCATAAAGGACTTTGAGTTTCTGCCGTAATTAAATTGCGGGAAGCGATCCGGATATGAATATACGCTTGTAAAGCTGCTGTCTGTAAGAAGCTCTGCGGAAAGCTTCATTATAATATCATTGGAGGCGGTCTTCTCGTGATTCTGATTGCAGAAATAGAAGGTTGTTTCGGGAAGAAGACCTGTGCAGGGATCTACAATGTTGTTGGGGTCGGAGTGGTCGTGGTTCTCGGGATCCGTGCAGTTGTTAAGCTCTGCCGGTGTTGTGTAATCCGCCGGAAGCTGGACGTCCACACCGAGGCTGTAAGCGCCCATAGAGGTAGAGTCAAGCTGAATAATACCGTCGGCGTTTACCTTATCCCATGAATCGCAAAGCTCATAAAGATATTCATTATAATCAACAATATCGAAAACCTCTACACCATCCTCAATTGCCTTGAGAATATTTGCATCGGAATTCTGCTGTGCGCCGTAATACCACTCTGTTTGACGAAGAATCTCGGCGTGAGAGTCATCCGTTAAATAAAGCTCGCGGCAGCCGGGGTAGTTGCCTGTGGGAATAAGTCCCCAAAGAAGCGTTGAATAGCTCATATAATCTCTGACGAGAACATCTACCGTTTTGTCGAGGATATTGTTTAAGTCGGCATTGGGGAATATACGAAGAACGATATTTACAAGGTAAGACGCATATTCGTCGCCCATAAGTGCGGGGAACATTGTTTTGTAAAGCTCGTCGTCGTCATCAAGAATGCCGAATTCGAATATATCGCCCAAAAGCACAGAGCCGTCAAGCGCGGGAACGATGTAAACAATTCTGTCAATATCGTCGGCGGCACTCTTATTATTGTCGGCGTAAAGCTGTAAAAGAGCGTTTGTAACAGATCCGCCCTGGCTTATGGGAACAAGATTTACCTTGTCGGAGCCGGAGTCCGCTTTAACAAAGCTTATAAAATCATAAAGCTCGGTTGCGGTATCAATCATATTACCGAGAGAGGCATATGAAAAAACATAAAGATTTTCTTCGCCGGCAAGCTCAGTGTAGCTTTGAAGCGGAAGAGCATCGTAAATATACGCTCTGTCGTACTCGGAAAGATCCTTAAAGCTGTCGTAATACTTTGTGGCTCTTATGTCATTTACAAACTTGCCGTTTTCATCGCAAGCGGTTTTTTCCATAAGAGTTTTTGCAACAAGCTCGGCAACGGCGTTTGCCGCCATCTCTTCCTTATCCTTTTGATTGATAAGAAGACGGCTTATGGGAATAAGCACCTCGCTTAGAGCATCCTTGACAATTTCCGTTTCGGTGTCGATAAAAAACGGAGCTTCGTACTCTTCGCCGTCCGCATTGAGAGCAACCTCGCCGTTTTCATAATATTTTACCTCGCACTGAAAAAGTCCGGGAACAAAAATTGTGGGGTTACAGTTTTTCCTTTGAGCGGCAACGCCCGCAACGGAAACGCTTGCACAAGCAAGAATTACCGCAAGAAGCACGCAAAGCGCCTTAAAGGTCTTTTTCATTAATAATCCATCCTTTCGGGGGTATGTTTATAAGATTATACCAAAGAAAAAACCGTTTGTAAATCTTTTTTGGGAAAAATAATATTAAAATCTTAAAAAATCTTAATATAGCTGCGCCGCACGGGCTTGTTTAGTATTTTTTGCCAAAGAAACTGTTAATTTTTTGTTAAAAGTAACACTTCTATTTTTTCGGTAATAATGGTAAAATCTTTCTAAAAGGAGGCAGAGCTTATGTCCAAAAAAATATTATCAGTTATTCTGTCTGTCATTCTCACATTTTCGTTTGCGAGCGTTGCCTTTGCGGCGAGCAATGTTGATTACACAATAGGTAACCCTTACGAAAGCGTAAATTGGGATACCTGGCACGCTTATAAAACACAGCTTCACTGCCACACAACGGCAAGTGACGGCGCAAGCAATATTGATGAAACAATCGAGGCGTATTACGCCGCCGATTATGATATTCTTGCTCTTACCGACCATATGACACTCGGCGTTAGATGGGACGAAAAGCCGCAGGTTGTTTCGCTAATGCGCCTTGTAAAAAGCGAAAGGACGGGCTTCGCCGCGCTAACTCCCCTTACAACAGAAAGACGTGAGGAAATTTTAACGGGTGTCGGCAGAAACGGCAAGGGAATGCTTGAGGTTACAACGGGCATTGAGCTTAACGGCGCCGTTCCCAACAACAGCCACCTTAACGGATATTTTACTGATTACGGTCAGGGCCTTATAGGTATTGACGGCGATTACGAAACACCCGTTCGCGAGGTTGGCGCTCGCGGCGGCATTACCTTCCTTGACCACCTCGGCGACTACACAAAGGCTTGGGAGGATTATGAGCTTTCGCACGATGAAACCTTTATAAGAAAGTTTTCAAAGATTTTCCTTGAAAACCCCTCCTGTGTCGGCACGGGCATTAACAGCGCAAAGGATATTCAAACCGCAGCAGACCGCATTCTTTACGATGAAATTTTGCAAGTAACCGTTCCGCGCGGCGTTGTTCCGTGGTCCTTCAGCTTCAGTGATTCTCATTCCGACACAATCGACCAAATCGACAGGGCATTTACCGTACATATGATGCCGGAGCAAACCGTAGAGGCGCTTCGCACAAGCATGGAGGACGGCACATTTTTCCCTGTTTGCCGCTATGCGCGCTATGAATTGGGCGAGGATTACGAAGGCGTAGGCGCTGTTCCGGCGGTTAACCGCATTACGGTTGACAACGAAAAGGATACCATTACGCTCGATGTTGAAAATTACAACAAAATAGTTTGGGTTGCGGACGGCGTTGAAATTGCCGAAGGCAATACTATTTCAATAGACGATTACGACGACGTTATAGGCTCTTACGTAAGAGCTTACGTTGTAGGTGACGGCGGCGTGCTTTACGTTCAGCCCTTTACAGTTACACGCCCGGGCGACACCGTTTTAGAGGATGACGTTAAGCCCGTTTACACATATTCAAACTTCTTCAGAGACCTTATTACCTTCCTCGATGAATATATCTTCTCCGAGGACTCGACGGTAAGAAAGGTTTGGGCTTTCCTCGATGCAGATTGGGGCTTTACCGTAGAGGATATTTTAGGGTAAAAATGCAAAACCGTAAAAAGAAAACAGCCTGATAACGCAAAGTGGCGGTACAGCTTTCGCTGTACCGCCACCTTACATAAATACTTCGTTATCGCACCTCGGCTAACGTGGGCACGCTGTTTTGCATTTACACGACAAAACGCCGCGCATTATTTATACATTGGTCCGTATGCGGCACAAGCTCTGAAGTCTGCGCCTTCTTTATCCTGAGTGCCGAAGGCATTCCAGCAAGCGGGACGGAAGATTTTCTCTTCGGGAACGTTGTGAAGGGAAACGGGGATGCGAAGCATAGAGCAAAGCGTAATAAGGTCCGCACCGATATGGCCGTAAGAGATTGCGCCGTGATTTGCGCCCCAATGATTCATTACGTCATAAGCGCTTGTGAATGCGCCCTTGCCGTTAAGAATGGGAGTAAACCAGGTGCAGGGCCATGTGTAGTCGGTTCTCTTCCAAAGCTTGTCGGAAACCTCATCGGGAAGGCTTACAGTGTAGCCCTCGCAAATTTGAAGTGTCGGCCCTAAGCCCTTAACAAGGTTAAGTCTTATCATTGTAGCGGGCATTTCGGCTCTTGTTAAGAAGCGGCTTGAATATCCGCCTCCGCGGAAGTAGCCGTTATCTGCAGGACACCACTCTGTAGCTTCGAGAATTTTCTTTTTATCATCCTCTGTAACATTGTACCACTCTTTGATAATGCCGTTGCCGTTTTCATCTTTAACCTCGCCGCAAGCATCAAGGCAGCAGGCGCCGGAGTTGATAAGGTGAATAAAGCCCTTGCCTTCCTTTGCAACGCCCTCAAGCTCATAACCTGTAACGCGCTTTGTTGCCTCGGGGCTCCAATATGTACGAACGTCGGCAAACATCTGCGGCTTATTTGTAAGAAGCTTCAAAAAGAGCATTCCGAGACCGTTAAGAGTGTCGTTTTCCGTTGCGAGAACATACGGCTCACGTGTACCGTTCCAATCGAAGGAGGTATTAAGCATAGCCTCGGCAAAATCTGCATTCGGATAGTGGTCTGTCCACTGTCTTTGACCCTGGAAGCCGGCGGCAATTGCATTATGGCCTACCATTTCTTCCTCTCTGCCCTCGGGAAGGTTCTTGTTGCCGTTCATAAGGTCTTTAATGATGCACATCATCTTAACCGTGAACTCCCAATCCTTCTCTTTTTGCTCATCGCTCTTTCTTACAAAGTCGGGGTTTTTATCAAAGCCCTCCTTGCAATTTTCCTTAACCCAAGCGTAGGCTTTTTTGTATTCTGCCTCGTCGTAAATATTTTCCTCAATACGACGAAGAATTTCAACCTCGTCAACGGACTCAACGCGCATACCGAGATATTCCTCGATAAAATCGGTGTCAATTGAAGAGCCTGCAATACCCATACAAATAGAGCCGATTTGAAGGTAGGATTTTCCTCTCATTGTAGCGGCTGCAACAGCGGCTCTTGCAAAGCGAAGAAGCTTTTCCTTAACGTCGTCGGGCATTGTTGTGTCGTCGGCATCCTGAACATCATGGCCGTAAATGCCGAAGGCGGGAAGACCCTTTTGAGCGTGAGCGGCAAGAACGGCTGCAAGATAAACCGCACCGGGGCGCTCTGTGGCATTAAAGCCCCAAACGCCCTTAATGGTGGTGGGGTCCATATCCATTGTTTCGGAGCCGTAGCACCAGCAGGGTGTAACGGAAAGCGTAATTGAAACTCCTGCCTTTTTAAATTCCTCTGCGCACTGTGCCGCCTCGGCAACTCTGCCTATTGAGGTGCTCGAAATAACAACCTTAACGGGCTCGCCGTTTGAATACTTAAGATTTTCCTCAAAAAGCTTTGCGGCTGATTTAGCCATGTTCATTGTTTGCACCTCAAGGGACTCTCTAACCTTTAAGGGGCCGCGTCTGGCGTCAATAATAGGGCGAATACCTATAACGGGATAATCACCTATGTATCTGTTTTCTGCCATAGTTTATCAATCCTTTCAGCGAAGCCGTCGGTTCGCATAGTTTTACATATATTAGTATATCACAATTCAACATATAATCAATAAGAATTATGTAAAATTTTCCCGTCGGAATACTGTTAATTTTTACTAATTAAGGTAATATTCTTTGTCCCCTTCTTGGATTTTTACCGTCATACAGTAGCCGTATTCGCAATTGCGCTTGTATTCGGTAAGACACTCAATGAGCCGTTTTGCACTATCCGGGAAAAGACGCCTCAAAACCTCAACCCCCCGAAAAACAAAATTAAGCCCGACATCGCAAATATCCGAAATACATTCCCAAAACGACTCCCAATTCTCCGCATAGCCGTCCGGAAAATCAAGCCCCGCCTTTATTACTCGGTGCATTTCGTCATATCGCTTTACATTTGAAAAATCTACCACAAATAAATCCTTGTCCTCGTACATATAAATTTTAAAAATTCTTCTCCTTTTCATTTTTAACAGAACATTTGTTCTGTTTGCGTTTCTATTTTACCACTGTTTTTTTCGATTTCCACCCCCACGGAAATGTTTTTCGAAGAATATGTGCGAAACAAGAGGAGTAAATGCGACGAGTGTCGCGCAAATGCAAACCAATGCGCGCATGGCGCGCAAATGCAAAATTCAAAATGCAAAATGCAAAATCTCGGAAATCGCCGA
>CAYQPJ010000058.1:0-7142 GCA_964419515.1 uncultured Eubacteriales bacterium
GATACATGTGCCTATGAAAGAGGAATTTCCGAAAGAGCTTGCCGAAGAAATCGCCAAAAAAGGAATAGCCGTAGCCCCTACTCTTATTATGATGAAAACCTTCGGAGAAGACGGCAGAAACGGTTATAAACCCGAGCATTATAAAAATGCCGAAAATGCCGTGCGCTTGCTTCACGAATGCGGTGTGCAAATTCTTGCCGCCACCGACGCCAACACAGGCTCCTATGCACCTGCAGTTGAATACGGTACATCACTTCACATCGAAATGCAGCTGCTTGTAAATGCGGGACTTACGCCGAGTGAGGCTTTGGCGAGCGCAACAAGCAATGCCGCTAAGGCATTTGGCATTTCGAACATCGGCGCGGTGAGCAAGGGTAAGCGGGCGGTCTTGCTGCTTATTGAGGGCAGACCCGACAAGGAAATAAACGATACTGTAAAGATAAAGCAAATTTGGGTAGACGGGGTGCCGATTTTATGAAAGTTATAACTGTGGAGGAACATATTTCGGGAGCGCCCATCGACCGTTATCTTGCAAAATATTCTTTAAAGGATGCGCCGTATATGGCGGCGGCACACGTTAAAGGCCGCCCTTATGAGGCTGATCCGTTTCTTTTCTGTGATACCGACCGCTGTCGTATTGCGGATATGGATAAAAACGGAATTTCCGTGCAAATTTTATCTTGCCCTTCGAAATCACAGTTGTTGCCAAGCGATGAAGCGCCGCAAATAGTGAGCGAAACAAACGATTTTTTAGCCGAAACCGTAAAAAAACATCCCGACCGCTACGGTGCCTTTGCCTTGCTGCCGTGGTCAAATGCAGAGGCGGCTGTAAAAGAAACCGAACGCATTAAAAAGCTGAGATTTAACGGGGTATTATTGAGCGGCAGAGCGACAAGCGGCGATGCTTTTCTTGATGATAAACAATTTATACCTGTCTTAGAAGCGTGTTCAGAGCTTGAATTACCGATTTACATACATCCTGCCGCACCTCTTAAGAGTGTGCAAATGCCGTACTACGGCGGACTCGGCGAAGAAGTAAGCGCAAGACTCTCGCTACACGGCTGGGGCTGGCACAACGAGGCGGGAATTCAAATACTTCGTACTATTTTGGCAGGGCGATTCGATATGTTTCCGAAATTGCAATTTATTGCAGGGCATTGGGGCGAAATGTTACCCTTCTTTTTATCGAGAATTGACCAATCTATGCCGCAGACGGTAACAAAGCTAAAACGTACCGTGACAGATACCTTTAAAGAAAATGTATATGTTACGCCGAGTGGTATTTTTGATTATCCGCAACTTAAATTCTGTGTCGAGGTGTTGGGAGCCGAACGCATAATCCATTCGGTTGACTGTCCGTTTATAAGTAACGAGGGTGCGGTGCCGTTTATAAAAAATGCACCGCTTAGTGATAACGACAAAGAATTAATTGCATACAAAAACGCAGAAAAATTATTTAAGCTTTAAATCGCCTTGTGCCACACCTGTGGGCAGAGGGGCTTATGACAATAATAAGTGAAATAATTGCTTTAAGGAGAGAAACACTATGATTAATATTAACAGACTCGGTCTCGGTTGCATGGGAATGTCCAACCGCCGAAATCCCGAAAACTCAATAAAAACAATTCATAAAGCACTTGACAGCGGTATTACACTGTTTAATACAGGTGAATTTTACAGCGCAGGCGAAAGTGAAATGATCGTCGGCGAGGCTTTGAAAAGAATATCGAGAGATAAATTTTTCCTCTCGGTAAAATTCGGTGTGTTGCCGCAAACCGGCGGCGGAATTTACGGGCTTGATAATAATCCCTTCAACATTAATGGTCATCTTGCGTACTCACTTTCACGGCTTGGTATGGATTATGTCGATTTATATCAGCCGGCCCGTCAGGATACCGAAATCCCCGTTGAGGAGGTTGTAGGTGAAATATCAAAGCTTGTTGAAAAAGGCTATGTTCGTCACATAGGACTTTCTATGGTTGATGCCGAAACACTTCGCCGTGCTTATAAGGTACACCCGATTCACACAGTTGAAATGTCATATTCGCTTATTGACCGGAATATTGAAAAAGAGCTTATAGCCGCTGCCGAAGAGCTTGGTGTAAAGGTGCTTGCGTTCGGTACAATAGGACACGGACTTTTTGCCGATAATGTGCTTGAAAATTTAAAAAACAATCCCGCTGCGGCGCGCGGTATGCTGTCTGCGGAGCATCGTGATACAAATCTGCCGATGATAAAAGCATTAAAAGAAATTGCCGATGAAAAGGGTATAGGGCTTTCACAGCTTGCGCTTGCATGGTCACTTGCAAAGTATGATAATGTACAAAGCCTTGTGGGCACAACAAGCCCCGAGCATTTGCAAAGCGCGCTTGATGCTTTGAATATTACGCTTACAGCTGAAGATATAAAAGCTATTGAAAGAGCATTTCCCGCAGATAGAGTCAGCGGCAGAGGTATGCGAAACTTCCGTTTTACAAACGGACAGATATCATTAGCGTAGATATAACTTTTAATTGCATATCCTCTTACAGCGACAGAGTTGAAGATATAATTAATATTAAGGCTTTGATTTTTTTACATAAAATTCACAATTTTACCATTGAATTTAATATTTGTAAACGATATAATCTAACCCGGTTAGCTTTTCGAGAGGAGGCTTTGATTTGGCAACTGCAGAACAGATAGAGGCTTTAATGGAACAACTGAAAAAAGCTCCGCCTGCGGAATGTTTTCAAAATTTTGATATGAGCACCGCAGGTATTCGTGCGATTTTAAAAATCTTGAATGAAACCGACAGTAAGGTGACTGCAGGTGATTTGAGCGAATATATGAGGGTCAGCACCGCAAGAATTGCCGTTTTGCTAAAAAAAATGGAGACAAAAGGCCTTATTGAAAAGGAACACGATTCCGCCGACCGCCGTGTTGTTGTGGTAAAGCTCTCAAATCGGGGAAAGGAGCTTGCCGACAAATTCAAGGCGAATTTGTATGCTCATATCGGAGAAATGATTGATAAAATCGGTATGGACAGAATGCTTGAATTTGCCGCGGTTTCCAACGAAATTCAGTCCTTGGTGAAAAATCCTCACCCTAAACTTGATATTTAAAAGTGAGCTGATGTTTTTTTAATATCCGCTCTCTCTTTTGAATAAATATCTAACCGAGTTAGAAATTCTGAAAAGGAGAAATTATATGTTTAAAATATTGAAAAGAATGAAGTGGCACGATTGGTGCTTTGCTTTGATTTGTGTTGCGTTTATTGTAGTGCAGGTTTGGCTTGATATGACAATGCCGCAGTATATGAACGAAATTACAGTTCTTATTGAAACACCGGGAAGTGCGATGAGTGAGGTTTGGAAAGCAGGCGGTATGATGCTTTTCTGCTCACTTGGCAGTGTTGCATCATCCGTTATAACCGCAATTTTTGCGGCAAGGATAGGCAGTAATTTGAGCTTTACTTTGCGCGAATGTTTGTTTAAAAAAGTTCAAACTTTTTCTATGGAGGAAATCGGAAGGTTTTCTACCGCAAGCCTTATTACACGTTCCACAAACGATATCCAGCAGGTGCTTATGTTTATTGTAATGGGCTTACAAATGCTTATTAAAGCACCGATAACCGCAGTTTGGGCTATCTGCAAAATAGCCGACCAGCAGTGGCAATGGTCACTTTCCACTGCAATTGGCGTCGTAGTGGTTCTTGCTATTGTGGGAATGTGCATAACTCTTGTTTTGCCAAAGGTTAAAAGAATGCAAAAGCTCACCGATGACATTAACCGCGTTACCCGTGAAAACTTAAACGGCTTGAGGGTTGTAAGAGCCTATAACGCCGAAGGCTATCAGGAAGAAAAGTTTGAAAAAGCAAATGATGAGCTTACAAAAACACAGCTTTTTCAACAAAGAACGATGGCATTTATGATGCCGTCAATGCAGCTGGTCCAAAGCGGACTTATGCTTGCGGTTTATTGGATTGGTGCCGTGCTTATCGGCAGCACCGCAGACCGTATAGGTCTATTTGGAAATATGATGGTATTCAGTCAATACGGAATAATGATTGTTATGTCATTTATGATGCTTGTAATGCCCTTTATGATGTTACCTCGTGCCTCGGTTGCCGCAAAGCGTATTAATGAAGTGCTTGATACCGAGCCTACTATTCACAACGGCAGCTTAACCTCCGGCAAAGAAGGTATTGTAGGTGAAGTGGAGTTTAAAAATGTATCTTTCCGTTACCCCGATGCAGAGGAATATGTAATTCACGATATTTCATTTACGGCAAAAAAAGGCGAAACTGTTGCCTTTATAGGCTCTACGGGTTGCGGTAAAAGCACTGTTATAAACCTTGTTCCGCGTTTTTATGATGCTACCGAGGGAGAGGTGCTTGTAGACGGAATTAATGTTAAGGCTTATGACGAGCACGCTCTCCGTAATAAAATCGCTTATGTTTCACAAAGGGCCATCTTGTTTTCCGGCAGTATAAGCTCTAATATCGGTTACGGTGATAACGGCAAAAAAACCGCCACAGTCGAAGAAATTGCCGAGGCGGTGGAAATTTCGCAGGCGAAGGATTTTGTTGAAAAGTTACCCGAAAAATATGACGGCTATGTAGCGCAAGGCGGCGCAAACTTCTCGGGCGGTCAAAAGCAAAGACTTTCCATTGCCCGTGCTATTGCAAGAAAAGCCGAAATTTTGATTTTTGACGATTCGTTTTCGGCTCTTGATTACAAAACCGACCGAATACTCAGAAAAGCGCTTGATGAAAAATGCAAGGACACTACACGCCTTATTGTAGCGCAGCGCATCGGCACAATTCGTGATGCAGACAGAATTATTGTTTTAGATGACGGTAAAATGGTTGGCAACGGCACTCATGCCGAGCTTATGCAAAATTGTGAGGTTTATAAACAAATAGCCCTGTCACAGCTTTCAAAGGAGGAACTGGCGTAATGGAAAAGAAGGAATATGAATTCGGTCAGGCTAATCGCCGTCCTATGCGTCGCGGCCCCGGTGGTCCCGGTGGCAGAATGGGTGTAGGTGAAAAGCCCAAAGACCTTGTCGGAACTTGGAAAAAACTGCTCATCTACTGTAAAAAATATATTGCATTTATTGTTATTGCTTTGATTTGTGCCGTAGGCGGTACTGTGCTTACGCTTATCGGCCCCGATAAACTATCGGAAATTACAAAGTATATTCAAGCAGGACTTATAGCCGGTAATGTTGATTTAGATGCCGTAACAAAGGTGGCATTAACACTTGTTTGTTTTTATGCGACGAGCTGGTTGCTTTCTTCTATGCAAAGCTTTATTATGGCAACAATTACGCAAAGAGTTTCAAAATCCATGCGCCGTGATATTTCGCACAAAATAAATCGACTTCCTATGTGGTATTACAACCGCACTTCTACAGGTGATGTGCTTTCGCGTGTTACCAACGATGTTGACACTATAGGACAGTCGCTTAACCAAAGCGTAGGCTCTTTGATAACACAAATCGTACTGTTTTTCGGCAGTCTTATTATGATGCTTAAAACTAACCTATTAATGGCGCTTACCGCCGTTGCGGCAACAATTATAGGTCTTGTTTTGATGGCTGCAATAATGAGTCGAAGTCAAAAATATTTTACCCGCCAGCAAAAGAATTTAGGCTTGCTTAACGGTCATGTTGAAGAAATATATGCGGGTCATACTATCGTTAAAGCCTATAACGGCGAGGCTCAGGCTGAAAAAGAATTTGATCGCCTTAATAGTAATTTGCGTCAAAGCGGTTTTAAAGCGCATTGCCTTTCGGGACTTATGATGCCGCTTATGACCTTTATCGGTAACTTTGCTTATGTTGCCGTTTGCATTGTCGGCGGAACACTTGCCCTTAACGGTACTATCGGTATTGAAGTTATAGTTGCATTTATTCTTTATGTTCGCTACTTTACACAACCGCTTTCGCAAATTTCACAGTCGATGCAGTCATTACAGTCTGCCGCAGCTGCAGGAGAGCGCGTGTTTGAGTTCTTGGAAGCCGAAGAAATGAAAGATGAAAGTGAAAAAACCATTAAGCTTCAAGCTGTTAAAGGCTCGGTTGAGTTTAAAAATGTAAAATTCGGATATGAAGATTCCGATAAAACCGTTATTAATAATTTTTCCGCTACTGCAAAGGCAGGGCAAAAAATCGCCATTGTAGGTCCCACGGGTGCGGGTAAAACCACAATGGTAAATTTGTTGATGCGCTTTCATGAGATACAAAGCGGCGAAATTCTTATTGACGGTGTTTCTACCAAGGATATTACACGCGAAAATGTGCATGACCAATTTTGTATGGTTTTACAAGATACCTGGCTTTTTGAAGGCACGGTAAAAGAAAATCTTATTTATTCAACCCCGAATGTCCCTGATGAAAAAATCCGTGAGGCTTGTAAAGCGGTAGGGCTTGATCATTTTATAAGAACTCTGCCTCAAGGCTATGACACGGTTTTATCCGACCAAGTAAATCTTTCACAGGGTCAAAAGCAACAATTGACCATTGCCCGCGCAATGATTGCCGATAAGCCAATGCTTATTTTGGATGAGGCAACCTCCTCGGTTGATACCAGAACCGAAATTCAAATCCAAAATGCTATGGACCGGCTTATGCATGGCAGAACATCGTTTGTTATTGCCCATCGTCTTTCCACTATTAAAAATTCCGACCTTATATTGGTTATGAAGGATGGCGACATTGTCGAAAGCGGAAAGCATGAAGAGCTGCTCGAAAAAGGCGGCTTCTATGCCGAGCTTTATAACAGTCAGTTTGAACAGGCATCATAAATTGAAAAGCAAAAGAAGAGGGCGTTTGTGCACTGTACAATGAGAAAGCGGAACGTTTTTCTGAAAGCATTTTAACAAAAAGCAAAATTAAAGAAAAAAACCGAGTGTCCTTTCCAACTCATGGTTGGTTAAGGACACTCGATTTTGGTGCCGGTGACCGGACTTGAACCGGTACGGTGTTGCCACCGAGGGATTTTAAGTCCCTTGCGTCTGCCTATTCCGCCACACCGGCAGATGTATAGTATTATAATATCATCTTTTGCTGTTGTCAAGAGTTTTTTTATATTAAATACGCCGAACACATTTAATGTTTTGAGGATTCAATTAAATTATTTTCGTAATCTTTCTCTA
>CAYQPJ010000059.1:0-6996 GCA_964419515.1 uncultured Eubacteriales bacterium
TTGCGGGCACGCTGCTTTTCGGGAATTTAATTATTCGCTTCTTCTTTAAAAATTTTTCCGTTCATCATATCGGCGGCATTGTCGGCGCTAAAGACCTCTATAAATCCGCAGCCGGAAAAGTTTATACGGATTTTTTCGCAGAACCACTCCGGCGCGCCGTAGTTTATAATAACGATTTTGCACCGTTTATGTATTCCGCAAAGCTCCGTGAGCATTCTAAGGCTGTCTATTCTTTCAAAAATAAGGTCGTTTGCCGAATAAAGCGGAATGCTTAAGGCAAACATTCCCTCACGCCATGAAAGAAGCTTAAATATTACCGTAAAAAGTAAAAAAATTATTCCCAAAACCGCAAAGGCGAGTGTAACTGCTTCGGTTGCCATAAAAATTACCTCCTGCTAAAATATTATGCATATTGCACATAAATGTGCTACTTGAAATTTACATCAATATGTGGTATCATATTATACATTAAGAAACTTTAAGATTTTTTAAAGAATATGTTAATGTTGGGGATGTGACAGTATGGGTAACACCTTGCAAAATAATGCTCCTGTAAAAAACGAGGTAAAAACAAAGGAATTCGTTTTGTACCTTATGGGTGTATTCTTCTTCACCACTATGACGGGTATGACAGGAAGCTATCGTCAGGCGTACTTAATAGACAGCCTTTTTCTTTCCGATAACGAGGTTGCCTTTTACAACGGCTTTTACACGGTTTTCAGCTTTATTATGAGCTTTGTCTATTCTACCATAATAGACAACAGAAAAATCGGCAAGGGCGGTAAGTTCAGACCTCTTGTCATGATTGCCGCAATTCCCTCGGCTGTTTTTACTGTGCTTACCTTTGTAACGCCCTCGGGGCTTGCGCGTACAGAGCTTTTTATTTATCTTTTGACAATTCTCGTTCTTTACGATGCTTCAACGACCTTCGGCAATGTTATTAATATGCTTGCCGTTGTTATGACCCCCAACCATAAGGAACGCGACAAAATTATGTCGTTCAGAAGTATTTCAAGCGCAATAGGTAACTCCGCGCCGCTTGTTATGCTCCTTGTTGTTGCAATGTTTGTTGACGATGTTAAGTGGCAATACATTGTAACCGCTTCTCTTTGCGGTATTATGGGTGCCGTTACAATGTTCTTCGGCTCAAAGTGCGTTAAGGAGCGCATAACCTACAGCACCGAAAAGAAAAACCCGCTTCTCGGCTATGCGGCTGTGCTTTCAAACAAATACGCTTGGGTAATTATTATAAGCGAGTTTTTAAAGAATTTCCGCTCAATTGCAAGCTATATGGGAATTTTCCTTGCCGCAGCGCTTTTGGGAAGCAAGAGCAAATATTTGCTTTTCGGACTCCCCACCGGCATAGGCACGGCTGTGGGTATGCTCGTTATAAATATGCTTCTTAAAAAATTCAATTCAAAAACTCTTTACATTGCCTCGGGCATTTATTCCGTAATCGCAAATACGGCGGCGTTTGCAATAGGCTATATGTACTTTACAAAGCCGTCTGCGATTTTGCAAATTCTCTTTATAGTGTTCTTGTTCTTAATCGGACTTCAATTCGGTGCTTCAAACCTTTTGCCGTCAATGTTCCAGGCAGATGTTCTTGAAACGCTTGAGCTTAAAACCGGTAAGCGTCTTGATGCGACATTGCCGTTTGTAATAGGCTTGGGCACGCTTATAAGCCGCACTGTGGCTCAAACGCTTTCACCGAAAATTCTTTACGGCGATAATTCTATTATCCAATACGTTCAGGCTACCGATGCGAACCCCAATCCGGAGCAGTCGTTAAAAACGAAAATTCTTATGCTTTTCTTCTATACCATTTTCCACGGACTTATGATGTTCCTTGCGGGCGTTCCCTTCTTCTTCTACAAGCTTACGGGAAAAACAAAAGAAGAAATTCACGCACAGGTTCTCGAAAACCGCGCAAAGACGGCCGGAGAGGCTTAACAGCTTAGTCTTTTAGCTACCGTAAGGCGGCAAAAATAAATGTAATTTTTAAAAAGGAGTACTTTTATGCAGTATCTCAGTTCGGCAATTTACCAGCTCATCTCAATAATTATGTCGCTTCTTATTTCAATCGGCGTAATTATTCCCCCTGCAACGGATGCACCCATAAAGCCTCAGGGCGATGCGAATTTATCATTTGTTGCAATAGCCGACTCACAGGTTTCAAACTACCTTGTTGAGCGCGAGGAGGTTTTTATCTCCGTAACAGATGACCTTAAAAACAGTGAAAACAGCTTTGATGCACTTGTTTTTGCAGGCGATATTACGGAAAACGGCTTCCAATCCGAGTACGACAGAATAACTACAGACCTTGACGGCGTTGATGTTGAAACATATGTCATCGTTTCCGGTAACCATGACATAAGACTTCGTGAGTACGAGCAAAGCTCTACACGTCTTCTTGAGTTTATGGACAATTTAAACGGCAATGACGAGAGCAAAAAGCAAAATTCGCTTTATTATTCAATGGATCTCAACGGCTATCGCTTTATAGTTCTCGGCTCCGAGAAAACAGAGTTTGAGAAGGCGTATATTTCCGGTGAACAGCTCGGTTGGCTTGACAATCAGCTTTCAGAGGCTACAAAGGACGGCAAGCCCGCATTTGTAATTTGCCATTATCCCCTTAAAAATACACACGGCCTTCCCGGAACATGGGGTAACGATGTTTGGGATTCCGGCGACGTCGGCGACAGCTCCGATGACCTTTTCGAGATAATGAATAATTACGATAATGTATTCTTTATTACGGGTCACCTTCACACGGGCTTTGGTCAGTACACACATGAGGAGCTTGGCAATGTTCATTCCGTAAACCTTCCCTCTGTTTGCATTGAAAACAAGGACGGCGATTATAACGATGCCGGCATAGGTTACTTTGTAGAGGTTTATGACGATTCCGTAATATTCCGTGCAAGAGATTATGCAAAGGGCATTTATCTTCCCGATTATGACCTTGAGTTTGTATATTAATTAAACTAATTGAAAAAAAGTGGGCTGTAAAAAACCTGTGTTTTTACAGCCTGCTTTTTTAATATGAATTGATCGGTTTATCACAAAGATTTACTTCCGGTTTTTTACAGCCGTCAAGCTCTAAAACGATAATTTCGTTTTCGTCCTTTAAAAGCACGCCCGGAAGGTAAAGTGTTTTTTGCGGACCCTCTTTTAAAATTCTGCCGAGGTTAAAGCCGTTTACAAAAACAACGCAGTTTTTAAAATTCGACATATCTATAAAGCAGTCCGTCTTTTCTGCAGCCCTAAAGCTTCCTTTTAAAAATCCGGGGAAGCTTTTTTTGCTTGCGGAAAAATTAAGCTCGGGTGCGTCTTTAAGCTCCATACAGCAAATCTTAAAGTCTGTTATAAGCTGGTTTGCAATGTAAATATCCTTAAGTCCCTTCCTGTCCCAAAGGCGGTGGTCAAAATTAATCCTGCCGAGCGCCTCAACGAGAATATCTACCTTAAGCTTTCCGTCAAACGCCTTAACGGGTATTTCAAAGCCCTCGGAGTACAAATCCTTGCCGGAAAGCTTTCTGCGGTCATACTTAAAGGCAAGCTCACCGTTTAAATAAACATAAGCTATATCGTGAACGCCGTACGCTTTTAGTGTTGTGTCACGGTAGCTACCCGTGATTTCGGTGCTGTAAAGAATAAGTCCGCCGGTTTGTTCGTAGCTTTCCATATAGTTCGAGAAATGCGCGCGGTGTGTTTTGCCGAGTGCTTTTAAATTTTTGAAGAGCGGTGCAAATTCCGTTAAACGAACCGTACCGAGGCTCTGTGTTTCAGAGTCCTCAGGAAGAGGCGGAAGCTCTTTTTTCAGGTGGTGCGCCATACGCTCACGCAAAATGTGATATTTTTCGGTATATGCGCCGTTTTCGGAAAGCGGCGCGCCGTAGTCGTAAGAGGTGCAGGTGGGCGTGTATTTGTCGTAATAATTAGCGCCTGCGGTAAATCCGAAATTTGTGCCGCCGTGGAACATATAAAGGTTAAACGAGGCGTTTTCTTTAAAAAAGCCGTCAACTGATTTTCCGAGCGTTTCGGGGTCGTCTGTATGGTGTGGCTTTCCCCATTGGTCAAACCAGCCGCACCAATGCTCGCCGCACATTAAGGGCTTGTCGGGCTGTAAAGCTTTGAGGTCATCAAAGCGTTCCTCGTTGTAATTTCCGAAGTTTGCAACCATAAGTCCCTCGGGAATTCCGCCGCCCGAGAAAAATGAGCGTGTTTCGCCGTCGGAGGTGAAAAGAAGAACATCTGCGCCTAAATTTACCATCATATCGCGAAGCCTGTAAAGGTATTTTTTGTCGCGACCGAAGCTGCCGTATTCGTTTTCAACCTGCATTGCGATTATGTTACCGCCGTTTGTTGAAAGGTGAGGGGTAAGGTGCTTGAAAAGCTCCTTAAAATAGCGCTCAACAAAGCTCAGGTATTTTTTATCGTAGGCTCTTAAGCGCATTCCCTCATATTTTAAAAGCCAGGCGGGAAAGCCGCCGAAGTCCCATTCCGCGCAAATATACGGACCGGGACGAACAATAACATAAAGTCCGAGCTCTTTTGCGGTGGTTATGAATTTTTCGATATCGAGCATTCCCGAAAAATCAAATTCGCCCTCATGCGGCTCGTGAAGATTCCACGGAACGTATGTTTCAACCGTATTAAGCCCTGCCGCGCGAAGCTTTAAAAGCCTGTCCTTCCAATATTCCGCGGGAACGCGAAAGTAGTGAATTGCGCCGGAGTAGATGTTTGTTTTTTCGCCGTTTATGTAAAAAGAACCGTTTTTGATTTCAAGCATAATTTTTCACCGTCAGTTGAGAAATTTATCAAGCTCGGCGCTAACCTTCTTTTTGATTTTAAGCTGTGCCGAGGGATTTTTTATTACCGTGTTGCCGCAAACAACCGTGTCAATATATCTTAAAGCCGTTATGTCGTCAAGCGGGTTTTCCCTTGTAATAATCATATCTGCATTTTTGCCCGGCTCAATGCTTCCCGTTTCTCCGTCTATTCCGGCAAGACGTGCGCTGTTAAGCGTTGCCGTGTGAAGTGCAAATGCATTTGAAACGCCGACATATTTTGTGAAGTAAAAAAGCTCGCGCCAAAAATCATATTGCGTAATCCACGGACAGCCTACGTCGTTACCGAGGACAACGGGAATGTCGTTTTCAATAGCAGCTTTTGCACAGTCTATAATACCGTTGAATACCACGTTGCCGTTGTATTGCTCAACCTCGGTGGCGTTTGTAAGCGAACGGTCAAACAGTGCATAAGGCAATGCAGGGGAAAGGGTAGTGCAAAGAAATGCGCCGCGCTCTTTGAAAAGCTTGATAATGTGCTCGTCGGGCTTTGCGCCGTGCTCTATGGAGTCAACGCCGTTTTCGAGTGCAACTCTTACGCCCTCGGGTGACTCAACGTGCGCCGCAACCTTGTAGCCGAGAGCGTGTGCTTTGTCACAAACTGCCTTTACCATTTCGGGGCTCATCTTAAGCTCACCGGGAACGCCTTTTTCCTTTGCATCCATAACGCCGCCCGTAATCATAAGCTTTATTATATCAACCTTTTCCTTTTTTGCGCGCTCAAGGTGGAAAAGGGCATCATCAATGCTTTTTGCCGATATCGCAACCGAGCCTGCCATATGACCGCCCGGAACGGAAATGCCGGTGTTTGCCGCCAAAATGCGCGGACCCTCCTTGGTGCCGTTTTTAATTTCATCGCGAAGGCGAGTATCAAAATCGCCGAGGCCGCCTACCGTTCTTATTGTTGTAACACCGCTCAAAAGCTCAATGTGAGCATATTCGCAAACGAGCTTATATGCGATTTTTTTAATAAGCGAATTGCCCATAACGATTTTAACAAGCTTTTCGTTGTCGCGTTGCTTTTTTTGCGGCTTGCCGTTCCCGGCAAGATGAACGTGCATATTAATTAGCCCGGGCATAATGTATTTTCCTTCAAGGTCAAAAACCTCGTAGCCGTCAAGGGAGCTTCCCTCGGGGACAATATCGGTAATTTTTCCATTGTTTGTCAAAATAACAAGCCCTGCCTGCGGCACCATATCCTTTGTTCCGTCAAGAATTTTTCCGTTTGTAAATGCGTATTTCATAAAGTCACCCGCTTAAAAATATTACCGTGCTTAGTATATCACACCCGACAGATTAAATCAATCAAAAACTCGCTAAGCTGTCAGAGAGCAGTCTATTCCGTTTACAATTTTAAAAAATAAACAGCTGCCGCCCTTGAGAAGGTTAAGAAATTTAAAGAAAATTCAACACTCGGTAAGTCATATAACAGTGTGAGACAATTGCTTGAGGATGCTTAATGAAAATATACAAAAATTAAAAATTCGTTAAAATTTACCAATATGTCGAAAAATGCGTAAAAGTACGCTGGCAGAGTATGGATTTTTTTGAGAAAATGTGGTTTAATATATGTGCTTTTGAGAGTAACGCCGAGGGGTAAGGCGTTGCATCAAAGGCGCTTTTCCGAATACAATCGGAAAAACCCCCTTCAAACGAGCTCACACCTCTCGCGTTGAAGGGGGATTTTTTGAATTTTACAAAGATTACCGAAAAAAATAATAATAATTCAATGTTGACGTTAAATACTATGACTGCAAACGCAAAACAAACTTTTGTGAAGGAGTGGAAAAAAGATGTCAACAGGTAAGAATCTCGTACCCGAGGCAAAGGAAGCACTTAACAAGTTTAAGATGGAGGCAGCTTCCGAGGTAGGCGTTAACCTTAAGCAGGGTTATAATGGTGACCTTACTTCCCGTCAGGCGGGCTCCGTCGGCGGTCAGATGGTCAAGAAAATGATTAAGGCTTATGAAGACGGCATGAAATAAGCTGTCACTTTTTAATAAAACGCAAAAAGCCGTTGCAGGGTGAGATGTCGCCCGGCAACGGTATATTTGTGTGAATACATATTTTTGAATAGTTATTTTTTTATAAATGTACATTTGTCAATGATGTGAGACCAAGATTAGAAAAAATAAAAGAAGAA
>CAYQPJ010000060.1:0-6957 GCA_964419515.1 uncultured Eubacteriales bacterium
ACCTATGACCCTCTGCTTGTAAGGCAGATGCTCTCCCAGCTGAGCTATGCTCCCGTTAGATGTCGCAAGCGACTTTGATAATATACACCATATTTTGCGATTTGTCAATAGTTAATTTGAAATTTTTTCGCGGGTTGTGTTTTATGTTGTGAAATGCATTTTCGGTTTCATTTTGCGGCGAAATGTTCGCGTTCAGCGAACGCGGGCGATTAAAAAATGCCATTACCGACGTTACCCAACCGCCGAAAATATTTGCGTGTATTACGTTTGTTTTCGTGCTTCGGTGAGTTTCTTTGTCTTTTGCGAACGCGAGCGAATAAAAATCGCCCCTACCGTGTGTGGCGCGAAAAGCCGCGTTGTTGAGAGCAAACAGTAAAGAGTGAAGAGGTTTAGGTGGTAAACGCAAAGTGTTTTCATATTCTATGTCGGTGAAATAAAATTATTAAAAAATATTGACAATTTGCGGCAAGGGTGCTACAATAACAGAAACCGATGAAAAAGAGTGAGTAGGGCTTACCGAGCCTTTTCGGGCGAAAGCCTTAAGCGAGCCGCGGGCGGTGAGAGCGCGGTATGGTAAGTAAGCTTGAATGGACTTTTGAGGGCAATAGGAAAGAAACCGCGTGTTTTGAGTATTTGCGACGGAGCTTTTGACTCTCCGTAAACAAAGGTCGGCGTATGGAGTACGTTTAAAATAAGCGTACAAAGTGCGCGTGAGTGGGTATTTTTTTACCAAGCAGGGTGGCACCGCAGGAATTTATCTCCTGTCCCGGCATGATTTTTGCCGAGACGGGAGTTTTTGTATTATGACTGTGCTTTTAACTAAACGATGGCGATTTTAACATCTATGTTATACATTTATATAAATATTAAAAAGGAGCTTTTGTTATGAAAAAATTTATTGCGATTTTACTTGTTTTAATAACCGTTTCGGGAGCACTTACCGCTTGCTCCGGTGAAAAAGAAAGCTACGATTACACCGTAGGCATTTGCAATTATGTTGATGATGCCTCGTTAAACCAGATTGCCGAAAACCTTCAGGCTCGCATTGCGGAAGCCGAGGCTGAAAACGGTGTTAAAATTAAGGTGCTTTACGATAACTGTAACGGTGACAGCACTCTTTTATCGCAGATTATAGCAAACTTTACGGCAGACGGCGTTGACCTTATGGTCGGAATTGCCACACCCGTTGCCGTTGCAATGCAGGCGGCAACCGAGGATAGTAAAATTCCCGTTGTTTTTGCCGCGGTTTCTGACCCTGTTGGGGTGGAGCTTGTTTCTTCGCTTGAGGCGCCCGGCGCAAACGTAACGGGAACCTCCGACTACCTTGACACAAATGCGGTAATGGAGCTTGTTTTTGCACTTAATCCGCAGACGAAAAAAATCGGTCTTCTTTACGATATGGGTCAGGATTCTTCAACGGCGCCCATAGCCGCCGCAAAGGAATATCTCGGTAAGAAAAATATTGAATTTGTTGAGCGTACGGGTACAACCGTTGACGAGATTTCTCTCGCTGTGGATGCTCTTATAAAGGATGGCGTTGATGCGGTGTTTACACCTACGGATAATACCGTTATGAAGTCGGAGCTTGCCATTTATGAAAAGCTTGAGCAGGCGAAAATCCCGCATTTTACAGGTGCGGATTCCTTTGCCTTAAACGGTGCGTTTTTGGGCTACGGTGTTGATTACATTAATCTCGGCAGAGAAACTGCCGATATGGTAATTGAAATTCTCATTAATAAAAAAGACCCCGCAACACTTGCCGTCCGTACCTTTGATAACGGCACGGCAACCGTAAACAGTGAGGTTTGTGAAAAGCTCGGTTACAGCTACGACGAGGTTTCAAAAACGCTTGCGCCGTATTGCACCGCCGTTAAATCCATTACAACAGCGGAAAGCTTTGAAAATTAAGTTACCCCAAATTAGGTGGAGAAGGTTATGAGTATAGCTTTAATTCAAAATGCCTTGGAGCTTGGGCTTATAAGCTCAATAACGGTGCTTGCGCTTTTTTTAAGCTATTCAATGCTTAATGTTTGCGACCTTTCAACAGACGGCTGCTTTACGCTGGGTGCGGCAGTGGGTGCAACGGTTGCAATTTCGGGTTACCCGTATCTTTCAATAGTTGCCGCCATGGCGGCAGGACTTCTTTCGGGCTTTGTTACGGCTTTTCTACAAACAAAAATGGGTATAAACAGCCTTCTTGCCGGAATAATTGTCAACACGGGGCTTTACTCCGTAAATATAGCGGTAATGGGTAACGCGTCAGTGCTTAATATGAATAAAACCGATACGGTTTTCACAAAGGCAAATTCGCTTTTGGAAAATACTCTTTTGGGCGGCTACTCAAAGCTTATTGTATCGGGCCTTGCGGTGATTCTTGCGGCGCTGTTTCTTTATTTCTTTTTGAAAACGCGTCTCGGACTTGCAATAAGAGCAACTGGTAACAACCCCGATATGGTTCGTTCTTCGTCTATTAACCCCGCATTTACAACAATCGTCGGCTTGTGCGCAGCAAATGCGCTTACTGCTCTTTCGGGCTGCCTTTTGGCGCAGTCGCAAAAAAGCGTAAATATAGACATCGGCTCGGGAATGGTAACCGTGGCTCTTGCCTCACTTCTTATAGGTGGGATTTTTACGGGCAAAAAGAAGATTTCGTTGCAAATACCCGGAATGGTGCTCGGTGCATTTATTTTCAGACTCGTTTATACAGTCGCACTTCGCTTTGATATGCCGGCATTTATGTTAAAGCTTGTTTCATCGGTTATAGTTGTTGCGGCAATTTCCGCGCCGTACCTTAAAAGCCGCTACCCGGAATTTAAAAGAGCGCTTAAAATGCGCGAGGGGAGGAAAAAACGTGCTTAAGCTTGAAAATGTTACAAAGGTTTTTAATCCTTCGACCACAAATGAGAAAATCGCCCTTGACAATGTTTCGCTTGACGTTAAAAAAGGTGACTTTATTTCCGTTATAGGCTCAAACGGTGCAGGAAAATCAACGCTTTTTAACGCAATTGCCGGAAGCTTTATGACTGATGAGGGCAAAATTATTCTCGACGGCGAAAATATTACCTTAAAAAAAGAGCATGACAGAGCGCGCAAAATAGGCAGACTTTTTCAAGACCCCTTAAGAGGCACCGCGCCCGATATGACTATTGAAGAAAACCTTGCTCTTGCCGCCGGAAGCGGTGGCTGGCTTTCGCGCTTAAAAAAGAGTGATCGTGAAAATTTCAAGGAAAAGCTTTCGCTTTTAAATATGGGTCTTGAAGACAGAATGACACAACCCGTGGGTCTGCTATCGGGCGGTCAGCGACAGGCGCTTACTCTTATGATGGCAACCTTTAATCCGCCTAAGCTTCTTCTTTTGGATGAGCACACAGCTGCTCTTGATCCGATAACAGCCGCAACGGTTCTTGACATAACAAAAAATATTGTCGAAGAAAACGGCCTTACCTGCCTTATGATAACGCATAATATGAAATCCGCCTTGGAGCTTGGTAACAGAACAGTTATGATGGCGAGCGGTAAAATTATTTTCGATACCTCGGGTGAGGAAAGAAGCAGCCTTACGGTAAGCGACCTGCTTGACATATTTAAAAAGAATGTGGGCAAGGAGCTTGATAATGACAGAATGCTGTTGACGGAGTGAGTGCGCGCATCCATAAATGTTGATACAATGCAAAAACAGCTGTATTCGGCGGTTTGATTTTGTTCGCGCATACGCGTGAAAAGTTTTTCGGTGGAAAACGCAAAGTGTTTTCATATTATATGTGAACAGTTGAAAGCCTGTGTTTTCTGCATAGCTTGTTATTTGATATAATGTTCAAAAATTCAATAAAAAATCTGTTCTTACCGATTGTAAAAAACATTCGGAAAGAACAGATTTTTTTACGAACAATTACATTTAGATCGCGAAGCGGTTTCGAAAAATTTGTGTTCTGCATTTGCGCCGTAGGCACACTGCATTGTGTTGTTTAAAAATCAAAATACTTCTTACGAAGCGCGGCAACTCTTCCGTTAATAAATTTGAGAGTTTTAAGGGCTTCTTCCTTTTCGAGATCCGTACCGGTTGCGTATTGCTTTAAAAGCCTACCTTCTTCAAAGCACATTTCGTCGTGGAAGGGGAAATAATTGTTTAAAAGGAAGCACGCATATCTTACAAGGCGCATATCGCCGACAAGACGGAATTCGTCGCTTATTGTATCTACCGCAACAGAGTAGAAATCCTTAACGGATTTAATGAGCTCCGTTCGCTCATTTTCCTTGGAAAAAACGATGGTTGAGCATATGTAAGCCTTGTCGTTGTAATCATAACAGCAATGGCTGTCGGTGCTTCCCACAACGGGGTAGTGGTAACCCTTTGCCTTGTCCTCGTAATAGCGTATTGTTTGGTAGCCGTTTTGCTCGTAATAAAGCTCACCGCCCAAAACCTCAAATGCGTCAAACAGCTTGTTTTCAACAAAATAATTATTAAGCGCATCGGGAACATGGAAGGTGTCACCGGTAATCCATGTTGGGTGAACAAAAATGCCGAGACCGTTGGCCTTTCTTATTTCGTCAAAAATCCAGCTGTAAACGGCAGCTTGAATTTTGTTGATTCCATTCGGAACTGTAATGCCTTGTGTGCGCTTGTGAATCATAGCTTCAAATTCCGCCATCTTCATAACCTCGGGGCACTCGCCGTAAAGTGAACGGTGTTTTTTG
Organism: uncultured Eubacteriales bacterium; assembly: GCA_964419515.1. Classification (GTDB taxonomy): domain Bacteria; phylum Bacillota; class Clostridia; order Oscillospirales; family Acutalibacteraceae; genus DTU089. Next base: position 4,696 of record CAYQPJ010000060.1, read on the forward strand.
TCTGTGCCGACCTCGTGAACCTGTACATCTTCAAGAAGAGCGTTTATACTGTATTCACCGCCGAAGTTGATTATATGCGCGTTTGGGTCTCTTTCGCAAATATCCGGCAGTTGAACCTCCTCGCCGGTAACTATTGTAAGCTCCGTGGGGACATTTTTATAAAAATTCAAGGCGCGAAGCGAGGGGTAATATCTGTGATGATCAGTGATTGAAAGAAAATCGTAGCCCATACCTCTGTAAACGGCGGCAACGGTTTCGGGGGTTTGCTTACCGTCAGAAAAGCTTGAATGCAAATGAAGGTCGCCCATAAAGGGGTATCTGCCGACAAGGTCGCCCTCTACGCAATAAACTGAAAGCACAACGCTTTCTTCTCTGTCTCGCCTGTATGTACCGCGAAGTCTTATTCGATACTCCTGCTCACTTGAAAAGGTGTGATAAAATGTAAAGCCGCCTCTTTCGTTGCAAATTGCCTTAATGTCTGTACAATCGGCAGTTTCGGGGTAGTAACGCGGATTGCCGCCCGTATAGCCTGTAATCGTAAGGATATATTCCTTGCCGGGCGTGAAAATTTGTCTGTATCCGAGATTTACAATGTTAAGCTCGGCTTTTTTGCCGGCAACCAAAACCTTTGGGAAAACATCAAAATTACAAAGAGTTTCGCTTTTTTTGAATTTCATATTATACCTTCTTTATACGGTGACTGTTTTATAAAATGATTTGTCGCGGTTTAGCATATCTATTTTTTCAATGTTCAATTCCGGGAGAAAGTTTTTCCAGCGTTTCTCCATTTCATTCTCGGTGTTTACCGGTAAAAAGCCAGCTGAAATATAGCTTTTTACTGCAATCGGTCTGTTTTCTCCGGTTAAAAGGTAAACGCACTCGGCACCTTCGTTTATAAGCTTATTTATTGCAAAGGCGTTAATGTGTTTTCCGAGGCCTTTTCCTCTGAAGTCGGTTCTCACTGCTACCATATGAAGCTCGCCGAATTTAACTTCCGGGTGAAAAATTGCCGTTGCCGTTGCGATGTGCTCGCCGTTGTAATCAAGAAAGAAAACATCTCTCAATGCATTTGCACCCTCGTGCTCCGTGATTCTGTAATCAAATACCGATTTGTCCGCATCATCGGCAATAAGCCCGTTTTTACAGCATTCAAGCCAAGGGTAAAGGTCTTCATCGCCCTTGTAAAATGAAAAGGAGTACCCCTCGGGTAGCTTGCCACACTCTAAGGGTTTTGTGGAATTTCTGAACATTATAAGATGACTCATTTTTACTGTTCTCCCGAAAAAACTTTATATCAATTATAAAATAACTGCTTTAGTTTGTCAATATTACTATTAATTTGATTTATATTCTCCGTTTTCTTGACATAAAAATCAGTATATGGTATACTTTTTAAAAATGCAAACGGAGTGTGATTGTAATGCGATTCGGTATTTGTGCAGGCGACAGCGTTGAAAATATTTCTGTAGTTGCAAACGCCGGTTTTGATTATGTAGAAAGCAATTTTCAGTTTTTTGCAAAATCCGAAAAAGAAAAGCTCGATGCTTATTTAAGGGAGCTTGAGAGCTGCAATATAAAGTGTGAGGCTGCAAACTGCTTTTTGCCCGGCTCTCTTCACGCAACGGGACCCGAGGTAGACAATGCCGCTCTTTCGGAATATGTTAAGCGCGGAATGGAAAACGGCGCCCGCCTCGGACTTAAAATAGCTGTTTTCGGCTCCGGTGGCGCAAGGCGCGTTCCCGAGGGATTCAGCTTTAAAACAGCTTATTTACAGCTTGCGGAATTTTTGGGCGAAATTGTTTCGCCGATTGCCGCCGAATACGGTGTAACTGTTGTAACCGAGCCTCTCAGCCGTGCCGAGACAAACATTATAAACACAATGAGCGAGGGTGTTCTTCTTGCTTCTTTTGTAAACAAGCCCAATATTAAAACGCTGGCTGACCTTTATCATATGAAAAATGTCGGTGAAAACGCCGACAGTGTTAAAATGCTTTTTGGAGAAATTAAGCACGCGCATATTTCCAACCCTGTTTCCAAGGATGGTAAAAAACGTGTTTACCCGAAGGAGGTTTCGGAATTCGATTATAAATCGTTTTTAGATGCACTTGAAATTGCCGGCTGTGAGCGTTGCTCTGTTGAGGCTAACTGTGACGATTTTTCGGTCGAGGCTCCGCTTGCAATAAAAACTTTGAGAAGTGTATAATTAATATTAAAAATACAATCTTTCCAAAACCCTTGATATTTCAAGGCTTTTCGCCTATC
>CAYQPJ010000061.1:0-6914 GCA_964419515.1 uncultured Eubacteriales bacterium
GTGACGTTTGCGGTGAGACTGTTTCCGAATGCGAAGACGGCGACAAGGATCATAAGTGTGACGTTTGCGGTGAGACTGTTTCCGAATGCGAAGACGGCGACAAGGATCATAAATGTGACGTTTGCGGCGAGACTGTTTCCGAATGCGAAGACGGCGACAAGGATCATAAGTGTGACGTTTGCGGTGAGACTGTTTCCGAATGCGAAGACGGCGACAAGAATCATAAGTGCGACGTTTGCGGTGAAGTGATGTCAGAGCACGAGGGCGGCGAGGCGAACTGCCGTGAGAAGGCGGTTTGCGACATCTGCGGCGGCGCGTACGGCGAAACCGATCCCGATACGCACGGCAACCTTGAGCACAAAAAGGCACAAAAAGCCACGACCGAAAAAGAGGGCAATATAGAATATTGGCACTGCAAGGATTGCGATAAGTATTTCTCGGATAAGGAGTGCAAAAACGAGATTACCCTCGCAGAGACGGTTATCGCCAAAAAAGCTCCCGACAACGCGGCGGAAACGGGTGACGAGTTTAGTGCGGCGATCTTCTCAATGCTTGCACTTGTTTCGGCAAGCTGGCTTGTTCTTGTCGAGATACAAAGGAAAAAGCGTGATAAAAGTCGCGTAAATTAATAACAGATAATGCGCCTTGCGGCGTAATACAAAATGCAAAACGGCGTGTCCACATCTGTGGACACGCTGTGCGTTATTCTCCTTTTACAAGCCTTAATGCGTTTTTTTCAAGGCGTGAGACCTGCGCTTGTGAGATGCCGATTTCTTTTGCTACCTCGGTTTGAGTTAAGCCGCGCATATATCGCATAGATAGAATTCTTTTTTCGCGCGCCGGAAGGTTTTTTATTGATTCCTTTATCATAATTTCGTTTACCCAATCGCCGTCGTCCTCATCGGTGCTTAATTGATCCATAAGGTAAATTGTATCGCCGCCGTTTGAATATACAGGCTCGTAAAATGAAACAGGGTCAACAACCGCTTCAAGCGCTATTACAACACTTTCCTTCGGCAGTCCCAGCTCCTTTGCGATTTCTTCAACGCTCGGCTCCTTGCCCTTTTCGTTGGAAAGACGCTCCTTAACCTGCATTGCGTGGTAAGCGTTGTCTCTTACGGAGCGTGAAACTCTAACGGGGTTGTTATCTCTTAAATAGCGGCGAACCTCGCCTATTATCATCGGCACGGCATATGTTGAAAAACGCACATCAAGCTCAATATTGAAGTTGTCAATCGCTTTAATAAGTCCTATACACCCAACCTGAAAAAGGTCGTCAAGATTTTCACCGCGATTTGTAAAACGCTGAATAACGCTCAAAACAAGCCTTAAATTCCCTTTAATTAGCTCATCGCGGGCACTTTTGTCGCCGCTTTTACTTCTTTTTAAAAGCTCTGTTTTTTCGCTTTCCTTCAATAGCTTTAACTGCGAGGTATCTATTCCGCATATTTCAACTTTATTGTACAGCAAATTTTTCTCCCCTTTAAGAAATATGTAATTTGCCGCGCAAAATAAGTATTGCCGGAGTTTTTTGAAATAATCGGAAGTGTTGGCTTTATTTCTTTTAAAAACAATTACGTTAATTTTTTGTAAATTGCTTAAAATATTTTCAAACCGATTGACATTTTTTTGCAATATGGTATAATTGTAACAACGAATACTCGTTAGGAGGACTGTATTATGAAGAAGTTTTTTAAATTTTTAGGTGTTCTCGCGGCTATTGCCGCCGCAGCCGCCGCTGTTTATGTTGTTATTGAAAAAATTAAAGCCAAAAATGCACCTCAGGGCTACGATGAGGACAATTATGTTTCCTGCTCATGTCTTGATGACGATTTCGTTTCGGAAACCGTAAGTGAGTAAAGTTTTAATATGATTTTTTTGGAGCTGTAAAAACCCTGCTTTTTACGGCTCCTTTTTTATAATAAGAAAGAAAAAAACGGAAATACTATCGACGAAACAATTTGAAACAGAGGGTTTTGTATGATTTTTTTAAAGGCTTTTGTTGTAGGCGGTATTATTTGCGTTATAGGTCAGCTTCTTGTGGATTTAACTAAGCTTACTCCCGGGAAAATTCTTGTGGGCTTTGTTGTTGCGGGAGTTATTCTCGGCGGTGTGGGAGTTTACTCTTATATTGAGGATTTTGCCGGTGCCGGTGCTACAGTGCCGCTTTTGGGCTTTGGGGCGCTTCTTGCAAACGGCACGAAGGAGGCTGTGGCTCAAGACGGTATTTTGGGCGCGATTACAGGTCCGCTTACTGCCGCCTCCGGCGGAATTTGCGCGGCAGTTTTGGCGGGCGTTTTGTGCTCGTTGATTGTAAAGCCAAAATCAAAATAGAAAATGTGTTTTGTTAATAAATTTAAAAATCCCCTGTGACGGGGATTTTTTTCTTTTTAAATATTGTAATTTGATTTAAATTTTATTATACTGTATATGTATTACTTTTTTCGGAGGAAGAAATGTCAGATTACGGACTGAATCTCGGCTCGAATAAGAATAAAAAGAAAAACAAAAGAGCCGTTCTTATAATTGCTTTTTTATGCTTTGCGTTGATTTTGGGCAGTGTGTCATTTTTACTCTTCTGGAAGTCGTTGAATTTTGATTTTAACAATATTTTCGGTATGAGTGAAAAAAATACAGAGGCTGAAATTACCGCCTCGGGGAGTGTGCGCGAATATGAGGGCGTTTATGTGTTCGCAGCTGCCGTTACGGATGATGAAGCGAAGGATTTGCTTTTTTCACAGCTTATAAGCGTTGATTTAAAGGAAAAGACCGTGCGTGTTGTACCGGTTGATACGGCTACGGTTTTAAAGGACGGCAAAACCGTTGAGGAAACGTTGCTTTCAGGCGGAGCGGCTTCTTTTAAAAATGCCATGGAGGGACTTTGCGGAGAAAAGGTGAGCAGATATTTTATTTCGACCGAATCGGATTATAAGGCTGTTTTCAGAGAAATGGGCGATATTACCGTTACCGTTTCGGAGGATATAAGCTTTGATACGGCAGATATGTTTTTGGAGCTTTCAAAAGGAGAAAATATTCTTACGCCCGAAAAAACATATAAATATATGAAATATCTTTGTACAGAACTTTCCTCGCAAAAAGCCGCGAGCGGCTGTGCCGATATTACAGTTGCGGCGTTTAAGGCGTTTTATACCGCCGAAAATCTACGCTATGCAGATTCGCTTTTCGAGGAGCTGATTAATTATTGTAAAACAGATGCTTCTATTGTTGATTTTATAGAGGCGAGTGATGAAATAAACTATATTGCGCCGACATCCTCAAGCAATGAAATTAAGGCTTTTGTATCAAAATTCGTAAGGGAGACCGCATATGAAGAATAATAAATCGAAAAACGCAAAAAGAGTATTTGCTGCGCTGATTGTGCTTGTTGTATTGGCGGCACTGACTTTCGGCGGCTTTTCGGCGATGAAGCTTGTACAAAAAAGTATGCCGGCGGTATTTGAACCGTCTGCACCTACAAGCGGCAAGGGAACAGGCTATTACAGGCACTGCTATGAAGAGCTCAACGATAACGAAAAGCTTATGTATGCGGTTATTTTACAGTCTGTTTACTCAATGCCCGAAAAAATCGAGGTTCCGGAGCTTTCGGAGGGCGATTTTTCAAGGGTGTTTGAAGCGCTTTCTTATGATAATCCCGACCTTTTTTCTCTCGGGATTTCAAGCAAGCTTGTTCAAGAGGGCAAAAAGACGTATTTTATACCGGAATATTCAATGAGCTATGAGGAATATTCGGCAAAGCTTACCGAGGTTAACGCTATTGCCTCGTCTGTGGCATCGAGTGCTATGCAGTACACCTCCGAATATGAGCGCGAGCTTTTTATTCACGATTATATAGTAAACCATTGCTCGTATGAGCTTAATGTGCCAAACGGCAATGATATTTACGGCTGTCTTGTGAACGGAAAAGCCTCTTGCGAGGGCTATTCGCGCGCTTTTCAATATATATTAAGTGCAGTCGGCATTGACAATCGCCTTGTAACGGGCGAGGCTGCCGATAATGACGGCGCTTTTATAGGTCATATGTGGAACTACGCCATAATAGACGGCGACGGGTATTTTACCGACGTTACTTGGGATGATCCAAGCTCCGACAGTAATGTTTTAAGGCACACATACTTTAACGCCTCAACTCAGCAAATTCTTTTAAATCATCGCGATATTAAGCAAAGTATTCCTTTTTGCAATGCGACGAGGTTTAATTTCTTTGTATATGAAAATGCCGTTTTGCCTTACGGTGATGAGGCTGCTCTTCGCGAATCTCTTGAAAGAGTAATCAATAATTCCAAAAATCGCGGCTACGCTTGCGCCGAAATGCGCTTTGAAAGTGTCGAGGCTGTTGAGTGGGCGCTTGATGCAATGTTTAAGAAAAGCGTTATATTCGATGTTTATACACAGCTCGGTCTTGCGGAGAATATGGAAAATAACAGCATTTATTACAGCAGTGACAATGAAACCCTTACGGTTTGTCTTTATTATTGAGGTGTTTTTTGTGGATAAAGAAAAAATTGAAGTAGCGGTTAAAATGATTCTCGAAGCAATCGGCGAAGACCCCGAAAGGGAAGGCCTTGCGGAAACGCCGGCGCGTGTTGCGAGAATGTATGAGGAGGTTTTCGGAGGACTTAGTGAGGATCCGAAGGCGCACCTGAAGATATTTAACGAAAAGGGGAATGACGAACAGGTTGTTGTACGCGATATTCCGCTTTACTCAATGTGTGAGCATCACCTTTTGCCGTTTGTCGGAAAGGCGCATATTGCGTACATTCCTTCTGATGGGCGCATTATAGGTCTTTCGAAGCTTGCGAGAATTGTAAATACCTACGCACGCCGCCCTCAGGTGCAGGAGCGTCTCACGGCGCAGGTTGCCGACTTTTTGTATGAAGAATTGGGCGCAAAAAGCGTTGTTGTAATAGTTGAAGCCGAGCATCTTTGCATGACAATGCGCGGTGCACGTGCGGCAGGCTCTTCGACAAAAACCTCTGCACTCAGAGGCTACGCAAGAAGCGATGCGAAAACACGCGCAGAGGCGATGAGTCTTATTTTCGGAGGCTGATTATGTTTACCTTTGAAGAATGTAAAAAAAGAACGCTTGTTATGGGCATTTTAAACGTTACCCCCGATTCGTTTTCCGACGGGGGTGAAAGCTTTTTTGCCGAAAAGGCGCTTGAAAATGCTATCAAAATGCAAAAAGATGGGGCAGACATTATAGATATAGGAGCGGTTTCAACTGCACCTAAAAGTAAAACGGTTGAATTGAGTGAGGAGCTGAGACGCTTGAAAACGGTTTTTCCGCTTATTCCGTCAAGGCTTGATATTCCCGTTTCCGTTGATACAAGGTCACCGGAGGCGGCTCGATTTGCGCTTGAAAACGGAGCGATTATTGTAAACGATGAAAGCGGTGCTTTTAATGAGAATATGGCGAGCCTTGTAAAAAAGCACGGCGCCGGTTGGATTTTTATGCATACGGGAGGGAAGACGTCAAGCGAATGTGCCGAATATGAAAGCGGTGTTGTGGCTGACGTTTTGAGCTTTTTTAAGGAAATGAGAGAGGTCGCCGCCGCATACGGGATAAATGAAGAAAGCCTTTGCTATGATTACGGCATAGGCTTCGGGAAAACGCGCGAGGAGGATTTATTGCTTTTAAAAAGCACGGCGAAGTTTTCGGAATATTCACCGCTTTTGGTGGGAGTCTCGAGAAAACGCGTAATAGGCGAGGCTACAGGGGAGGAAAAGCCGAAAAACAGAATATTCGGCACGGTTGCCGCGGAAAGCATTGCTGCGTTTCTCGGGGCGGGAATTTTGAGAGTGCATGATGTTAAGGCGGCGGGCGATGCGGTAAAAACGGTTGAAGCCGTAAAGAAAGGGTGTTTTGATAATGGATAAGATTATTATTAAGGATTTAAAGCTGTTTGCTTATCACGGCGTTAATCCCGAGGAAAAACGTGACGGACAGATCTTTTATATTGATATTACGGCAGAAACGGATTTGAGCACCGCGGGAAAAAGCGATATGCTTGATGATACCGTGAGCTATGCCAAGATTTTAAAAACGGCAAGAGCTGTGTTTACGTCGGAAAAATTCGATTTAATAGAAAGAGCCGCGGAAGTGGTTGCAAGCGCGGTTTTAGAGAGCTATTCGAGAATTTCCTCGGTTACGGTGCTTGTTAAAAAGCCGGAGGCACCGATAAAAGCGGAGTTTTCGTATGTTGCTGTTGAAATTACGCGGAAAAGAGTGAGCGAAATATGAAAACGGCGCTAATAGGAGTCGGCACAAATATGGGTGATAGACTTGAAAATATCAAAACGGCAAGGGCGGCGTTTGAAAAAGTGCCGATGACGAGAGTGAAAAGGTGCTCTTCCGTATACGAAACAGCGCCTTGGGGATATAAGGAACAGGAGAATTTTTACAATGCGGTATTTGAAATCGAAACCGAGCTTTCGCCTACGGGGGTATTGGGCGTGTGCCTCGGAATAGAGGCGGCGGTAGGAAGAATAAGAGCGATTAAAAACGGTCCGAGAATATTGGATCTTGATTTATTGTTATACGAAGACGAAAGATTAAATACGCCGGAGCTTTTTTTGCCGCACCCTTTTATAGGGGAGAGAGATTTTGTTCTTGTGCCGCTTAAGGAATTATTTTCGGATTTAAAGATTTTTTCTTTTGATTTTTCGAGAGAATATGAAATAATTTGCAAAAATTCGACCGTAAAAGCGGTTAATCAGACAGTGTGAATAAACTTCGCAAAGCCTTATATATCAAGGGTTTGCGGCATTTTTGGATAACAAAGAAAATAGCGGGTCGCCCGGATGCGTTGAGGTTTTGGGTGAAAAAGTTTGAAAAAAATGAAAAAAAGTGTTGACAAGAGGGAAAGATTCTGCTAATATATACGAGCACTCAA
>CAYQPJ010000062.1:0-6711 GCA_964419515.1 uncultured Eubacteriales bacterium
ATTTATAGAATATAAAGCCGAGTATGTAGTCCTTATATTCGTTAGCTTCAATTTTTGACCGCATTTGGTTTGCGGATGCCCAAATTTTTTGAGCGAGCTGTTGCTTGTTCATAATAACAACCGTCCTTCTTATTTTTTAGTCGGGGATATATTGCCCCATAATCGGCTTAAATGAAAAAGTGAAGTTAGGGTAAATAGCTTAAGTGTACCTCAAAAATTCAAATAAGCGGTATTTTTGGCTTTTTGGATTGTAGCATTTTCCTCACCAACCCGTCAAGGTCATGCCAACTTCGTTGGTGGCGGCTTACTCAGGCTCTGAAAATCTTGAAATATCTATATATACCATACACTTTTGTCAAGGTGAACTTCGGGTATTTCTCTTTTTTTACCTCGAAAATCCTAACTTCACTTTGGCAATTCAGGTGCCCCATAGTCGTATTATATTACTTTCGGTGTCCTATAAATCGGACTTTACTGTTTGTCGGGTACAAATTCCATAATATCGTCTGTTGTGCAATCCAACGCAACACAGATTTTGCCTGAAATGTCGGTGGTTACATCTTCATCTCGACTTAATTTGTAAAGAGCATATTTACTAATTCCGGCGGCTTCCTGCAAATCCTTCTTTTTCATATCACGGTAAAGAAGAATATGCCACAGTTTTTTATAACTCACTGCTGTTTTTATCACCTTATCTGATAATTAAAAATAATCAATGAAATCTTCGGCGTACCGCCTCAGATGAAATTAAATCCGTCATCTTTCCCCGTGAAGCGGGATTTCATCACGAAGTGATTTCATCCACCGAAGGTGGATTTATTCCGTCCTTGGGGACGGATTTAGTTAAAAAAGCACTTCCGAAGAAGTGCTTTTTTTGGAGCTGCTAACCGGAATTGAACCGGTGACCTCATCCTTACCAAGGATGCGCTCTACCGACTGAGCCATAGCAGCGCTGTATTCAACGTTTCTATATTATACATTTGTTATTTGCGGTTGTCAAGTCTTTTTTTTGCAAATTCGGATTCGAAAATCGAAAAAACAAAATGCTTCCCGAGTCGAGACTGTCAGCTCGGGAAGCGCGTTTTTATAAAGTGGGATTAAAATAATTCAATGCGTTACGGTAAGAGATGTTTTTTACCGTTTCCGACAAAAAGTCCATATCGCACGGATATTTGCCCTCTTCCACGAGGTCGCCTATGAATTCGCAAAGAATTCTTCTGAAATACTCGTGGCGCGGATATGAAAGGAAGCTTCTTGAGTCGGTTATCATTCCGACAAATTTTGAAAGTGCGCCGAGGTTTGCGAGAGCGGCAAGCTGTGCGCGCATACCGTCGTAATTGTCGTTAAACCACCATGCCGAGCCGAATTGAAGCTTTGAAGCGGCTTCATCTGTTTGAAAGTTGCCTATCATAGAGCCCAGAACAAAATTATCCTTCGGATTAAGGCAGAAAAGAATTGTTTTCGGGAGTCCCGCGCCGGAATTCATAGCGTCGAGAAGCCTTGAAAGGTTTTGCGCTATTTCGCAATCGCCTATTGAGTCAAAGCCGGCATCCGCGCCGAGTGTGTTGAACATTTTTGTGTTGTTGTTTCTTATAGGTCCTATGTGAAGCTCCATACCCCAGCCGCGCTTTTGATATTCGCCTGCAAGGAAAAGCATAAGCTCTGTTTTGTACATATCAACCTCTGTTTTTGAAAGCGCTTCTCCTGAAAGCTTTTTTGAAAATATCGCTTCAAGCTCGCTTTCTTTTGAACGAACAAACGGAATGTACGTAAACGCGTGATCGGAGGCTCTGCAGCCGCAGGACTCAAAAAGCTCGATTCTCGATGCAAGCGCTGCTTTAAGCTCGGCAAAGCCGGTTATTTTTTTGCCGCAAGCCTCTTCAAGAGACTTAAGCCACTCAGTGTATGAGTCAAAATCTATGCTAAGCGCCTTGTCGGGTCTGAATGCCGGAAGAACCTTGCATTTAAATGATTTGTCGTTTGCCAAGAGCTTGTGATAATAAAGAGAGTCGGCGGCATCGTCTGTAGTGCACACGATTTTTACGTTGCTTTTTTCGATAAGCTCGCGCGGGGTAAAGCCGCCCTTTTTTATTTGTGCATTGGCATTTTCCCAAATACTGTCGCACGTTTTCGGCGAAAGCGGCTCATATATTCCGAAATATCTTTGAAGCTCAAGGTGAGTCCAGTGGTAAAGCGGATTTCCCAAAAGGTTCGGCATGGCTCCTGCCCAAGCCTTAAATTTTTCGTAATCCGAGGCATCGCCCGTAATGTATTTTTCGCTTATGCCGCAGGAGCGCATGGCGCGCCACTTGTAATGGTCACCGCCGAGCCAAAGCTCCGTAATGCTTTCGGGAGCTTTGTTTTCATAAATCTCCTTAGGTGAAAGGTGGCAGTGCCAATCGAAAATAGGCTCATCCTTGCACGCCTTAAAAAGTGCTTTTGCCGTGTCGGTTTTTAAAAGAAAGTTTTCATCCATAAAATTTTTCATAAATACACCTCATTGCCTGAATGCTTAAATTATATATCTTTTTATCACGTATTTCAAGGTGTATTGTGTGTTGTTTTGATAATTATTAAAAAACTGCGTTTTTTTCTTTGTGTGAATTATAGAGAAAAAACTTTTCGGGAAGCTTATTTTATGTCAATTTATAACGTGACTTTTATTGACATTGAGCGCGAATTGGAATAAAATATAAGCTGTGACATTTCGGCTGAAGGGATTGAAAAAATGTTTATAGAAAAAGGTAACGGCGTTATAAGTGACGGCGAGCTTTTTGAGCTTGTAAAAAAGTCGCTTGAAGGCAAGGAGCTTAAAAAGGTTCTTATTTTGCCGCCCGATTACACGAGAATGTATTCCGGCGCGGGTAAAATCACAAATATGTATTACAACATATTAAAGGATACCTGTAAGGTCGATATAATGCCGGCTTTGGGCACTCATGTGCCTATGACAAAAGAGGAATGTACGGCATTTTTCGGCGAGGACGTTCCGTTTTCGTCAATACTTGTTCACGATTGGCGAAACGATGTTGTGAAAATCGGCGAGGTTCCGTCGGAATTTGTAAAGGAGGTTTCGGAGGGGCTTGTCGATTCGAAAATAGATGTTGAAGTGAATAGGCGCCTTTTGGAGCCGTATGACCTTATAATTTCAATAGGCCAGGTTGTTCCGCACGAGGTTGTGGGCATGGCAAATTATTCAAAAAACATATTCGTCGGCTGCGGCGGCAGCAGTATGATAAACTCATCTCATATGCTCGGCGCATTTTACGGTCTTGAGCGCATTATGGGTCGCGATTTTTCGCCCGTAAGAAGAGTTTTTGACTATGCCGAGGAAAATTTTATAAAAGACCTGCCGCTTATGTATGTTTTAACCGTAACAACAAACGAGGGTGACGAAACGCTTCTTCACGATGTTTACATCGGCAGAAAACGCGAGCTTTTTGAAATGGCTGTAAAAAGAAGTCAACAAATCAACCTTATTTACACAAAAAAACCGTTGAAAAAGGTTGTTGTTTACCTTGACGAGCGCGAGTTTAAAAGCACGTGGCTCGGTAATAAGGCTGTTTACAGAACGCGCCTTGCAATAGAAACGGGCGGTGAGCTTATTGTTTTGGCACCGGGCGTTTCAAAATTCGGCGAGGATGCCGAAAACGACAGGCTTATAAGAAAATACGGCTATGTCGGCAGAGAGCGCGTTTTAGAGCTTGTTAAAACAGAGGATGAGCTTAAAAGCAATCTTTCCGTTGCGGCGCATCTTATTCACGGCTCCTCTGACGGGCGCTTCAGCATAACGTATTGCACAAGGCTTTTGTCTAAGGAGGAGGTTGAGGGCGTAAGCTTTTTGTGGCGCGATTATGACGAGGCTTCAAGGCTTTACGACCCCACAAGTCTTAAGGACGGCTTTAACACCGTCGAGGGTGAAGAAATTTATTATATCAGTAATCCGGCGCTCGGTCTTTGGAGCGTTTGAAGGGAGAAATTAAAATGAAAAAATCAGATATAGGTCTTATAGGTCTTGCCGTAATGGGCGAAAACCTTGTTATGAATATGGAAAGCAAGGGCTTTACCGTTTCGGTTTATAACCGTACCTCCGAAAAGGTTACAAGGTTTGTAAACGGCAGGGCAAAGGGTAAAAATATTGTAGGCACATATTCCTTGGAGGAGCTTGTAGACTCGCTTGCCACACCCAGAAAGGTTATGCTTATGATTAAAGCGGGCAGTGCCGTTGACGATATGATAGAAAAGCTTATTCCGCTTCTTTCAAAGGGCGATATTATAATAGACGGCGGTAATTCGCATTTTCCCGATACCTCAAGAAGAACTGCGTATGTTGAAAGCAAGGGGCTTCTTTACATCGGTACGGGCGTTTCCGGCGGCGAAGAGGGTGCTCTTAAGGGTCCGTCGCTTATGCCGGGCGGTTCTCCCGCGGCTTGGGAAAGCGTAAAGCCTATTTTCACCTCTATTTGCGCCCATGTTGATGACGGTTCACCCTGCTGTGATTGGGTAGGTGAAAACGGCGCCGGCCACTTTGTGAAAATGGTTCACAACGGTATAGAATACGGCGATATGCAGATTATTTGCGAGGCTTACCACCTTATGAAGTCGCTTCTTCTTTTAAGCGATGACGAAATGCACGAGGTGTTTAAGGAGTGGAACGAGGGCGAGCTTAACAGCTATCTTATTGAAATTACGCGTGATATTCTCGCATTTAAGGATACGGACGGCTCACCTATTGTTGAAAAAATTCTCGATACGGCAGGTCAAAAGGGCACCGGTAAATGGACTGCCATTGCCGCGCTTGATGAGGGCATTCCGCTTACCTTAATAGGCGAGGCTGTTTTCGCAAGATGCTTAAGTGCTCAAAAGGAGGAGCGCGTAGCCGCTTCGGCACTTATCAAGGGCGTTCAACCGACATTTGACGGCGACAAAAAAGCGTTTATCGATGATATTAAGGATGCACTTTTCGCGGCAAAGCTTATTTCATATGCACAGGGCTATTCGCTTATGCGCGCGGCGGCAAAAAATTACGGCTGGAAGCTCAATTACGGCGGTATAGCTCTTATGTGGCGTGGCGGCTGTATTATAAGAAGCTCCTTCCTCGGCAAAATCAAGGAAGCTTACGACAGCAATCCGGAGCTTTCAAACCTTCTTCTCGACCCGTATTTTAAGGGCAGAATAGAAAAAGCACAGCTTGGTCTTCGCAGGGTTTGCTCGGCGGCAATGCTCGGCGGAATTCCCGTTCCCGCACTTTCAAGCGCTCTTGCGTATTTTGACGGCTACCGCTGTGAGCGTCTTCCGCAAAATCTTTTGCAGGCTCAGCGCGACTATTTCGGTGCGCACACATATGAAAGAACAGATGCGCCGCGCGGTGAGTTTTTCCACACAAATTGGACCGGTGAGGGCGGCGATACCGCCGCGACTCAATATAATGCTTAAAGTGAGGCCTTTTTATGAAACAGCTTAAAGAAAATGCAAAATATTCGCTTATAGTACCCACAAGCATGGGCGTTAGAATCACTCCGCAGAATTCGCAGCCCGTTGCTTCGTCAAATATGTTTTTTATGCAGGCAACCTCCGCGGAAACAAACGTTGCAAGCATAGCCTCCTACCTCGGCCTTCCCGTGAAGGTTCTTACAACATTTGTTAAGGACAGCCCCATTGCAAAATTCATTAAAGCCGACCTTCGTGCGAGAAATATGGATTATGAGGGCGCAGAGGTTTCTCAGGGCGGTCCCTGGGGTTACCGCCATCAGTTCAATATAGCGGACAGCGGTTACGGCTCAAGAGGTCCGCGCGTTCACAATGACCGCGCCGGAGAGGTCGGCAGAACGCTTAATGTCAAGGATTTTGACCTTGAAAAAATTTTTAATACGGACGGTGCCGAAATTCTTCATATGTCCGGGCTTATTGCCGCGCTTTCGCCCGAAACAAGCGAATTTTGTTTGGAGCTTGCGCGAGCCGCGAAAAAATACGGCACGCTTATTGCCTTTGACCTTAACTACCGCGCGACGTTTTGGGAGGGAAGAGAAGCGGAGCTCAGAGCCGCGTTTAAGGAAATAGCTTCACTTTCCGATATTCTTGTCGGAAACGAAGAGGATTTTCAGCTCGCCTTGGGTCTTGAGGGACCTAAGGCCGGAGGTAAGGAGCTTTTGGGTAAGCTTGACGGCTTTAAAGAAATGATAAAAAAGGCAAAAGAGGAATTTCCGAATGTAGAGGTCTTTGCAACTACTCTTCGCGAGGTTAAAAGTGCAAATTCACACCTTTGGGGTGCAATTATGCTCTCCTCGGAGGAATGGTATACGGTAGAGCCGCGTGAAATTACCGTTCTTGACCGTATAGGCGGCGGCGACGGCTTTGTAGGCGGTCTTCTTTACGGAATTTTAAAGGGATTTACGCCGGAGAAGCAGCTTCAATTCGGCTGGGCAAGCGGCGCTCTTGCAACAACCTTCTTAACCGATTACGCTCAACCTGCAGACGAAGCTCAAATTTGGGATATCTGGAACGGTAATGCAAGGGTTAAAAGATGAAAAATGCGACGTTTTTCGCGCAAATGCAAAACAGTGCGCGCATAGCGCGCAAATGCAAAATGCAAAACAGTGCGCGCATAGCGCGCAAATGCAAAATGCAAAACAGTGCGCGCATAGCGCGCAAATGCAAAATGCAAAACAGTGCGCGCATAGCGCGCAAATGCAAAATGCAAAACAGTGCGCG
>CAYQPJ010000063.1:0-6684 GCA_964419515.1 uncultured Eubacteriales bacterium
ATTTTGCATTTGCGCGCAATGCGCGCACTGTTTTGCATTTGCGCGCTATGCGCGCTAGGCGCGCCAAGCGCCTTACGTTGTTGCACTCGAAAACAATCTTTCCGCCTCCGCGCGAAGCGGTAAATTCTCCGGTAAAGAGAGCGTCGGGTCTGCCTCTAAAATCTCCTTTGAAACCTTTTGAGCCTCATACAAAATGCGTGTATCTGTCATAAGGTTTGCAATGTGCATATCCGGGAGGCCGTGCTGACGGCTTCCGAAAAAGTCGCCGGGCCCGCGCAGCTCAAGGTCGCGCTTTGCAATAACAAAGCCGTCGTTTGTTGAGCAAAGAATTTTAAAGCGCTCCTCTGCATCCTCGTTTTCGGCATCGGAAAGAAGCACACACGTGCTCTCGTCGCTTCCTCTGCCTATTCTGCCTCTTAGCTGATGAAGCTGTGAAAGACCGAATCTCTCGGCATTTTCAATTACCATAACCGTTGCGTTGGGAACATCTACTCCAACCTCAATTACAACAGTTGAAACAAGGCATTGAATTTCGCCCGAATAAAACCGCCGCATAACCTCATCCTTTTCCTTGGGCTTCATTGCACCGTGTAAAAGTCCGAGAGTATAGCCGGCAAGCGGTGTTGTGCTTAAATATTCGTAATATTCCGTAGCAGGAATAAGGTCTGAGGGGCTTTCGCCCTCGTTTACGAGCGGGCAAACAATGTAGCATTGTCTGCCGGCATCCATATTTTTCTTTAAAAAGCCGAAAATTCGCTTATGGTAGCTCGAATTAACCTTAAAGGTCTTAATCGGCTTACGCCCCTTCGGGAGCTCATCTATAACGGAAACGTCAAGGTCGCCGTAAATAATCATTGCAAGCGTGCGCGGAATGGGCGTTGCGGACATTACAAGAACATTCGGCTTTGTGCCCTTAGAGGCAAGCGCCGCGCGCTGAGAAACGCCGAAGCGGTGCTGTTCGTCGGTAATTACAAGTGAAAGCTCCTTAAATTCAACATCCTTTTGAACGAGCGCGTGAGTTCCGACAACAATATCACACTCGCCTTTTTTAATTCGCGCTTTAATTTCGCGCTTGTTTTTAGGTGTAACCGAGCCTGTTAAAAGCTCTATTTTAAGCGAATCGCCGAAAAAGCCCTTAAGAGTTTTAAAATGCTGAACCGCAAGCACCTCGGTGGGTGCCATTAAAACGCTTTGCGTGTTATTTTTGGCGGCTGTGTACATAAGCGCGGCGGCAACGGCTGTTTTACCCGAGCCTACGTCGCCCTGTAAAAGCCTGTTCATCGCTTTTTTTGACATCATATCCGCAATGCCCTCGTTAATACAGCGCATTTGCGCGGCTGTTGGCGTAAAGGGCAAAAGCGAAAGATATTCCTTTGTAAAATCCTTCTTAACGGGCAGACAATCCGGCGAGTCGCCGCTGTCCTTTTGAATTGAAAGACCGAGCTGTAAAAGCAAAAGCTCTTCAAAGATAAGACGTCTTCGCGCAAGGTGAAGGTCATTTTCATCCTTCGGAAAGTGAATCGCATTAAGTGCCTCGCCGAGCGGCGCGAGCCTGTAGCGCGAAATAAGCGACTCGGGAAGCGGATCAATTAAGCCTTCGATTTTTGAAAGCGCGTTTTTTGTAAGCTTCTCAAGCGTTTTCGAGGGCATATTTGCCGTCGCCTTATATACGGGTCTAAGCCCTGAGGCGAGCTTTTCGACAGGCTCAAAGCGCGGTGAAATCATACTTACAGAGCCGTTTTTGTCCCTTGTGAGCTTGCCGTAAAACATATATTCGCAGTTTTCCGAAAGCATATTTTTAACGTATTTGTTATTAAAAAAAACAAGGGAAACATAACCGCTCCCGTCGGTAATAACCGTTTTTGAAAGCAGCATATTTCCCTTTAATTTTCGCTCGTAGCAGGGCTCGCGAACTGTTGCACATACACAAACCGTTTCGCCGATGGGCGCATCCTTTAAGGTAACTGCCCTTGTCCAATCCTCATAGGCGCGCGGATAATAGCGCAAAAGCTCGCCCACAGAAGTTATTCCGAGCTTTGAAAGCTCGACGGCGCGCTTTTCACCTACTCCGACTAAATATTTTATTTGTGTATTATATTCAACCATAGCTTACAAATCAGTCAACAACAACGCCCTTTTTGAGAATAACATTTGCGTAAAGAGCAGACTCGCTTGTGGCGATAATCGCATAAGCCTCTTTTGCTCTGTCGTAAAATGCGAAGCGCTCAATTTGGCTCATTTCGGTTTTGTTGCCGGATTCCTTAACAAGCTCCTCGTATTTTGCCCAAATAACGGGTGTGGGGTCGCCCTTTGAGGTTTGCATAAGCATAACGGAGCTGTCAACGTATGTGTCAAGCGGCATAAGCTTTAAAATTGCCTCTAAAATTTCGGGTACGTTGTGACCGTCAAGTCTTATAAGGCGCTTTGCATTTGAAGCCGCCGGAAAGTTGCCGTCACCTATTACGATTTCGTCGCCGTGACCCATTTCGTCGAGAATTTTCAAAAGCTCCGGTGAGATGATGTTTGGAATTCCTTTAAGCATTAGCTTTTCCTCCTGAAATTATTTTTTTATTTGTCTTATATCAGAACCGATAAATTCGATTTTTTCAAACGCGGAAAGCCGCGAAATTACCTTTTGACCGTAGCGCGCTTCAAGCTCCGGAAGAGTAAGACCCGTTATTATAATCATCGGCTTGGAGCGTAAAAGCGAGTCGTTTATAAGCTCGTAAACAGCCGCCTTTGAAAACGGCGTTTCAAATTCCGAGCCGAGGTCGTCAATTATAATAAGCTCGCTCGTCGAAAGCTCCTCCGAAACAGAGTCGCCCTTGCCGAAGTGCTCGTTTTGCATACGTTTGAAAACGTCCCACGCAGTTGAATAAAAGCAGTTGTGACCGTTTTCGTTCAAAGCGTTCATAACCGAAAGCGCGAGATGCGTTTTACCCAGACCCGTTGAGCCGCAAAAAATGAAGCTCGGAGAGGCGCTCGAAAAGCTGTAAGCGTAGCTTTTAATCATAGAGTACGCCGCAGTCATATATTCGCGCGGCGAATAACCGAGAGCCGGGTCCTTTTTGTCGCTGTAAAGCGAAACGTCGAACGCTTCAAAGGTTGATGAAGCAAGAAGCGGGCTGCACGAAAGGTCGTTAGACGATATTTTTTTAAGAAGCTTTATGTGGCATTCGCAAAGCTTGCCGCCGTAAATACCCGTGTCTAAACAAAGCTCGCAGGAGTAGTGCGGCTCCAAATAATCCTCCGGAAAGCCTGCGTTTACAAGAAGTGCGCGCTTTCTTGCCTGCGCTTCAAGATTTTTTTTGGCAAGCGCTTCAATGTCCGGCTTTTTACCGGAACCGACGCTTTTTACAGCCGAAAGTGCGGCATCGCGGATTTCGTTTTCGATATCGCGAAGCTCGGGGTGCTCCTTTAAAAATGAGTCGCGATGAATCGCGGCAAGAGCTTCTGCCGCATCGCGGCGGCGCTTAAGCTCCGCCTCTGCCTTTAAATATACGTCTTCGGAAAATTTCAAGACGGATTACCCTCCTTTTTTGAGCTGTCAAGCCACGAAAGCACACTGTTTTTGCCTATGGAGTCCGTGTTGTAAGATCTTTTAAGCTCCGTGGGCAGTGCGCGGGATTTTTTTTCTTTTATGTCCTCGGGAGAAAAAACATTCTCCTTAAACCACCTTTTAAGCTGCTTATTAGCCTCGGAAAAGCTGTTGCCGTTTTCCTTAAGTGCCAAAATAATCATTTCACCGGAAAAGCCGCGCGTTACAGCCCAATCGTGTATATATGCCGCGATTTTTCCCGTTGCGCTTTTTTGCGAAAGCCCCAAAAGCTCCTTAATCTCTTTAAAAATGGTGTCAACAAGCGCAAGCTCGCGGATTTCGGCTTCAACCTGCTCCAAGGAGGTAATGCCCTTTTTCGCCCAGGCTTCACCCCGTGACTTAACCGCCTCGGGAGAAGCGACTCCGAGATCCTTTTGATATTGCAAAAGCGTAATTAAAACCTCCGGCGAAAAGCCGTAATGGTCATATAAAAGCACAATTACCGCCTGCATTCTGTAGCCGTAGGTGCCCAAAATCAATTGAGCCTCCGAGTTTATTGCGGAAAGAGTTTTGTCCTCGGAAATGCGCTTTGAAACCTCGCTTTGAGTCGGGAATTTAACGGGTGTGGGCTTTTTCGGCACGGCTGTGGGAACGCTTACGGATGCGGTTTTCAGGTTAGCGTAAGGGTCGGCTGCGGAATTTTTTCCGTCGCAGTCTTCAATTACGCCGTTTTCAAGCCAGAAATCAAGCGCATCCGCTGCATCGAGCCTTGAAAGCCCCGTGCAAAGCGCAACCTCGTCGGCATCCCTTATTCCGTCGGGATTTCTGAAAATAAAAAGTAAAACCTTAAAGCTTGCCGCGGTGGCAAGCTTAAGGTGTTTGTCTATAATTTCTGTCGGAACGGCAGTTGCGCCGCCCGAAAATGAGCAAGATATTTTATACATTTCTTATTCGGGGAATTTTACAACAACGCCTACGGGGTACGCACCGGCATATTCGGCAATGTCCGCAAGGTCAATATTAGCGGAATATGTGTTGCCGGCAACGGCATAGCCGCCGTCTGCACCGTGAACTATGGTTGCCGCGGAGTCATCCTTGGTGCCTCCGAAGGAGCGCGCCCAAAGAAGCGAGCAGCGTGAGTTGAAGGCTGCAATTACAATATCGTCACCGCCGCGCGTAGTAACGCCCTTAAGGTCACGCGTTGAAGAGTTTGTGTAACCTACGGCAATAAGCGTGCCGTCCGCTGTTTCTATAAGATCCTCAAAGCGCTCTGCATTTTGCCCTCTGAAGGCAGATGCGGCAACAGGCTCAAGCGATGAGTTAAGTCTTATGATGTATGCGTCAAAGTCGCCTCTTGCGGCAAGGTCGCCGGTGAAAAAGCTCGTGTTGTCCGAAATATCGGAGGAATCCGAGCGACCTACAATAACAACGTCGCCGCCGGAGGTTGAGAGAATGCCTGTGAAGCTTTCTGTTTTTGTTCCGCCTATTTGCTTAACGGATATAAGCTTACCGTCCTTAGAGAGCTTAACAACTCCCGCGTCAGCTTGCCTTGAACCGTCAAGAGCGGTAGTGCCCATCGTCGTGAAAAGCTCGTTTGAGGAGAAGGAGCCTACAATGAATATATCGCCGTCCTTGCCCTCGACAACATCGTGGAAGGCATCACGGGCGCCGCCCAAAAAGGCTTTCCAGGAAAGCGCACCGGAGCTTGTAAATTTAACGGCAGCGGCGCGTGACTGAAGCTCCTTGCCGCCCGTGCCCTCGGCATCATAGTCGTTATTACCCACCGTTCCGACTGCAACAACACCGCCGTCGGAGGTAACAGTAATACCGGTTAAAAGGTCAACCGTCGAGGTTCCGAACTTTTTAATCCAAAGCATTTTGCCGTCCTTTGAAAATTTTGCGACAAATGCGTCGTAATAGCCGTAGCCGTCACCGTCAAAGCCCTCGCCGTAGCCCGTCGCGTAAACGGAGCCGTCGGAGCCTGCCGCCAGGGCCTCTATTCTGAAAATGCCGTTTGTTGAGCCAAACGCCTTTTCCCAAACGATTTTTCCGTTTGCATCGGTCTTTGTAAGCACCGTGTAGGGCGTGGCGTAGCCGAGCTTTTTAAAATCGGCAAAATCGCCGTCTGTGGAGTTTGTAACGCAGGAGGTAATATATGACTTGTCGGAGGTGAGCACCATATCGGTAATGTAGTCCGAAAGCGTACCGCCGCGAGTGTATTTCCAAGAGGTCTTAGCCGGCTCAATGTCCAATTGAGGCGGCGCGGTAACGTCAATAACGGTTGTGAGAACATTGCCCTCTTCGTCAACACCTGTGTTGCCCTGACCGTCCGTAACGGGAATTACCGTTGTGCCTATAACCTCGCCTGCCGCGTGCGAAACGCTCGGGCGAACAACAACTGTTTCGTAAACGGTATTGCCGTTTTCATCGGTCTTCGGAACGGTAACGTAGGTTTCTTTGTATTGCACCGTGGTAACGGGCTTGCCGTTATCGTCTAAAACAGGCGAGCCGTCCGGGTTTGTAACGGTAACAATTTCAGTCTCCGGCACAATCGTAACGGGCGAGCCGTCAATATTTGTAAGAGCAACGCCGTTTTCATCCGTAACAACGATAGTATTTTTGTTTTTCTTGAAATGCGAAAGAACAAGCGTAGTACCGAGGGCAATGGCACATACCAACGCCACGGCAATTATAATATAAGTCAGCCTCTTATTTTTGTTGTCCAAAAAAGACACCTCCGAGAGTTAAATAAAAAATCGGTTGAATCAAGCAAATGCACAAATGCTCATAAATCAAATGTACAAACAATTATATATATCATAACACACCTTTCACTGTTTTTCAATCTAAATTTGATTTGATTTTACCGATAAAAAAATTTTATGCAAAGTGCCGAAATATGTGGAAGAAATCGGTGAAAATAAACGGTGAATTTTCAGAAAATATGGGATTTGCATAAAATTTTCGGGGCGACAAAAAATATTGTAAAAAACCCTTGACAAATGCGAAACAGCATATTATAATTAATAGGCTTTCAGGTGAAGGCGCATCATACTTGCCCGTTTATGATGTTGTTTATATATATGGCGGCATAGCTCAGTTGGCTAGAGCACTCGGTTCATACCCGAGGTGTCGTAGGTTCAAGT
>CAYQPJ010000064.1:0-6562 GCA_964419515.1 uncultured Eubacteriales bacterium
AAAGAAATACGGTCTCAAAGGCGCTCGCCGTGCACCGCAGTTCTCAAAGAGATAACTTTTTTATCGAATTATTATGCCCTGTATTCCTCATTTTTGAGGGATATGGGGCTTT
The DNA here is from genome assembly GCA_964419515.1 of uncultured Eubacteriales bacterium. GTDB lineage: Bacteria > Bacillota > Clostridia > Oscillospirales > Acutalibacteraceae > DTU089. The sequence continues at coordinate 113 of CAYQPJ010000064.1, forward strand.
TATTCGTAACACGCAATAAGGGCGGAGAAAATGCAAGCTTGCCGTTGCCGAAGCTTCAAATGACGATGAGACGGCAAAGAAGCTTCGAAACGAGCTTATAGAACGACAGGATGATATTGCTACCTTATGCGAGGATAACGACCTTGTGCATATAAGGCGAGACCTTGAAACGGTTCTTGCTTATTATGACGAGCACCCAAAGCTTAAAGGGTAGATTTAACTTGCCGGTAACTTGTTCGGTAACATTAAAAACTTTGATATTGTCATCGCGCCTTCGGGCGCGGTGCTTTTTTGTATAAAAAAAGGTGAGTACTCCGTAGAGCACTCACCGAGAGGGATTGTTTAGTTTTGAATTTCGGAAGCAATTTCGTCAAGGGCTATTATAAGAGTTGAGCCGACGTACTGTCCGAGACCTATAAACTCGTGATAGTGATTTGCGGGGTCGCCCATAGTAAAGTCGTTATCGGGAACGATGTAGCCTACAGCATCGTTCATAAGGCCGAAGCACTTTGTGCCTTCGCCGAAAATCTCTTCAACGGTGGGGTAGCCGAAGTCTTTACCTGTTTGCGAACCGGCAGCAGTAAGTGAGTCGCCGCCTACAATAAGATCTTGGCAAACCTCGCCGGGGAGGAAGACGGTCTTGAAGGTACCGTTGCCTAACTCCATATAGCCAACCTCTGATTTAATTGTATAGTGCTTGTTGCCGCCTTCATCAACGCTTACGCTTATTGAGTAGTTAGCGAGGTTAAGTTTACCTGCAGCCTCTATAAGGTCGTTTGAAACTGCGATATCAACGCTCTTCATAACAACATTAAGGCGTGGAGCAATTACGGATTCCTTTACGGGAGTCCAACCTTCGTACCAAATTGTATAAGTTTTATCGCCGTTGTCGTTTGTGTTTTCGCCGTAAAGTGCAATTTCATCGGCAACGTTAACAAGGTCATTTGCTTTGATTTCGTCAATTGTTAGGTTGAGTGAAAGAGCCATTCTGGCAATTTCATAGCCGTATCTTCTTGACTGTTCCCATCTTTCGTTGAGCGGGAGGTTGTCGTTAGAAGCACCGCGAGCCATATAAATACCGGCAATTGCGCCCTGGAAGAACATAAAGTTGTAGCCTGCTTTGTTAATAAGCTCCTCTGCGTAATAAACGTAATCGCCGCTTATTTTTCTGCCGGTGTTGTCGCCGCCGGTGGGAAGACCCGCAACATCGGGGTGAGCAGCTATATTAACGATCATTGTGGGCTGTTCGTTTTTGTCAAAGGGAGTAAAGGTAAATCTTGTAAGCTCGGTCATAAGAGCGGTAGCCGAAGGACGGTTTTTATTGTTGAAATATTTGTCGCCGACGTCCTTTTCGGAGTAGGAAAGAGTACCGGGCTTGAGGTCGGCGTAAGCCGCCTTAAGTGCCTTTGAAACCTCTGTCTTTAAGAATGCCATATACTCGGGATTTGTACCGGTTACAATGCCGTTTTCATTACCGATGTAGTTGTTAACGCCGTTAAGAAGAATCTTGTAAATATTTTTAGTCCAAAGGCCTTCTGTGTCAATACAGCTGTGGCAGTGTGTAGCGGAAATGTTAATGCCTACAATGTTGTTTTCTTCGGCAAAGTCCTTAAGAAGGGCGCGAATGTCGCAAATATCGTTATTTGTAATACCGATGCAGTCGATCGTGGCGAAAAGAACAGTGCCGTTGTCGGAGCCGTCGTTAAGAGCTATGCACCTAACTTTCATATCGTCTACCACCTCTTCAACAACGTTGTTAAAGCCGTTGTTAAAGTCTATGTAGCCGCCAAGGTAGTGCTCGCCGTCAAGGACGTTGTCGGGAACAAGACTTGCGCTTGAGTAGCCGAGGCTCCAGGCGGTGCCGCCGGAGGCGGAAAAGTCTTTTCCCGTGCCCTCATAAAAATTCTCGGGAACAGCGGGAGTATCCTCGGATGGGGTAAAGTTCGGTCCGTCGTTGAAAATTCCGGATATTGTGTTAAGCAGTGAGCGAACCACCGTATCAAGAACATCAATAAGAACTCTCACTATTGAGTCGCTTAATGAGGGTGACTGAATAACCTCAATATTTCCGGTAGCGGAAGCCGCACTTGCCGTGGTCATACCGATTGCCGAGAAAAAGAAGGTCATTGACAGTACAACTGCAATAAGCTTCATGAGCTTGCGGTTTTTCATAATGTTTTCTCCTTTATCATCGCAAACCTATGCGATTATTTTACACTTAATTTTATAACATTTTCAGCTTTTTTTCAATCATCATATTTACTAAAATAATGTGCTTTACTTTGGCGCTTTGCTACAAAAATTTATATTATCTTAAGAATCGTTATTTTATATTGACAATTTGTGACGCAGAGTGTAAAATATAAAAGTACATTTATGCCTTTTAATAAGGAGGACTCAATATGAGGAAAGTTAATTTAACCGGTGGTAAGGCGCTTAAGCTTATTGTCGGTATGGTTTGTTTGTGCATTATAATCGGTATGCTCGCAGCAAACTCTTTAAAGGTTCTTTCAATAGCTAATTACGGTAACGCAAGGCCTGTTATTTCTTCGGGCAATTCAGGCAACTCAAATAACGGCGGCTCCGGTAATTCGGGAAATTCCGGTAATTTCGGCAACTCCGGCAGCTCGGGCAATTCCGGTAACTCCGGCAGTGCGAATAGCGGTAGTTCAAACAGCGGTGTCGGAACAACAAGCGGCGCACTTCCTTCAACAACAGCTCCTTCAACTACTACCGATGCAGATAACGGTTCTTCTTCGGGCGGCTCTTCTTCGAGCACTCCAACAGAGGCGCCTACCGAAAAGACAGATGAGCCTACAAACGCTCCCACCCAGGCTCCCGCGCAAACAACAAAGCCCACAGAGCCTGCTACGGATTCTCCCGAGGTTAAAAAGGAAAAGGCTCTTATTTTGGGTGAGTATAAAACAATTGTAAATGCAAGCAACTCTCTTGCGCACGGCTTCACAAAGTCGCAATACAGAACGCTTGACAAAACAAACACCGCTTCGTTTATTCTCGCTTCAAGATTTGAAAGCAAGTGCCCGGATTATATAATCTCCAAGGATTCACCCAAGGTTACTGCTGTTGCCGCGGGTAATATTAAAAATATGGTTGATTTTTGCATTCCTTACCAAGAGGCCGCTTGCTATGCGGATACCTCTAAGGCTTCCGAGATGCTTAAATCCGCTACAAAAACCACCGATGAAGACGGAATTGTTACAATTACACTTGTTCTTCGCGATGAGGTAAATCCCATTGTTAAGGATGAAGAGTCCGGTAAGCCCGCAAGTTACACATCTTCTATATTTGACATTATAGCAAAAGAAGATTTCACAACAATGGCAAACAAGGCTTCGCTTTTCGGCAGTACAACAAACATTGATATGACATATTCCGAGTGCACTGTTGTGCTTAAATATAAGCCCCTTACACTCAGTCAAAAGTATGAAATTGTTTCTCTTACTCAAACGGTTAATTACATCGCAAATGTAAGTGACGGCTTTATTGATGGCTGGAACGGTGTTTTGGGAAGCTTTATTCCGCTTTCAACAGGCGTTACGGTTACAGAGGTTACGGAGTATTCCGCATTTACAACTATAATTGATGAAGTTTTAGATGAGCTTAAATAATTCGGTTAATTGATTTTTATTTACGAAGGTTCTTTTAATTAAGAGCCTTCGTTTTTTATTTCGTTTTTTATATAGAAATTCAAGGTGCCGAAAAACCTTTCGACACCTTGAATTAATCGTAATATTTTTTACATTATTAATATTTTTCCAAATATTCTTCTAAGCAAAGGCCGCTGTTTTTGATTTTTTCGGCATTTTCAACACCAACATATCTCCAATGCCACGGCTCGTAAATAACTCCGGTTATACTCTCTTTTTCTTTGGCATATCTCATAATAAAGCCGTATTCGTGGGCGTGTTCTTGAAGCCACTTGAATTGCTCTGTATCTTCAAACCATTCTTCAATGCAAACAATGTCCATTGCAAAGCCGAGGTTGTGTTCGGAGGAGCCGGGAGGCATAATCTCGCGGGCGGCGTTTAAATAAGCCTCTCTTGTTGTGTAGCCGTTTCTTTCGTAAACGGCGGCGAGATTATTGTAATTGCGCTCTTGAAGCTCATATGAGCGATAACCGGAGCAGGGGGTTAAATAAATATTTTCCTTCGCGGCGGCGTTGTACATTTCTTCGTATGCCTTTGCCACGGTAACGTCAAGGCGCTCGTCCGAGTTGCAAACATATTTCAGCTCCGGCTCGTAATCGGCGGGGATTCTGTAATTCGTATTGACGAGTGTCATATATTTGTTATTCGGGTCAATTGTAATAATTTCGGGATTTTGAAATGGCTTTTCATCGTGATTTGGCGCGTCTGTCGGTTGTTCGTAATTTCCGGCTTCGGTGAGTGTTTCCGCTGCCTCGGTGCTTGGGGTGGCGGTTGTGCTTTCGCTCACGGCTTCCGTTTGCTTCGGAAGGGTTGTGTCGGTGACAGGCAGCGGATCATCGTCGCCCTTTTTAAAGTGCACAAAAAGAAGTGATCCCAAAATTGTAACGCCGAGAAAAATGCATATAAACGGAGCAAATTTCGCGATATTGCTTTTTGGAGCGACTTCATTTTTTAAAGGCTCGTTTTCGTCGGGGTGAAGATTGTTGTTATTATTTTCCATAAATATTACCTCCGGTTACTCAATTGAAAACGTTACATTTGAAAAATCAAGCCTTATAAGAGCTTCCTTGGTGATTCTGAAAACAGCTGTTTTTTCCGTATCTGCTAAAAATTCCGGCATATTGTCGTCAAGCGGGTCATATTTTAAAAGTATAATGTCGTTGCCGTCGTTTAAAAGTATTGCAGAGCCGTCGCCCGAATATTCTGTAAAATCTATTGAATAATCCGACTCAATATCGCCGTAAGCTTCAAAGCCGGCGTTAAAATCCTCAATAACGGTTTGCGGATTTTCCGGGTGATACTTAACATTCGGAATAAAAGCGCCGTCTCTTTCCGTTAAAAAGAAGTAAATAAAGCCGCCTTGGGGCAAAAGTTCCTCGGTGTCATATTTTTTAAATTCGTCAATGCACAATTGGCAGAAGAAGAAGTCATCGTTGCCGATAAAGCCGTTTTCAAGCCATTCGTCGGGGCAGGTGGGAGCGCCGAAAAACTTGCTTGTCCCGATATCGTAATCGCCGTGTGCTTTTTCTGTTGTAATACCTATCATATAAAAATCACTCTCCCGAATATTCTTCAAGGCATTTGCCGTTTTCTTTGATTTTTGCGGCATCTGCCGCGCCAACATATCGCCAATGGTAAGGCTCATAGCCGACCCTTGTAATATCAGTCTTGTTTTCTGGGTAGCGCAAAATAAAGCCGTACTCGTGGGCATGGTTTTGAAGCCATTTAAATTCAGCTGTATCTTTAAAGCGTTCCTCCGAGCAGACAATATCAATCGCAAGCCCAGCGTTGTGCTCCGATGCTCCTGCAGGCAAAACGGCGAATGCGGCTTTTTCGTAAGCCTCGGCTTCCAAGTAGCCCAAGCTTTTGTAATATGCGAGCTTGTTGTTAAAATTTTGATTTTGAAGCTCGTAAGAGCAGTAGCCGGAGTAGGGTGTAAGCTTGATCCCCTCCGAAAGTGCAGCATTGTACATCTGTTCAAAATATTTTGCGGCGGTGGAGTCAAGCTTTACGGAAGAACCGGCAATCGTAGAAAGATTTTTAGGCTTGTAGCTTTTATCAAGTCGGTTATTTAAGTTTAAAAGAGTTAAATACGGCGCTTCTTCATCTATGGTTACTGTATTAAATGAATCGGCAGCTTGCTTTTTTGCCTCTGTTGTGGTTTGAGAAGCTTCCACTGTGCTTTCGGCGGTTTCGGTAAGAGTGCTTTCCGGCTCGGTTGAGGCGATAGCTACATTTTCTGTAGAGCTTTCTTCGGAAGTCTGTGCAACAGGCGGCGCGGTTGCGGCTGCTTCAAGCTTTTTGTTGCGGCTTGAAACAAAAAAGCAAACAACGGTTACAAAAAGCGTAATTAATAATAGCACGAAAACCAAAAAAGCCGCGGCTTTTCTTTCTTTGACTGTTTTTTTCATTATATATCCTTTCAGGTGAGGGGTTATACCCTTAATTGCCATAAGACAATTATACAACGCGCTCGGAGAAAATTCAACCGAAAAATAGTTACATAATTCTTGAATAATTCCTATGTAATTATTACAAAAACTGAAGAACGAATAAGAAGAAATTTCCTTTACGAAATTAGTGAAGAGTGAAGAGCTAATAGTAAATAAGTAAAAAATTCCGCCCACATTCGTGAACGGAATTTTTTGGCGACCCGGATCGGGCTCGAACCGACGACCTCTAGCGTGACAGGCTAGCGTTCTAACCAACTGAACTACCGGGCCACCTTTTGGTGGGAACAATAGGGCTCGAACCTATGACCCTCTGCTTGTAAGGCAGATGC
>CAYQPJ010000065.1:0-6090 GCA_964419515.1 uncultured Eubacteriales bacterium
CATTAAATATTATAAAAATATTAAAAATTCAAAAATCCGAGAAATATGATTTCCACCTTTACAGCTTCGGTTGTTGTTTTGCGCTTTTGTTCTTTTTTTCTTCATATAATATTATAATTCGCCTTTTCCTTTTTTAAATTGACAATGCTCCCGTTAAGTTATATAATCAGTTTAATATTTAAGGAGAAAGCCTTTATTATGAGTTTTACCCATTTACACGTTCACAGCGAATACAGTCTTCTTGACGGCGCCTGCCGTATTAATGAGCTTATAGATGCCGCCGGGAATCTCGGTCAAACGAGCCTTGCCGTAACAGACCACGGTGTTATGTACGGTGCGGTTGCTTTTTACAAGGCGGCAAAAAAAGCGGGAATTAAACCTATTATCGGGTGTGAGGTTTACGTTGCACCGCGCTCGCGATTTGACAAAAATCACGCGCTTGACAGCGTTCGCTATCACCTTATTTTGCTTTGTAAAAATGAAACGGGCTACAAAAATCTTCTTAAGCTCGTTTCGGCAGCTTGGACCGAGGGCTTTTACATTAAGCCGAGGGTAGATGAGGAGCTTCTTGAAAAATACAGTGAAGGACTTGTTGCGCTTTCGGGCTGTCTTTTCGGCGAGGTTGCACAAAATATTCTTGCGCGAAATGAGACTGCGGCGCTTGAAACCGCCCTTAAATACAAAGGGATTTTCGGAGAGGGCGATTATTACCTTGAGGTGCAAAATCACGGTATGCCGGAGGAGCTTGAGGTAATATCCGGCTGTGTGAAAATTTCACATAAAACGGGAATTCCGCTTGTTGCCACAAACGATGTTCATTACACAAAAAAAGAGGATGCCGACCTTCAGCGTGTTCTTATTGCCATTGGTACAAACACCGTTCTCGGTGAGGAAAACGGGCTTTCGTTTGAGGGCGATGAGTTTTATTTAAAAAGCGAGGAAGAAATGCGCGAGGCATTTTCCGTTTGCCCGGATGCTCTTTTAAAAACCGAGGAAATAGCGGAAAAATGCAACTTCGATTTTGAATTCGGGGTTACAAAGCTCCCGCTTTTTGACATTCCCGGTGACGACCACTGCGAATACCTTAAAAGCTCTTGTGTAACCGGTCTTTTAAGGCTTTTTCCGACCGGCGTGCCCGAGGAGTATACAAAAAGACTTGAATACGAGCTTTCGGTAATACACAAAATGGGCTTTGATGATTACTTTTTAATAGTTGCCGATTTTATAGCCTTTGCAAAACATAAGCATATTCCCGTAGGTCCCGGAAGAGGCTCTGCTGCGGGAAGCCTTGCCGCATATTCACTCGGAATAACGGGTATTGACCCGATTAAAAATAAGCTTCTTTTCGAGCGTTTTTTAAATCCGGAGCGCGTGAGTATGCCGGATATTGATATAGATTTTTGCTATGAGCGCCGCGGCGAGGTAATAGATTATGTAACATCCAAATACGGTGTAAAGCGCGTTGCGCAAATCGTAACCTTCGGAACGCTTCAGGCTAAGGCAGCAGTAAGGGATGTTGCAAGAGCCTTGGGCTTGCCGTATGCCACGGGTGACATTATAGCAAAGCAGCTTTCACGTGAATTTTCCGATATTAAGGATGCGCTTAAAAAGAATTCCGAGCTTAAAAGGCTTTATGATACAGATGAAAATATTAAAAAGGTTCTTGATATTTCGGCAAGAATCGAGGGTATGCCGCGCCACGCCTCCACTCACGCCGCCGGTGTTGTTATAACGCGTGATGAGGTTTCGGAGTATGTTCCGCTTTCAAAAAACGGCGACCAGCCCGTAACGCAGTACACAATGACCGAAATTGAAGAGCTTGGGCTTCTTAAAATGGATTTTTTGGGGCTGAGAACGCTTACGGTTATTAACGACTGTGTTGAAGAAATCAGAAAAAAAGACCCGGGTTTTGATATTGAGTCTGTGCCGCTTGATGACGAAACTGTTTTTTCGGAGCTCTCGTCAGGCAATACGTGCGGAGTTTTTCAATGTGAGTCGCAGGGAATGACAAACCTTATTACGTCAATGAGCCCCAACTGCTTTAACGATATTGCAGCGGCGCTTGCGCTTTACAGACCGGGACCTATGTATTTTATAGACACATACCTTCAAAACAGAAAAAATCCGTCGCTAATACAGTATAAAACGCCGCTTCTCAAAGAGATTCTTGATGAAACAAACGGCTGTATGGTTTATCAGGAGCAGGTAATGCAGGTTTTCAGAACGCTTGCGGGCTATAGCTACGGCCGAGCCGACGTTGTCAGAAGAGCTATGAGTAAAAAGAAGCACGAGGTTATGGAAAACGAGCGTGAGGTTTTTATAAACGGGCTTCTCGGCAAAAACGGTGAGATTTTAATAGAGGGCTGTGTAAGGCGCGGAATAGATGCGAAAACGGCAAATGATATATTTTCCGATATGACCTCTTTTGCTTCATACGGCTTTAATAAAAGTCATACCGTAGCATACGGTCTTATAGCGTACAGAACGGCGTATTTAAAGGTTCGCTATCCAAAGGAATTTATGGCGGCTCTTCTTACGAGCGTAGTAGGTGAAACGGGTAAAACACTTGAATACGTAAACGAGTGTAAAAGGCTTAATATAAATGTTGTGGCGCCGCACGTAAACAAAAGCTTTGCACGCTTTACCGTTTTTGAGGGTAGTGTAATATTTTCGCTTTTGGGAGTTAAAAACATAGGTAGGGCGCTTATTGATAAAATTGCCGAGGAGCGTGAAGAAAACGGTGAGTATAAAAGCTTTTGGGATTTTTGCAAGCGTGTTTACGGCCCGGAGCTTAACCGCCGTGCCCTTGAGGCGCTTATAAAAAGCGGCTCTCTTGACGGCCTGGGTCTTAACCGTCGTGAAATGGTCATTAATTCAGATGCAGCTCTTGCGGCAGCGGCAAAGGAACGCGATTTATACGCAGGCGGTCAGCTTGATATGTTTTCCTGCGGTGAGAGCTTCGGAGCGAGTGAGCCGGCATTTAAAAGCACGGAGGATTTTTCAAAGGATGAGCGTCTTTATTTTGAAAAGGAGGCTTCGGGGCTTTATTTTTCGGGACATCCGCTCGAAAGCTTTGAAGAGGTCGCGAAAAAGCATTCGTGCAATACCTTGAGTCAGCTTAAGGCGGCGCTTGATGAGGGCAGGAACATTGACTCAAAGCCCGTAAGGCTTATTGCAATAATAGCCTCATTAAAAAAGAAGGTCACAAAACGTGACGAAATAATGGCGTTTTGCGAGCTTGAGGATTTAACCGGCTCTTCGGAGATGCTTGTTTTCCCAAAAACGCTTGAGGTGTTTTCTTCGCTTCTTTTTGTTGGCTCTCCTGTATATATTGAAGGACGTGTTTCCGTTAAGGATGACGAGATTAAAATAATACCGGATGTTATTTTTTCCGCAAAGGATGACATAAAGCCCAAAAACAAGCCTTATTCGGAAAGGGTGCCAAACAAATCAAAGTCCGAAACACAAAAATCAACCTCTTCAAAAAAACATATAGGACTTTTTATAAAAACAGACGGCACCGAAAAAGAAAAGGAGCAAAGAGCAAAAGCACTTGTTTCTGCTTTTTCGGGAAAGTACCCGGTGTATTTTTACCGCGAAAGCGAGAAAAGGTACGAGTTTTTGGGTGAGAAGTTTTTAACTGCGGTAAACCCCACAATGCTAAAGGTGCTTGAAGATATTTTCGGAAGGGGAAACGTTGTTTTCAGAGGGTGAAACAGTATAATCGGTTGAAAATACGGATTTTTTCAGAGCTGGTATATCTCAATACACTTTAAAAAAAGGGAATTTCCGTAAAAAATCCCTAAATTTATAAAAAGCGACAAAATTAACCGAAATTCCTGTTGTATCTTTCGGGAAACTGTGATATAATGCAGAGGTATTTATGTATTTTTCTTATTTGGAGGTTTCAATATGAAAACCATTGGTGTTTTAACAAGCGGTGGAGACGCACCCGGAATGAATGCCGCAATTCGCGCGGTTGTAAGATCGGGCTGCGAGTCCGGTATGAAGGTTATGGGTATTCGCCGCGGCTATAAAGGTCTTATTGAGGGCGATATGTACGAAATGAACCTTCGCTCTGTTTCGGATATTATCCACAGAGGAGGCACAATGCTTTATTCCGCACGTTGCCCCGAATTTTCTCAAAGCGAGGTTCAAGACAAGGCTGTTGAGGTTTGTCGAGAGTTCGGCCTTGAGGGTATTGTTACAATAGGTGGCGACGGCACCTTTATGGGTGCAAGAGCGCTAACCTTAAAGGGCATTCCCTGCATAGGTATCCCCGGCACTATTGATAACGACATTTCCTCTTGTGATTATACCGTAGGCTATGACACCGCACTTAACACCATTATGGATATGGTAGACAGAATTCGTGATACAACAGAGTCTCACGACCGTTGCTCCGTTGTTGAGGTTATGGGCAGAAATGCCGGCTATCTCGCGCTTAACGCCGGTCTTGCGGTGGGTGCTACGTGCATTCTTATTCCCGAGGTGGATTATGATATTGATTCGTACATAATCGAAAGAATGAGAAGAACGCAAAAAACAGGTAAGCAGCACTTTATAATTATTGTTGCCGAGGGCGTAAAGGGTGTAGAGGCTAAATCTCTTGCAAAATATATTGAAGAAAAAACAGGCGTTGAAAGCCGTGCCACAATTCTCGGTCACGTTCAGCGCGGCGGTTCTCCTTCGGTTCGTGATAGAGTTCTCGCAAGCCAAATGGGCTACCAAGCGGTTCAGCTTCTTAAGAACGATATCGGTAACAGAGTTGTTGCCGTTTGCAAGGACAAGATCGTGGATTACGATATAATCGAGGCTCTTAATATGAAAAAGACAATAGACCTTGACCTTTATAAAATCGCAAACGAAATTTCCATCTGATTTATTTTTAAAAAAATTTTCCTGCCACGGTAAATCGAGGCAGGATTTTTTATATTAAAAGTACAATAGAGTAAAAAGATAAAAATTTACCGAAAATTTTATTTACAAATAATCATCTTTTTTCAAATCATATTCCGAACGTATTTAGGAAAATTAATTTTGCGGGCAAAGCTCGCGTTCGGAGGTGAATTTATGAAAAAAAGAAGTGTAGCTTTTTCGGTTGCGGCGTTTTTTGCAATCGGTGCATTGCTTTTGGGCATTTTTGCGCCATCGGCGCTTTCGGTTAAAAATGTGAAAGCGGCTTCGAATGGAACAAATGAAACTCTTACGTCATTTTCGAGAGGTGCTTCGGACGAAGTTAAAAAAAGCGAAGCATTGCAAAAAAATGTAAATCCGGGAGCTTACAATACACGAAAGTATGTTTATGCGGGCGGCAGTATTATAGGTATTAAGCTTTATTGTGACGGCGTTGTTGTGGTTGATACGGAAGCCGTGGAAACAGAAAACGGCAAGGTAAATCCGGCTAAGCTTTGCGGCCTTTTGAGAGGCGATTTAATCAAAAAAATAGATGGTGCTTTTGTTAAAACAAATGCCGAGGCAACAAAAATCATAGAAAAAAGCGGCGGTAAAAAAATGACCTTTGAGGTCGTTCGCGGTGAAGATACGGTTTTAATTGATTTTTGCTGCGTAAAGGATTCTTTCGGCTACTATAAGGCGGGGCTTTGGATAAGAGACAGCTCTGCGGGTGTGGGAACCTTGAGCTTTGTTAAGGAGGACGGAATTTTTGCTTCGCTCGGGCACGCCGTTTGTGATGTCGATACAGGCAAAATTTTACCGGTAGGAGAGGGCGTTGTAACAGACGCCTCCGTAACGGGCATTATAAAGGGCACGAGCGGCGAGGCGGGCGAAATTTGCGGTGAGCTTAATTCGGGGGTGATCGGCGATATTTTGAAAAATACCGAAACCGGAATTTACGGAAGGCTTTATTCAGATAAAATTTCGGGCTTGAAAAAGTATCCCGTCGCAGAAAGCTATGAGATAAAAAAAGGAGAGGCGTTTATTATTTCCACGATCGAAACGGGTAAAACAGCACTTTTTAAAGCGGAAATTACAGATTTAAACCCTAACAGTACCGAAAATAAAAACCTTGTTGTGAAAATTACCGACGAAGCATTAATTGAAAAAACCGGCGGAATTATTCAGGGTATG
>CAYQPJ010000066.1:0-6025 GCA_964419515.1 uncultured Eubacteriales bacterium
GTAGGGGCGTTTTTTAAACGCCCGCGTTCGCGCCCCGCGCGAACAAACCCGCCGCCACGCATACACACATTGCATACCAACCGCAATTCGTTGCGATGCCGTTTTAATAATCGCGTGCGCCGAGAATTCTCTCGCAAATAATGACAAATTTTGCATGGCGGAAGGTATAAAATGGAAAAAACAAAAGGAGTGAAGCGAAATGCCTGTTACCGTAAGGCACAAAAACGATATCATAATCGTACAGCTCAAGGGCGAGATTGACCATCACACAGCGCCGGAAATACGAGATTTTGCAGATGATGCAATAGTCAGCATTGAGGCGGCAAAAAGGGTAGTGCTTGATTTTTCGGAGGTTACATTTATGGACAGCTCCGGTGTGGGGCTTGTCATGGGACGTTACAGACTGTGCGAAAGCCTTAAAAAGACTCTTTGTGTAATGGGTCTTGATGAGCGCAATTATAAAATCATGAAAATGTCGGGGATAGAGAAAATCGCCGAGCTTAAAAAGAGGTGAATTGTTATGGAAAAAATAAATCAGCTTAAGCTTTCATTTGACAGCCGCTCCGTCAACGAGAGCTTTTCAAGAACGGCGGTTGCGGCGTTTTCGGCTCAGCTTGATATGACGGTTGAAGAGCTGGGCGACATTAAGACCGTTGTAAGCGAGGCGGTAACAAATTGCATTGTTCACGGCTACCCCGATAAAATCGGCACGGTTTACATTACCTGTACCGTTTTTAAAGAGGGGTTTGTGAGAGTTTCCGTTCGCGATAAGGGCTGTGGAATCGAAGATGTGAAAAAAGCGCGCGAGCCGCTTTTTACAACGCTCGGCGGCGAACGCTCCGGCCTCGGCTTTTCTGTTATGGAAAGCTTTTCGGACAGGCTTAAGGTGCGCTCTGCTCCGGGCAAAGGTACTACGGTTACCTTTGACAAATACATAACCTTTAAGAAAAATGACAAATAAGGACAGGTTGATTTGCGAAAATATCGGCCTTGTGCATGCTTGTGCCGCAAAATTCAAAAATCGCGGCGCGGAATACGACGACCTTTTCGGGGCAGGAGCTTTGGGGCTTGTCAAAGCCGCCAACGGCTTTGATGAGAGTCTCGGCTTTCGGTTTTCCACATATGCCGTGCCTGTGATTTTAGGTGAGATTAAGCGTGTTTTCAGAGATGGCGGCGCGGTTAAGGTGAGTCGCGCTTTAAAGGAACGCGCGCGTTTTGCACAAAATGAGCGCGAAATACTTACGGAAAGCCTCGGGCGAGAGCCTACGGTGGGTGAGCTTTCGCAAAGACTTGGTGTTTCGACGAGTGAAACGGCGGAGCTTATTTTATCATTACAGCAGCCCGTCTCTTTAACCGAGACTGCCGAGGACGGCGACGGTTCTCAGGTGGATGTGCCCGTAAAATATGTTGAAGACAGCATTAACGAGCGCCTTGACCTTAAGGAATGTATTTTAAAGCTTGATGAAAACGATCGCCGTCTTTTGGAGCTTAGATTTTTCAAATGCAAAACGCAATCGGAAACGGCAAGGGAGCTTAATATGTCGCAGGTGCAGGTCTCACGGAGAGAAAAATTGATTTTGACGGAAATTCGGCGAAAAATGGCAGGATAGGCGAATTAATTTAAAATTTGACAAAAAAATATCGAAATACACGTAAAAGAATGTGAGAATAAACAGGCAAAAAAAGGGAAATGTACTTGAAAAAAGGAAAGGAATAGTATAAAATATTACTCGGTAAAATTTAAACAATTTAAAAGGAGTCAAAATTATGAGTCTTTTAAACAAAAAAACCGTAGACGACATTAATGCCGCAGGCAAAAGAGTTCTTGTTCGTTGCGACTTTAACGTTCCGCTTAAAGAGGGCGTTATTACAGACGAGAACCGTATAACCGCTGCTCTTCCCACAATCAACAAGCTTCTTGCTGACGGCGCAAAGGTTATTCTTTGCTCACACCTCGGCAAGGTTAAAAACGGCCCCAATGAGAAGGAATCCTTGGCACCCGTTGCAAAGAGACTTTCCGAGCTTCTCGGCAAAGAGGTTGTTTTTGCCGCCGATAACGACGTTGTAGGCGAAAATGCAAAAAAGGCTGTTGCCGAAATGAAGGACGGAGACGTTGTTCTTCTTCAAAATACACGCTTCCGCAGTGAAGAAACAAAGAACGATGAGAAATTTTCAAAGGAGCTTGCCTCGCTTTGCGATATTTTCGTAAACGATGCTTTCGGCGCGGCTCACCGTGCCCACTGCTCAACGGTAGGCGTTGCTTCATTTGTTGAGGAATCCGCTGTTGGCTACCTTATGGGCAAGGAGCTTAAATATCTCGGTAATGCAGTTGAAAATCCCGAGAGACCCTTTGTTACAATCCTCGGCGGTGCTAAGGTTGCGGACAAGCTTAATGTTATAGAAAACCTTCTTAACAAGGCCGACACCCTTATTATAGGCGGCGGTATGGCTTATACCTTCCTTGCAGCCAAGGGCTACGGCGTTGGTAAGTCACTTCTTGATGAAACAAAAATCGACTACTGCCGTGATATGATGAAAAAGGCAGAGGAAAAGGGCGTTAAGCTTCTTCTTCCCGTTGATGTTACAGTTGTTGAGGATTTCCCGAACCCCATTGATGCTCCCATTGATGTTGAATATTTCGATGCTGACAAAATCCCCGCAGACAAGGAAGGCCTTGACATCGGCCCCAAGACGGCAGAGCTTTACGCAGCAGCCGTTAAGAGCGCAAAAACCGTTGTTTGGAACGGGCCTATGGGCGTTTTTGAGAATCCCATACTTGCCAAGGGTACAATTGCCGTTGCAAAGAGCCTTGCGGAAACAGATGCCGTTACAATTATCGGCGGCGGCGATTCGGCAGCTGCTGTTAATACACTCGGCTTCGGCGCTAAAATGACACACATCTCAACAGGCGGCGGTGCTTCTCTTGAGTTCCTTGAGGGTAAGGCGCTTCCGGGCATTGAGGCTGTAAACGACAAATAATTTATTATTAAAAGGAAGTTATAAAAATGAACAAAGCTCTTCGTAAAGCCGTTATTGCGGGCAATTGGAAGATGAATAAAACTCCCGAGGAAGCAAAGGAAATTATAACCGCCATGAAGCCGCTTGTTGCCGGTGCAGATTGTGACGTTGTTCTTTGTGTTCCTTACATTGATATTTTTGCCGCGCAGGAAGCTGCCGCCGGCTCAAATATTAAAATCGGTGCCGAAAATTGCCACTGGGCAGAAAGCGGCGCTTATACAGGAGAGGTTTCCGCTCCTATGCTCAAAAATATAGGCGTTGAGTATGTTATTATAGGTCACTCCGAGAGAAGACAGTATTTCGGCGAGACCGATGAAACGGTTAACAAAAGAGTAAGAGCCGCACTTGACAGCGGTCTTAAGGTAATTCTTTGCGTAGGCGAGCTTCTTTCGGAGCGCGAGCAGGGCATTACAAACGAGGTTGTTCGTAAGCAAACAAAGGTTGCACTCGGCGGTGTTTCCAACGAGGAGCTTGACAATATTATAATAGCTTATGAGCCGGTTTGGGCTATCGGTACGGGCAAAACCGCAACGGCAGAGCAGGCAAATGAGGTTAACCACGCAATCCGTGAGGTTGTAGGCGAGCTTTATTGCCCCCATTGCGCGGCAGGCCTTACAATTCAGTACGGCGGCTCTATGAATGCAAAAAATGCCGAAGAGCTTCTTTCAAAAGAGGATGTTGACGGCGGACTTATAGGCGGCGCTTCGTTAAAGGCTGAGGATTTCTCGGTAATTGTAAAAGCCGCAAGCAAATAATTTAAAATAAATAAACGGGGCTGTCGTCTTGATTTTTTCGGCGGCAACCCTTTGATTTTTGAAATTAAAGGAAGATATATTATTATGGCAGAAAAGGTTCTTCTTGTTGTAATGGACGGTGTGGGCTACTCTAAAACCGGTCTCGGCGATGCCGTTACCCTTGCAAACACCCCCACTCTTGACAGGCTTTTAAAGGAGTGCCCCAACACAAGGCTTAAGGCGCACGGCTCGGCTGTGGGTCTTCCTTCGGATGATGATATGGGCAACAGCGAGGTTGGTCACAACGCTCTCGGCTGTGGTCAGGTTTATTCTCAGGGCGCAAAGCTTGTTAACGAATCTATCGAAAGCGGAAAAATTTATTCCTCCGAGGCGTGGCAGGAGCTTGTGGCAAATTGCAAGAGCAAAGGCTCGGCACTCCACTTTATAGGACTTCTTTCGGACGGTAACGTTCATTCGAATATTTCACACCTTACGGCAATGCTTAAAAAGGCAAAGGCAGAGGGCATTAAAAACGCTCGCGTTCATATTCTTCTTGACGGCAGAGACGTTCCCGCAACATCTGCGCTTACATATGTTGACGAGCTTGAAGGCGTGCTTTCGGAGCTTAACGATGACTCCTTCTGCGGGAAAATCGCCTCGGGCGGCGGCAGAATGAAAATTACCATGGACAGATATCAAGCCGATTGGAATATGGTAAAGCTCGGCTGGCAGACACACGTTTTGGGCGAGGGCAGACAGTTCTCAAGTGCGAAGGAGGCAATTGAAGCTTATCGTGCAGAGGAAAGCGGTGTTATAGACCAAGACCTTCCGCCGTTTGTTATTGCCGAAAACGGCGAGCCTGTCGGCAAAATTCTTGACGGCGACAGCGTTGTTCTTTTCAACTTCCGCGGTGACCGCGCTCTTGAGCTTAGCATGGCATTTGATTATGACGATGAAAGCTTTACTTATTTCGACAGAGTAAGAAAGCCCGATGTTGTATATGCCGGTATGCTTCAATACGACGGCGACCTTAAAATTCCGCAAAAATTCCTTGTAAATCCGCCGGAAATCAAGGATACGCTTACAGAGCTTCTTGTAAAAGAGGGGCTTAACGAATACGCCGTTTCCGAAACGCAAAAGTACGGCCACGTAACGTATTTTTGGAACGGTAACAGAAGTGAAAAATTCAGCGAGGAGCTTGAAACGTATTGCGAAATTCCTTCGGACAGAGTTTCGTTTGACGAGCGTCCGTGGATGAAATCGGCAGAGGTTACCGACGCGGTTATTGAGGCAATGCGCAGTGGCAAGTATGACTTTATTCGTTGCAATTATCCCAACGGCGATATGGTAGGCCATACGGGCAGCCTTGAGGCGACAATTGTTGCGGTTGAGGCAGTGGACCTTGGCCTTGCAAGAGCCTTAAAGGCGGCAGATGAGGCGGGCTACACCGTTCTTATTACCGCAGACCACGGTAACGCCGACGAGATGCTCGAGAAAAACAAAAAAGGCGCGCTTCAGGTAAGAACAGCTCACTCGTTAAATCCCGTTCCGTTTATTATTTATTCCAAAAACGAATATACAATTAAGGACGGCTCCTTCGGACTTGCAAATGTTGCCCCCACCGTTGCGGCAATATTCGGAATAAAACCGTTTGAGTCTTGGGAAGAAAGTATGATATAATGCGCGCATAGCGCGCAAATGCAAAATGCAAAACAGTGCGCGCTGTGCGCGCACTGTTTTGCATTTACGCGACGTTTGTCGCGTAATATACACCGCTTTCGGTGCGAATGTCGTTTCGTCGACGGGGGTAGACGAAACGACATAATTTTATACGCGTTCGTCGATAATTCGTTAGTTTTGACGATGAAAGTTCGTTGGAAAATAATTTTTTTGGGGAATTCGTCGCAAATACTTGAAAAATACAGTTGAATATGTTATTATTATGTTAAAATATTAACACTTCGAAGTTGAATTTTCAAATTACTCGAAAAACGGAGGTCTTGCAATGAAAAAATTCAAAAAGCTTTTGTCAATTATGCTGGCGCTTTTAATGGTGGTCTCGGCTGTGCCCGTAACCGCCTTCGGTGCGGACAATGCGGTAGCCTGTGCCGTAAGCGGCTGTAGCGGCACATATGTAAACGGCTTGTGTACGGTGAATAACAGTCACTGTCAGGCAGCCGTTGAAAACGCCGACGGTTATTACGAAATAGGAAACGTCGGTCAGTTCTTGTGGTTCGTTGATCAGAGGAATGTTTACGGTAGATCGGTTAATG
>CAYQPJ010000067.1:0-5892 GCA_964419515.1 uncultured Eubacteriales bacterium
TTTTGTGTTTTTTGCGAATTTACGTTTTCATAACGGTAAATTACGTTTTTTGTGACATATAAAAAGTGATATTTACAAAAGCTTCTTTTCGTGGTATTATAATATAGATTAATTTTTCGGGGTGAATACTGTGGTTGGACTTAAAATAGGTCTTGACATAGGCACGGGATGTGTAACAGCCGCGCTTGAAAACGGCGGTGTTGTATTAAAGGAGCCTGCCGTTCTCGCCGTAGAGCGCGAAACGGGTAAGGTTCTTTGTGCCGGGAAAAAGGCTTTTGAAATGACCGGACGTTGCCCCGATGCCATAAAGCTTATAAGACCGCTTCTTTCGGGAAGCATTTCGGCGCTCAAAAGTTCCGAGGTTCTGTTGAAAATTTTTATTGACGAAATTTGCAAGAATAAAATATTCAAGCCTACGGTAGCGGCATCAATGCCCTCCGGGCTAACAAGCCTTGAAAGAAGAAATATTCTTTCCTGTGTGCTCGGCGCGGGCGCAGGCAGAGCAGTGCTTATTGAAGAGCCCTTGGCGGCGGCATTGGGGGCGGGTGTTGATATTACAAAGCCCTACGGCACTATGATAGTAAACGTCGGCGCGGGCACAACAAGCGTTGCGGTTATAACAATGGGAAGCACGGCTGTTTCAAAGAGCGTTAAGGTCGGCGGCGAAACAATGGACCGTGCCATTAAAAAATATCTTAAGGAAAATCGTGGAATAGCTGTAGGTAAGCTAACCTCGGCGCAGCTTAAGGAAATTTTAGGCGGCGCTGTTTTGAGAAGCGAGACTGTTGCCGCGGTGAGTAAAGGTAAGGATATGTCCGACGGAATGCCGCTTTTCTTCGAGGTTACGGCAACAGAGGTGAATTTTGCCGTGCGCGAGGCGGTAGAGGAGATTTGTGAGGCTGTAAAAAGCGTGCTTGAAATAACTCCGCCGGAGCTTGTGCGGGATATTACCGATAACGGCATTTTTCTTTGCGGCGGCGTTTCCAATATGTATGGTATGGATGAGATTATTTTTGAAAAAACGGGTATACCCGTAAAAATTCCGGGCGAGCCGGAAAATGTGACGGCGTTGGGGCTTTTAAGAGCCTTATGCGAGGAGGATTATCTTTCCGAAAACGGCTATACTTTTATAACAGAGGTAACCTTTTAACGCCGTAGCCTCGGGCTGTTTTTTCGATATTTAAAATTCGGTTAGGAGGAGCAAAATGAAGCTTCTTGTAGTTGACGGTAACTCAATTTTAAACAGAGCGTATTACGGTATTCGCCTTCTTACAACAAAGGACGGCAGATATACAAACGGTATTTACGGCTTTATGAATATTTTCCTTTCACTTCTTGAAAGAACCGAGGCAACTCACGCCGCAATAGCCTTTGACGTGCACGCGCCCACCTTCAGGCATAATATGTATGGCGGCTACAAGGCAGGCAGAAAGCCGGCGCCTACGGAGCTTATAGAGCAGTTTGCTCCATTAAAGGAGGTTTTAACCTCTCTCGGCTACACCGTTATTGAAAAAGAAGGCTTTGAAGCAGACGATATCCTCGGAACACTTTCAAGGGCGGTTAATCCGGAGGATAAGGTTTTTCTTGCGACGGGGGATCGTGACAGCTTACAGCTTGTAAGCGATAATGTAACGGTGCTTCTTGCTTCAACTAAAATGGGTCAGGCTGTTACAACAGAATACGATGCTTCGAAAATAGCCGAGGAATATAAGGTTGGTGACCCCTTACAGCTTATAGATATTAAGGCTATTCAGGGCGATACCTCCGACAATATTCCCGGTGTTGCGGGTATCGGCGCAAAGGGCGCGTCGGAGCTTATTTCAAAATTCGGCTCGATTGAATATATTTATGATAATATTTCGGAGCTTGACATTAAGCCCGCTATGAAGGTTAAGCTTGAAGCTGACAAAGAAAATGCTTTTTTGAGTAAAACTCTCGGCAGAATTTGTCTTGATGCGCCTATAGAAAAAGACCTTGATTTTTATAAAATCAAAACCCCCGATAAAGAAAAGGCGACAGCTCTTCTTTCGTCGCTTGAGATGTTTAAAATTTTAAAAAGACTTAATTTGGAGTCGGCTTCTTCCGGTGAGGGCGCTTCTGCCGGCTTAGGCAAAATGTCTCTTTATGTCGGCGACTGCGAAGAGGTTTTCAATGAAATTAAAAAAGAGGGTAAGGCTTATTTTATTTCCAAGGCCGCAGAAGGCGGTATGGAATACATCCTTTTTAACACGGTTCGCGGTGTGGCGTTTTTGCAAAGCGGCTTTGAGCTTTTTGATTTTGTTAAAAGTGTGTTTGAGGATGAGAGCATTTTAAAATATACCGATAATTCGAAGGAGCTTTATTCATTTTGCGATGTAAACGGTATTTCTCTTCGCTCCTTAAAGCTTGACACAGCTCTTGCGGGCTATCTTTTAAACCCCAATTCGTCCGATTATTCCGTAAATGCGCTTTGCGGAGTTTACGGCGTGGGCAGTGCGGATATTTCGTGCGAGGGTCTTGAGGCGTTTTTTTCGGAGGATGAAAGAATTGTAAGAGATGCCGCGGCTGTTCGCGCGCTTTCCGGCAAACTTTCTGCCGAAATAGAGCAAAATTCGCAGGAGAGACTTTTGTATGATATGGAAATACCGCTTGCGAGAGTGCTTTCTTCAATGGAGCGCGAGGGCTTTTCCGTTGACAGAGAGGGTATAACCTCATACGGTAAAATTTTAGGTGAAAGGCTTTCCGAAAAGCTTGAAATTATTTACGGTTATGCGGGCTGCGAATTTAACGTGAATTCTCCGAAGCAGCTCGGTGATGTGCTTTTTTCCGAGGAGCGCCTTAATTTGCCGCACGGCAAAAAGACCAAGAACGGCTACTCTACAAATGCCGAGGTGCTTGAGTCCTTGAGAGATAAGCACCCCGTTATTAACGAAATACTTGAATATCGCACGCTTGCAAAGCTTAAATCAACGTATTGCGACGGTCTTTTGAAGGTTATTGACAACGATGGCAGAATTCATTCAACCTTAAACCAAACTGAAACAAGAACAGGCAGAATTTCGTCGGCAGAGCCTAACCTTCAAAATATTCCCGTAAGAACGGATGTAGGCAGAGAATTAAGAAGATTTTTCAACGCAAAGAAGGGCTTTGTACTTGTGGATGCGGATTATTCTCAAATCGAGCTTCGTGTGCTTGCTTCAATGGCAGATGACAAAACAATGATAAATGCCTTTGTAAACGGCGATGATATACACACAATCACGGCATCTCAGGTGTTTTCGCTTCCGCTTTCGGAGGTGACCTCCTCCGACAGAAGACGCGCAAAGGCGGTTAATTTCGGTATAGTATACGGAATAGGCGCATTTTCGCTTTCAAAGGATATAGGCGTAAGCGTTAAGGAGGCAGACAGATATATTAAAAGCTACCTTGCAAACTATTCGGGTGTTGCGCGCTTTATGGAAAAATGCAAAACCGATGCAAAGGAAAAGGGCTTTGCCGAAACGCTTTTCGGCAGGCGCAGATACTTGCCGGAGCTTTCCGCTTCAAACGCAATAATGCGCGCCTTCGGTGAAAGAGTTGCCATGAATATGCCTATTCAGGGTACAGCGGCAGATATTATAAAAATTGCCATGATAAAGGTCTTTTGCCGACTTGAAAGGGAAATTCCCGAAGCGCATCTTATTATGCAGGTGCACGATGAGCTTATTATAGAGGCGCCAGAGGAAAAAGCCGAGGCTGTTTCAAGGCTTTTAAAGGAGGAAATGGAAAACGCCGTTTCTCTCGGAGTGCCGCTTACCGTCGATGTTCATTCGGGAAAAACCTGGTATGATACAAAGTGATATGAAATTTGAAATAAAAAAATGTAAGCCGGGCGACGAAGAAGCGCTTTATGCGATAGATGCCGAGTGCTTTTTTGAGCCGTGGAGCGTTACCTCGTTTTCGGATGCTCTTAAAAAGGATATGTATACCTTCCTTGCGGCTGTTGTTGACGGGAAAACGGTGGGATATATCGGCGCATACTGTGTTATAGGCGAGGTTTATATAACAAATATAGGTGTGAGCGGAAAATTCAGAAAAAACGGAATAGCAACGGCTCTTATGAAGGAGCTTATTCATAAGTGCAGATCCGAGGGAGCTTTATATATTTCGCTTGAGGTACGCGTGAGTAATTGTATTGCAATTTCGTTTTATGAAAAAACAGGCTTTAAGCTTGAGGGGAAACGCAATAATTTTTATGAAAATCCCAAAGAGGATGCATATATATATACTTATTATTTTTCGGGTGAAGAAAATGAAAATACTGGCAATTGAAAGCTCCTGCGACGAAACAGCCGCGGCTGTTGTTGAGGACGGCAGAATGGTTTTGTCCAATGTCGTTGCCTCGCAGGTTGAGGAGCATAAAATTTACGGCGGCGTTGTGCCGGAGATAGCTTCAAGGCGCCACGCAGAGGCAATAAGCGGCGTTGTAAGAGAGGCTCTTTTGGAAGCGGGCTGTGAGCTTTCCGATGTGGAAGCAATAGCCGTAACATATGCCCCGGGGCTTATAGGCGCACTGCTTGTGGGCGTGAACTTCGCAAAGGGACTTTCGTACGCTTCCGGAATTCCGCTTGTGCCGGTGCACCATCTTCGTTCGCACATTGCAGCGAATTATATAACCGATAAGTCCTTGGAGCCGCCGTTTTTGGCGCTTGTTGTGTCGGGCGGTCACAGTCATATTGTTAAGGTAACCGGCTATACGGATTTTGAAATTATAGGAAAAACAACGGATGATGCTGCAGGAGAGGCAATGGATAAGGCGGCGAGAACCGTAGGGCTTCCGTATCCGGGCGGGCTTAATCTTGATAAAGCATCGAAAAACGGTGATGAAAATAAATATAAATTTCCCGTACCGCATCCCTCAAGCGGAAAATATGATTTCAGCTTTTCGGGGCTTAAAACATTTGCCGTGAATCTTGTTCATAATGCTTCTCAAAAGGGCGAAACGGTAAATACCGCCGATTTCGGCGCATCGTTTATTAAGGCGGTTACAGATTGCCTTGTGAAAAATACGGTGCTTGCCGCAGAGGAATTCGGCATTAAAAAAATAGTTCTTGCCGGCGGCGTTTCGGCAAATTCAAGACTTCGTGAAAAAATGAATGAACAGTGCCGTAAACATTCTTTCGAGCTTTATATGCCGGAGCTTAAATATTGCGGTGATAATGCGGCAATGGTCGGTGCACAAGGATATTATGAGCTTTTGAGCGGAAAAAAAGCGGATTTAAGTCTTAATGCGGTAGCTTCAATGCCTATTACCGAAATCCGCGATTGAGGTGAAAATATGACGAACCATAAAGCCCTTGCCGTCGAGCTTTTTAAAGAGGGTTGTAATTGCAGTCAGGCTGTTTTTACGGCGTTTTGCGATGAAATGAACATTGAAAAAGAAGCGGCACTTAAGCTTTCCTCGTCATTCGGCGGCGGCTTCGGAAGAATGCGCGAGGTTTGCGGTGCGGCGTGCGCCATGGAGCTTGTTGCAGGCGTAACAAAGGGCTATAGTAATATTTATGATAAAGCGGAAAAAGACCGTCACTACGCGCTCGTTCAGTCGCTTTTAAAGCAGTTCAAAGAGAAAAACGGCTCGTATATTTGCCGTGAAATATTAAAAACCGACGATACTTCACCCGTTTCTACGGTGCGTACCGCCGATTTTTATGAAAAAAGACCGTGCTTAAAATGCATCGAATCCGCATGCGAGATTTTGGATGCAGTCGTTTTCGGGCGCTGAAAAGAGCGAATATTTACGGATTGATACTTCAATATCATAATTACGCGCGGTGAAATGTAAAAAATGACAAAAATAAAACAATAAACATAGCTCCATGCGGTTTTGAATGGCAATTTTTCGCAATTACCGCGTCAAAAAGCCTCGCAATACGA
>CAYQPJ010000068.1:0-2206 GCA_964419515.1 uncultured Eubacteriales bacterium
TTACAGACAACGGTGGACATTCGCAGACCCACACTGCAGGTACGGATTTAGCTGCAATTCAAGTACAAAACTCCAGGTGGGCAGCGCAAACATTTTTAAATCAGTGCGCAGTAGCTCTCGACGGTTCAAACGGTAACCCGGACCTTTGCATACCCGGTCTTAGTTCTACTGATAATACGATTCCTCAGGGTATGACATGGTATAAGGTTAAGGATTGGGCGCTTATAGCTTCATATTCACATGCAAAACCGGCAACCGCAAGTGTTGTTTATGCCCTTGACATAAACACAGGTAAGTTTGTAGCGCAGTTCAACTTGAAAAACACCGACGGTTCCAACTGCACGGAACACGTTGGCGGCATTGCGGCTTCCGACTACAACCTTTATATTACAACGAGCGGTAACAAAATCGGTTATATTCCTCTTTCCGAGCTTGATGTTTCCGAAGGTACCGTAAAAGATGTTAAGATTGTTGACGAGGTTTCAATTGCAGAGCTTGGAGGCGCAAACACATCTTACGTAAGTATTGATAGTGGCGTTCTTTGGACAGGTAACTTTTACCTTTCAACAAACTCAGATTTCAACAAAAAAGCAAACAGCTCTTACAACTCTTTGGTATTCGGTTACTACCTTAACGGTGCAACTCCCGAAACAGAGTGGAACTTTTTAAAAACCGGCTCGGTTTCGGGTACGGCTCCTTCAAATCCCGAAGGCTGTGTAGGTCACCCCACATATACGGTAGCTGTTCCCAACGACATTGACAGAGTTCAGTGCGCTCTTGTAACAAATGGCAGAATTTACCTTGGTTGCTCTTACGGCAGAAAAAATGCATCTCAGCTTTATATTGCCGATATTGATCTTACAAGCGCAGGCACAATTCCGCTTACCGTAAACGGTGTTTCCGTAAGTGCATATGATATTTCGGATTATACAGGCTTTGACAATCACCTTTATATGAATGAGGGTATGTTTGAGCGCAATAACGAAATATATGTTCTTACCGAATCTGCAGCATATTTGTACAACGGTGAGGAAAGTAGCGTTTGTCCCTATCCTACCGACGTTATTTGGAAACTTGACCCGTATGCGCTTATGGGTGAATCTGCTCCTATCGACTCCGAATCCACTTCTTATTATCAAAAGGTTTCAACTTGGGATCAAATCAATTCGGGCGATGAATATATAATTCTTTACCAGTCAACTGTTAAAGATGAAACAACAGGCAACAACATTCTTTATGCGCTTAACGCTCGCGGCGGTTATAATGAAACTGCCCTTCCGCGTTACACTGTTAGGAGTGATGCCACACAGCAAACAACCGGTGACTCAATGGGTATGATAGGTCATGCCATTACGGATTATTCATTTGCAAACGGCAACAATAAGCTTGTTTTGAATAATTCCGAGGATGATATAAATTCAATCCGTTGGAAAATAGACAAAAACGACCAAACCTCTACAGGTAAAACCGGTGGCGGTGTTCGTATTACCTCTACAGACGAATATTTTTCAAATGCTCCTTACCTTTATTACGGCTCGCGTCTTATTTATATGACATACGGCGCCAACAGCCAATTTGAAAATGTTTATCTTTCAAACATTGACGAAGCAAACGGTACCTTCAAGCTTTATTACAACGGCTCCAATGAATATTGGATGTTCTGTAACGACGGTACAATCAGCGGTGCAATTGACAATTACACAAATACATACGTAAAGAATGTAAATGACCGTAGCTATCAGCTTGTTTACGAGAATGCAACCGAGCTTCCCGGAACCTTCCATATGGACGGCGGCGCCGCGAGAGATCAGAGCGATACCGGTAACATGGTAGGCGGCACAAACTCCAAAAAGGCTGTAGATGCTTCTTACGGCTACTTTAACATTTATAAGCGTATTGTAAAAGAAGCAAGCTCCGGCGGCAAGTCAAACCTTTTCACAGGTAAAAAGGCTTACGCTTCGGCAGACGGTACTTATTCAATTGACCTTGAAGCATATGCAACGGGTGAAACACAGTCCGCTATTGTAAGCTCCGGAACACCTCTTGATGTTGTTATGGTAATAGACAGCTCCTCATCAATGTCTAAAGATAAGGACTGCACCAACTACGACAAGCACTTCCGTTTAACTTACGACAGTACCGACGGTAATTGCTATTACAAAATCGGTAATACCTACTATCCGATTCAAAAGGGATCGTATCCGAC
>CAYQPJ010000068.1:2306-5800 GCA_964419515.1 uncultured Eubacteriales bacterium
CTCTACTTCGTACAAGACGGTGTAACATATTACCTTGACGGTAATAAGGTTACAGCAACAAGACCGGCACAGCACACAACAAGCTCCGAATATATTTGGATTGGTGACTATTACAAAACAACAAGCGTTCAGCGCCAAACAGCTCTTGTTAAGTCAATGAATGAGTTTGTTGACGAATTAAGAGTTGACTCCGGTAAATATGATATTGACCACAGAATATCCTTTGTTACCTTTGGTAACGACGATTCCAACGCCTTGCCCACAGCCGATGCATTAGCAGGCTTGGTTGGTATTGACTATAATTATAAGTATACCGGCGTTTGGCAGCAGTCGGATGCGACAACGGGCGCAGGCTCCATTGTTAAAAAGAACACAAGCGGAATAACAAGCGCTTACCAAACAGCACTTTACTCTGCAAACTCTGCGACCGTAGATAAAGCCATTGCCACTATAAACGACATGGATGACAGCTACGTTTGCGCCGCGCCTAATCACGGTCTTGAAATGGCTTACAATATTCTTGCAAACTCCGATGCTCAGCAGGAATATATTGACGGTACAAGAAAAGCAATTGTTATTTTTGTTACAGACGGTGTTCCCGGTAACCCCGACCGTAGCGATAACCCCAACATTGCAAAAATTTACGCCAATGCTGCAATTCAGCAGGCTTCAAAAATTGAAACTCTCGGTTTTGTTGATATTTACAGTATTTATATGGGTAATGAAACAATGTCGGGCTTCAGCGTTGGAGATTATATGAACGGTGTTTCATCGAACTATCCTTATGCAACGGGATATCCGGGCTACTCTTCGGTAGATGCGAATAATGTAGCATACATCGGCGAGCTTGGAAAGCAAGAAGCAAACACCTTCTATGCTAACTTTACAACAGGCGGCGACCTTACCGCATTGTTCAGCGAAATTTCGTATGAAGCAATTGCTTCCGGTACATCTGTAAACCTTGACAGTAAGGCAGTTCTTAAGGACGTTCTTTCTGACAAATTTACATTCCCCGAAGATCTTTCCGAGCTTAAGGTTACACTTAAAACGCAAGACCTTCACTACGACCCCACAACAGGCAAGCTTGTTTACAGCGAAGATATTACGAAAAATCCCGACGGTATTACCTACACACTTGCGAATAACAATGAAATAAATGTTACCGGCTTCGACTATTCAACATATTATGTTGCACCCGACCACGCCGGCAAGCGCTTAATTGTTAATATTGAGGGCATTTTACCCATCGGCGATGTAAGCGGCTACGGAATTAATACCAATGATAATGAGCGTTCCGGTATTTACGCTAACCCCGATTCAACAGAACCCGAGGAATTGCTCGCGGAGGATGTTACTAAGCTTCTTCCCGCACCGGAAACTGACATTCCGACGTTTAATTACGTATTTGACTACAGCTCCGAAATGCCCATAACGGCTATTTCGAATCAGCTTCTCGCTGTTTCCGAAAAGCCCGGCAAGCTCGATGTAAATAATTATCCGTCCGAGGCTGAAAATGATGTGGGTGGTAAAGCAAACCTTGTTTCAAATACTAATGTTAACCTTACCACCGGCTCCGAGGATTCGTACCTTTACTGCTTTATGCAGACCAACGAAGAGGGCGTTTACCAGTGGGCAAAGGTAAACCTTATTCCGGCTTCTAACGTATATTTTGAAGAGACCGCTCTTGAAATTGCAAACGGCTGGACTTCGGTTGGCACACCTTCGACGGCTACACAGGCTGTTTCATCCAATGCCGACATTTACGGCTACGACGATTCTTACAATGAGGTTACCGAGTACTTCTCGGGCAACTCGGCTTACAGAGCCTTTGTAAGCTCAACAAACAAGCGCAGCGATGCTGTAAGCTTCACATTCACAGGCGAAAGCTTTGACCTTATTTCCGCTTGCGGACCCAACACCGGCATGTTTGCCGTTAAGGTTACAAAGGCGAGCACCTCGGATGATGCAGCAGCTTCCTCTTACTATTTCATTGTTGATACGTATTATTCCGATACCGCATATCTTTTGGACGGCAACCTTATGTATAACGTTCCCGTTATGAGATTTGAAGGCGAATACGGCAAATATACTGTTCAAATTAATGCGCTTTATGCTAAAAATGCCGGCGCGGTTAAAAATGCAACATCCGGCGGTGTAAGTGCACTTTCACTTGACAGAGCCGCCGACTCTTCAATTGACTCAATGCTTAAGGCGGCAGGTCTTGATGAGTTTGTAGGCAAGAACGTTGAGACCGTTTGGATGGATGACAACTCCGTTCTTAACGGCGGCACGGGTAACACCGGCTCACAGAGCACACGTCCCTTCTCATGGCTTAAAGCCGCTCGCGGTGCCGCAACTCTCGCAGAAGAGGTGGTTCCCGAAAGACCGCTTGAGGTATACCTTGATGCTATCCGTATTTACAAGCCCTACGGCATGGAGGATCCCACGCAGTATGCAACAAGCGAAAGAAATTCAAGATACATCAACGTTCTTAATGCTCTCAAGAATGACGGCGGTATAGCTTCTACTACAGAGGCAGAAAAGTCTGTATTCTATTACGAGCAAACAGGCGTTGGCGAAGATGCCGTATTCTCATTTAAGGATTATGAAAACAGCCTCTTCGGCGGTCCTCAAAACGAGATTTACCTCAAGGCAGGTCAGGGCATAACCTTCTCTCTTAACGATTATGACCCCGAAAAGTCGGCAGTAATGATTGCTTTAAGAAGAATCAAGAGTAATTCCTCTACCGGCGATTACCTTCCCTGTACGGTTAATGCGTCGGAGCTTGAGGTAGCCTCTACTAATGAGCTTTATTACAATTTAAGCGCAGTTGTCGGCGGTGATATCGTTGGCGGCGCAGCCGGCGAAATTGACCCCAGGGCTATTGCGATCAAAAACAACAGCTCAGAGGGCGACATTCTCGCAATAAGCTACATTAAGGTTGTAGACGCAACCGTTGCCGCAGTAATTAGCCTTGACGATGGCGAAGCTATGGTTCAGGCAGCTTACAGCGGCAGATCGGTAAGCTTTAACCCGTTTGAGGTTTACAATTACTCATCAACAGGTAACGAGGATGAGTCCTTTAATGACAACAACATCCCGAGTATTGTTGATATGACTCTCTTTGAGGAAATTATCGCAATGCTTGAGAGAATATTCAAGCTCATCTTCGGAATCTCCACAATTGTAAAGTAAGGCTTGACAGGAGGAAAAAGGATATGAAAAATACTTATGTAAAGCCCGGCTTCAGCTTTGCTCCCATAGCTCTTGCAGCTAACATAAGCGCAAGCTGTGCGGAAGATGTTGAAACACTTGAAGAAATTTGGGGCGAAGGCTTCTTTGATAACCCAAACCTCTTCGGAACGGCAGAGATAGAGTGCACAGATAAATTTCAGCAATATTGCAAATTTACTTCGGCAAATATCTCCGGTAACAAGCCCATTTTCGGCTCATAAGAGGCAAGGCATATGGAGCGCTACAGCGTAAAAAAAGAG
>CAYQPJ010000069.1:0-5630 GCA_964419515.1 uncultured Eubacteriales bacterium
GCGCGCACTGTTTTGTATTAATTATTGAAACACCGCGAGCAAAAATCCTGCGGCGACGGCTGAGCCTATAACGCCGGCAACGTTCGGTCCCATTGCGTGCATGAGAAGGAAGTTTGTGGGGTTATATTTTCTGCCCTCGTTTTGGGCAACGCGAGCCGCCATTGGAACGGCGGAAACGCCTGCGGCGCCTATAAGGGGATTGATTTTACCCTTTGTTAAAACGTAAAGGAGCTTGCCGAAGAGCACTCCGCCGACTGTTGAGAACGAGAATGCAACAAGTCCGAGAACAACAATAAGTATTGTTTTCAGCTGTAAAAATTCCTCGCCGTTTGCCGTTGCGCCTACCGAAACGCCGAGCAAAATCGTAATTATATTCATTAGCGCATTTTGTGCCGTATCGCTTAGGCGATCTACAACTCCGCATTCTCTGAAGAGGTTACCGAGCATAAACATACCGAGAAGCGGTGCTACCGACGGAAGAAGGAATGCACAGAAAAGAAGAACAGCAACGGGGAAAATTATTTTTTCCGCCTTTGATACCTTTCTTAACTGCTTCATTTCGACCTTGCGCTCTTTTTCCGTTGTAAGCGCCTTCATAATCGGTGGCTGAATTATCGGAATAAGCGCCATATACGAATATGCCGCGAGGGCTATGGGAGCCAAAAGGTGCGAGGCGAGCTTTGAAGCGAGGTAAATTGCCGTGGGGCCGTCCGCGCCGCCTATAATGCCTATCGCCGCTGCCTCCTGAGGGGTAAATCCGAAGGCAATTGCAAGAAGAAATGCACAACATACGCCGAGCTGTGCCGCCGCGCCCAAAAGAAGGCTTACGGGGTTTGAAAGAAGCGGCCCGAAGTCCGTCATAGCGCCTACACCCATAAATATCAGGCAGGGGAAAAGGCTTGACTTAACTCCGACGTAAATAATTCGCAAAACGCCCGATTCGTACCAATGTGCGCCCTCCACGGGGACGGCATTAAACGCGCCAAGCTCGCCGCCTGTTGTGTCGAGCATTATATTGGCACCGGGCAGGTTTGCAAGAAGAATTCCGAATGCAATGGGAACAAGAAGCATCGGCTCAAACTTGAACTTTATTGCAAGCACAAGAAATACTACGGCAACGCCTATCATCACAAAATTTTGCCATGTTGCGGAGGCAAAGCCGGACTGCTCCCAAAGATTTTGCAGAATAACACCTATATTCATAACAATCCGTCCTTTTGAAAATTAAAGAACAGCAAGCACGTCGTCGGTATTAACGGAATCGCCGTTAGCAACGAGAAGCTGTTTAACCGTGCCGTCACAGGGCGCTACTATGTCGTTTTCCATTTTCATTGCCTCAAGAACAACTATAACGTCGCCTGCCTTAACAGCCGTGCCTACGGGCGCCTTAACAGAGAGAATTGTGCCGGGCATTGGGGCGGTAACCTTTGTGCCGTCCTGAGGAGCCGCTGCGGGAGCTGCCACGGGTGCGGGAGCTGCCACGGGTGCGGAAGCTGCTACGGGTGCGGAAGCTTCTACGGGTGCGGGTGCTGCTACGGGCGCGGGAGCTGCCACGGGTGCGGGAGCTCCGACTGTTGTAACGCCGGTAACAACGGCATCTGTTTCGGTAACGTCTACCTCGTAATTTTTACCGTTTAATGTAACAATATATTTCATGGTATTATTCCTCCGATAGTTTTATAGATTTAAAGTCGAGATTTTCGAGCGGCTTATTAAGTCTGTTTGCGGTTATAGCCATAACGCAAGCGGCTTCTCTGTCGCTTATTCCGGAAAGCTCTGTTTTGTCGAGTCTTTTAATTGAGCTGAAGGAGAGCCTTTCGAGTGGTATTCCCGTTTTGCTTGAGCAAATTGCCATAATAACAGCTGCCTCTTTTTCGCTCACCCTTTCAAGGTAAACACAGCCGTCGGCGGAATAGCCGGGCTCGGGAGCGCTTACGGGCGCAGGAGCCGGTGCCGGTGCGCTTTCGGGAGCCGGAGCCGGTGCGGGAGAATTGCTTTTACTCTCCTTTGAGCCGAACAGGGAGCCGGAGACCTTTGAAAGAAGCCTTACAAAAACAGCGAGCACCGCAAGCACGGCTATTACAAGCAAAAATCCCAAAAGTGCTATGAGAAGCGCCTCCGAAACGCTTATATCGGTCAGCTGTAAAGTGAAAAATTTCATACCGAGCCTCCCGATTAATCAACAGCCTTAAACTCGTAGCTGTATGTGTTTTTCGCTTTTTCGTTGCGAATATCGAAGAATTTTTCTGCCTGCTGAGGGAAGGCGATATATGAAAGCACGTCCTCGTCGCTTTTTGCCTTATCGCCGATTTCCGCCTTTGCCTTTTCAAAGGCAGGCTCCAAGGTGTCGGCAAATCTTCCTTCAAGCGGCTTTTTGTCGCCGAGAATTTTTGCACGAACCTCCTCGTTAATCTCGCCGGGGGCTTTGCCGTATTCGCCCATAAGGTACGACTTAACCTCTTTTGAAACATTCTTGTAGCGCTCGCCGGCAAGAACGTTTGACGTTGCCTGCGCGCCTACCATCTGGCTCATCGGAGTTACAAGCGGCGGATAGCCGAGGTCCTTTCTGACTCTCGGGGTTTCAAGCAGCACCTCGTCGAATTTGTCAAGCTTGCCCTGAGCGGTAAGCTGAGCAACAAGGTTTGAAAGCATTCCGCCGGGTACCTGATAATTAAGCGCCTTTGTGTCGGTGCAAAGAACCGTCGGATTAAGAAGTCCGGATTCAAGCGCTTCGTTTCTTATCGGCTTGAAAAAGTCGCCTATTTCCTTTAAGCAGTCGGAGTTAAGCCCCGTTTCAAAGCCAAGCTCCGAGAGCGCGTAATTGAGAGTTTCCGTTGCAGGCTGAGAAGTTCCTCCGGACATTGAAGAAATTGCCGTATCTATTATGTCACAGCCCGCCTCAACAGCCTTTAAAACCGTCATAAAGCCGAGACCCGTTGTGCAATGCGTGTGCAAAACAATCGGAACGCTTACGGCACCTTTAAGCGCCGAAACAAGCTTGTAGCTCTCTGCCGGGCTTAAAATACCCGCCATATCCTTAATCGCAATTGTCGAGCAGCCGATGCTTTCCAAATTTTTTGCAAGCTCAACGTAAGAGTCAAGCGTGTGAATGGGGCTTATTGTGTAGCAAATAGCTCCCGAGGCAATAGCGCCGTTTTTGATTGTTTCGTCAACGGCAACCTCTACATTTTTAATGTCGTTAAGCGCGTCGAAAATACGGATTATATCCATTCCGTTTTCAATGCTCTTTTTAACGAAGCCGCGAACAACATCGTCGGGGTAGTGCTTGTAGCCTAAAATATTTTGACCGCGAAGAAGCATTTGAAGCTTTGTGTTGGGACAAGCCTTTTTGATTTTTTTGAGCCTTTCCCACGGGTCCTCGTTTAAATAGCGAAGGCAGGAATCGAAGGTTGCGCCGCCCCAGCACTCAAGCGAGTAATAGCCCGCTTTGTCGAGTGTTTCGAGAATCGGCTCAAATTCTTCGAACCTCATTCGCGTTGCAATAAGCGATTGGTTTGCATCGCGCAAAACGGTTTCCGTAAATTGAACCTTTTGCATAGTTTTCTCTCCTGTTCTTTTAATTTTACTTTGGGTATTACCTTGAATATCAGCTTAGGTATTATTTATAATAATGGGGGCAAATTTCTGTACAATAATTATAAATAACAATATTAAAAAAATTCGCCTACCAATTTTCCCCAGTATATCTTACACCAAAAAGCGCCAAATTGCAATAGGCAGATTGTCTGTTTTTTAACAAAAAACGCCCCCGTTCGGAAGGCGTTTTCTATATATAATAGTATAAACAGACGCGCCCGGTCGGCGGATATTTCTTATTTGCAAAATACGTGAGCGCCTATAGTTGTGATTACGCTTCTCGTGCGAATCCATTTGTTGCTTGTTTTTGCGGGATTATAATAGTATAGAGCACCGTAGCTCGGATCCCACCCGTTTACGGCATCCTGTGCAGCCTTTTTCGCCGTTGCGGAGGGCGTTACGCTCCAATTACTGTCCGTAACCGCGGAAAATGCGCCTTTTTGGTAGACAACGCCCGAGACGGTATCCGGGAATGAGGAGGATTTTACGCGATTTAAAACAACGGCACCCACCGCCACCTGCCCGGTGTAGCTTTCACCTCGCGCCTCCGCCTCTATTACCTTTGCGAGAAGGTACATATCCGAGGAGCTGTAGCCCGAGCCCGACGAGCCGCCCGAGCCCGATGAGCCGAGACCCAAATACAAAAGAGTTTTCGGCCCCGCAATGCCGTCGTCTGCAAGCCCGCAGCTTTTTTGAAACGCCTTTACGGCGCGTTTTGTCGCGTTACCGTAAATTCCGTCTACGCTTCCCGTATAATATCCCAGCTCCTTCAGCTTTTTTTGAACGGAGCGAACCTCTTCGCCGCGCGAGCCGAGCCGGGAAAGTGCTTGAATATTTTTCGGGGAATTGATTCTTACACCCAAGGCGGTAACCGAAAGAGCAATTAAAAGCAATCCGAGAAAAAGCGAAAAGCCTCTTTTAAGGCTGTCGCGGCTTATCTTTAAAAATTGAAATGATGTATTTTTACTTTTCGTAATATCACCCTCCGAAGGAGATTTTTTTAAAAAAACAGCAGTCGATTGAAAATATTTTTTTAAAAAATCGGCGCTTTTGAAAATAGTTTTTGAGGCGTTTTTTGTTTTATACATTCTTTCTTCAAAGCTTTGAACAGGAAAATTGTGGTTAAAATACGGTTAGAATACCATATATAGGTGAAAAGAGCGAAGATTACTTTGAAAATAAAAAAATCAAAAAAAATTTAAATTTTTTTGAAAAAAAGTGTTGACAAGAGGGAAAGATTCTGCTAATATATACGAGCACTCAAGAGAGCGGCGCGGCGAGAGGGCCGGACGGGAGCTAAGGAGGGTGCGAAACGAACCTTGAAAATTAAACAACGAAATACAAAAGAACCCTGAGATTTTTTTGAGCGCAAAATAATGCGACAGATAATTTCGGACTTCGAAAGAAGAAAGAAAGCAGATACGCTAGAGTATCGAAGAGAGCAGAAGAAGCTCTAAGGAATGATTGGTACACAGGAATGTGTGTTAATACAATTTTTTAGAGAGTTTGATCCTGGCTCAGGACGAACGCTGGCGGCGTGCCTAACACATGCAAGTCGAACGGAGATGCGTAAGAGGAGACTTCGGTCAACGACGACGTATTCTTAGTGGCGGACGGGTGAGTAACGCGTGAGCAATCTGCCTTTCAGAGGGGGATAACGTTTTGAAAAGAACGCTAATACCGCATAACGTGTTTGGGTGGCATCGTCCGAACACCAAAGGAGAAATCCGCTGAAAGATGAGCTCGCGTCCGATTAGATAGTTGGTGAGGTAACGGCTCACCAAGTCAACGATCGGTAGCCGGACTGAGAGGTTGAACGGCCACATTGGGACTGAGACACGGCCCAGACTCCTACGGGAGGCAGCAGTGGGGAATATTGCACAATGGGCGAAAGCCTGATGCAGCAACGCCGCGTGAGGGAAGACGGTCTTCGGATTGTAAACCTTTGTCCTTGGTGACGAAAAAAATGACGGTAGCCGAGGAGGAAGCCACGGCTAACTACGTGCCAGCAGCCGCGGTAATACGTAGGTGGC
>CAYQPJ010000070.1:0-5386 GCA_964419515.1 uncultured Eubacteriales bacterium
TTTATCGGGCCTCAAAGAGGCAAAGCTTATCTAAAATAAACACACCCGCCGCAACGAGCGACGGGTGTTGTTTGTTTTTAATAATAAATTCAAGCACTGCGCGCGGTATTTATAATTGCCTGCGGCAATGCGCCTTGCGGCGCGCATTGCGCTGCCGTTTCAATGCGCTGTACGCCGAAAAAACTTCGCGCACAAAAAAGGCACCTGCCGAAGCAAGTGCCTTTGGAGCTGGTGAACGGAATCGAACCATCAACCTGCTCATTACGAATGAGCTGCTCTGCCATTGAGCCACACCAGCAAAATATGAATGCAAACAGTATTATATATAAATTCATTGGCTTTTTCAAGTGTTTTTTTAAAATATTTTTAAAAAAGCCGATTTTTTTATTTTTTTATTTTTTTGCCCTGTTGAAGTTGTGACGGCGGTGTAGTATAATATGTAGGCAAACAGTCGCTACGGCAATTTTTTCGGCTGTTCTTTTGAAATATTTGGTGATGCTTTTTGAAAATGACCGCAAAATCAAAAATAGCAACTAAGCTAATGCTTATTGCGATTTTAATAATTACCGCCTCCGTTGTGGCGTTCTTTTTAAGAAGCGCTCCGCAGGGCGAGACAACCGTTTTTGCAACTACGCCCACCGTCCCCGAAATTGAAGAAGAAACGGTAATGTATTGTGAGCTTTCGGGTGCGCTTAAGGAGGTTACAAATCTTGACCTTTTGAGCTATTCACCGCGATTTTCAAGTCTTAACGCGCGCATATATTACTCGCACCTTGAAAAAAACGAGCAGCTTATTTACTCTGCTTACGAGTATGCCTTTGAAAGCTCCTGCACGGTATTTTATTTAAATCAAGGGCTTTTTAACGAAACGGGCTTTAATGATGTTGAGCTTCTTATACTTCTTTCGCTTGACCACCCCCTTGTTGACCAAAATTTTGAAATTACAACCTCGCCGGCATCCAAGGACATTTCGGGATTTAAAAAAGATGAATATTTAAGATACGAAATTCCCGCATTTTCACAAGAGCTTTACGAAAAAAAGCTTCAAGCACTCGGCGCGGCACAGGCTGTTGTTTCATCACTGCCTAAAAGCCTTTCACAAAGCGAAACAGCGCTTGAATTGTACTCCCGTTTGTGCAATTTTTGCGAATACGAGCTTTACGGCACAACAGTTGAGCCTATTTGCTATGTTTACGATGCGCTTGTTAAGGGAGTTAGCCATTGTGACGGATTCTCAAACGCATATTCCCTTCTTTTAAACCTTGCCGGTATTCGTTGCGTCGAAAAAGCTCGTTACGATGAGCCTGCTCAAAAAACCTCGCTTGAAATAATCGGCGACACCTCTGAGTCGGGACACGAATATTACAAAACCCCGACCGGGCATACATGGGCAGTATTTGAAATTGACGGTAAATGGTACGATGCCGACCCTTCTTACGATTCTAAAGACAGGCTTCTTTCACGAAATGTTGAAAACCTTTTCCTCGCGTTCGGCTTGCCGAGCGGCTTTAGCACCGATTATTCTGTTTTTGATTATGCGGCGCTTGCGCCTATTTGTGCAGACAGCTTTTTAATTGAACCGGATTGCGAATTTAAAACGGTTGACGATGAAAATGCCGCAAGGCTTCTTTATGCCGCACTTCAAAGCACGAGTCGCGGTTATGTTTATCTCACCTTTGAGTCCGCCGAGATGGAGGATTTAAGGCGTCTTGCCGAAAATGTTTGCAATTATGCGGATATATCCGTTTATTACGGAAGGTGTAAGTCAACTCCCGTTCTTGTATATTTTTCATTACGTGAAAAAATTAGGTGATTATTAATGTGGTTGGTATTTGCAATTCTTTCATCTGTTTTTGCCGCGGCAACATCTATTCTCGCCAAAATCGGCATCGAGGGTGTTAACTCAACGCTCGCAACTGCAATAAGAACGCTTGTTGTGGTTGTAATGTCGTGGGTTATGGTGCTTGTAACAAACACCGGCGGCGGAATTTCGGATATAAGCAAAAAAAGCTGGATATTTTTAATTCTTTCGGGCATTGCAACGGGCGCTTCGTGGTTGTTTTATTAC
Source organism: uncultured Eubacteriales bacterium (assembly GCA_964419515.1). Classification (GTDB taxonomy): domain Bacteria; phylum Bacillota; class Clostridia; order Oscillospirales; family Acutalibacteraceae; genus DTU089. The sequence goes on from CAYQPJ010000070.1 coordinate 2,069, forward strand.
AAGGCGCTTTCCATGGGCGAGGCTTCAAAGGTTGTGCCGATTGATAAAATGAGCGTTGTGCTCACATTAATAATGGCGTTTGCAATATTGCACGAGCAATTTACGTGGAAATCGGTTGTAGGCTCGCTCTTATTGACCGCCGGTACAATATTTATGATTTTATGAGGAAAATTAATGGTTAGAACTTGTGTGAATTGCAAAAAGAAATTCGAAATCGCGAAAAGCGAAATTGATTTTTACAAATCAAAAGGCTTAGAGCTTCCGAAGCGCTGTAAGGAGTGCCGCGACAAAAACCGCCAAATAAAGGAACGCAAAAAAGCCGAAGAGCGCAAGCGACTTATTATTACATTGCTGCTGTTTTTTGTTGAAACGGCGGCGCTTGTTACGGCGATTGTGCTGTTTAACAAGAGTATTTGGGGAGGCTTTTACGCCGCTTGTGCCGTATGCGCTGCGATTTTTGCTGTTTATATGGTTGTGACAAAAAGCAAAAAAGCCGCGCTTTCGGATGTTGAGCTTTACTCGGTTATGAATCATTTCAGATACCGTTTTAAAAATGCCGACGATTTTCGCGAGCACTTTTTAAAGCACGGCGCAGAGACGGGCTGTCGCACTCCGAAGGAATACATAAAGCGCGCAAATCGCGTTATAAAATCTCCTCATACGCAAAAAAAGCGCGAAAAAGAAGACGGCGATATTGTTTACTTTGACCGCGCCTCAGGTGAAATTGTTTTTTGCACCGCAAAGGGCTCTATCAGAACATATTATATTTCGGACAGCGCATATTTTAACAGGCAATAATCACGGATTTTGTTGAAAAGCAAACCGTTTTGTGATAGTATTTTGATATAAGGAGGATGCTTATGAGCAGATACGATGAGGCTGTAAAAATGTACGCAAAAATCGGTGTTGATACCGAAAAGGCGCTTGAGGCGCTCGCAAATGTAACTGTTTCAATGCACTGCTGGCAAGGCGACGATGTTTCCGGCTTTGACAGCGACGAGGCGCTTTCGGGCGGCATACAGGCAACGGGAAATTACCCCGGAAAAGCCCGAAGCTTTAATGAGCTTTGCGAGGATATTGATAAGGTTCGTGCGCTAACCCCCGGCAAGCTTAAGCTTAATTTACACGCAAGCTACGCCGTTTTTGACGGCGAAAGGGCAGACCGCAATGCGCTTCTTCCGAAGCATTTTGAAAAATGGGTCGAATTTGCAAAATCGCGAAAAATGGGTATAGATTTTAACCCCACGTTTTTTTCGCACCCCATGGTTAAGGACGGCTTAACGCTTTCGTCACCGGATGAGTCGGTACGTTCGTTTTGGGTGAAGCACGGAAGGTGCTGTATGAAAATTGCTGAATATTTCGCCAACGAAACAGGAGAGCCGTGCGTAATTAATTTTTGGATTCCCGACGGATATAAGGACATTCCCGCCGACAGACTAAGTCCGAGGGCGCGCTTTAAAAAGTCACTTGATGAAATTTTTAATGAGCCTTACGACAAAACCAGGGTTTTCCCTTGCGTTGAATCAAAGGTTTTCGGAATCGGTGTTGAAAGCTACACTGTCGGCTCTGCGGAATTTTGCCTTAATTACGCCGCTGAAAAGCATATTGTTCCGCTTATGGACAACGGTCATTATCACCCCACGGAGGTTGTTTCCGATAAAATTTCGTCAATGCTCCTATTTCATGACAAGATTGCGCTTCACGTAACGCGCGGTGTTCGTTGGGACAGTGACCACGTGGTTCTTTTCGATGACGAAACGAAGGAAATTATGAAAGAAATCGTCCGCGCAAATGCGCTCTCACGTGTATTTATAGCAACGGATTATTTTGACGCATCAATTAACAGAATTTCCGCTTGGGTAACGGGTCTCAGAAGTGTAAAAAAAGCACTTCTTTATGCACTCCTTGAGCCGTCAAAGGAGGCGGCGGCACTTCAAAGCAAGGGCGACTTTACATCACTTATGGTGCTTTTTGAAAAGCAAAAGGAAATGCCCTTCGGCGATGTTTGGAATGAATTTTTAAGGCGCGAGGGCACTTTAGAGGAATACCTTCCGCAAATCAAAGAATATGAAGAAAAGGTTTTGGTGAACAGACAATGAAAAATATTTTTGAAGCTCCCTTTGTAAAAGAAATGTGCGATATTACCGCAAATATGTACCGTCTCGGTTGGGATGAACGTAACGGCGGCAATGTAAGTCTTCTTTTAGACAGCGATGAGGTTTATGAGTATCTTGACAAAGATAATGTTTTAAGAACGATTCCCACAGGCTTCGATGCGACTGCGCTTATAGGCAAAATCTTTATTGTTACGGGTACGGGTAAATATTTTAAAAATGTTAAGGGCGACCCCGAAACAAATCTCGGAATAATAAGAATTGCCGCAGACGGCACAACTGCCGAGCTTTTGTGGGGTTATAAGGATGGAAGCAAATTCACAAGCGAGCTTCCCGCACACCTTATGAGCCATATGGCAAGGCTTTCGGTTGACCCGGAAAACAGAGTTGTTATGCATTGTCACCCCACAAACACGCTTGCTATGAATTATGTTCACGAGCTTGACGAAAAGAAGTTTACACATACCCTTTGGGAGATGTGCACGGAGTGCATTGTTGTTTTCCCTGATGGCATAGGCGTTTTGCCGTGGATGCTTTGCGGAACCAACTCAATAGGCGAAGCCACAGCCGAAAAAATGAAGGAATTCAGGCTTGTTGTTTGGGGAATGCACGGAATTTACGGTGTCGGCAAAAATATTGATGAGGCATTTGGCCTTATTGAGACTGTCGAAAAGGCGGCACAGATTTATATGCTCACAGCCCACCTTCCGAGAATTAATACCATTAAGGATTCCGAAATGGTTGAGCTGGCAGAAGCCTTCGGCGTTGAGTATAGAAAGGACTTTTTGAATTTGTAATTCAATGCGCGCACGGCGCGCCGTTCGCGGGCGTTTAAAAAACGCCCCTACGTTGTATTACCCAACCGCCGTAGGCTTTACAAATCAAATCGCCCTCGGCGATTTCCGAGATTTTGCATTCTGCATTTTGCATTTTGCATTTGCGCCGCAAGGCGCATTGCCGTAGGCTTTACAAATCAAATTGCGAAGCAATTTCCGTAATTTTGCATTTTGCATTTTGAATTTTGCATTTGCGCGACAAACGTCGCGCATCGTTCTGCATTTGCGCCGCAAGGCGCATTGCCGCAGGTAATTATAAATACCGCGCGCAGTGCTCGAATTTATTATTAAAAACAAACAACACCCGTCGCTTGTTGCGGCGGGTGTGTTTATTTTAGATAAGCTTTGCCTCTTTGAGGCCCGATAAA
>CAYQPJ010000071.1:0-4791 GCA_964419515.1 uncultured Eubacteriales bacterium
AATTACTGAAGATACCAAGATTCTTTTACAGCATATGCTCATTTCACATCACGGTAAGCTTGAATTCGGTGCCGCTGTAAAGCCCTCTTTTATAGAAGCTGAAATTCTTTCGCAGCTTGACCTTTTCGATGCTAATATGTATGAAATGGCGGATGCCGTATCAAGTGTTAAGCCGGGCGACTTTACAGGCAGACTTTGGATGCTTGACAATCGAAAGCTTTACAATCATGGCAGGGTTTATGTTGAGCCTAAGGCTGTTTTACTTGAAGAGAGTGATGAGTAATGAATTGGACTGAAATTAAAATATCGGTGGAAACAAAATACACCGAAACAGCCTCGGCAATTGCGGTTTCGTGTGTACCTTACGGCATTTATACAGAGGATTACAGCGACCTCAAAAATGAGGCTTTGGAAATTGCACACATTGATTTAATTGATGAGCAGCTTTTGAAAAAGGATGCGACTCACTCGATTGTTCACCTTTATATTGATGAAGCTGAAAATCCGAGCGAGGCGGTTTCGTTTATAAAGGAGAGACTTGAGTATTCGGGTATTCCGTATTCTATTGAAACAACAGGCTGCAAGGAGGAGGATTGGGCTAATAATTGGAAAAAATATTTCAAGCCCTTCCCTGTGGGTGAAAAGCTTTATATTAACCCCCTGTGGGAGAAGGCACCCGTTAATATAAAAAGAGAGGTTTTGACAATTGAGCCGGGAGCTGCATTCGGTACAGGCTCACATGATACGACGCGTCTTTGTCTTGAAACACTCGATGAGAAAATCAATGAGGGTGACACTGTTCTCGATTTAGGCTCCGGTAGCGGTATTCTTGCAATTGCCTCGCTTCTTTTGGGAGCAAAAAGCGCAGTCGGGGTTGATATTGACCCATTGGCTGTTAAAACCGCCGAAGAAAACGGCAAATTAAACGGCTTTGAACAACCGAAGCTTACATTTTTGTGCGGAGATTTAACTGATAAGGTGAGCGGAAAGTTCAGTGTTGTTGTGGCAAATATTGTAGCCGATGTTATTATATATTTCAGCGAATTTGTTAAGAGCTATTTAACCGAAGACGGTATTTTTATAACCTCGGGAATAATCGATTCGAGAGCCGATGAGGTAGCAAGTTCACTTTTACATAACGGACTGAACATTTGTGAGCGGCGCGAGAGCGGCGGATGGGTATCTTTTATTTGTAATTTGGAGAAATAAAATGTCGGATGTACTTAAATTTATAAAAAAATATAAAAAAGAAGCGGTTTTAGCGCCTTTTTTCAAAATGTGCGAGGCGCTTTTGGAGCTTTTTGTTCCTCTTGTTGTTTCAAGCGTTATTGATATAGGAATCAGAAGTGCTGATTCTTCATTTATAATCAAAAGAGCTTTAATTCTGCTTTTACTTGCTGTTGTCGGATTTATGTTCTCATCAACTGCACAGTATATGTCAGCAAAGGCGGCTGTCGGAACTTCGTCAGATTTAAAATCTTCGCTTTTCGGGCATATTCAAAAGCTGTCTTACTCTAAGCTCGATACCATTGGGTCATCAACATTAATCGCGCGAATGACTAGCGATGTGAATCAGGTGCAGTCCGGTATTAATCTTACGCTAAGACTCTTTTTGCGCTCACCGTTTATAGTATTCGGCGCTATGATTATGGCTTTTACGCTTGACTTTAAGTCTGCGTTGATATTTGCCTTAACTATAGCCGTTCTTTCCGTTATCGTGTTTTCGATTATCATTGTCACAATACCAAAGCATAAGGGTGTACAAAAAAGACTTGACGGAGTTCTTCTTTCTGTTCGCGAAAATCTTTCCGGTGTGCGCGTTATAAGGGCGTTTAATAAGGAAGCCTCGGAAATAGAAATATTCAATGAAAAAAATACACTTCTTTACAAGGCACAGTGCTCGGTAGGTAAAATCTCGGCACTTATGAATCCGTTAACGCTTGTTGTTGTAAATGCGGCAACGATTGTTTTGATTTATACGGGTGCTCTTAAGGTTCAAGGCGGAGAGCTTTCTGCAGGTACGGTTGTTGCGCTTTACAATTATATGGCTCAAATTCTTGTTGAGCTTGTTAAGCTTGCAAACCTTATTGTCAACATAACAAAGTCAATTGCAAGCGCTAACAGAATTTCGGATATATTTAAAATGCCTGTAGAGCTTTACGAGACAGCAGAGGGCAAAGGAGAATTTATAAACGGAGATATTGTATTTGAAAACGTTTCCTTTTCCTATGAAAATGCTTCGTGTGATTCAATTTCCGATATTTCATTTAAAGTTAAGAAAGGCGAGACCGTTGGTATTATTGGCGGCACAGGCTCGGGGAAATCCACTCTTGTTAACCTTTTACCTAAGTTTTATAAGCCGCAAAACGGTAAAATTACCGTCGGCGGCGTTAGCCTTGATGAGATTAATACAGAAGAATTGCGCGAAAATATCGGCGTTGTTCCGCAAAAAGCGGTGCTTTTTAAGGGTAGTATAAGAAAAAATCTTTTAATGGGCAACGGTGCTGCAGATGAAGCTGTACTTGAAGAAGCCTTAAAGCAATCCGAAAGCTTTGACTTTGTTTCACAAAAAGACGGTTATCTCGATTTTGAGCTTGAGCAAGGCGGGAAAAATCTTTCGGGCGGTCAAAAGCAACGTCTTACAATTGCAAGAGCACTTGTAAAAAAGCCGGCTGTGCTTATTCTCGATGACAGTGCCTCTGCGCTGGATCTTGCGACTGATGCACGTTTAAGAGCAAATATTTCTTCATTGCCTTATAAGCCGACTACCTTTATTGTTTCACAGCGTGCTGCAGCTGTAATGAACTGTGACTTGATTCTTGTTCTTGATGACGGCGAATTGGTGGCAAGCGGTACTCACAACGAATTGCTCGGCACCTGCTCTGTCTACAGCGAGATTTACCACTCACAGTTTAAAAAGGAGGTTTGCTGAATGAAAAGGAAAAACAACAGCGAAACCTTGAGAAAGGTTTTAAACCTTTTGGCCGGCAGTAAACTTCTTGTAGCAGTTACAATTGCATTAGCTGCAATTTATGTTGCCGCTTCGCTTTATATACCTATTCTCGCCGGAAATGCAATTGATGCAATTTCAACTGAGGATGGTGTTAATATCGACAGCGTAATGCAACGGCTTTATAATATCGCCGTTTTTTCGGTAATTGCCGCGCTCTCTCAATGGTTAATGAGCATAATCAATAATAAAATAACATATAAAACCGTTCATAATTTAAGAGAAGAGGCATTGGGTAAGCTGATGCGCCTTCCCGTTGGGTTTATAGACTCACACCCGCAGGGAGAAATTGTAAGCCGCATTATAACCGATGTTGATACCTTTGCGGACGGTCTTTTAATGGGCTTTACACAGCTTTTTACGGGTGTTGCCACTATTCTCGGAACAATAGTATTTATGCTTACAATGAGCCCGTTAATAACGCTTATTGTTGTGATATTAACTCCGATTTCACTTTTTGCGGCAAAATTTATAGCCACAAAAACATATGTTATGTTTAAAAAACAATCGGAGTGTCGAGCGGACCAAACGGCCTTTGTTGATGAGATGATTCAAAATCAAAAGGTTGTTAAGGCTTTTACTTACGAGGATAAAAGTGCGGAGAGCTTTGACAGCATTAACGAAAAGCTTAAATCCGCTTCACTTAAGGCAACCTTTTACTCTTCGCTTACAAACCCCGTTACGCGTTGTGTAAACAGCATTGTTTATATGGCGGTTGTTCTTGTGGGTGCGCTGTTTGTTATAAATGGCTCTGACTTTTCTGTTGGTATGCTTGTAAGCTTTTTGTCATATGCAAATCAGTACACAAAGCCTTTTAATGAAATTTCGGGCGTTGTTACAGAGCTTCAAAATGCGTTTGCTTGTGCCGCGCGTGTTTTTGAGCTTCTTGAAGAGGCTGAGATGACACCGGACAAAAGCATTGCTTTACAGGGCTTCGACGGGAGTGTCAGCTTTGATAAGGTTTGTTTTTCTTATACCGAAAGCCAAAAGCTTATCGAAGACTTTAATTTGAGTGTTGAGCCGGGAAAGAAAATTGCCATAGTAGGTCCTACTGGCTGTGGAAAAACAACCTTAATTAATCTATTAATGCGCTTTTACGATGTGAACAGCGGTGCAATTAAGGTTAACGGAATTGATGTAAACGATATGTCCCGAAAAGCTTTAAGAAGCGGTTTCGGAATGGTTTTGCAGGAAACATGGCTTAAAAGCGGCACGGTTCGCGAAAATCTCAAAATGGGTAATCCCGAAATTTCCGATGAGCTTATGATTGAAAAAGCAAAGCTTACGCGCGCTCATAGCTTTATTAAGCGGCTTCCGGAGGGGTACGACACGGTGATCGGAGAGAGCGGCGGTTCGCTTTCCGAGGGTCAAAAACAGCTTCTTTGTATTACACGTGTTATGATAATGGACCCACCGATGCTTATTCTTGATGAGGCGACGTCTTCAATCGATACGCGCACCGAAATAAAAATTCAGCAGGCCTTCGATATTTTAATGAAGGGAAAAACGACATTTGTCGTAGCTCACCGACTTTCAACTATTCAGAATTCAGATAAGATTCTCGTTATGAAGGATGGTAAGGTTATTGAAACCGGTACGCATAATGAGCTTTTAAATAAGGGTGGCTTTTATGCTGAGCTGTTTAACAGCCAATTTTCCGTAGCTGCAGGTTAAAAATTCAAAACGGAGCTGAAAAACCGAAAGGCTTTTACAGCTCCGTTATTATGTGTGCTCGGCACGCATTATCACTTGGCGGTGAAAGTCCATTACAGACTTGGCAG
>CAYQPJ010000072.1:0-4610 GCA_964419515.1 uncultured Eubacteriales bacterium
ATTTTGCATTCTGCATTTGCGCCGCAAGGCGCATTGTTTTGTATTTGCACGATAAATGTCGCGCATTAAATCATATACACTCCGGAGTCAAGCTCGACGATTTCGCGCTCGTTTGTTCGTATGTAGCGGTAAACAGGCTCTTCGAATTCTTTATAGTCGGCAACGGTATAGTTTTTTAAATCAATCGTTCTGATTTTGCAGGATTGATAGTTGCAAATATACAGTATGTTATCGTAATTTGCAATGTAAATCGGATTTAAAAATGCCGTAGAGGCATCACCGCCGATTCTTAAAACTATTTTTTGCGTAACGGGGGAGTAGCGAATGACGCAGTTGCCCTCCGGGACTGTACACCAAAGGTATTTGCCTTCGGCGGCAACTCCGCTTATAGGCGAGTTTTTGTAATTGAGGTCACCCGTCCAATAAAGGTTGCCCTTGTCGTCAAAAAGACCTATTTCGCCGCTTGTGTATGAAACCGCAACGTGCTTTGAGGGCATAACTGCCGCATCGCATGAGAGGTAATCATCAAGCTTATCTGAAATTGCTTTGTAATTTTCGCCGAATTTATTTAAAAGATAAGCGCCTTTTGTGCTTGCTGTGGGCTTCTCAAGCTTAACATCATATGTTATATACGAAATTCGTGTTTCGCCGCTTTTAAGAATATCCTTCCTTGCAACTATAATTCCTTTTGAAAACGGAATCATATCGACAATGTCGATATCCATAAGCTTTTTCATTTTATATCCACATCCGAATTGTCAATATTGTTTACATGGTAGCAAAGTGTCATTAAAGAGTCGCCCAAATGAACGTTTTCTACGGCAATGCCCTTGTGCTTATTTGCAATATCGTACTGGGTGAAATTCCAAAAGCCCTTAATTCCGAGGTCAATAAGTCTTTGAGTCATCGGTGCGGCAGATTCGCTCGGAATGCAAAGTATTGCAACAGCCGGTGAATTTTCGAGACAAAACTCTTCGAGTGTGTCACAGGGGCGAATGGTGCATTTCCCGACCGTTTTGCCGTAAAGCTGAGGGTTGGAGTCGAAAATGCCGATAAGGTTAAAGCCGCGGCGTTCGAATTTTAAGTGAGTTGCAATTGCTCTGCCCAAGTTACCTGCACCTACAAGAATGGCTTTTGTGTGCTTATCAAGTCCTAAAATAGTGCCGATTTCAGTATAAAGCTGGTCTATATTGTAGCCGTAGCCCTGCTGACCGAAGCCACCGAAGCAGTTTAAATCCTGGCGAATTTGTGAGGCGGTAACGCCCATTCTAACTGAAAGCTCTTTAGAAGAAATTCGTGTTATACCCGCTTCTTTCAGCTCTTCGAGGTATCGGTGATACCTGGGGAGCCTTTTTATAACGGGTATTGAAATTCGGTCATTCTTTTTCATTTTCAGCCTCTCACTCAATGTTTTTGAGCGTTTCCATTACGTAATTACCGAATTCTTCACACGTACAGCCGTTTTCTCTGCCGGTTATAACGTATTTTTTCTCGGTAATCATGCAAATGTCAAGCGCTTTTTCGAGTCTGTCTGCCTCGGCTTGCTTTCCGATGTGTGAAAGAAGCATTACGGATGCGCGAAGCATTGAGCAGGGGTCTGCATAAGCGCCTCTGCCTTCCTTAATCATTCGCGGTGCGGAGCCGTGAATAGCTTCAAACATGGCGTACTGCTTGCCGATATTTGCACTGCCTGCAGTACCTACACCACCTTGGAACTCGGCTGCCTCGTCTGTAATGATGTCGCCGTAAAGATTCGGAAGAACAAACACCTTAAAGTCTGTGCGGCGCTTTTTGTCAATGAGCTTTGCGGTGGTTATGTCAATGTACCATTCATCGGTTGTAATTTCGGGATAGTCCTTCGCAATGTTTTTGCAAAGGTTTAAAAATTTGCCGTCGGTGGTTTTTATAATATTTGCCTTTGTAATAATCGAAACGCGATCCTTTTTGTTGTTACGGGCGTATTCATATGCGAGCTTTGCAATACGCTCGGTGCCCTCTGTGGTCGTTACAACAAAGTCAAAGGCAAGCTCGCCGTCAACATCAACACCCTTTGAGCCTACTGCGTATGCGCCCTCGGTGTTCTCGCGGAAAAATGTCCAATCTATGCCCTCTTCGGGGATTTTTACGGGGCGAACATTTGCGAAAAGGTCAAGAGCCTTTCTCATCGCAACGTTTGCACTTTCAATATTCGGAAGACCGTCGCCCGCCTGAGGAGTAGTTGTGGGGCCTTTGAGAATAACGTCGCACGCCTTGAGCTCTTCCATAACGTCGTCGGGAATTGCCTTCATTGCGGCAACACGGTTTTCTATTGTTAAACCGTCTATATATTTAAATTCAATCCTGCCGCTTTTTACCTCGTCCTTTAAAACAAACTTTAAAACCTCTGCAGATTGCTTTGTGATTATCGGACCAATGCCGTCGCCGCCGCAAACACCTATAACGATTTTGTCGAGTGATTTAAAATCCTTGGGAGCGTCGGCTGCCTTTATTTTTTGGTTTCTTTCGTCCTGTGCTGTTAAAAGCTCCTTGAATTTATCAAGTGCGTTTTGAAGCTGTAATTCATTCATTTTAATTGTTCTCCTTTTTTGTATAATCAAGAAGTCCGCCGGCAAGAAGAATTTCAACCTGTCTTTCGGATACCTCCGCAACAAGCTTGTATTCTTCGTTCTTTGTTTTGTTTAAAAGGGTGATGTCACTGCCGGACTTCAACTCTTCTTTAACATTTACAAGTGAAAGCTCGTCGCCTACGCTTATTTTTTCATAATCCTCGGCATTTTTAAAGTTGAGCGGTAAAATTCCCGCGTTTACAAGGTTTGCCTTGTGAATTCTCGCGAATGAAACCGTAACAACTGCTTTAACTCCGAGGTAAAGCGGAACAAGCGCCGCGTGCTCTCTTGATGAGCCTTGACCGTAATTTGCACCGCCTATGATAATACCGCTACCGGCTTCTTCACAATGCTTTGCAAAATCCTCATCGCACTGTTTAAAGCAGAATTGTGAAAGATAGGGGATATTTGAACGGTAGGGAAGTATCTTTGCGCCTGCAGGCATAATATGGTCTGTTGTGATATTGTCGCCGACCTTTAAAACTGCCTTCGCTTCAACGGCCTCTGCAAGCGGAGCTGTCTTCGGGAAGGGCTTAATATTGGGGCCGTAATAAACCTCGACGGAGTCTGCTTCCTCCTTTGTTTTTGCGGGAAGCTCAATCATATTGTCGTTTACAATAAAGCTTTCGGGGAGCGCCACGGAAATATCGCCGTTAAGCTCTCTCGGGTCTGTAAGAACGCCCGCAAGTGCTGATGCGGCAGCGGTTTCCGGGCTTACAAGGAATACCTTGGCATTTGCCGTGCCGCTTCTGCCTTCGAAATTTCTGTTAAATGTGCGAAGCGAAACGCCCGAGGTGCAAGGAGACTGGCCCATGCCTATGCAAGGACCGCAAGCGCTTTCGAGAATTCTTGCACCGGCATCTATCATATCGGAAAGAGCACCGTTTAAAGCGAGCATATTGAGAACCTGCTTTGAGCCGGGAGCTATGCCGAGACTGACGGAGGGGTGAACCTTTTTGCCCTTGAGGATTTTAGCAACCTTCATCATATCGAAGAGAGATGAGTTTGTGCAGGAGCCTATAAGAACCTGGTCTACCTTGATTTTGCCGATATCGTCAACGGTTTTTACGTTGTCGGGCATATGCGGCATTGCCGCAAGGGGAGTAAGCGCGGAAAGGTCAATATCTATAACGCGAGAATATTCGGCATCGGAGTCCGGAAGAAGCTCTATCCAATCGCTTTCTCTGCCTTGAGCCTTCATGAATTTATATGTAATTTCATCCGAAGGGAAAATTGAGGTTGTGGCACCCAATTCCGCACCCATATTTGTAATTGTTGCTCTTTCCGGAACGGAAAGTGTTTTTACACCATCGCCGCCGTACTCGACAACCTTGCCTACGCCGCCCTTAACGCTTAAAATGCGAAGCACCTCTAAAATAATATCCTTTGCGGCAACATAAGGCTTAAGCTCACCTGTAAGGTTTACCTTAATTACCTCGGGTACGGTTATATAATAAGCACCGCCGCCCATTGCCACGGCAACATCGAGTCCGCCTGCGCCCATTGCAAGCATTCCGAGTCCGCCGCCGGTGGGGGTGTGGCTGTCAGAGCCAATAAGAGTCTTGCCGGGAATTCCGAAGCGCTCTAAGTGTACCTGGTGGCAAATGCCGTTACCGGGGCGCGAAAAACGGACACCGCGCTTTTTGCAAACGCTTTGAATGAATTTGTGGTCATCTGCATTTTCAAAGCCCGTTTGAAGTGTGTTGTGGTCGATATATGCAACGGAAAGCTCCGTTTTAACCTTTTCAATGTCCATAGCCTCAAGCTCTAAGTACGCCATTGTGCCGGTTGCATCCTGGGTGAGTGTTTGGTCGATTCTTATGCCAACTTCCGCACCCTTTTTGTACTCGCCGTCAACAAGATGGTTTTTAATGATTTTTTCACATAATGTAAGTCCCATTTTGTTTCCTCCGAAAACTTGTTCAAATTTTTAACAATCTTTATTGTATTATTTTTAATCCGTTTTGTCAACCGCTTTCGACGATTATTTGCAGGTAATTTAAT
>CAYQPJ010000073.1:0-4546 GCA_964419515.1 uncultured Eubacteriales bacterium
GGTGCGCCGAAAGATTAAATTTTAGGCGTGTGCAGTTCGACTCTCGCCACCCTAATTATACAATACGACGATTTTAATTACAAGTATATTATTCAAATATTGTTTCTATTATTTTTTCGGCACAGTCGGGTGAGTATTTAAAGCTGCTTATGTGCTTGCCTTCGGTGAAATATACCGGCTTTTCCGGTGTATAGTCTGCCGAAAAGGCATCTACAATTATAAGCTTAAACTTCATTTTTTCTTTAATGATGCTCTTAATATAAACGCTTGCATACTGTCCCGGAAAAACCTCCGGGTTATATTCGGCAAGACCTGCGAGATTTGGGGTAAGCTCAATAAACACCCCATAACTTTCGACGCTTCTTACAATTCCGCTTACCGTTTCGCCTACGGAAAACATGGCGGCGTTTTCCTCCCAGGTTCCCAAAAGCTCCTTGTGCGTAAGAGTAATTCTTCCGTCTTCATCAAAGGCCTTTACAACAGCTTTTATTTCATCACCTGCAGAAAATCTGACCGAGGGGTGGGGAATGCGTGAAACAGAGATATTATCAATAGGCAAAAGCGCGTTTATGCCACAGCCTATATCGCAAAAAACTCCGAAGGAGTCGATGTGTGTTACGGTAACGGATAAAATATCGCCCTTTTTAATATTGGGCAGTCTGTTTTTATAAAAGCTCTCTTGAACGGCTTTCCTGCTGAGATACGCGTATTTTTTATCGCCTGCGCAAAAAATGTCGGTTACGATGAATTTTACCGGTTTGTTTACACGCGCAATAATCGCAATGTCACGCGTTTCGCCGCTTTCAATTCCCACAGCACATTCTTTTCTCGGAATAATTCCTTCTATAAAGCCCAAATCTATATGAAGATTATGGTCTTTGTCACATGATGATGCGCGCGCTTCAAGAAAGGAGCCTTTTATGTAAGCCTCCTTAAAGCCTTCGAGGCTTTTAAGAGCATTAATGTTTTCCTCGGTTTTCATTAAATATCCCTCGGGAAGGTATTCGTACATTTATAAATCACCTATTTTCATTAATTTTTAATATCTGCTCTTTAATTTTATGTAAATATGTGTTACAATATTTCAGTTAAAAATAATTTTGCTTGAATTTGTGGTGATGTAATGGAAATTATCGTCGGTGATGTATTGGAAATGAAAAAACAGCACCCCTGCGGCGAGAAAAAGTTTCTTGTGCTTCGCTCCGGGATGGATTTTCGTTTACGCTGTACAAAATGCGGCAGAGAATTTATGATAGCGCGCACAAAAGCGGAAAAAAATGTGAAAAATATTATCAGGGAGAACAGTGATGTTTGAAAAGCTCGAACAGGTCGAAGAAAAATTCGAAAAAATAAACAGTCTGCTTTATTTACCGGAAACAGTGAATAATCAAGAGGAATATAAAAAGCTTATGCGTGAAATAAAAAGTCTTACACCGGTTGTTGAAGCCTTTAAGGCGTACAAAAAAACAGCCTCGGATGAAAGTGCCGCAAGAGAGCTTTTAGGTGCGGAATCGGATCCGGAGCTTAAGGAACTTCTTTTATGTGAAATCGAAGAGTGTAAGGCTAAAAAGGAAATGCTCTCGGAGGAGCTTAAGGTGCTTCTTCTTCCCAAGGACCCAAATGACGACAAAAACGTTATAATAGAAATACGCGCCGGCGCGGGCGGCGAGGAGGCAGCGCTTTTTGCCAATTCGCTTTACAGAATGTATACAATGTATTCGGAAAGCCATGGATTTAAATCCGAGGTGCTCTCTCTTAACGAAACGGGCTTGGGCGGAATTAAAGAAATCAGTTTTAATATTTCCGGCGATGGTGCATATTCCCGTTTTAAATTTGAAAGCGGCGTTCATAGAGTTCAGCGCGTTCCGGAAACGGAGAGCGGCGGCAGAATTCATACCTCTACCGTTACGGTGGCTGTGCTTCCTGAGGCGGAGGAGGTTGACATTGAGATTGACCCAACGGAGCTTCAAATTGATACTTACCGTTCCTCGGGTGCAGGTGGACAGCATGTTAATAAAACTGAGTCTGCAATACGAATAACCCACCTTCCTACGGGTACGGTTGTTGAGTGTCAGGATGAGCGCAGTCAATATAAAAACAAGGACAGGGCAATGAAAATTCTGCGTTCACGCCTTCTTGAGGAAAAGCGTGAAAAGCAAAATGCCGAAATTGCCGATGAGCGCAGAATGCAGGTCGGAACTGGTGACAGAAGCGAAAGAATTCGCACCTACAACTTTCCGCAGGGGCGCGTTTCAGATCACAGAATAGGTCTTACACTTTATAAAATAGAGGCTGTAATGAACGGTGAGCTTGATGAAATAATTGATGCTCTTATAACAGCTGATACGGCAAATAAATTAAAGGCTTCGGAAGAGTGACGGTGACTGTTTTGAAAACCAAAGTAATTAAATTAAATGAAAATTCGCCCCTTTCGGAGTATAAAGAGGCGGCAGAGCTTATTTTAAACGGAGATGTTGTCGGTATGCCCACGGAGACCGTTTACGGGCTTGCGGGCAACGCTTTTGATGATGGCGCTGTTAAAAAAATATTCGAGGCTAAGGGCAGACCGCAGGATAATCCTCTTATTGTTCATATTTCCGAATTTGACGAAATATACGAGCTTTCAAGCGATGTGCCGGAGAGCGTAAAAAAGCTTGCGGAGCGTTTTTGGCCGGGACCGCTTACGGTTATTGTAAGAAAATCGGAAAAGGTTCCGCTTTCGGTTACGGCAGGGCTTGATACCGTTGCGGTGCGTTGTCCGTCACATCCGGTGGCGCGCGCTTTTATAAAGGCGTGCGGTGTGCCGATTGCGGCACCCTCGGCTAATCTTTCGGGAAAGCCCAGCCCAACCTCGGCGCAGCATGTTTTTGGCGACCTTAACGGCAGAATACCGCTTATTATAGACGGTGGCGAATCTAAGGAGGGTGTTGAGTCTACCGTTATTACTCTTGCAACAAAAACGCCGCGACTTTTAAGACCGGGTAATGTTACAATAGGTGAATTAAGAAGCGTTTTGGGCGAAGTGCTTGTTGACGATGCCGTCTTAAATCCGTTGAAAAGTGGGGAAAAGGTGTCATCACCCGGGATGAAATATAAGCACTATTCACCTAATGCCGATGTTACACTTGTAAAGGGTGAGTACGAAGCTTTTTGCGAATTTGTAAATAAAAACCGAGGCGAAGGCGTTTGCGCAATGGTCTTTAACGGTGAGGGCGAGGGCCTTGAGTGCAAGGTCTTTACATACGGTGAGCGTACAAGTTACCGTTCATTAAGCGGCAGACTTTTTGACGTTTTGAGAGAGCTTGACGAGTGCGGTATGAAAGAGTGCTTTGTTCGCTGTCCCGATGAAACAGATGACGATTTGGCGGTTATGAACAGGCTTCTTCGTGCTGCCGCATTTAAGGTTGTTGAGGTGTAAAATGGCAAAGCATTTAATTGCGCTTACGGGAAAAACGGGTGCCGGAAAATCAACCGTTTCCGAAATTCTCAAAAGTAAGGGCGCATATATTATAGACGGTGATGTTGTTGCGAGAGAGGTTTTAACGCTTTCGCCGGAGCTTAAGCTTAAGCTCCAAAGTGCCTTCGGCGATGATGTTTACAGCGAAAACACACTTAACAGAGCGCTTCTTGCGAAAAGAGCTTTTTCGTCTCAGGAAAATACAGCACTTTTGAATTCGATTTTTCACCCCGTGATCAATAAAAGGCTTTTTGAGCTTTCAAAAGAGGCCTTTTTAAACTGTGATATTGTAATTGTTGATGCCGCCGCCGTTATAGAATCGGGCTTTTATAAGAAGTGCGATTTACTTATTACGGTTACGGCGCCCGAGGATATTCGCCTTGAAAGAATAATTAAGCGCGATTCGATTTCAAGGGAAGCGGCGCTTTTGCGGATGAACGCCCAACAGCCCGATTCATTTTATATTGAAAAATCCGATTATGTAATAAAAAACTATTCGCCGCATAATTTAACCGAGCAGGTTAATTCGATTTTAAAGGAGATTGACGGGTGAGTAAAAAGAGAAAAAGAAGCCAACCCTTAAAGAGGTTGTCGGTAGTTTTGCTTTTGCTTTTTGCGGCAGCTGCTTTAATATATAATATTACGGTTACTGCATATAAAACCGCATATCCGCTTAAATATTCGGATATAATTGAGAGTACCGCAGATGAAATGGAGCTTGACAGAGCGCTTTTATATGCGCTTGTTAAAGCCGAAAGCAGCTTTGACAGCAACGCCGTTTCAAATGCACAGGCAAAGGGATTGACTCAAATAACGCCCGAGACTTTTTTGTGGCTTCAAACAAAAACAGGCGAGGAGCACCCGGACGAGGCTCTTTTTGAGCCCGATATTTCCGTATATTACGGTGCGTGGTTTTTAAGCTATCTTTTAGATGAATTCGGAGATGAAAAAACAGCCTTGGCGGCTTATCACGCCGGCAGAGGAATTGTGAGCGAGTGGCTTTTAAACGAGGAACTTTCCCATGACGGAAAAACACTTGACAGCATTCCGTATAAGGATACAGCCGCATATGCCGACAGAGTATTGAAA
>CAYQPJ010000074.1:0-4256 GCA_964419515.1 uncultured Eubacteriales bacterium
TTTTGCATTTTGCATTTGCGCGACAAACGTCGCGCTATGCGCGCAATAAATAATAAGCAATTAAAAAATCGGCGGTGAGAAGCTTATGATTTTTAAAAAAATAAAGAGCATTGCCGTAAAGGGAACGGCACTTTTGGTTAATGCCGTTTCGCAGGCGGAGAGCCGTCAAAACGGGTCGCCCGAAGAAATAACCGAGGGAATGCCGGATCTTTTGTGTGAAGCCGCGGTAGAGGGAGCGGTGCTTTTGAAAAATGACGGTGTGTTGCCATTTTCAAAGGAAAAAAGCATTGCTGTGTTCGGCAGATGTCAAATAGATTGGTTTTACGTAGGCTACGGCTCCGGCGGCGACGTTATAAAGCCGTATGCGGTTAATCTTGTAAGCGGTATAAAGAATATCGGCGGCACGCTTGATGAAAATGTGCTGTCATATTATACCGAGCAGTGTGAAAAAAATCCTCCCGACCACGGCTTTTGGGGGCATTGGCCGCGCTGTTACCCGGAGCTTTCCGTGAGTGACGAATTAATAGCCGATGCCGCGAAAAAGAGCGAAAGCGCGATTGTTGTCATAGGGCGCTCGGCAGGCGAGGATAGGGAAAATGCTCTTGACAAAGGAAGCTTTTATTTAACGGATGACGAAAAATCGCTTCTTTCAAGAGTCAGCGGCGCTTTTAAAAGCACAGCCGTGCTTTTGAACATCGGCAATATTATAGATTTTAAAGAAATTCTCGACTGCTGCAGCGGCAAAACATCTCTTCTTTTGCTTTGGCAGGGTGGAATGGAAAGCGGCAATGCCGCAGCACGTCTTATTTACGGCGACAAAACGCCCTCGGGAAAGCTTCCCTCGGCGGTTGCGCGCTCTTATGAGGATTATCCGTCGGCAAATGCCTTCGGCGATAAAAAATTCAACAATTATACAGAGGATATTTTTGTCGGCTACCGTTACTTTGAGTCCTTTAATAAGACTGCCGTGCTTTTCCCGTTCGGCTTCGGACTTTCATATACGAGCTTTGATATATCATTGATAAAAGCAGAAAAAAACGAAACCGAAATTACTCTTACCGTCGGCGTAAAAAACACGGGTAGCGCCTTTAAGGGGAAATCGGTTACAGAGGTTTATTGCGAGCCGCCTCAAGGGACTCTCGGCAAGGCAAAAAGAAATCTTTGTGCATTTTTAAAAACAGATGAGCTTTTGCCCGGCGAATATCGCGAATATTCGCTTACCGTTCCGCTTTATTACATTGCCTCTTATGACGATTCCGGAAAAAGCGGTAACAAGTCGTGTTATATTCTCGAAGACGGCGAATACTCATTTTATGTGGGTGAGGATGTAAGAACAGCGAAAAAGCAATATTCCTTCACGGTGGAAAAAACCGTAATTTTAAAAAGGCTTAACGAATGTGCCGCGCCTAAGGAAGCCTTTTTGCGCCTTGAAAGTGCACATGGAGAAAAAGCCGAGGGAAGCGTTCCCGTTTCAACCACAGACCTTAAAAGCATAATAACAGCCGCTCTTCCCGATAACGGTGCACCGGTAAAAAAGCTCGGCTACACTCTCGATGATGTAAAAAAAGGAAGCTGTACGCTTTCCGAGTTTACCTCACAGCTTTCGCTTCGAGAGCTTGAAGCCATAAGTCGCGGCGATTATAAAATGAATTCACCGTTGGGCGCAAAGGGAAATGCCGGTGTTTTGGGCGGTGTTTTGCCGTCTCTCGAAAAAAAAGGTGTTTTGCCGTTGACGGCAACAGACGGTCCCTCGGGAATTCGTCTTAAAGCAACGTGCTCGCTTTTGCCAATTGGCTCGCTGCTTTCAAGCACCTGGAACGAGCATCTTTTAAGCGAACTTTACAAAAAGCTCGGCGAGGAAATGAAGCTGCGCGGCTCTGACATTCTTTTGGCACCCGGTATGAACATTCACAGAAATCCGCTTTGCGGCAGAAATTTTGAATATTTCTCGGAAGACCCGCTTCTTTCGGGAAAAATCGCCGCCGCTGTTGTAAAGGGACTTCAAGCAGCGGGCGTTGCGGCGTGCCCGAAGCACTTTGCCTGCAACAATCAGGAAACAAACCGCACAAAAACGGATTCGCGGCTTTCCGAGAGGGCGTTAAGAGAAATTTATTTGAAAAATTTTGAAATATGCGTAAAAGAAGCACAGCCGATTTTTATTATGACCTCATACAACAAAATAAACGGGACTTGGGGGCACTACAATTACGAGCTTTGCACGCGGATTTTGCGCGGCGAGTGGGGCTTTGAGGGCTGTGTTATGACGGATTGGTGGATGCAAAGCGCCGCAAGCCCCGAATTTCCCGAGCTTTGCGACAACGCCTACCGCGTAAGAGCCGGTGTTGACGTTTTAATGCCGGGCGGCAAGAAAATCGGACTTAAAATTCCCGACGGCACGCTTCTTTCCTCCTTCGGCACAGCCGACGGAATAACCCTCGGCGAATTAAGACGAACAGCCGAAAATGTTCTCGGCGCCGTTTTAAAGTTAAAATATTGAAAATCGCACCGCCGTGCGTTGATTTTCGCGGGAGTATATGCTATTATATAGCTTGTATATTTTTGTTATAAGAGGTTTTTTGTTATGAGTAAGCTTAAATGGTTTTTTCACATTTTGGGCGGCGTAAGCTTCAAAAAATATTTTGAATGCATAGACCGCGTTCACGAAAAATGCGGCAAAAACAAGGTGTTGACGTTTTTCGATATGCTTTTGTGTATGGTGCTTTACGGCGCGGGCTATTACGATTATCTTATTTTCGGCTTTTACAATATGAATCACGCACAGCGTAAAACATATGTAACGCGCACAAAAAACAAAAAGCTGATTTTGCGCCTTAACAACCAAGAGCACTCGTATATGTTTGAAAATAAGGGCGAGTTCGACAGAATTTTCAACGATTTTCTTCACAGAGGCTGGCTTGACCTTAAGGATGCCACGCGCGAGAGCTTTAAGGAATTTATGTGCAATAAGGAAATTATTTTCGCAAAGCCGTATTCCGGCGAAAGCGGCAAGGGCATTGAAAAGCTGAATGTTCACGATTTTAAATCGCTTGACGATATGTACGACTACGTTTCAAGCGGAAAATTCGGACTTATTGAAGAGCTTATTATTCAGCACGAGGATATTTCGCGAATTTATCCACACGCCATTAACACCTACAGAATTGTTACCGTTGTCGTTGACGGCGTTGCACATTGTGCTTATGCCACGGCAAAATTCGGCGGCGGCGGAAAGTTTGTGGACAACCTCGAAAACGGCGGCATTTGCTGCCCGATTGATATGGAAACGGGCAAAATTTGCGGCTGTGCGCATACCTCAAGGCTTGTTAATTTTGACTGTCACCCCGACACAAAGGTTCCGCTTATGGGCTACCAATTGCCGTTCGTTAAAGAAGCGATTGAGCTTACAAAAAAAGCCGCACTCGTCGTTGACGATATGCGCTTTATAGGCTGGGATGTTTTTGTTGCACCGGACGGCCCCGGAATTATTGAGGGTAACGACTACCCCGGATACGATTTTTCACAGCTTCCCGAGCACACGCCCGATAAAATCGGTATGTGGGCGTATTACAAAAAAATCGTTCCCGGTCTTTGATTAATCGCCCTTGCACGCAAAAATTACAAAAAGGTAAAATTTATTAAACTCTGTTGAAAACAAACGATTCATGTGATATTATATACTCAGCCGAGAAATATTACTTAAACTCGGAAAAATCGCGAATTCATATTTGGATTTGGCGGTTGTGATTTACGGAAAGGAAAAGTATTTATGTTCAAACCGGAAAAAAGAAGCATTGCCACTTGCATTATACTTTCATTTATAACCTGTGGCATTTACGAGATTTATTGGATAGTAAAAATGGGTAAAGAAGCTGTTGCCATGAAGGATGAAAACGACGACGGACTCCTTGAGGTTCTTCTTATGATTTTCATTCCCTGCGCGGGACTTTACCTTGCAGAGAAAAAGCTTTACGACGGTGCCTCCGCAAAAGGAATCTCTCTTTCGGATAACGCCGTGCTCTACCTTGTATTGGGTCTTTTCGGCTTCGGAATTGTCAGCTTTGCCTTAATGCAAAATGACCTCAACAAAATTGCCGATATGATGACCCCGCCCCCCACAGGCGGCTTTTACGACGCCTCAACGGATACTACCTTTAACGGGTAAATGCATATGCGCGCAAAGCGCGCAAATGCAAAATGCAGAATGCAAAACAATGCGCGCATGGCGCGCAAATGCAGAATGCAGAACAATGCGCGCA
>CAYQPJ010000075.1:0-4191 GCA_964419515.1 uncultured Eubacteriales bacterium
TTGTTTTCCCGTAATTGCATTGGTATATTTTTTATTATAATGCGTTATATGTCGCACCTTACGGTGCGAGAACGCCTCGCGGCGTTCGCGGGCGTTTAAAAAACGCCCCTACCGTACAGAACCCTGCTGCCGGATATTGCGCTGTTGTTTCAATGCGCTGTGTGCCGGTTCAGCTTATTTTCGTGCGAACGCGTCGTGTGTTGCTTTTGCGGCAATGCCGAGGCGCAGCTTGTCGGCGATCATTGCTATAAACTCCGAATTCGTTGGTTTGCCGCGTTCGTTTTGGACGGTGTAGCCGAAATACGAGTTTAAAACCTCAACGTCGCCTCTGTCCCAGGCAACCTCTATTGCATGGCGAATTGCTCTTTCCACGCGTGATGCTGTTGTTGAAAAGGTTTTTGCAACAGTCGGGTACAAAATTTTCGTAACCGAGCTTAAAACCTCGCTGTCCGTTACGGAAAGGCGTATTGCCTCGCGCACATATTGGTAGCCCTTTATGTGAGCCGGAACTCCTATTTGGTGCAAAATCTCGGTTATTGTGACCTCAAGTCCTTCTTCGCGGCGGCTCTTTTCTGCTGTAAAGCCGCCTACACCTCGCCACGATAAAAGCTGATTTATTCTTTCCGCCAAAATTTTAGGCTCTACGGGCTTTAAAAAATAATAATCAACGCCGTTTTTAACAGCTTCTTTTTCAAGCATTTGGTTATCTATTGAAGAGAGGACTATTATAAGCGGCATTTTTTTACAGTCGTTTTTAATTCGCATGGCAACGCCTAACGCATCTATATGCTGTAAAAATGCATCCATAATCAATACATCCGGTGTCGAGTGCTCAATTTCCGTGAGCACGGCGGCGCCGTTTTTGTCGCATACCTTTACCTCCATTTTATTTGCTCTTAAAGCGGCGGCGCAGGCAAGAGTTACTTCGTTTGCGGAATCCGCAAGCAATACCTTAACGGGTGTGTTCATATATAATTCCTCCGAAAAAATTAAATGTTTTGGAAAAAGCGCTTTATCCTTGACTTATCGACAGTTTAGCACGATATGCGTTATTTTTCAATAGGTATCGGCGAACTTTGTAGCATTAAATAAAAATGTTGTAAATACGACATAAATCGCGCTCGAAGCAGCTCGAAAAAGTATGTGTAAATGCGAAAGTGTTGTGCAACTTGATATGTGCGGGTTTATTATAATGTTTTTCAACAGAAAAAGTGGGGGAAAGCTGTCGGCGGTAACGAAAAAACCCCCGAGCGCATATAATGCGGCAAAAGGGGCTGATAAATTATGAATACTTTTACGGGAACGTCATTTTTTCTCGGTGCAAACAACAAGGCGGGCTATTGCTCACTTTTTTCGGAGGTTTACTCACCTTATGAGGAGGGCTGCCATTACATATTAAAGGGCGGTCCCGGCACGGGCAAGTCAACATTTATGAAGAAGGCGGCAGAGCGCCTTGAGGAGAAGGGCTTTTTTACGGAGTGCTGTTATTGCAGCGCCGACCCCGATTCACTTGATGCGGTAATTGCGCCGGAAATAGGTTTTTCGATATTTGACGGCACTGCGCCTCATACCTTTGACCCTACCCTTCCGGGTGTTACGGAGCACATAATAAACCTCGGTGAGGCATTTAATACGGATGAATTGAAAAAACACCGCCGTCCGATAAGCGAGCTTTCAAAGGCGATTTCATTACAGCACAAGTGCGCCGCCGAATATCTTTATGCGGCTTCAAAGCTCGGCAGGGAGTGCGCCGCGCTTTACGGCGGTTCACCCGATACGGAAAGACTCGCACTTTTTTTGAGTCGCCTTGCAAAGCGGAAAATTCCCGAAAAAAAGAACGCCGCAAAGGGGCGACTTGAAAAGCGCTTTTTAAGCGCAATTACTCCCGACGGCGTAACGGTTATGTATGATACTTTAAATGCACTTTGTTCTGAAATTATAACAATAGATGACCCTTACGGCGCATTTTCGCCGGCGATTATGAGCTTTTTAAGCGCCGATGCGTTGAAAAAAGGCTATAAGGTGTACGAATGCTATTGCCCGCTCAACCCGTTTTCCGCGCCGGAGCATATTATCATTCCCGAGCTTGAGCTGTGCTTTTTTACACAAAACAGTTATCACCCATCACTAACCGACGGCGAAAGCACCGTTCACACAACACGCTTTTGCAATATTGAAAGAGTTAATGCTTCAAAGGAGAAGCTCGTGTTTGAGTCCGGCGGTAAAAAAGAGCTTATTTCGGAGGCGGTTAAAAAAATCTCCGCCGCCAAGGGTCTTCATGATACGCTTGAAGAATACTATATCAGAGCAGTTGATTTTGAAAAAATTGACAAAATATGTGAAAACGCGCTGAAGAAAATACTGTAAAGCATTAAATAATTGCTCGCAGAATTAATGGGTGACGGTTTTTTTCGTAATTTCTTTAAAAGCGTTGACAAAGTGAGGGGTTATGTGATATAGTCATACCAGAAATTATAGGGAGGCAAAAACAATGACAGCAATTTTTGAAATTCTCGCAAACTTATTTTCCGATGCGGAATTTGATATTATCAAGGATACAATCGTCGGCTTCTTAACGGAATATGACGTAAGTGCGGCTGTTGATACTATCGTTTCCTTCTTCGGCGGAATGTTCAAATAATGAACCTGCCGGTTGTATCGAAAAACCGAACAGTATTTTATTTTTAAAAGCCGAACCGAGCGGTGGCAAGTCGCCTGCCGCTGTTTGGCTTTTAACTTTTTAAGGGTGGTTAATAATTACTATGAATAAAATATATCGCTGTGCGGCGGGTATTTTGATATCGGCTCTTCTTTTCACGGCAGTTCTTTCGGGGTGTAAAAGGGGTGTCGAGGAAATTCCGAGCACCTCGGAAAGCAAAACGGAGGAGACCTTTTTAACGGAGAGCGTTGCAGTGCCCACGCAAGTCGAATATTTTGAAAGCGTTTTTTCCACGGAGACGGAGAGTACAAAGCCTGTAACGCAAAAGGCACACGCTACGACGAAGGCTCCTACAGAGGCTTTTTTTGAAACTCAGGCCGAGTCGGAGTCTTCAACAAAATATGCAAGAACGGGCGAGTCGGTTTTTACGGATGACCCTTCAAATAAATATATTGCCGCCGTTGCCGAAAAATACGATTTAAACGCGGCACTGCTTGCCGCGGTTTATACAATACCCGATGCAGACGGCAATATGGTTATGGAATTTGACGGAACGACCGATGAAAACGGCAGGCTCATAAGAAACGCCGACACGCTTATTGCGATTTATACCGTTGACAAATCGCTCAATTCAAAAAGAGCCTCCAACGACAGCTCGAAAAACGAGTATTCGTTAATTGAATCCAAAACAATATTCTTTTCCGTAACGAAATATATAATACCGAAGTTTGAAAACGAGCTTAGTCGTGTGCAGTCCGACTTAAATTAATAATTATATATCCCCAGCCGCTTCATCAAGCAAAAAGCGTTCAATTCCGACATAAGGTATGCCATTATCGTCGTGCAACGAAATTACGGCAGCCTTTACCGCAATTGTTTTTTAAGGAGTCGCCCACGCGATTAAGTGAGCGTATTTCCTGTTCGCGCTTTTTTCGGAAACCGTAAGCGCCGACTGAACATAATATTCTTTACTGCCCTTTGAGGCAACAAAATCTATTTCAAGCCTTGTGCGCTTGCCTTTTTTCGCTGTCCTTACAGCAATATTCAACAACGCCCACATCAATGTTAAAATTGCGAATGCAAAGCTCATTGTAAATAATATTTTCCGTTACATGGCTTTCTATTTGTCGGCGGAAATCGAGTCTTGCGCTGCGAAGCTCATATCACTGAAATAACATTTATAAGGTGAGCCGATATATTTTCTACCTTTAACATCATAGCGCGATACGGTATATATAAGAAACGAGTCCGCAAAACAATCAAGATGTTTTTTTCTTTCAATTATTTCTTCCTTCTTCACGTAAAAAAATGCGTAAACACGCAAAATTTTAATAGCTGTTCGGAGCTTGTACGTTAGGGTGGCAAGAGTCGAACTGCACACGCCTAAAATTTAATCTTTCGGCGCACCGAAGGCGTTTTTCGCCTTGATATACGACAGTATAACTGTGGCGAAGAAACACCTCGGTGCATCCAAAATCTTTAAATTTTAGGTGCAAGCAGTTTTGAAAGCGCAATTTTCTTGCAAGTACAAG
>CAYQPJ010000076.1:0-3872 GCA_964419515.1 uncultured Eubacteriales bacterium
GAGAGCAAGGGATTCGAACCCTCGAAACGGTTTTGGCCGTTTACACGATTTCCAAATCTTTTAAAATCAAGTATTTCCTTTATTTTCAAGCGTTGTCGGTTTTTTTTACCTAAAATTCGGCAGATTTTATTAGCACCTTTATTAGCACACAAAAATCGAGTTCTTGGGGCGTGCTATACACTTAGTTGCGATACAACGGGCAAGATTTCGGAGCGTGCAATACATTACGGTAATTGCAGAGCCGCGGCAATGTCTTTCTGATTTCGGTAACTTTCTCGCGAGCGATATATTATACACTGACCTTACGCACTGTCCTCGCCGGTAATCGCCTTTTCTACCTTCAGATACACTTACCTTGCTTTTTAGCGGAACGGTAGATAGAACGATAATACTTTGTTTTCATTTTCTTTGATAGGAAATTATCTTTCGTATTAAAGTCAAGTATAACCCCGTGTAGCGTTAAGAAAAGCAACGCGATAAACTTTCCACTTTTGGCGTATCTCTTCTAAAAATGCCCTTTAAATCAAAAATAAAGCATAACCCCACTTTTTTACGGTTCGGGTTATGCTTTTTTTATTCGTTATCATCAAATGTATTTTTTGATACATTTTCAATGAAATTTTTTAATTGTTCGGTTTTTCTTAATATCTCTTTTGCGATTTCTTTTTGCTTTTCGCTTTTATCGCTTTCTTCAATTTGTTGGTACAAATCTTGTATTTCTGTATTTAATTTATCGAAGTTTTTATTCCTTACTTCTTTATTTTTAAACATATTGTCTTTGTCTAAAATCTCATCACAAGAAACGCCGTAATATTGTGCCAATCTTACTATTACTTCTGCAGGTGGTTCGTTCTTACCTTTTTCGTAAGTGTTATAAGTTGTTGGTTTTACCCCTATTATTTCCGCGATTTCTTTTTGTTTCTTTGCATTTTCTGTTCTTAATTTTATTAAAGCAACCGCTATCAATTGTTTTCTTTCTTCTATTTCATAAAGGTTGTTGTATTTATATTCTTTCATTATGCCACCTCTTGACTTTTCTTAATTATATATTACTTTTTTTGATTTTTCAAGCAAATCTGTTATTTGTAATCGAAACTGCTAAATTATGAATTATTTATTAAAATTCATAAAAATTGCAAATTTCTATTGAAATTCACTTGAGATTGATGTAATATGAATTTGCTTAATTCATTCATTTTAAATGAATTTGGTTGGAGGTGATTAAATGAAAACACGAGATGATAATAAGCCTGTATTTGTTGAGGGTATTTATTGCTTTTGGAATGCTTTGTTTACCTTGGCGTACGGTTTTACTTTACCCGATGATGTTATGGACGGTGTATTATCTCTTGCTTCAATTTGTGAATCGTATTTCACTGACAATTTTATTGTTGAGTTTGATTGTGAAGAGTAATTTTGCTCGGGTGGGGCGGGCAACCGCCCCCACGGAGTGGGGCGTTGCCCCACTTTCTATTACTTGACTAACTAACACTTTACGCTAAATTTACTTATTTTCTGCCAAATCGAGGTGAAATTTCTTGTCTTTAACTTTAAGATTAAAAGATGTTAAATACAAACCCGACCAAACCATTATTAAAAAATACGGTTGCGGTGATTTTCAAAAAATTAAAGTTATCAAAATGAAATATCTTCGCACCTCAGGTATTGAATGCGATGATAAAAAACTTTCTTCTGTTCGTGGTACTGTCAATGATAGTAAATTAGATGAAAGTATCATAAGAGCCAAAAACAAAATTTTTGAATTGGCCTATTGTAATCCGTGGGATTATTTCTTTACCGGAACTCTTGATAGTAATAAATATAACCGTACCGATTTAGACAAATATCACAAAGATTTGACTAAATGGTTATCTAATCAAGGTGCAAAGTTAAATTGCAAAATAAATTATTTGTTAATTCCCGAATTGCACAGCGACGGCAAGTCGTGGCATATTCACGGCTTTTTACAAGGTTTACCGCAATCGGAGTTAAAACGGTTTGTAATCGGCGATACAATGGGTAAGAAACTTGCCGACAAAGTAAAAAACGGCGATACCGTTTACAATTGGCTTGCTTATGAAAATAAATTCGGCTTTTGCGATTTAGAACCCATACACAACCATGAGGCAGTATCAAAGTACATTACCAAATACATAAGTAAAGACTTAGCACACAGTGTAATAGAGTTAAATGCACATTTGTATTATCATAGCAGAGGTTTACAAACCGCTATTAAAATAAAGCAAGGCTCTATGTCTGCAGATGTTCCCGTAACCTATTCAAATGAATATTGCTCTATTAGTTGGCTTAATTACGATGAAGAACTTTTGCAAGCCTTGTTACATTCGTTTGTTGAGATTGATTATTATCATACAAGAGGTGGTTTATAAATGAATTCTTGTTTAACTTATTCTTTAAAAGATATTTCCGCTATGCTCGGTATTAGTTATAGTACCGCGTATAAACTCGCTTTAAATGGTGAAATTCCTTGTTATAAAATAGGCGGTCAGTATTTTGTAACTCGCGATGTTTTCAAGAGTTGGTTTTCTTCTCTTTCAAAGGTTGGTGGCTGATATAGAGGGTTCTGTTGTTAAACGCGGTAATTTATATTCTTTTGTGTATTATGCTTATGCCCCTAACGGTGAGCGTAAACAGATATGGGAAAGTGGTTTTAAAACAAAAAAAGATGCCGAAAAACGCCAACGAGAATTTAACAACGAGTTTAAAAAACGCCTTGTTTCCGATAGAAAAACCGTTGCCGATTTTCTTAAAAAATATATATCCATTTGTCGTAAAAAACAGTTATCACCTAATACGATTAGCGGATATATAGTCAATTGCCGTCATATCAATTCCGTTATTGGTGATGTTTTCTTAAATGAAATAACCGCCGATATGCTTGATTTCCTTTTTGACACTCTTTCCGGTGAGGGTTTGTCGGGTACATCTTGTTTATACATATACCGAACCTTGCACAGTGCTTTTGAATTAGCCGTTAAACGTCGAGAAATTGAATATAATTATTGCGATATGATTGACCCACCGAAGAAAAATAAATTTGTTGCAATTCCCATTGAAGAAAATCATTGTAAAACGCTTTTTTCTTTTTTAG
Organism: uncultured Eubacteriales bacterium; assembly: GCA_964419515.1. Lineage (GTDB taxonomy): Bacteria > Bacillota > Clostridia > Oscillospirales > Acutalibacteraceae > DTU089. Next base: position 3,113 of record CAYQPJ010000076.1, read on the forward strand.
ATGAATATGACATCAGGTATTCTTTGCCTATATTCTTGGCTTTGTTTTTGGGACTTCGTCGCGGTGAAGTTCTCGGTTTAAAATGGTCGGATATTGACTTTGAAAAGAGCGTAATACATATCCAAAGAACCGCAACACCGTGTAAGGGTGGTTTTATTTTCACCGATTGCAAGACTGAAAAAAGCAACCGTTTTTTACAGATATCTTCTTTTCTTATTGATAAAATCAACCTATGGCGTACCACTCAATCAAAATTCGGCATATTTGATATAGATTTTGTTTTTACTCAAGATAACGGTAAAATTCTTTCCGCTACAACTCTCAACAAAAAATTCAAGTCGGTTCTTCGTTCTTGCGGAATAGATACTACAACTCGTTTTCACGACTTACGGCACACCTTTGCAAGTTATCTTGTAAACGATAATGTACCTATTTCTGTTGTAAGTCAGATGTTGGGGCATAGCAAGGTAAGTACCACCTTGGATATATACACCCACTCCGATATAAAGCAACAATCACTCGCGATAAAATCGCTTGAAAAAATAACCACTTTGGCATAAATTTGGCAGATTTTATTAGCAAATCGGGTGTTTTTTCGGTTTTGTGTCCTTTTTTCGTAAAAAAACGCATGTTATATTCGTGAATTTTAAATAAAACAAAAAACCTCGAAAGCCTATGTAAATCAAGGCTTTCGGGGTTTAAAAAATGGCGGAGAGCAAGGGATTCGAACCCTCGAAACGGTTTTGGCCGTTTACACGAT
>CAYQPJ010000077.1:0-3253 GCA_964419515.1 uncultured Eubacteriales bacterium
AATGTTCTCCGAAACAGTCCGAATCTTCGATTCGGCTCTGTTTCGTGAGGTTATTATACCATATAATACATTTTTTTGCAACGGTAACAAAAAAATGCCTTAAGTGTTCCGATTTTGGGAATTGCCTTGACTTTAATCGAAAAATACTGTATATTATGTTTCAAACGGAACAAATAGAGGTGATTTTTTGAAAGCAAGCCAAAAAAAGTCATTACTTCTTTCACCGCTTTTTTCGGGAATAAGCGAAAAAAGGGCACAGGAGCTTTTTCCGGAAAGCGCGCTTATTATAAAATCGCACAAAAAGGGCGAAGCTGTTTTTGAAAAAAATGATTTTTCGCGCTCACTGGGCATAATCTTAAAGGGCAGTGCCGTTGTTGAAAAAATCAGCCTTGAAAAATCTGTAATAATGAGCACGCTTCGTGAGGGCGGAACCTTCGGCATGGCGGCGCTTTTTTACGAAGAAAGCGATTACCCCACAAAAATAACCGCCACCGCTCAAACGGATGTTGCGTTTATTTCAAAGGAGGCTTTAAGAGCGGCATTTTTAAAAGAGCCGAGGCTTTCCGAGAATTACATTTGCCTGCTTTCGCAAAAAATACATTTTTTAAATAAAAAAATAGAGACCTTTTCCTCTCGTGGAAACGGCTTTAAGCTTTATTCGTACCTTCTTGACGAATACTCCAAAAGAGGAAAAGACGGCAAGGTTGAGCTTTTTTACAATATGTCGGAGCTTTCAAGGCTTCTCGGCATAGGCAGAACAACAATTTACCGTGAGCTTGAGGAACTTACAAAAAGCGGGCTTATAAAAAAAGACGGAAAAACTTTTACAATATTAAGGGAGGAAAATTTATGAAAAAGTTTTTAAGTATATTACTTGTTGCCGCAATGATTTTTGCGTTTGCTTCTTGCGGCACCGTTACGGGTGACGACACCACAGCCGCCCCCGCGGAGTCAACAACTCAAGATTCACCCAAGCCGATGGCAGATATTAACATCGCAGTTTTAAAGGGCCCCACGGGTATGGGCACGGCAAAGCTTATGGAAATGAACGAAACGGGCGAGGCTTCAAACAAATATACCTTTACCGTTGCAACGGCTCCCGACCAAATAACGGGTAAGCTCGTTTCCGGCGAGCTTGACATTGCTTCGATTCCCACAAATGCCGTTTCTACACTTTACAACAAAACAAATGGCAAGGTTAAGCTTATTGCGGTAAACACCCTGGGCGTTCTCCACATTTTAACAAAGGGCGACGAGGTTAAAAGCGTAAAGGATCTTAAGGACAAAACAATTCTCGCCTCCGGTCAGGGCAGCACGGCGGAGTATGTTTTAAATTATGTTCTTGAGGGCAACGGCCTTAAGGTCGGCGAGGATGTTGAGGTTGTATACGCGGCAGAGCACGCAGAGGCTGTTTCACAGGCACTTTCGGGTAAATACGATATTGTTATGCTTCCCGAGCCGTTTGTAACATCAATGCTCACCCAAACCGAGGAATTCACCGCAAAAATCGACCTTTCGAAGGAGTGGGAGGCTCTCACCTCTTCCGCACTTACCATGGGCTGTGTTGCGGTAAGAACAGAGTTCTTAGAGCAAAACACGGAGGCTGTTAAGGCATTTTTAAATGATTACAAGGCATCTGTAGATTACACCAATTCCGATCCGGAGGGCGCGGCGGCACTTATTGAAAAGTACGATATAGCAAAAGCGGCTGTAGCCGAAAAGGCAATTCCGAATTGCAATATTGTTTGCCTTACGGGCGAAAAAATGAAAACAAGCGCCTCACAGTTCCTTTCGGTTATTAAGGAGTTTAACGCTTCCGCTGTAGGCGGCGAGCTTCCATCCGACGACTTTTATTATTCTGCACAATGAATAGATTAAAAAAGCTTATAAAAAATGTTCTCATAATGCTTTTTTGGGCAGCGGTGTGGCAACTCACCGCTGTTCTTGTCGCATCCGAAATTCTTTTGCCTACGCCGCTTGCCGCAATAAAAGCGCTTGTCTCGCTCGGTAAAACCTCGGAATTTTACCTTTCTGTGATTTTCACGGTAATACGAATTTTCGCCGGGTTTATTTTAGGACTTCTGTCGGGTATATTAATGGGAGCCGTAACATACAAAAGCAAGCTTTTAAATTCGCTCCTTTCACCGCTTGCAAGCGTTATAAAGTCAACACCGGTGGCATCGTTTACGGTGCTTTTGTTTGTATGGTTTTCAAACGACACGGTAGCCGCCGTTACGTCAATGCTTATTGTAATACCCATAATTTGGAGCAGTACATACACGGCGCTCAATTCCGTTGACGGCGAGCTTTTGGAGATGGCTCGGCTTTTTTCGGTTCCTTTAAAAAAGAGGATTACGGAAATTTATATTCCTTCCGTATTTTCCGCCGTGCGCTCGTCGGCAATTACGGCAATGGGACTCGCTTGGAAGGCGGGCGTTGCCGCAGAGGTAATTTGCAGTCCGAAAAATTCCATAGGCGGCGGCATTTATTCCTCTAAAATTTATCTTGAAACACCGGAGCTTTTCGCTTGGACGGCTGTCGTAATTGCTGTAAGTATGTGCGTTGAAAGGCTGTTAGTGCATTTTTTCGGCAAAAATGAGAGGAGCAAGGCAAAATGAAAATTACCGGTATTTCAAAAAGCTTCGGCGATAAAAGAGTTTTTGACAATTTTTCCCTTACAATTGAGGACGGCAAACGCACCGCAATCCTCGGCGAATCCGGAATAGGAAAAACAACTCTTATTAAAATTATTGCCGGACTTACAAGGCCCGACAGCGGCGAGGTTGACACCCTCAACAGCGCGCCCTTCTCCGCAGTTTTTCAAGAGGACAGGCTTTTGCCCTTTAAAACTCTCAAAAAAAATGTAATGCTTGTAGGCGCAACAAAAGAAAATGCAAAAAAATATTTAACCGCAGTAGGCCTGGGCGAGGAGCTTGACTCTTATCCAAACGAGCTTAGCGGCGGAATGAAGCGCCGCGCCGCAATAGCAAGAGCCCTTGCCTTTGAAGGATATAAAACACTCATTTTAGATGAGCCGTTTAACGGCCAGGACGCGGAAACAAAGAAAAAGCTTATTTCACTTATAAAATCCGAAACAGAAGGCAAAACCGTGATTTTAATTACCCACTCAAGGGACGATGCCGACGCCTTGTGCGAAGCCGTTATTGAACTGTAAAACAAAAAACACTCTTCGTTCCGATTGTACATTTGTCAATGATGTGAGACCAAGATTAGAAAAAATAAAAGAAGAACG
>CAYQPJ010000078.1:0-2937 GCA_964419515.1 uncultured Eubacteriales bacterium
GTTGCAAATCTTGCAACTGCACTTGACACTACAACAGATTATTTAATCTACGGTACATCTTCAAACGAAGATTTTTCCGAAATATACCGTCTTGTTGCCAGAAGTACATCAAATATGACAGCAGATGAAAAAATGAAATTGATGAAGGTGCTTTTAGATAAATGATAAGTGACTGCGAATATAACAATATTAAACTTCCATCTAAAATATATCAGAAAATTGAAGAAAAAGTTTCAATGTTATATGTTGAGCTAAATATCAACAAAATGCCAATTGATCCTTTTGATATTGCAAATCGTAGAGGCTATATCATAAAACCCTTTTCCTCTCTCAACTCCCGGGTTCGTTCATTATTATTAAGCAAAGAATATTATTTTCGGATAATAAGAGCAGAAACAGAACCTATTTTTACTACGATCTGCTTGAGATTCTTCGAACATAAATATAACCTATTTTTAGAAGGGAGATGATGCGATTGAGTGTGATAGAAAATAGAAAGCACTCTGCAAACTGTTGACGCAATTTGCAAAGTGCAATTTCCGAGCATTTCTACTCGTTATCTGGTTCTTTAATTGTAGTAGAAATCAAGGAAAAAGTCAAGTTTTTTTGAAAATAAAGTCTTGACAAGAGTCAAAAATATGTATAGCTTCCGACCATTTCTGTTCGTTATCTGGTAAATTTCAGTGGAAATATCTCGGAAGCTCCAACCTCAAGGCAAAATCTAAATAAATGCTCTCTTGCCTTGTTGTATGAGCAATAGGAGCATAATTGTGCTTACTTTTAATATACTGAGGTGTTTTTACTATGAGAATAAGAAAAACTGTATTTGATGATGGATTTCAATCCTATCTAACCGAAGGTGCAAGTGTTGTCGGAGACGCAGGTATTCCTGTCTTGATGAATTTGGACAACGCCCAAGTACCGAAAGATATTGTCCCTTTTTCAAAAGCAAAACGCTGTGATAACAAAAGACAATATGTTCACTTTTATGAACACGATAAACAATTTTCGGCTGTTCTAACCGGAACGATACGCTATCTTGAGTTGCTGAAACAGTTTGATGGTGTGATTACTCCGGATTGCACAATGGCTATCGGACAGTCAAAATGTTTACAACAAGCTAATACATATATGAACCGAGCAGTCGGATATTTTTACAAAAGAACGGAATTCCGGTAATTCCAAATATTCGTTGGAGTGATGAATCGAGTTTTGAATATTGCTTTTTGGGCGTTCCAAAAAACAGTATCGTATCCGTAAGCACTCACGGATGTATAACATCAAGAGATGAACGAAAAATGTTTAGGATTGGTTTAGAGGCAATGATAAGTGTATTGAATCCGAAAACTATTTTAGTTCACGGATATATGCCGGATGAAATTTTTGGTGGCCTTGATGAATATGCGAAGTTCCACCGATACTCAAGTCAGTTTGAACGCACACATCCCAAAAAGGCAGGTGCTTAAAATGGGGACTTGTTATAAAAGGCAGAGCTACATATTTTCGCAGTATCGGACAAAATGTGATGATTGTTTCTCAATCGTACAAGTATGTAAACGGATACTTTGGCGATGTCAGTCCGAGTACCGGAAATAGGACAAGAAATATTGTATCCTCGGACAATTTAGCCACTGCGAATGATTTTTATAATAAAATTGCTTATGGTGGAACTGAAATAAGCAGAAATAACGGAAACTTAAAAATCACAACTATGTCAGATGGGACAATCATAACCAAGAGGAACATATCTTCATCCGATGGAACGCCGGTTGTTGAAATAAACATTAGAAATAGTACTCACAACGGTGGCGTAAAATATCAGAAGATACATTTTGTTAAGGAGGCGGAGTAATGAAAAACATAAATTATCGTTTTAACGAGGCTACAGTGCAATTATTGCATAATTTAATCGGTAAACCATTCCTAAACTTTTCGTGTGATAGACTTCCTAATGCATCGACAACCATATATGGTGCTGTTGTTTTTTTAATTGATAATGTAACGTATGCATTAACTAACTTTTTAGAGTCTGTTGATTATATCAACAGAAAAGACGATCTTGGAATTTTTCGTTTTTTCGCAATAGACGATAAAAGGCGTATTGAGATATTAGGTGAATGTACTCCTATCACAACACCTGTCAATCAGAAGATTGTGTCAATAAAGATTGTTGAGGAAACACAGCATCTTTATAAAGACGATGCCCTAGAATATGAGATTTCAACGGTTCGTGGTATCATATTTGTGCTTGAGGACGGCAGAGAAATATCTTTTGAAAAAGATATTTGGTTTTCCGAATTTATTGAAGTAAGGACAGGTTATGAACTTGAGACCACATTTGCCTCTCCAGATGTGTTTATTGAGGAATGGTCAGATTCAAATTATATTCCTGATATAGAACGTAATATAGTAGTGATTCAGTAAAACAGGCGTTGTAAAAAACACCTAAAAACCGTAGGTTAATCTTCAAACCTAAACTCCTGCAAAATCACCCCCTACAGCAGTCCGGCTCGGGTGTGTTCAATGCAGACAGGATTTCTCTTTGAGTTTTTGTCAGAGATTTATGATTTCCGGTTTGGTATTTTGAGTTAGTTCGGGGTTTTGATTTTATCAAGCTCGTTGAAAATCTTTCGTTGAGTGAATTTTTAAGTTTCTCAATTTTTAGATTATTTTGAATATATTCTTAATAATCAATGAAATTCCGTTCACAAGATTAGTGAAGAGTGAAAAGTGAATAAGTAAAAATTCCGCCCACAAAAGTGAACGGAATTTTTTGGCGCCTCCTGTAGGACTCGAACCTACGACCCTGCGGTTAACAGCCGCATGCTCTACCAACTGAGCTAAGAAGGCATATTAACCGGATATTAATATCCGGTATATGATGTCGGCATCGCCCTATTTTCCCAAGCGGCTTCCCGCTAAGTATTTTCGGCACTG
>CAYQPJ010000079.1:0-2791 GCA_964419515.1 uncultured Eubacteriales bacterium
AGAATTCTTCGCTTTTCCGTTATGGATATTATGGGTGACATTATTTTAAAAGCTTTGGGGGTGTTTCGACGTACATTGCGCCTGAAATTTGCCCGAGTTGTCACGTTTGCAAAAACAATGTGAACAAAAAGACAGAGGAAGAATTGGCTAAAACTCACAAAGAAGCTGTCAATGCATAAAAGCTCTTGAAAAATTTGCTTGTTTGTATTATAATTTATCTGTAGTTTTATCACTAAAATTTTAGGAGGCAAACAACTATGGCAAGCACAAAAAAAACAGTAGCTGTTATTCTTGCGCTTATTCTTGCGTTTTCGGTAATTACCGTTCCCGTTTCGGCGGCTTCGCCCGTAGCAACTTATTCTTCTACGGAAGGCGGCAGCATCGAAAGCTACATTTATATGGCGCTTGACAAGCTCATTAACGTAGTTCTTTCATTCCTCAATCAGCATTGGCCCGGCTTTGACGGAAGCTGGAGTGATGCAGAGGATTACATTGCAGAGCATTTTTACAAGGGTGAAGAGGAGTTCGACACCGAGGTAAAAGCGGATTCCGCATGGAAGCTCGGCTATGCAAGCGATTCTCTCATTGACGGACTTGACATTATGAACGGCGAGTTCTTCCTTGCAGGCTCTCTTGAGCCCATTGCAGGTCGTGAGCCCACCGAAATTCTCGATGACCAAAAGGTTCGTGTTTACGCATTAAGCGACAGCGTAAGCGGCACGGTTGTTCACGCCGTTATTGACGGCTTCGGATTTTCACGCGGTGATGTTGAAGAAATCAGAGCACGTCTTGAAGAATTTGCAAAAGCAAACGACATTATAAGCATTAACGTTTCGGTGCTTCATCAGCACTCATGCATTGACACTCTCGGTATGAACGTTCCGCTTGCTCCCGCACTTATTCTTAACACCGGCAACGCCGCTACAGACGGCAAGCTTGATGACTATATGGTTAAAAAGAATCCCGAATTTATGGAGAATCTTTTCACTAAGACCGTAAACTCAATTAAAAAGGCCGTTAAGGATATGAAGGTAGGCAGCCTTTACTTCGGTACGGTTGACATTGCAAACCTCATCCGTGACAAGCGTGAGCCCAAGGTTTATGACGGTAACCTTAACAGACTTCGCTTCGTTCCCGCCGACGAATCCGCTGAAACATGGATCGTTGAGGGCGGCATTCACGCAACAAGCATCGGCGCAGCCCCCGAGACTCTTACAGGTGACTATCCTTATTATATGGAGCAGGTAGTTAACGCCGCAGGCGCAAACTTTGTTTACATTCAGGGTGCAGAGCTTGCAATTACAACAGACAGCTCTCCCTTAAATCTTCCCGAAAGCTACACAAGAGTAGAAAAAATGAAGGCTTACGGTAAAGCCTTGGGCGAAAAGGTTGTCGGAATTAAAAACGATGTGGCGCTTGACCCCGTGCTTAACGTTAAGCATGAGGAGATTGCTCTTGATGTTGACAACGGTGTTCTTACACTCGCCTCTCGCGAGGGCATTCTCAACGCTGTTATTGTTAAAAACGGCAAGGACGCTTACGGTAACGATGCTTACCAAATGATAACCGAAATCGGCTATATGGAGCTTGGCAACAAGGTTGCCGCATTCTTAACACCCGGTGAGCTTGACCCCGTAATTCTTCTCGGCGGTGCTACTACCTCCGATGAAAGCTGGTCCGGCGACTCTTGGGACTACGCTCCTCTTAAGGACTTCACAGGCTGTGAGTACAACCTTGTATTCGGTCTTTGCAACGACCAGGCAGGTTACATCCTTACAGACAATGAATACCACTCTCTCCTTTGCGAGAACGAAGAGGTAAACATTGTAAGCAGAACCTCAGGTTCCACAATTACACAGGGCTTTATGGATCTTATTGATTCCGTTAAATAATTTTCAAGCTTAAAATTTTTACACCGACGGCAAGAGAAATCAAGCCGTCGGTGATTTTTATTTCATTATGTATAATTCCGTTTTTTCGGTCAATTATATACCCGAAAGGGTGAACATAATGGAACGAAAATCAACTAACGAAAAAGCTATGAAAAAAATTAAAATTGTTTATGCGGTTGCGGTAATGCTTGCAATAGGAGGCGCGGCTTTTGCGAAATATTCTACGGAAAAAGCGCTTAAAGCTGCTCTCACGCCGCAAACCACCGAAAACAGAGCCGTACTTTCACTGCCGTACGAGTCAATTAAAGGCTCCGAAAATAATGAAAACCCCGTGCTCGGCGATGTAACAAACGTGCCCGACACAAGAACGGAGGTAACCCTTCCTCGTGAAAGCGAAGCCAAGGTCGAGGAGAGCAACGAAAGCAGCCCTTACGCTATGCCTTATTCGGAGGAATTTGTAATGCCCGTTAAGGGTGAGGTTATAAAGGAATTTTCAGACGGTGCGCCGGTATTTTCAAAAACAATGAATGATTGGCGCGCCCACACGGGCGTTGATATTGCCGCCGAGGAGGGCGAGCAGGTGCGTGCGGTCGCCTACGGCACGGTGAGCGCTGTTGATACCGACACGCTTTACGGAACCTCGGTAACGCTTGATCACGGCAACGGACTCCTTATAACTTACAGCGGCCTTGACAGAGAAACTCTTGCCGTTAAAAAGGGGGCAACGGTCGAAGCCGGCGACGGACTCGGATATATTCTTTCTGTCCCTTGCGAAAGTGCCGACGGCACCCACCTTCACCTCGAAGCCATCTACGACGGCAAAAAGGCAAACCCACTTGAAATTATGGGAAAATAGGAATACAGGCGACATTTGTCGCGCAAAGCGCGCAAATGCAAAA
>CAYQPJ010000080.1:0-2194 GCA_964419515.1 uncultured Eubacteriales bacterium
AGGATAAAAACTATATCCGCCGTGAAAGCGGCAAACGCTACGGCAAATGGGAAGTATTGGTTTAAATTATAAAGAACTGAGGGAATAATTATGTCAAAACTTAATGTTGATCAAAAAACAGTCAAAGAGCTGTTCGAAAATAAGAAATCGGATTTTCTCATCCCCGATTATCAACGCCCATACGCTTGGGGCGAAAGCGAATGTTTAACTCTTTGGGAAGATATCTTTTCCTTTGCTTTTCCTGATAATGATAAGGACAAATTCAATAGTTCTAATGATGAGTATTTTTTGGGTCCTATTGTTACATTCAAAAATGATGATGGTAAAATGGAAATTATCGACGGTCAACAACGATTGACTACTTTAATGTTACTCCTTAGAGCCTTTTATGCTCGATACGGCAATATGCAAGATTCTGAATCTAAAGCAACAAGAGAAAATATTGAAAAGTGTATTTGGAAAACGGATGAATTCGGAAAGCCAAATAAGAGTGCGTTGAAAATCAATTCAGAAGTTGCTACAGATAACGACAAAGACGAATTTTTGTCCCTGCTTAAGGACGGTATAGCTCACAAAGAAATGAAGAGTAATTATGCAGCCAACTATCGTTTTTTTCAAACCAAAATCGAAGAATTTCTTAATGCCTTCCCCGGATATTTTTCATATTTACCGATTCGCATTTTAAATAACTGCATTTTGCTTCCCATTGAGGCAGAATCGCAAGATACCGCATTAAGAATTTTCTCAACCCTCAATGATAGAGGCAAACCGCTTTCAGATGCAGATATCTTTAAAGCACAATTTTATAAATATTTCTCCGCGAAAAACGAGAAAGATGAGTTTATCAAGAAATGGAAAACATTGGAAGAACTTTGCGAAAAAATCTTTCACCCGATTTCAGGCACACCGATGGATGAACTCTTCACTCGCTATATGTACTTTGAACGTGCTAAAATGGGCATTAAAAGTTCAACAACGGAGGCACTTCGCAAGTTTTATGAAAAGGATAGCTATAAGCTCCTAAAAAATGATGCTATATTTGAGAATCTCATCGTTTTGGCAAACTTTTGGAATGATGTTTCCAACCAGAATGTTGAGAAATTTTCAGATAAGGTTTTACGCAGATTGTTTGTGCTTAACTATGCGCCGAATGGTATGTGGACATATTTTGTTTCCGTGTATTTTATGCAAAATAAAGATAACGAAGGATTTTTAGATGACGAAAAGTTCTATAGCTTCTTAAAAAAGATTACCGCTTTCATTTGGACTTATGCTATCACTAATCCCGGTGTTAACGCCTTGCGTACACCTGTTTACGCCGAAATGGTTAATATCATCGAAAATAAAACAATTGAATTTGCCGATTATCATTTTGACGAAAATACGGTTAGAAGTCTGTTTGATACCTTCGGCTTTTATAATGGACGTCCAATTACAAAATCAATGTTGGCTTGGTGGGCATTAAACAACGAAGAACAACCTGTGTTGTCTTTGGAAACTACATTTGAAATTGAGCATATTTTCGCCAAGAACAGACAAGATAAGGAAAAAACATTAAAAAACAGTAAAAATTTAGAGGTTCTCGGAAACAAGTCATTATTGGAAAAACGAATCAATATTCGTGCGTCGGATTATCGCTTTGAAGATAAAACCAAATATTATAAAGGGTATACCAGTAACCGTAATCAATACAAAAAAGGCACTGATATTACCGAATTGATTATTTTATCAAAAACACAGACTGACTTTACTGAGCAAGATATTGAGAGTCGTAATAATAATATAGTAGACTCTTTTATAGCGTACTTGAAGGATAATAATTTACTTCTGTAAAAACAAAAAACTGATTATCTGAGGAATAGTATGTTTTGTAAAATAATAGTGAAGCGGGATATCTCTTAAAGGATTGTTATAAGTGTGTTTTGTTTGGTATTAATATCACATCCGTATATTCCGAATTGTAACAATGTTTTTACAATTGAGTGAATTGTTCTGTAATACCAGCTTTTTCTACATATTCTTTTATTGCCCAAGAAAAGAAATCTTGTGCTGTATAAGTGCCGCCTTGCTGTTCAAATAACGATTTTGCATAGCAAAAACCTCCATTGATAAAGCGTTCAAGGCAGAAAAACACATCCGGGACTATGTGTTTACCGACGGCTATGCGGAAAAGAGCGTAGAACGCCGATTTGCA
>CAYQPJ010000081.1:0-1956 GCA_964419515.1 uncultured Eubacteriales bacterium
AATTGCGAAAAATTGCCATTCAAAACCGTATGGAGTTCGACTCTCGCCACCCTAAGAAGGGAGAGAGTATTATGCCGCTTAAAATTGTAAGAAACGATATAACAAAAATGAAGGTGGATGCCATTGTAAATGCCGCTAACGAGTCGTTTTTGGGCGGTGGCGGTGTTGACGGTGCGATTCATCGCGCGGCGGGTGCGGGACTGCTTGCCGAGTGTAAAGCTCTCGGCGGCTGTAAAACCGGCGAAGCTAAAATTACGGGAGGGTATAAGCTTCCCTCAAAATATGTTATTCATACTGTCGGTCCCGTTTATAAAGACGGTAAGCACGGTGAAAAGTCTCTGCTTGAATCGTGCTATCGTGAGGCTTTGGCGCTTGCTGAAAAACACAGCTGCGAAACGGTGGCATTTCCGCTTATTTCTTCCGGAGTTTACGGCTACCCGAAGGACGGTGCCTTAAAGGTGGCTGTTGATGTTATCGGTGAGTTTTTACTTAAAAACGAGATGACCGTCTATATTGTTGTTTTTGATAAAGCGGCTTATAAAATCAGCGAAAAGCTGTTTTCGGATATTGCCGAATATATAGACGATAATTATGTGTACGAGCATACCGATTTCAGCCGTGAGAGCGCGCGTATTTGTATGCCGATGCAGTGCGTTAGGGCAGAGAATATTTGCGAATGCAAGGCGATAATGGCACAAGAGGAATTGGATGCCAAGCTAAAGCAAATCGATGAAAGCTTTTCGCAAATGCTTCTTCGCAAGATTGATGAAAAGGGAATGACCGATGCGGAGTGCTATAAAAAGGCAAACATCGACCGCAAACTCTTTTCTAAAATTCGCGGTGACGTGCACTATAAGCCGAGCAAGCCCACGGCAATTGCATTTGCCGTTTCCCTGGAGCTTTCGCTTGACGAAACGGAGGATATGCTAAGAAAAGCCGGCTTTGCGCTGTCTCATAGCAATAAATTCGATATTATTATTGAATATTTTATAAGCAAAGGTAATTACAATGTTTTTGAAATCAACGAGGCGCTGTTTGCCTTTGACCAAAGTCTTTTAGGCGCATAACCGCAGTTGATTCATTTATCCAAAACAAATCGGGTTCGAATTCGTCGGTTACGGTTAAACATCAAGGCGAAAAACGCCTTCGGTGCACCGAAAGATTAAATTTTAGGCGTGTGCAGTTCAACTCTCGCCACCCTAAGTTGAAAAATTGTCGCTTTATATGCGACCAAACCTCTCTTTTATTGGTGTAAAATGCAGACATCAAATGAAAGAGAGGTTTTTTATTATGAAAAACAATATTACTGAACTCGTATTTATTTTGGACAGAAGCGGTTCTATGGCGGGTCTTGAAGCCGACACGATCGGCGGTTTCAACTCTATGATCGAAAAACAGAAGAAACAGGACGGTGGCTGTTATGTTTCAACTGTGCTTTTTGATGACGTAAGCGAGGTTTTGCACGACCGTGTAAAACTCGGCGATATCCCCAAGATGACCGACAGGGATTATACCGTTAGAGGTTGCACCGCGCTTATCGATGCTATCGGCGGCGCAATCCACCATATTGGTAACATCCATAAGTACGCCCGTCCCGAAGATGTACCGGAGCATACAATGTTTGTTATCACAACCGATGGTCAGGAGAATGCAAGTCACCGATATAGTAGTGAGCAGGTAAAAAAGATGATCGAGCGACAGAAAGAAAAATACGGCTGGGAGTTTCTTTTTATAGGTGCAAATATTGATGCCGTTGAAACGGCGGCTCGTTACGGTATAAATAAAGACCGAGCCGTAAATTACAATGCAGACGGTCAAGGTACGCATATATTGTACGAGGCTGTGGCAAAAGCGGTTTGCGATGTAAGAGCAAGCGCTCCGCTCGGTAATGACTGGTCACGGGAAATTGACGAGGATTATAAGAAGCGCAGATGATATTTACGGGCTTTGCGGTTA
>CAYQPJ010000082.1:0-1532 GCA_964419515.1 uncultured Eubacteriales bacterium
AAAAAACTTGCGTTTTTACAGCTCCCTTATTTTTTATGCTTTATACCAGCCTATAACTCCGTCTTTTTTTACGATTTTCCCCTTAGAGGTTTCGGCAATAAGTGAGAGTGTGTCGCCCCTTTTTATTGACAAAAGCTCATCGGAATAGTCTATGCATTCGTTGCCGTTTATTATATGAGAAGTTGGAACATATAGCTCTTTCCCTGTTTTTTCGTGTTTGACAAGCGAAAATTCTTCGCCTTTTTCGAGTACTTTTATATTTCTAGTAACCCACGAAATATATAAGGAGGCAGGCTTGCCTTTTTGTGAGACCTCGGCTTTGAATTTAGGAAGCGAGTCACAATATATATGAGAAATATCGTCAACAGGGGCGTTAATGTCGGGAATTATTAAAAGGTTGAGCTGACCGTTTCTTTTTACGCCGCAACCGCCGTCAATTGCGATGATTTTTTTCTCTTTGTTAATGAGGGGATTCAGCTGGTGCGATTTTTCGCCGTAAAGGCAAATCGGCCAATGCCCTGTTATAACGTATTTTTCAAAGCTCAAGGGCGTTTGTGTCATAAAGCTATCGTATTTTGTAATCTCAAAGGTGGTTTTTTCGCGATTTTTTTCAAGCTCAGTGTAATAAAGTCCACCGTGTACGAAAATATAAGAGCCGGCTTCAACAATTGTGGGAAGCTCTTCCAAAAAGTCAAGCTCGGGTTTAAAATGTGAAAGCACGGCGCTTTTTGCCGCTAAAATATCCTCGGGTGAGTTGATTTCAATGCCGCATTCCGCAGCCATTTCGTCAAAAAAGGTTGAACCGTACCAATTTCTGAATACAAGAAGGTGGTTGTAGAAGCTCTCGGCGTTTTCATTGCTTAAATTGTAAATACAGTTAAGCTTATATGCATCAACATTTCCGAGAAGCGCTACGGTGTTTCCTTTCTCACAAAGAGTTTTAACAAAGCGTAACGTTGAAAGGCTTTCGGGGCCCTTTTCAATAATGTCGCCGACTATAAACAGTGTGTCACAGTCGCAAAACTCGGCTTTTTCGAGCACATTTTTAAAGTGCGTTAGATTGCCGTGAATGTCACTTGTAACGAGTATTCGCCTTGAAGGCTCAACGGCCATTCTTTTGATTTTAACTTCCTTAAGAGACATTTTTTTCACCCTTACAAAAACTGTGTATTTGAATTTTACCATAATTATAAGGATTTTGCAATAATGCCGAAATCGAAAAAATGAAAAATTGCTCCGAATATTTCACAAAAAAACGAAAAAAAACTTGACATAGCACAAAGCTTGTGATAGAATATCCGTTGTTGTGACACGCGGGTGTAGTTCAATGGCAGAATCCCAGCCTTCCAAGCTGGTTGTGTGGGTTCGATTCCCATCACCCGCTCCACAATATACGCGGTTGTAGCTCAGTAGGATAGAGCAACTGCCTTCTAAGCAGTGGGTCGGGGGTTCGAATCCCTCCAACCGTGCCAGTTATGGTGGATGTAGCTCAGTTGGTTAGAGTGCCAGGTTGTGGCCCTGGAGGTCGTCGG
>CAYQPJ010000083.1:0-1528 GCA_964419515.1 uncultured Eubacteriales bacterium
ATGCCGACAGAGTATTGAAAATTAAAAATATTTATAAAAATTTATATAATATGTGAAAGGAATTTTAAAATGAGCAAGACAA
The DNA here is from genome assembly GCA_964419515.1 of uncultured Eubacteriales bacterium. Taxonomy (GTDB): domain Bacteria; phylum Bacillota; class Clostridia; order Oscillospirales; family Acutalibacteraceae; genus DTU089. The sequence continues at coordinate 83 of CAYQPJ010000083.1, forward strand.
ACAATGAGCTTAAAAAAGAACTTTTTTACTATCCGCAAAATGCGGCGCACAGTTGCACTGCCGATGAAATATCAAAGGCAGATGAATTTGCCGAGGGCTATAAGGTGTTTCTTGATAATGCCAAAACAGAACGCGAGGCGGTTAATGTAACAATAGATATTCTCGAAAAGAGCGGGTTTTCGGAATATGATTCTCAAAAGAAATATTCGGCAGGCGACAGAGTTTATTGCAATAATCGCGGTAAAGCGCTTATTGCCGCTGTTTTCGGCACTGAGAGCCTTGAAAACGGCGTGAAAATCGCCGCTGCGCATATTGATTCACCGCGCCTTGACCTTAAGCCCTCTCCACTTTACGAGTCCGACGACCTCGCGCTCTTCAAAACACATTACTACGGCGGAATTAAAAAGTATCAATGGGTGGCAATTCCTTTAGCTCTTCACGGAGTTATTGTAAAAAAAGACGGCTCTGTTATTAATATAAGCATAGGCGAAAAAGAGGGAGAGCCGAAATTTGTTATTTCCGATATTTTGCCGCACCTCGGTGCAGAGCAGGGCAAGCGCACCTTAAGCGACGGCATAAGAGGTGAGGAGCTTAACGTGCTTGTGGGAAGCAGACATTACAGAGGCGGTGACGCACTTGATGCCGACTCCAAAAGCACCGTAAGGCTTGCCGGCACATATTTCGGTATTGCGGAAAAAAGCCTTGTAAAGCTTAATATTTTGAATATTCTCAATGAAAAATACGGTATAACAGAAGCCGATTTTTTGAGTGCGGAGCTTGAGATTGTTCCTGCGTTTAAGGCAGATGATATAGGCTTTGACAGAAGTATGGTAGGCGCTTACGGTCATGATGATAAGGTTTGTGCTTATCCCGCGGTAATGGCGGCACTTAATTGTGAAAAGCCCGCGCATACGGTTCTTGCCGTTCTTGCCGATAAGGAAGAAATCGGCTCGGAGGGAAACACGGGTCTTGTTTCCGATTTTATGAAAAGCTTTATTTACAGAATTGCCGAGAGTGAGGGCGTAAACGGCTACGATGTTCTTTCAAAAAGCGAATGTGTCTCGGCGGATGTTAATGCCGCATATGACCCAACCTTCTCGGATGTATTTGAAAGTAAAAATGCCTCGTTTATAAACAGAGGCGTTGTTATAACAAAGTATACCGGCTCAAGAGGAAAAAGCGGCACAAGCGATGCATCAGCCGAATTTATGGGTAAGATGAGAAGGATTCTTGATGACGCGGGTGTTGTTTGGCAAATAGGCGAGCTTGGTAAGGTTGATGCGGGCGGCGGCGGAACAGTTGCGAAGTTTATAGCAAGACTCGACGTTGACGTTGTTGATATAGGTGTACCCGTTCTTTCGATGCACGCACCGTATGAGGTTATTTCAAAGCTTGACCTTTATATGGCGTATCGCGCATTTTACGAGTTTTTTGTTGCGGAATGAT